>JBJKQO010000044.1:0-51749 GCA_046705145.1 Candidatus Woesearchaeota archaeon
ATGGTCAAATTAGTGCGCAGTTACATCCGCAGGCTATGCCTGCGGCTTTGGCGCACAAAAATTTTTCTATAGAAATAACGACCTAAAGGTCGGGGGTTTAAACCCTAGCTCGCTACGCTCGCTCTAAATTGCAAAGACCAGGAGTTTCTAACCACACATGCTTAAGTATGCTTCCATCTGAAGGCGTTACTCCTACTCCTTTCTGGTGCGCTATTATTTCTGCCATTTTTATCGTCCAATAATCTTCATCCAATCCTCAAGGGTTTTTCTCATTTCAGGGTCGCCCTTAATCACGCTCTGTATTATTGAGTCATATCTCTCTGATTTGTAATATTCTTCTGTCGTTTCTGACTGGAATCTGATGAGATCAGCCTCAGAGACTTCGCATTTGATAACTGGCAATTCTGCGGTTGCATACTCCCATCCCTTGTGCTTTTCACTTATCCACTTATCCTGTTCATCGACTTCTTCCCTTAATCTAGTGCCTGGAAACGGGTATACAAAAGCTATCCTTATCCTTACCGCTTCCAGCTCATTAAGGATGAAGTTTTTTGTTGTCTCAAGGCTGTCATAAGTCACATTTATAGCCCCTATCTTGAAATACGCAGCAGTTGTAATGCCCATATGATTTGTCTTTCTGATAACCTCTTTTGCGTTATCCAATGATATTCCTTTCCTGTAAGACTTTAGTATGTTCTTGTCAGCAGTCTCAATGCCGTACCCTACCTGGACGCATCCGCTTTCTTTCATTGCCCTAAGTATCTCATCATCCATGTTATTTACTCTGCCCATGACAGCCCAGTAGATCCTGCCGATCTTTCCTTCCTTTTGCCTTTTGAATATCTCAACCCTGAAAGCAATGACTCTCTGCTTGTCCTGCGTAAAATTCTCGTCTCCGAACCAGAAATAATTTATTCCTTTCTTGTTTAGTTCTTCAATCTCATCCACAATATTTTTTACAGACCTTGATGTGTAGCAGCTTCTCCACATCTTTTCATTTATGCAGAAAGTGCATCTGCCCTGGCAGCCTCTTGAGCTGATCAGGCTGGCATAGCCTTTAGCATCATGCGGCCTTGGCAGCTGGCCTGTCAGTTTCATTAATGAGTTTACATCTCTCACTGGAAAAGTAATATTATCCAGCCGAAGTATCCTCTCGTTATGCCCTGTAAATATCACCCTGCCATCATCTGAGTGGTATGCAATCCCCTTAACGGTTGATATTGGCTTTTCCTCTTCAAGGCATTTCAAGATGCTGATGATCGTCTCTTCTCCTTCACCAACAACACCAATGTCAAAATACCTGCTTAAGTTATAGTAATCTGTAGATATGTGGACTCCACCTGCAATTGTCGGGATGTTAAGGTTTTCTTTTACCAGCCTTGCGATTTGCTCTGCATTCTCATAGGCTCCTGTAAACACAGTAAAGCCTATAACCGAAGGGCGCATTTCCCTTATTTGAGCATATACTTGTTCAATAGTCTTGTTTTCCTGTGAGATTATTGACACTTGGTATCCTGCTTTTTTTAATGATGCTGCAATATACCTTATTCCTATCTGTTCCATCTCCTCACGAAATCCAGGCCCTTTTGCTCCAGCAATCTTATCTGGTATTGCCGGGTCGACTAAAACCACTTTTTTTATTTTCATTTTTTTCATCTCCCAAATATCTTGATTAATACTTTAGGGCAGTCTCCTTTTTTCTTTTGGTAAGCAAGCCTTGGGCCGCAGCCAAAACCAGGCCTTTCTGCACGGTGTTTTGTCACATACCTTAGGCTATGGGTTCTGATGTTAAAAGGCCACAAGCTATCCTTTGAGCCAACACATCCCTTGATCCTGCCAGACAAGTTTATGTACAGGCAACCTATAGACTGCGTGCAATCACATGCTCTAGGATAGGTTGTAGGCGGCATGACTATGCCATATTCCTTCTCATCGATCATCGCCAAGTCCTTACGCATATCCAAATAAGCCTGCGCAGAAATCTCATCCTCATGGGAAATCCCAGAAACAGGGATGTACCCCTTAATCTCAGGCATTATCTCATTATTCCTGCAGAAACGAAATATATCCGGAATCTCATCATAATTCGAGCTCCTCACAAGGATATCAGCACCAAGCCTTGTTGTCTTGTACCTGATACCATTTAATTCTATCTCTGTCCCTTTATTAAAACCTCTCTTTATCAGTAAAGCTAACGCCGTATCTCTTTTTTCAGCGTATCCGTTTGAAGTATACCTGTCCTGTTTCTCCTTATCTATTGACCAAAGTTTGATAACAACAGTTGCATTATTCCCGTATAACTGATCTACTAAATCCTCATTAAGAGATATCCCGTTTGTAAAAACTACAGGTATTATTGAAACTTTTTTTAGATATTTCAATATTTTAATGAAGTTTCGGTCCAGCGTCGGCTCTCCGGCACCGACAAAATCTATGGCTTTTACACCTAATGCTTTTGCCTGGTCAATTATCTGCTTATAATCATCCCTGTGCAGCGCGCCAATCCGCAATCGTTCCTCTCTTGTAAAGCAACCCTTGCATGAGAGATTGCACTGGTTGGTAAGGTCTAATGACAGCTTTACCAGCCTACCTTCCCTATGAGCTTTTTGGAAATCTTCTCTTGCAATGTCCCATCCTCTGATTATTGTTGGTTTCATGATAGTTCACCTACTTTGTTATTACTTAATAGTTATAAAATAGAAAATAATTAAATATTTCTATCAATATTTTTAATAAATCAGTAAAATTTATAAAGAAAATAGTGGTTTATTGTAAAATATGGAGCTCCCAACACTAGACCTAAAAGACAAGAAAATCCTATTCGAGCTTGACAAGAACTCAAGGCAGACGCTTTCAGAGCTTGCGAAGAAAGTAAGGCTAAGCAAAGAAGTAATATTTCATAGGATGAAAAGACTGGAAAAACAGAAGATAATCCTTCGTTACCAGACAATCTCTGCTCATTTCAGGCTTGGCTTTCGCTCCTACAAGTTCTATTTCAAGCTTCAGAACATGGACAAGGCAACAAAAGATAAGCTTCATGTTCACCTTATGAACAATGAAATGATGTTTTGGATCGCATACTGCCAGGGCAGGTATGATCTTATAATCGCTGTCTTGGCTAAAGACATTGAAGAGGTCGGAAAGATAGAGGAAGAACTGATGGAAAAGTTCTCAAATATCATACAAGAGAAGATAGTCTCCATATCCTTAAAGACAATGCAGTATAACAGAAGATGGTTTTTTTCTGATTCAGAAATGCCTATAGAGATTGATGTAGGAGAGGGGCTAGCCCCTACAGAGATAGATGACATCGATTATAATATCCTTAAGTCGATAACTAATAATTCAAGGATGAAGATAACAGATATTGCCAAAGAAATAAAACAATCAGCGACTGTCGTGACATACAGGATAAGGCAGATGGAAAAAAAGAAAGTGATTCTTGGCTACAAGCTTGCCCTAAACACAAAACTTCTAGGATATGAGACCTGCAAGGCTTTTATTAAGCTTAACAGCAGCACAGAAAAGAAAAGAAATGCATTGATAGAATACTGCCGCATGATCCCAAACGTGATAAATTATGTCATCACATGGGGCTCATGGGATCTTGAACTAGAGATCGAAGTAAAGAACTTTGACGAGTACTACAATATCATGAGCAACATACAGGATTCTTTTCCTGAACTGATAAAAAGCTATGATTCTGTGATAATCAACTCTGAGCCAAAGCAAAGCTTCCTGCCAAGAGCAAAAAAAGAGAGATGATCTATATTTATCTGTTTAGCATCATAAGGTCGAAACGCTATCATGTAATAGATCCAGTCCGTTGTGGGGGGTGGCCCCATCCGGGGACACAGGACTAAATGGACTAAAATAAAGCGTTTCGAAGATGCTAAACAAATTAAGAATCAAAAGTTATAGGATTTATTCTATCTTCTCGACTTCGCTGTTAAGGCGTTTTATCTCCTCTTCAGGATCAGGGTTGGAGTCGACTGACTGCACCACGAATTCTGTCCTGTTGAAGAACTGGTTCTCTGAAACCCTTCCGCGAAGCTTGACTATGTTCCCAAGAGCGTCATCCCTGACCCTGCTGAAGCTGTCAGGATTGTCCTTAAACCCCATAACCTTTTCTTTTGAAAGGCCGAGAAGCTGGTCTACCTGGTTCCTGAAAGCGACAGCCCTTATGTTCTCTGTTCCGTCATCGACTGTCATGCCCATGAAATATGCGTATTCAGGAGAGGTCTTGCCATGGGTATCACATGAAAAATCTCCCTCAACTTGCTTGAGCCTTTTCCCGCATTCTGCGCATACCTCATAGAACCTTGGCTCAAAGACCTGGACTATGTGTCCGAGGATCTCAACGTTGCCGTCATCTTTTGACAGGTCTTTTATGTCCTTTCTCTTTGACTCTTTTTGCTGCTGCTGTTGCGGCTGGTACGAGTCCTTAAAATCAGGCATCTCAAGCCCATGGTCAGGCGGGTTTATCGACATCACGCTCCTGTCGTTCATGTGAAGCTCCTTGGTGTCGTTGTTCTGCCTCACATATGCGCTTTTGACCTTGATTATGTCATTTATCTGGATGTTGTTGACCTTTTCTGCCTGGTCTCCCCAGACCACGACCCTTATCGCTCCTGATGGGTCATTTATCGTGAAAGAACCTACTTTTCCTTTCCTTCCGTTTGACTCAAAAGACCTGACAGGATAGACGTTTGAGACCTTCCCTACTGTCTCGACGTTTCTCATGCCAGGAAATATGTTTTTTATGTCGATCTTGCCGCTTGCGTTGTCAAGAAGCTTGACGCCGAGCTCGTTTGCGACGATATGGGCTGCTCCGTCCTTTGAGATAAGGCCTGAAAGCTGCTTCAGCTTGGTATCTATCTTAACAAGGATCTGGTCTTCAGAAAGCCCTGAAGCCTCCTTGATCTTCTCCACAAGCTCGTCAAAAGGTATCTGTATCATGATCTAAGAGAAAACAGCCTCATTTATATGTTTTTTGGGTGTGAGGTTATGACTGAGCGACCACGGCCATATTCTTGATGTATACTTCAGAAAGAGATTCAGGAGGTATCTTCTTGCTTACGTCAAGTAGTTCTATACCTAAAATGTTTCCTTCATTGTCCAGGTCTAGTATCATGAAATCATCGATCTTCCTGTTTTTGCCAAAGGTGCCTTTACGTAATTCTATGTAGATTGCATCCGCATCCTTGTCATATCTTATTTCCATTTTATATCCAATATACAGTGATTACGTATATATTTTTTTCTGTTTTTTCACAACAGGCCTCTATTTTCCCTCGGATTGTCTCTTTTTGAAAATAGTATTTTCCATGCTTTTTCATGATAATTTCCGGATAGTTTATAGTTTCTATCACTTCTTGTTCAGGTATTTGCCTTGTTTTGATTCTTGACCTTGCATGATGTGAAAAGATGATATTCATCAATTATTGTGTTTTAAAAGTATTAATAAGGATTTGCTAATAAATTCTGAAGGATTTTCGGAAAATGCTAAATGAATTATCTCTTAAAATCATGACTAAGACGAAGATCTTGACTTAAGATACCCCTCATATGCCCCTTTGTAGTAGATGACGTAGTCAACATAATTGACTATCTCCCTCACTTTAGGGTCATCCTGCCTGCCGTTCCATGTTATCTTGACCTTGACCTCATCCCAGGAGGGGTTTGACTTTCCTGTTGCAGCTATCGCTTTCCTTATCGTCCCTTCTCCGCCGTTATATGCGGCGATCGAGAACTTGATCCTGTCATCATACTTGCTGAAAGAAGTTAGGAAATAGTTCATGTATTTTGTTCCTGCAGCTATAGAAAGCTGCGTGTTGAACCTGTCATCATTGCTCGTGCCGCATTTGCATGGGTACTGCCCTGCTCTTCTTACCTTGCCATTGCATCCGCATGTTGTGACCTTAGTAAATATCCCATTAAACAGTGCTGATCTGGCTGTTGGGGCGCAAAACTGCATAAGTCCTGCACATCCTGACCAGGATATAACATAAGGGTCGCCTTTGGATTCCTGCGCTATGATTCCTGCGATCAGAGATGATGTCAGCAGAGGATTGTTGTACTTCTTGACTTCAGAATCTATGATAGATCCATAGTTAGTGTATATATATTCTGCTAATGCTGACTTGCCATATATCACTTTTGCAGGTGCCTGCACTGGAGTTGTCTGGGGCGATGTCGTTGATGGAGCAGATGAGGGGGATGAGCCCAGGCTTGCATCAGGTAGTGGGTCTGCTCCGCTAACATAATTGATGACAGGAGCGGTCACAGGAGCGCTGCCTGCAGAGACAAAAGCTGGCAGGTTCTTGTTCAGCCTCGAATAATCGTCAGGTGATGCTGCCTTAAGATAATTTAGTGTGGTGTCCGAAGCCTGGATGTTAAGGTACAGTGCAAAACTGTAATCGATCATCCCTGACTTGACGCAAAAGGTGTATATCCCCTTGTCAGGATCCGCTCCCTTGCACTTGCATGATGTGCCTTCACAAGTCGAAGAGTCCCAATTGATCGTCACATCTGTGCCTTTCTTCTTATAATCCTGCTTTATGGAATCGATCTTTGAGTTCAGGCAAGACTGCATGTCAGCCATCCTTCCGCAAAGGACGACCATATCAAGCAGGTATGGTTTGATCCCTTGAGGAGTAGGCTTCTTTGAAAGGTCTATGTTGAAGACTGGGGTGACAGCATAGGTGTTAGCTGGGAGGGATGCGGTGAATGCAATTGGAATCGAGAAGGGATTGCCAGAAGAGGGTAATGAAATATCTTTTGTTCTTGTCTCAAATAGGTCTGCATAAGATGATTTGGGATAATCATTTGGAAAATTTTCTGAAAAGTGTTTCTTATAAGCAAGAACCAGTTCAACAAAATCCGCTGTTTCTCTTAATTTCCATTCAGGAACCCCTGAAGATTTCAACTCAACAAGGATACTTGGCCAGTCTTTGTTTTTGGAAGAATAAAAGGCCTTCTTCAAGACGTCAGAATCAATTTTAAATGAGGCTAATGCCATCCTTTCGGTTTCATCAGGAGTTATCCCCTTATAAAGAGGCTCAAATTCATTGATTGAAGTCCCAAGCTTAATCGCCCCAAATCTGATGGAGTCACCAACATCAAAACGTTGATCCACAGAACTATCATCACTACATATCTTCTTACAGGTTTGAGAATCTATGTAACACAAGGTCAGCTTAGTCATGCCTAGATCCTTTAGTTTTTTTATATCCTCATCTTTCTTATCTGGGCTCACACACAATTGCATAAGTCCCACACACCCCCCTGATGTTATCATCTTGTCATTACCTTCAGAAACTACTGAAATAATAGCGGCAATGAGAGAGGGGTTGATATTTTTTTTGTTGAATTTTTGGTTGGTTTCAAGCTTATGATTGATAACATCAAGTATTGTGTTTCGGTAAGTAATATTGACCTTCTTTGATATTCTACCTGACACGGTAAGTCTAGCATCAGAAGACTGTTTTGGGATTGGATCTCCCAAACGGATAAACCCCATCTCTTGAGTACACAAATCCACTGTTAAAGCTCCTGAAACACTACCGATCATTTTGTCATCAAGAAATATCAAGTTGATCTGAGGTATTCCATCAATGAGGGTATCAGAAATCTCAGCCCTCATCTTATTTTTTGTCAGATTAGTAAGTTTCAATTGATATTCATTGAAACAAATATCAAAACTCTTGTCAGGTGAGTCCCACAAGCTCAGCTTATTGTATCCTAAGCAAGAAGTCAGCATATCATCTTTAGAAAGGCTCCAATAGTAAGATTGTCTAGCATGGGATTCTATCAGCAAGGTTCCGCTTTTTGCTACGTTTGAGGTTTGGATTATTTTCAAAGATTTTTCGCTTATGGGTTCATTAGGCAAAGGAAATTTCGAGGTTATTAAAGGGTAACTAATTATGCCTGTAAAAGCCAAAAACATTATGAGCAACATAAGGACAGTTCCTTTTTTATTATTAATTATTTGTTTCATTATACTAATCCCTATAATACCATGGTTTGATCGGTTTTTGTTTTGTGTAAATCTCAACTGTTATAGAGCCCTGTGTGTTTCCTTGATAATAAGGTAGCACTATCCTCCCTAATTGGGTTGTGATTGATGATTCCGACTGATAAGCAGATAATGCTCTTGAAGATATGTCCCAAGACGAAGGATCGTCAGGGATAGATCTTTTGTCGACCACTTGAGAGTTTCCTTGCGTCAAGGTGACCAGAATACCTCTTGGTTTAGATTCTAAGTAGATTATCCAATCTTGCGAGGGTTGAGGCCATAATTCGAGCATAGCCTCGTCTGTAGCTTTTTGGAGTCTATCAAATTTGGCGTCTCTAAAAGAATCAATTATCAGATCAGCCATAGTTCCATAAGTATCATTTTCTTTAGAAAGGTAACCCAGGAGTATGTTTTGGGATTCTAATGCTTTGATATTAACATCAACAGAGGGTTTATCTGAAAGTACATCTGGCTTAAAAAGGAGCAAGAATAAGAAAATAAGCAAGGGTATCGTGATAATCCCGATTATCATGTCCAATATGTCGTCTGGAAGCCATCCTTTCCGGTTCATTTTTGTGTTCTTACTCCTTAACGCCCGCAATTACGATCAACTCCCCTTTATTTATAATCTTTCCTTTAGAATATACATCAACCTTGACAGAACCAAGAGTAATAAGCTTTAAGTTCTTATTGACTACCGGGGTCTGGACTGAAGTGATCTTCTGATCAAATAATCCTTCTCTATAGTAAAGAACAAGGCTGTAGTATTCCCCATGTAGATTATTGAAACATTTTTTAGCTTGAGCATCGTTAAACTTGCTCAGATCTATTGAATTTATATAGGTACTGCCATCAATAGGATCTTGAAAAGCAAAACATCTGGAACTAAGCGCTTTTGATACTGATAAGGAAATATCAGAACCGGGGGGTATCTTCACATCTTTATCAGCAGACATTAATGCTCCAACAACAAGAAGCATCAATGCTGTACAAAATCCCATCACTATGTAAAGCATCATCTTCAAAGGAAGCAATCCTTTTTTCGTTTTTATTTGGTTCATTGCCCCTTGCAATAATTCTTTATCGCATTATTGATTGAGTTCCCTATATTTGCTGTATTCTTTATAATGGCGTCCTTTTTTTTGTAATCTATGTTTCCAATCTCAACTATAACTGCGGGTTTTTTTGTGTTAAGCAAGCTTAAGTAAGGGTACTCAACAAAGTATGAAGGATCGACTATCTTGATTGCCTTAGTATCAAAATCTTCATATTGATCAAGCTCTGAGATAATTAAACCTGCAAGTTTTTTTGATTCTGCAACATAACCTGAAGAGGGGGAAATGTAGACTGTGATGGGGTTTGATTCAGGATCATATTTTCCCACATGTATACTGATAACTGCGCTAACAGAGGATGAGTCTATTATTGATTTTCTCTGTTCAATGGGTATATAGTGTTGTTTTCCTTGGCCTGTTTCTCGGGTTACTTTGAATCCTGATTGAAGGAATAATAGGTTATTTACGATTCTTGCTGTTATATCTTCCTCTTTTGTTTCTCCATTGACATATCCTGTATCTATGTTGGAGGGACTGGACCCATGACCTGCATCAAGCAGGATACTGCTACAATAAAGGTTTGAATATAATTCAGGTGGATCAAACAAAAATGAGCTTGAACCAAAATTTTCATCGATTTTTTTACCTCCAGAGCAGATTCCGGAACGGACCTGAGAGCACTTATAGGATTCAATATATAGTTTTCCTCCGCTTTTTCTGATAGTAATCTGTTCCGGGTTTTCTAAAGTTTTTTCGATAAAAAATCCTGCGGGGACAGATATTGTGCTTTTTCTTGATGCCGCATCTAATGTCTTTCCCTGTGACTGCACCGCATCTTTTCTTACAGTCACATTATTCTTTTCAAAGACAAAGGTATATTTATTTAGTGTGGTGGGAGAATAAACAAAAGACATATCTCCTTCAACAATATACATAGACTCTACAATCAT
The DNA here is from genome assembly GCA_046705145.1 of Candidatus Woesearchaeota archaeon. GTDB lineage: Archaea > Nanobdellota > Nanobdellia > Woesearchaeales > JBJKQO01 > JBJKQO01. The sequence goes on from JBJKQO010000044.1 coordinate 10,023, forward strand.
CGACATATCTTTAGATAAGTAGTCCTTTTGCCTTATCTCCCCGTTTTTACTCTCAGCAATCATATTAAAGAAGATGAATCCCACAAGGATAGGTACTACTACCTCAAATATTAGTAAAATTACAAGTGTTATCTCCCCTTTTTTCTGTCTTATTTTAATCATCCCTAGATAGGTTATGTTTTCTCCATTTCAAATGTACTTGGTAAAATTCATTTACCCTGTAGGCGTACATAACCCCCCTCCACAAGTTATTGACCTGAAGAATTTCTCCGATACTAAAATCCCTTCATTTGTATATCTGATGTACAAAGCCCTATGCTGATTATTGTTGTTCTGGTTGTGTTCCAAAGTTATGAAATTAACAGAACGTGAGACCAAAAAACCTCCTTCAAATATGTAATTATCCTGTGTGAGCTGACCCTCATACTTATAATAATATTTCTTTACAAAATCATTTTTAAATGAAGAATCACAAGTAGCTTTTGTGCAGGAAACCTTTCCTGATTCAGATTTATATTTTGTGCAGTAACATAAACAGGGGCTCGCGCCTGTTTTTGAGCAAAATCCTTCTCCTACTGGCCTTATAACAGTCACAATCTTCTTTCCATCTTTCAATATTTTAAACTCTGCAGAATCTTTAGTGAACCCCACTATAAACTGATCTGGTTTCATGTAGACAAGCAGAGAACTGTAATCATTCGAAGTCAAACTTAATTCCTTAATCTGATTGGCAAACCTATTGAAATACTTGGTTTCCTGATCAGGAAAAAGACGGGTGCAAGAGGAAGTACAACCCCCAAATATTGCAATAATAAACACTACGAAAATAAGTCCCAGAAGTGTCTCTAGACTGATTTCTATCCCTCTCTTCGAATTGATTGATATTTTACGCTTTTTCATTTGTATTTCTAAGGATTATTTCTTTTTTTTGCACTCACACTCTTTTTTTGCCTCACCTTTAAGACATCCGACAACATCTACCTGGGAACCTGCAGGAGAATTGCAACATTGGTCAAAAACATCAGTGATCCCATCCCCATCCGAGTCACCTGAACATGAGATGTGACCATAGGTGGTGGTCGCTCCTTTTGACAGGAGTTTAGGGAACACCACTAAAAAAACTATGAGCGCAACAAGCAAAATGATAAAAATGACAATAGCGTTCATGCTAAGCTCCATCGCTTTGTTATTAATCTTTCGAACCATTTTCCTCACCTTTTATTAAGTTATTTTGGAGTATTGATATAGTCCATTTCTTTACGTGATAATGATATAGTAGCAGTAAATACTTTCTCTACGTATGTTTCCATGTAAAAAAAGTCGTCAAATGAGAGTTTTTGCCCATCATTGGCTTTCAGATTGTATCCTTCAATGTTCTTGTATGATTCACTACCCCCACCTTCATGATAAAAACTAGTGAACTTTTCAAAGGTTCCAGACGTGCTGATATCCCCATTAGATTTGCTTAAATAGTAGTCTAATAACTTATCAAGCCTCTCTTCTCCTATGAAATATGCAGCTATTGCAAACTTATAAGAGTCTATAGTGCCCATCTTCTTTGGGGGGAGCAGGCCATAACTTTTAGACTGATATTTCTGTATCAGATAAGATGATTGTAATGCAGATACTTCTATTGATTTTGTGATCCCTAAACGTGAATCTTTGGTTATGGTAGGTGTTTTAATATCAGATAGGATGCATGTTTGGGCATTGTTTGGGCAAATCGCTTTTTCAAGTACTGGTAATGGGTTGCTGTTCTTTTGGTTAATTTTCAAAGCTTCATCATAACATGTCTGGGAAACCCCTATCCTCCCATTAGCGCAAGCCCTATTTGAGACCTTATCATTAGTCCAGCAAGTTGAGATAGATGAAATTGAGGATACATCGGTTGTGTCAGGACATACTGAGACTGTGATTAGGGCAGCAACAAGCGCAGAACTTGGCCCATATTTGGGGTTAGAGTATTTTTTGGGATATAAGTACATTTCAGGATATCCATAGATTGATTTGGCGTGATCCTGATGAGAGATTACCTGATCTCTGGCTGCCTTGAGAAATGGCGGCTCGCAAAGGGTAAGTTTTGGGTAGGTTTTGCTCTTTCCTTGATCATCAAAGCCTCCAGCCCTCAATTTTGTGAAACAATCCTGTGTAAACTCTTGCTTATCACCACAACACCTCCACTCACCCCTTGAAAGGACTGGAAAAAAACAGATGTTCTTATTGTCAAATAAGAATATGAAGTTCTGGTCGTTCCTGTAATATTTCTGGCTGTTTTTGTTGTTTCCGTAGGTTATATAAAAATAATCATTTTCAAACGTGATTGATTTTATGTCCTTATTCCAAACATAGCTCTCTGAATCCTGGATGTCATAACCAGATTTACAATAACCTTGAAGGTTCTCAAATCCAAACTTGTTTCCAAAGACTGCTGGGGAATAAGGCTTCTCTCCATCTCCTGCAACAGCACAAAGATTCTTGCCTGAAATCGTCTTTTTTCCTAATAAAGAAGCATATTCATAAACGCTTATTTCAATATCCTGACCTGATTGCGTTAAAACAATCTTGAACTTCCCTATATCTTTATCAGAAGGGTTATCATACTCTAAGAGGCAATCGCTTCCAGAATAATCTTTGCTTAAGGTACTTATCAATGAGTCATATAACATATTTTTCTTAAGGACCCCCCCTGTGCCTTCACAATACTTCAACTCTGACGTGGGGTGTTGGCCAGCAGCAAGATCAGAAAAACACTCTTTCATCAAAGAATATTTGTTACTGCACTTGTATTTATCACTCTGATCTGGACTGTCTGAAAATGGGATAAAGCAAACATTATTTCCTTCCTCTAAAAAAAGAAGGGGGAAGTCTTTATCAATATAATAAAAATATCCTATCCCCATACCTTGGGGGGAAGGGATTGTCACACCAAAAGACATCATTAAAAACCAGTTTGTGCTTATTGCTCTGGGGAAGAGTGTTATTGAATCAACACCTTTCAGTATATAAGGAGTATTACCCTGACTGATTAGACTTTTATCTGTATAGATCTTACTTGCTGGAAAAAATCTTGTGGCAAAATTAATGGAAGTATATGGGGAGTTGCCGTTACCAGCAACGACACATAAATTCCGGTCTTTAATCAAAGAATATTTTATTGTTTTTCCGTTCGCATCAACAATCTTTATGTTGATATCTTTTCCTGCCTGGTTAAGGATAATATTATATGCTGAAGTTGTTTGATCCGCATTAAAAGACGAAGGATCCGGGATAGGGTACTTTATCAGGCAGTTTTTGTCTTCATAGTTAGAGCTTAAAGCCGATAAGAGGGAGTTATATATTGCTTCAACACCATTAGCTGCAGTCTCCTGCTTAACTGATGTCGATGGCTTGTTTTCGGCAATATAGGTATCAGCGTATTTGTCTGCTTGTTTCTTAAGGAAAGGGAAAAAACCTTTTGCGGGGCTGACAAAGATTACAAGAAGTATGAATATCACTATAATGACGATAAATAGCCATATTGTTTTGCTAAATGGAAGTGAAATGCCTTTTTTTGATAATCTCATTTTGCCTATCTAAAAATGTAATTTATTTTATCATCAATCTGTAGCTTGTTATGGAATAGCCAAAACAAAAGAAAAGCTAAGACTATAAGGGTAAAAATCCATATCACCATCTGGTAAGTGACTCCTGCGGTTTTTGGTCTTATTGATATTTTCATCTTAACCTCACACAATTATTCACTGATGAGTCCAAAAGGGATAATCTTATGGCGTTTGGCCTGTTTTGGTAGTCAATAAATGTGATAGCATATCTTTTTTCAGGAAGTATCTCTTTTACTGACATCTCGAAAACTCCTTCTCCAGAATAGCTTTGGATATAAGGGATATATGCCCAGTATTTACTGCTTTTTACGCAACATCTTTTGGAACTGGAAGTGCCACATGAAAGGCCTGAAGAGGGTTCAACAAGTGATCCTCCTTTACATGAATCAACATTGTTATCAACGCACGTCCCTCCTCCCTTTTCACAAGAGGTTTTTGCATTTTTTGCTTCACTAGCAGGTATATTGGTATCAATAATGTAGGGTGTTGTCTGCAAAAAATGCTCCAGTTCTCCAGCAGAAATTTTATTTCCTTGAACTCCAAAATCAAACTTACCTGTCTCAACTATGAAACAAGTAAAGCATCTGTTACTATCTTTATCAAAAAACCAGTTTGTTGAAGTTAATGGGTCACCTATAACCCCTTCTGTGGTCTCTTTCCAGCATCTTGGGATATATTCTGAAAATTGTTTCATAAACGCATCTTTAGTCAATGCTTTTTTTTCTACAGGAACTTTTACCTCCTGAGTGATACAGGCTTCTGAGATAACCTCGATGTTTTTAACACCTGCATCAATCCTTGTATTCTCTTTAGCGACAAGGCTTGCCCGACAGAGGGATTCCTTAGTTTTCGTGTCTGCCTTGTTCTTGACCTGAGCTAATGCTACCGAAGTAATAAAAAAAGTTGTGATTATGAGGATAATCGTAACTACTTTCCAGTTTACTTCCGCTTTACGTTTTCTTGCATTAGTTGCCTGAAGCATGGGTCACCCTCCACAAGAAAAAGAAAAGGATAGCTCCTATGACTAAACAAAGAAGGATTATAATAAGTGTGCTCCACTCATCATCTTCGCCTCTTTTGCCTATCCTCCTCTTTTCCATCATACTACTGGCACTGTCTTCCTTTGTATTTAAATCTTTTGCAGATGGTGTGTTCCGAATCTTGCTTCGCAAGGTCAGCATCGGGTTCGGCTGTGCTTCTGATTGAGCTTCTATCGCCAAGCAAGCTCGGCGGACTCACGAACAAGTTCGTGAGCATCGCTAAAGCCCCGTAAATGTCGTTAAGCAAGCTTAACGGACTTTGAAAAGCTATACTTTTCAAAGGGACAACCCCCTTAGCTCCGCGCTTCAAAAAGGGGTGAGCCTCAAATTTTGATGCTGACCCTATTCGGAACACACCTTCAAAACTCAAAAAAAAACCACTAACCCCTATCTCCCATCAAAAACTATATAAAACAGGAAGCTCATAACAGTGGACATGGCTAATTTCAGGCATAGGCATGATGGCAAGGACTATATTGAGGCAGTCCCTAATGCAGAGCTCAAGCACAAGGACTATTTCCATGTGAATAACTATTACAAGCTTGTTCATGACTGGCTTGTCGAGAAGGGTTATGCTGAGATGTCTGATGAGCTGTTTCCTGAGGTGTTCTATCATCACAGGTTCACCCAGACTATGGGGGAAGAGATAAGGTTTGAGTGGTTTCTGAAAAAGAAGGTCAACAGCTTCGTGACATATGAGCTTGATTTGTTTGCGAGGTTCACTTACCTTAAGAACGCTGAGATAGTCAAGAACGGCGTCAAGTTCATGACTAACAACGGAGAGGTTGAGAACGTCATAGGGTCAAGGGTCGTTCTTGATCCTGAAGGCAAGTTCAGGAGCCATTGGCTGCTTAAGATGTTCTACTGGGTCTTTACCCACAGGATATACAGTGGGACTCTTGATTGGCATAGGCTTAACCTCAAGAATGAGACTCTTCAGTTTAGGGAGTTTATAAAGGAAAGCTTAAAGCTTGTGACTTATCTTCCTGAAAAAGAGGGAGAGGAGTTCTTCCCAAAGAAGGATTTTGAATAGAATGGAGCCTGAAAAAAAAGAGAAGAAAGGGCATATGGTCATATTTCTGCTTTCTGTAGGTGTTGTAGCGATAGCTGCTGCCCTGCTCATATACGCGCAGGGCAAAGAGACTGAATTTTCAGGAAAAAGCCTGGCTCTTGATGAGACTGCCGCTGCAATAAGGTTCTATACTGAAAACTGTATCGCTGATTCTGTAAGCGCTGCTGTCTCAGAACAGGGTGTTAAGGATCCCGCTCAGCTTAAGCTTGCTATAGAAGAGGATGTGCCCTTGTGCTTTGACTACAGTCCGCTTGAAAACAGCCAGTACATAACAAAAAAGACCTATTCCTCTACAGATGTTAATGTGGTAGGTGAGTCTGCTGATATCTCTGTGCAGGCTGAGATAAGGCTTATGATGGACGGAAAGACCAGGATCATTAATGACTTTAAGTCAAGGGTGGATTTCTCAGGAGAAAAAGATGTCAAGATATATATCATAAGGGAATAGGGTAGAGATAATAGAAGTATACCAAAATGAATCGTAGCATCCTTCAGGTCAAAACCTTGCGCTTAAAGAATCTAGCGCGTTGTCGGGGGATGTCCCTTAAAAAAGCCTGGCTTTTTTAAGTCCGCCAATCATGATTGGCGACACTTACGGGGAGACAGCGCCTACTTGTTTCACAGCAAGAGTTTTGAAGATGCTACGATTCAAAAACAATCATTTGAAAATACTTAACCAACCAAAACCTATATAAATGACTTGGATCGCCATATGTCTAACATGGCAAATTCAGACGAGAAGAACATGAAGCTTTGCGACGGCTGTGAGGATTGCTGCAACCATATCGCGCTTGAGATAGATAAGCCAAAGACAAAGACTGATTATGATTACATAAGATGGTATCTTCTCCATGAGGGTGTCAGCGTCTTTATCGATGAGGGTGACTGGTTCTTGGAGTTTAAGGCAAAGTGCAGGCCTCTGACGAAAGACAAGCTTTGCGGGATCTACAAGGAAAGGCCTAACATCTGCAGGGATTACAGCCAGGATGACTGCGTAAAGCATGGCGAGGGAGACGCGCATGATGTGTGCTTTAAGGATGAGAAGCAGTTCATAGGATGGCTGGAAAAGAAAGGTATCAACTGGAAGTTCAAGAATAATAAGTGATTATCCATTTTCTACTAAAAAAATAGGTTATTGGAGGAATCTAGATTTAAGCATAGAAAGATTTATATAATACATTGTATTACAAAGTATAACATGGAAGCTATTTGTGTAAGATTGGATGAAAGCACCATCAAGAGCTTAGACTCAAGTATGAAGAGATTTAATTACGCCACCAGGACAGATTTCATAAGAGAAGCGATAAGAGACAAACTGAGGGAGTTAGAAAAAGATAGGGCAATAGTTGAGTTTAAGAGGTTTATGGGAAGTGCTAAAACTCATGTAAGTGATAAAAGGCTGCATGAGATAAGGGAAGAGATATCAAGAAAATATGCTGAAAAATTTGGTATATCCCTAGATTAGGTCTTCTGGTTTTCTTACTTTTACAAACAGGTACAACTCATCAAAATGATGGTCTCTTGTCACAAGAATTGCATTGTTCTTATGAGCTAAGACTGCATGAAGACAATCCCCAAAAGGGATTCTCCTATAATTCCGCGATAATAAAGCTGCTTCCTTGATATGATCCTTCTGTATATCGACCTTCTCTAATAATTGTTCATCAGAAACCATATTGAATAACTTTCTTATTTCAATCTTACTGAAATCCTTACTAAGCTCGTCTTCAACAAGATCAGAAAAGAGTATTATCTCATCCTGTTCCCTGATCCGCACTATTAGTTCAAATGCCCATTCACCAAGCGGCCTGTAATTATCAGTCCGGTTCTCATACAGATCTCTCCATATTGCAGTATCAAAATAGTACTTTTGAACCATCAACTAAAAATACTATTTCTATATAATAAGTGTTATCCCAAAAAAAGCGCAAGATTTCCGATAGACCCTATATAATTTTACGCTCATTTTTTACAAAAAAATTGACTAAAAGACGGACTATTGCGAAGCTAACGCTCGCAATAGGCCTATTCCATGAACTTTCTCATCATAGGGTTCATGTCCATCATGTGCTGTTTTGAGATCTCCTCATACAGCTTGTAGATGATCATGACTGTAAGAAGTATTCCTGTCCCTCTTCCAAGAGCTCCTGTCAGGTCAGCAAGCGCTGCAAGAAGGCCTACTGCTATCGCCCCCATAACCGTAAGGGGTGTTATGTATCTTTTCAGAAGCCTTTCAAGGACCCTTTGATCTTTTCTGAATCCTGGGATCTGCAGTCCTGATGCCATCATCTGCTTGGCCTGTGACCTTGCGTCCATGCCTGCTGTCTGGACCCAGAATATCGAGAACATTATCGATCCAAGTATCATTATGATTATGTATACAAGCGCGTGGCCTGCGTCTGCAAAGGTGAAGCTTCCCTTGATTATCTTTCCAAGTATGTCAGGGTAATGTATCCATGAGACAAGCCCTGATACTGGCGTGTTTCCGACAAAGGATCCTAGTATGGGGTGGCCCCAGTTCTGAAGAAGCCTTGCCCAAAGCTGGATGTTTGCAAGAAGTGCTGCTATAAGTATGACTGGTATGTTTGACGTGTAGATGAAGCTTAGAGGCCATCTTACGCCGTGACCCCTTATCCTTCCGAATGATAAAGGTATCTCGACTTTCATCGCCTGTGAGTAGACTGCTATCACAAATACTACCACTGTTGCGATGACTGTTGCTATCATCAGTCCTGCAGTCACTGGGTCTCCTGCTGCGAGGCTTTGGAAGAATGCTGGTATCGCTCCTGTTGCGACGCTTGGGTTTGCTGGAGATGGCAGCGGGCTAAACGCTCTTATGAATATCTCCTGTGACACCCCTGCTGCGATGAAAAGCGAGAGTCCTGAGCCAAATCCCCATTTTGAGACTACCTCATCCATAAACATTATAAGTATTCCTCCTAACACGAGCTGGAATACAAGCAGCAGCTGGAGCTGAAGGTATATAGGTGTTCCTGCGAACGTGTCTGCAGGAGCAAGTCCTCCCATGAACACGTAGATAGATGCCTCAAAGATAATGAAGAATATTCCGAGAACTTTCTGTATTCCCTGGAAGGTCCTTTTTCCTTCTGATGTTGTCAGGTCAAACTTGACTATGCCTGAGCCGTTCAGGAGCTGAAGAACTATAGATGCTGTCACAAGAGGGCCTATACCCAATGACATTATCGAGCCGAAGCTTGCTCCCAGGATCATGGAAAGGTACTCGAACTGCTGTAGTGCGTTTTTTCCAAGACCAAAAAGCGGGATGTGCCCCATTATGTAGAACAATACAAGGACGATAAATGTCCACTTAAGCTTTTCCTTGAATGAAAGCCTTTTTTGTGTTGGCCCTGCAACTTCCGGCAGGTTCATCATTATGTTTTTTAGGGCGCCCATCGAAAATTCACTTGGTTGTCTTTTGGACCAAAAGATTCTCTTGATCCTGTTTTTATACTCGGTCTGCTAGTTTACTCTTCTTTTGAGCTGGCAACGCCTGGTTCTGAGGTCTCTACTGAGCCTCCTGCGGCTTTTACCTTCTCAATAGCTGATTTTGAAGCAGCTGGTATTTTAATCTTTAGTTTTTTTGTTATGCTGCCGTTGCCAAGAAGCTTTGTGAACCCTTTTCCTGCAAGGTCAAGAGTCCCGTTTTTGGCTTCGGTTGCCATGATCTCGACTTCGGATAGCTTTATGACCTTTTCCTGCATCTTGATGCCTTTCTTCTTAAAGCCCCTCTTTCCGAAGTACTTCTTCTTTAGGAATGTCTGCTTGTTTGCGTCTCCTCTCTTTCCAGAGCCTGCATTGCCCCTTCCCCCTCTGTTTCCTGCTCCTCTCCTTTTCTTCATGGAGCCGCAGCCGTGGGTTTTGGACCCTCTGTACTTCTTGACTTTCTTGAATCTTCTTGCAGTCATTTTAGATCATCTTCTTTAGTAGTTCGTTAATCTTCTCTTTCCTGTCGCCAAGAACTCCTCCTATCCTAAATGGCTTCTTGATGCCTCCCCTCTCGAATCCTCCTCTTGGGGGTGCCAGCCTGAAAAAGTTCTTGTATTTTTTTCCGTCAGCCTCAAAGAACTTGTTATACTGTATCTTTCCTTTTGAGTCTGTTATCCTTCCGTTGTATTCTTCGCCTCTTTTTGAGACCATTTCCTTGAATGTTTCTTCTGAGATAGTTCCGAATGTGACATAATCCTTGACTTTTTTTATCATGCCCATCGTAACAGGAGTCTTAGACCAGACTGTGCAGGTGTGTTTCCTGTCAAGGTTAAGCATCCTGAGGGTGTCTTTTATGTCGTGGTTTATGTCTATCAACCCTCTTATGAGTACAACAGCCACTTTCTCGTCTTTGTTTGCTGTCTTTGTGCCTGCCATTTTTATGCAACCTTCTGTTCTTTTCCTGCTATCTTGCCTTCGCATATCGAGTTCTTCTTCATGGTCTCATGACCTATCTTTGTCTCCATCAGCTTCTTAAGTGCGTCAACGCATGCAAAGACCAGGTTTGTCTTTGTCTTTGTCTGGCCTTGCGTCTTGGACCATACGTCTTTTATGCCTGCAAGAGCAAGTATCTTCTGGCATTCAGACTCTACGCAGAGGCCTTTTCCCTTAGGAGCTGGGAGAAGTGTGATCTTGACTGATCCGCATTTTCCTTCTACCTTGAACGGTACTGTGTGCGCGTCGGGGCAGTCGCAAAGCCAGCTTGCACATCCCCTTCTTATCTTAAAGACTGAGATCTTTGCCCTTCTGAGAGCTTTCTCCCTTGCAGGCACTGTCTCTTTTGATTTTCCGTATCCTATACCCACATAGCCGTTCCTGTTGCCGACGACAGCGCATGTCGCGAACTGCGGCTTGTTCCCTTCCTTTGTCTTCTTCTGGGTCTGTTTGAATATCCTTCTCTGCCCGCCGCCAAACTTTCCTTTTGACTGGCCTATGAGCAGGAGGTCAGACTCAAGGTCTGGCATGAGAGCGTCAACGACTTCAGCTTCAAGTATCTTCATCCCGTTATCAAGTATCTGGTCTATCTCGGTTATCTCGCCTGACTTGACCTGCATCCCAAGCCTTGTCTTTGGGTTCCATGTTTCCTTGTCAAACGGGCGTTTTTCTCTTTTTGAGGCTACTGTTTCTTCTGGTTCTTTCTTGACGACTGGCACGCCGTCTTCATCAGGGGCTTCTACCATGTCTTCTGTGAACTTTTCTGCCTCTATCTCGATATTTTCTTCATTCTCTTCAGCCTGGACCTCTCCTTCCTGTTTTTCTTCCTGGTCCTCGGCTTTCTTTTCCTTTTTTTGTTTGCTCATCGTTTAACCCTCAGTTCGGAATGTGAAAATGTTCTTGAACCTGTATTAGTTCTTACCTTCTATCTTCTTGATCATCTGGGCGATTTCAGCCCCGCTCTTTGTGTTTTTCCCTTTTATCCTTTCGTCAGATGGGAACATGCTCTTGTCGCAGGCTACGTTAAGGCCTGCATCGACTGCGCCTTTGACTGCTGCATAAAGCCTGCTTCCTTTAGTCGATGAATAGTTGCCTATGTCAACAATCGCTTCTTTGATGTTAAGCCCTAGCGCTTTCTTTGCTGCTGTGAACCCTGTCATGTAAGCTGAAGGGATGTTTCCCTTGTGCCCTTTCCATCCCATCTTCTCGAGGGATTTTGAGTCTGTAGCTGCTACTATCTTGTCTCCGGAAGGCTCGTACACCACGAACTGTACCTTTGTGTTGTTAAGTGATTTCCTTATGACCATCCTTGGTGTTTCGGAAAGCAGTAGCTTAAGGCGCTTGCCGTAGTTTGTCCTGCCTTCTCTCTTACGCCGGAACTGTATTGTCTTGGGTTTCTTTCTTACCATAAATATCACTTTTATTATTTCTGGACAAGGTTTCTTTCGTTCACATAAAGCTTGATGTGCCTCACGCTCCTGAAGAACCCTCCTTTTGCCTTCATGTAGATCTCACGATACACCTTTGGTGTTACGACCTTGTTGTCTCTCATCTTCTTGATAAGCTCTTTCTGTTTCCTTATCTTGTTCATCCAGACCCTCTTTTCAGCGTCTCTTGCAGCCTTTGTACCTTTTCTTGATCCTTTTCCGCGCTTCTTTCCTTTTGTCTTCTGTTCCTTTATCTTGTTTGCGCGGACCCTTGAGACGCCTTTCTTCTGGAGAGAGCTGACAGCGCCGTCTTTTATCAGGCTTCTCATGTCTGCCCTTGTTATGGCTTCCTTTATCTCCTCTAGCCTTTCAGCGTCGAACCTTACTCTTTTTTCAGAGCATTTCATGATTTCAGCTGCCAGCTTTCTTTGTATCGTAAATTTCATTATTCTCACTCTTTTGTGATTAGTATCTTATCTTTTTCCTTCTTTTCCTTCTCTTTTTTCTCTTTCTCTGCCTCGACAAGGTTCTCTATGCTGTCAGAGTCCCCTTTCTTGTCTTTCTCTTTTGTCTCTTTCTGCTTGTCTTCTTCCTTCTTCTTCGCAAGCTTCTCTTTCTCCTTGGACTTCTTCTCTTTCTCTGTCATCGCCTTCTTCTTCTCTTCTCTCTTCTTGGCGATCTTCTCTTCAGCTTTCTTTATGAACTCCTCTGGAGCCTTGACATTTGAGACTATGATCTTTGATTCCATCGCTATCTTCAGCATCTGTACCTTCTTCATGTTTCCGACAGATGATGCTATGACTGCTGCCTGTGTCTTTGGATCGACCTTCCTTATCTCTTCCACGTTGTTTACGACCACTTCTCTTAGGCCTGCCCTTGAAAGGCCCCTGACCATGACAGGTGATTTCCATCCAGGGGTCACTGACCTCCTGTATCCTCCCTTGTGGAGCCTCATCTTGCTCTGAAGCCCTTTTGGTTTTCTCCATTTGCTTCCGAGCTTGACTTTCTTGTGGGAGTCCTGTCTCAAAAACTCAGGCTTCTTCTTCTTTAGTGAAACCCTCACTTCAAGCATCTTCTTTATTTTTTCTGAACTCATGAACATCAACCTTACATTTCTTTTCCGTCTTTGTTTACTATGTAGATACCATCTTGGAACACCCTTCTGTCCCTGTTGGTTATCCTGCACAGCTGCTCTATGTCTGCTGCTGTCTGGCCGACTATCTCCTTGTCTATGCCCTCGACGGTAACTTTTGTCCCGTCAACCTTGACTGCTGCGCCGTCCTTGATCCTGAACTTTCTTGGGGTCTTCTCTCCCAGGAAGTTCTTGACTATGAAATCCTTGCCTGACACTGAAACGTTCATAGGGAAGTGTGAAGCGCAGATCTTAAGCTCATAATAGTGGCCTTCTGTGACCCCTTTTATCATGTTTTTTATGTGTGCCTTAAATGTGAAGGCCCTTGTTTTTGCCTTCTTTGTGTTGCTGACTGCATGGATCTTTACGTTCTTGCCTTCAGCCTTTATCTCGACAAGAGGATCTGATATGTTCCTCTTAAATCCTCCTTTTGGGCCGGAAAGCTCGACCATAGCGCCATCTACTTTTGCGCTCACCTTTTCAGGGAGTTCAAGGGTCTCTGTGATTTCTTTCTTTTCCTTTGCAGCCATGATCATGCACCTTAGTAGCAGTAAGCGACAACCTTGCCCCCTATGCCTTTTTCCTTTGCCTCGTGATGGGTCATAAGGCCCTGTGAGGTCGATATGATTATTATGCCTATGTTTCTTGCTGGAAGGAACCTTTTCTCGAATTTCTCGTAGTTGTCCTTCCTTACTGCAAACCTTGGCTTTATCACTCCGCACTTGTTGATGTTCCCAAGCAGGTTAAGCTTGAGGACAATCCCCCTTGTGCTTGTCGCTTCGGTATAAGTACCGACATAGTGATTCCTATTTAGGATGTTAAACACTTCTTTCAAAAGCAAAGATGCGTTTTTCAGTATGCATTCGTTCTTCCCCACTTTCTCAGCATTGAGAACTGCTGACAAAGCGTTTGAAAGCGGGTCGTTTAGACTCATTTTATTTTCACCTTTAGCTGTATTTTTTGAAACCTATCTTTGTTGCTATCTCTCTGAAGCACTGCCTGCACAGGTTAAGACCGTACTTGTCTATGTGTGCACGGTTCCTTCCGCATCTCCTGCACTTCTTCATGGCGACGCCGTTTGGCCTCTCTTTAGGAGCGTTATGCTTCTTGAACTTGTTCAGCTTGACAGGCTTGGCCTTAAGCTGGACAAACACTTTCTTATGATCGCTTGTTGTCAATTATCATCACCTATCTTTACCTGAAAATTGTCCTGCATGTACTTTATCGACTCATCTTTTGTTATGATATGTTTCTTTCCGACGTCTGAATTAAAGACTCTTCTCTTCTTTACCCTGTATCCTGGCCTTTCGAGTGTGACGCATACCTGGAAGCCGAACACCCCTATCTCAGGATCGTACTTGATGCCTGGTATGTCTATGTACTCGTGTATGCCGAATGATATGTTTCCGTTCGAATCGAAGTTTGACTCAGACAGGATCTGGTCTTTTGACTCAAGAAGCCTCTTCAGAAGCTCAGATGCATCTCCCTTCCTGAGTGTTATCTTGCACCCTATAGGAAGCCCTGGCCTAAGGCCCCATGCAGGTATCCTCTTGTTAGTGGTCGTCTTGACAGGCTCTATCCCTGTTAGTGTCTTGAGCAGCTTCATTCCTTTCTCAAGCCTTTTCTGGTCCTTGCCTGCACCTACATTTAGTGTAAGCTTCTCTATCCTTATCTGTTTCATCGGATTCATCTTATTCATTCACTTTTGATCTTGATAGCTGGCTTGTCTTTTCCTATAGGGAAAGCGTACCTTTTCATCGTCTCGTAATGCTGCTTGTCAGAAAGCTCAAATGTCATCCTTCTTCCTGATATGCTTACAAGCTTCCCTACCTTTCCTATGTGCCTTCCGCCGGTAAGGTACACCATGACCCCCTCTTTTAGAGGGATGTGCTCTTTTACCTGATTTTCAGGGATTGTCAAAAGAAGCGTGTCTCCTGTCGCGTAAGCGTCCTTTTCGACGAACAGTGACCATCCGTTAAAAAAGTTAAGCTGGATCTTCCCTCCTTTTGCCATCCTCTTGTTCTTGATCTTTGAAGGTCGAAACTTTGACTCGTCGCCTTTTATGCCGACTATGCTTAGTTTTCCCTTCTCGTTTAGGACTATCCTGTAGCATTCTTTTGTCTCGCCGAATTCGATGACGTCCATGAAACCGACAGGCATCTTAGGGTCTGTGACCTTCCTGCCGTTGACTGTCATGCCCTTGTCAAAGACTATGTACCTTACCTCTTTTGAGGTGTTAGCCACGCCCAAAAGCTCTTTTAGTATCACGCTTAGCGGCATGGATGTGTTTAGGTTATGCGCTCCTGGGTTTGGCCTTGTTATGAACTTTGCAAGCTTTCTTGCAACAGGCCATGTCCTTGGCGCTGCGATCCTTTTCATGTGATTCTTAGTCATCTTTTTTCACTTCGGTTTTAGCTTTTTTTGGTGCTGCCTTGACAGGCTTGGCTGATTTTTGCTTTGTCTCCTTATCTTTTGGAGCTGCGGTCTTAACTGGCTTCTTCTCTGCTTTTGGGGCAGGGGGGGTTTTCTGCTGCTTTTCTCCCTTTAGCTTTGCTGCCCTTTTCTTGTCATCCAAGTTAAGTTCTGTTATCATTAGGTTTGAAGGCTGTAGGGGATAAAGTGATTTTGAGCCGTCTTTTTTTATAACTTCTATGCCTGTGACAAAGACCTTTAGTGTCTTTATCAGCACTCTTTCCACTTTTCCTGTCTTCTTCTTGTACTGGCCTCTCATCACGGTTACCTTGTCCCCTTTTCTGACCCTTACTGCGTTCTTTGAGTATTTCTGCTTAAGCTCTTTTGATAGGGCGCAGTTAAGGAACTTTGATTTGAGGTGAAGAGGGGCGTTAGCCTTGTACTTGACCTGTTTCCTTGGCTTTTTTGAGCCTTTCCATGATCTTGAAAATTTTGTCTTCATTTTTTCTCATCCGGATAGTTTAAACGATGTTGCTTGCGACTTTCGCGATTCCTGGCCACCTTGCGCACGCTTCTTTTGCGATAGGACCCTTAAAGATCGTACCTTTTGGGTTTCCTTTGTCATCCTTTAGCACGACTGCTGCGTTGTCCTCAAACTTTATCTTTGTGCCGTCAGGCCTCGTGTATTCTTTCTTCTGCCTGACTATGACAGCATGCACTACCTGCTTTCTCATCTCAGGCTTTCCTTTCTTTACTGAGGCAAGGACTATGTCTGCGACTCCTGCAGCAGGGCTTCTTCCTTTTAGGGTGTTGTGGCCCTTGACGCTGAATATCTTTATGACCTTAGCGCCCGAGTTGTCACATGTAGGGATCGTCGCACCTACTGGCAGTGCCCTTGTTATCCTTGACCTTATTGCTTTCATGATTATCACTTATTCTTTTTCTGGCCTTCCTTTGCGATCTTCTCGATTATGACAAATGTCTTTGTCTTTGAGATAGGCCTTGTCTCGATTATCTTTACCGTGTCGCCTTCCCTTGCGTTTATGCATGGGCTGTTGTGCACCTTGATCCTTGTCCTTGTCTTCTCGTATCTCTCGTACTTTGGGACGAATCTCGTGCTGTTCCATGAGACGACTGCTGTCTTTCTCATCTTTGACTTGATTACTGTGCCTACGAAGGTCTTTCCCCTTAGGCTTATTGATCCATGAAACGGGCAGTTCTTGTCATCACAGGTTTCACTAGGAGGAACTACTTCAATTCCGATATTCTTCGTTTTTTCTTTGGTCTTAGCCATTTTTTTGTCCTCTCCTCTGGCCTTGCGACCAGATCTTCGCCTTTGATCGTTGATTTTTTGATGCCTGAAGTGAATTCAAACACGTTTTCTTTCTTGATCAGCCTCTTTTTGTTGTTATCTTGTGTCTTGATCGTTATTGTGTTTCTTGTCTCATCGACAACTGTGCCTTGCAAGCCTTCGTTGCACCTGTTTTTTGAGCTGATTACTGCCAATCTGCAACCTATCAGTTCACCTACCAGGATGTCTGGCTTGTTTCCCATGATGTGTTTTACCTTACCTCTATCGTTTCAGGCGCAAACCCTAGATTCACCAAAAACTTTTTCACGCTGTTCTTGTGGTCTCCTTGAAGCTCGATCTTTCCGTCTTTGGCAGTTCCTCCGCAGGCAAACTCGCTTTTGAGCCTTTTTGTGATCTCCTTAAGGTCGATCTCCTTGCCGTCTATTCCCTCTATGAGGGTGTACTGCTTTCCGAACTTCTTCTTTATCGCTGAAATCTCTATTTTTTGGCTTTCCTTTGCGATTGTCTCACAAACGCAAAGTTCTTCGGGTAAACCGCATGTTGAGCATATCTTACTCATTTATTTTTTACCCTCTTGCTTTTTTGCATCTCTTTTTTGATTAAGGATAGTGAGTATCTTTGCTACTGCCTTCTTGGACTGTTTGAGCTTGCCAGGACTTTTTGGGTTTGTGCCAAGGGCTATCTGGGCGTTGTCCTTCATTATGTCCTTACGTAGCTCTATAAGCTTCTCGTTAAGCTCAAGTTCGCTCATCTGCGTAAGTTCTTTTGTTTTCATCTTTGACCCTTACTCTTCTGATTTTTTCTTGGCTGGCTTTTTCTGTACTGCCTTCTTCTTCACGGTCTTTTTCTTGACCGTCTTCTTCTTGGCTGCCTTGGCCTTTGACTGTTTCTCTTTTTGTTCGTCTTTTGGTTCCTCTTCTGAGACAGATGCGCTTTCGTTTAGCTCCTCTTCTGTCAGGAGGTTGATGTTGTCTGGAAGCTTAACATCGGGAGGCATTATCCTTACTTTTATGCCTATCGTTCCTGTCTTCAGGTGCGCTGAAACCTTAGCTTCCTTGACTTCTGATATTGATATGTCTCCGCATTTTTTAAGGTATCCCTGGTAGAACCTCCAGCTTCTTGCCCTTGATGATGGGATCTTTCCTGATACGACTATCTCTATCCCGAGCGCTCCTGCGCCGATGACATCTGCCATCATCTTGTGGCCTATCCCCTTGAACCTTTGGGTTCCGAACCTTTCAAGCGATGATGCGATCTTTTCAGCTACTATCCTTGCGTCAAGGAAAGGGTTGTCTACCTCTGCTATCTCTATCTGAGGGTTCTCAAGCTTGAACTTCTTCTTAAGGGTTGTCGTCAGGCTCTTGATGTTCTCCCCTTTTCTTCCTACGACAAGTCCTGGGTGTGAAGCGTGGATTATTATCTTTTCTCCTAGAGGTGTCCTCTGGAGCTTTGTGTGGCTGTGGCCTACGTTCTTGAGCGTCTTGGATATGAATTCCTCGACCTCAAATTCCTTTATCTTTTCTGTGACGAATTTTTTCTCGATCATTTTTTATCTTCCGCATCCTGTTTTGCAGGAGCTTTTGGCTCTTCTTTTTTTACGGCTGGCTTTGCTTTTGGCTCGGCTGCCTTAGCCGGTGTTTTTGGCTTTGCTGCTTTTTTTGATGGGGCTGCCTTCTTTGCCTCTTCCTTTGGCTGCTCAGCTACCTGCTCTTCCTTTGCTTTCTTCTCTTCTTTTTTTGCAGGCTGCTTCTTCTTAAGCTCTGGAGCCTCTTCTATTATGACCTCTATGTGGGTCCTTTTCATCTGTCTTCCTCTCTGCCTGCCGTACCTTATCTGCTTTGGGCCCCTCTGGGCGCAGATGTGGCTGACTACAAGTGATGATGAGTCAAGTCCCTTGTTTACTGCGTTTGCCTCTGCAGAGGATATTATCCTCCTTATCTCTGTCGCTGCCTTGACAGGGTACCTGCCTGCAGCGATCTTTCCTTTCCTGTGGCCTACGCCGTCATTGAATTTTGTGAACGGGACTGGTGTCTTCTTTGCTATCACTTCATCGAGCACCCTTTTTGCATAAGCTACTTTCTTGTGCCTGACCCAGTTGCATATGAGTACGGCTACCTTTGTCGAGATAGGCAGCGATATGCCTCTTGCTTTCGACTGGGTCTCCTTTATCTTTGCATACACATATTGGTCTTTTTTCATCTTGACACTTCTTGTTTATTTCACTGATACTGCTGAACTTGATCTTGTAGCTCCTACTCCTGGAGCGTTGTGGGCAACTCTCTTTCTTGTGAAGACGAACTCGCCTAGCCTATGTCCTAGCATCTCAGGCTGTATTATGAGCTGCTCAAATGTCTTTCCGCTGTATATCTTTATGGTCTCTCCTACCATCATAGGAAGGATTATCATGTCTCTGCAGTGGGTCTTTATGTTCTTTTCCTTCTTCTCAAGCTTCTTGAGGAGGATCTTCTCAGGTTCTGTGAATCCCCTGCTGACCTTCCTTCTTTCTGTCGACTTGAGGAGCTTTGAAAACTCGTCTATGCTCATCTGCTTAAGCTCATCGACTGATTTGCCGTAAAACATGAATTCTTTCTTTGCCATTGTCAACTAACCTTTATGCTCTTTTACCTTTCTTCCTTCCTGTCCTTCTTGCCGCGATGTATCCCACCTTTCTTCCTGGTGGTGCGTGTCTTGAGACAGGCTTTGCTTTTGCCTTTCTTGATGATCTCTTGTTTCCAAGAGGGTGATCGACTGCGTTCATCGCGTTACCTGATGATCTTGGATAAAGCTTGTTTTTCGCCTTCATCGCAAAGTGCTTCTTTCCTGCCTTAAGGAATGGCTTGTCGCTCCTTCCTCCTGCAGCGACTATCCCGACAGATGCCCTGCAGTCTTCAAGGAAGTCTTTCCTTTTCTTTGAAGGCATCTGTACTGTCACCTTGTTGCCAAGCTTTGAGACTATCCTTGCAAATGTTCCTGATGACCTGCAGAACTTTCCGCCGTCTCCTGGAACCTTCTCT
Source organism: Candidatus Woesearchaeota archaeon (assembly GCA_046705145.1). Classification (GTDB taxonomy): domain Archaea; phylum Nanobdellota; class Nanobdellia; order Woesearchaeales; family JBJKQO01; genus JBJKQO01. The sequence goes on from JBJKQO010000044.1 coordinate 29,474, forward strand.
ATGTTGTAGACAAGGGTCCCTTCAGGTATGTCTTTTAGCGCAAGCGTGTTTCCAAGTGCTACCTCTGAGCCGCTGCCGCAATATACTGAGTCGCCTACTGTTATGCCTTCAGGGGCGATGTTTAGGCAAAACTCCCCATCTTCATATTGGACCAGTGCAAGAGGTGCTGAGTGGCCTCTGCACTTTATGAAATCCATTATCATTCCCTGTGAGCTGTCTTTTGATGACATGCTCTTGTGTTTAGCTGCGCCCTTGTACTTGAAGCTTGGAGCCTTGTATCTTGGCCCGCCTTTTCCTCGTGCCTGCGCAATTATTCGTTTTCCCATTTTTAATCATCATATCATTACATTAGTCCCAGGTTTGTCGCGATGTCTATCGCTGGAGTGTCATCGCTGAACTTTACGTAAGCTTTCTTTATCCCTTCGCTTGAGATGGAGGTGTTTATCTTCTTGACCTTGGCCTTAAACATCTCCTCTACTGCTTTTTTTATCTGTCCTTTTGTCGCTTTCCTGTCGACTATGAATATGAGCTTGTTTTCAGACTCGCTTAGCCTCAGCGATTTCTCTGTCGATAGCGGATGCTTTATTACCTTGTACGGGTCCGCCTTTTCGCTTGTTGCCTTGTTTGTCTTTTTCATCTTTGTTGCCTTCATATGAATAGGTTGTCTTTTGCCATCTTCTCGACTGCGGATCTTGTGAAAAGCGTCGCCCTTCCAGGTACTGATCCTGGCGCAAGTATCTTTGCGTTAAGGTCAGACACGTTTATTATCTCGACTCCTGGTATGTTTGATGCTGCTTTCTTTAGGTTGCAGTCGCCTGAGACGACTATCAGTAAAGATTTTGCGCTCTGGTACTTTCTTCCTCTGGTCTTTGCTCTTCCTGCCTTGACTTTCCTGTTCTCAGCCCTTGCCAGGTCAGCTTCAAAACCAAGGCCTTTTATCATGATCTTGGCATCTTTTGTCTTCTGTATGCTTTCGACTGAGTCGTCAGCTATGAACGGGTAGTTTTCAGGTATCATGTGCCCTCTTCGTGAGACTATGTCCTTGTTGACTGTTGCGGAGATAGCAGATCTTATCGCAAGCCTTCTTTCTTTCTTGTTTATCTTCTGCTCCCAGATCTTTTCTGACTTTGGTGGGTGAGCCCTTCTTCCGCCGACTGTTCCAGGAGCAAGCGCTGCAACCCAGTTAAGTCTTGTTCCCCTTCTGGACATGATCTTTCTTGGGACTCTTGATATCCCGTGGCCGTATGATCCCCTGTATTTTTTCCTTCTTCTTGAAAGCTCAGCTGAAACTTCCTTTCCAGCTTCAGGGTAGGCACCGTATGGCTGCCTCATGTTAGCTTCGATAGCAAGGACTGCTTTTTTTATGACATCCTCTCTTAGAGGCTCTGAGAACTGCTTTGGCAGGTCCATCTTGCCTTTCTCGTTCTTCTGGCTGTCAAGTATTGCTAGTTTCATCTTCTTATCCCTGCTTTGATTCTGTGCTTATATATTCTATCGTAGGAGCCTGTGTTATTATCTTCTTGTTAGGCCTGATCGGTGCGTTTAGCCTGACAAGCCTTTTGACAGGTCCTCCGACTGAACCTTTTATCAGTATGTATGTATTTTTCAGAAGGCCGTACCTTACGAAGCCTCCTTTTGGGTTGATCTCTTTTGGGTTGTCTGATACCTTAAGAAGCCACTTGTTGTGCTCCATCCTTAGGTGGTAGCCTGTCTGTCCTGCGTAAGCTACTCTCCACATGACGTGAGCCTGTGCTTTCCATCCTCCAAGGCTTCCTGGTCCCCTTTTTGTCTTTTCAGACTTGTGGTGCCTTAAGTCGACGCCAAATCTCTTGACTGGTCCCTGGAATCCTCTTCCTGTAGTTACTGAATGGATGTCGACCTGCGCTCCTGCTGGGAACACTTCGCCTATAGAGACGTCTTTTCCAAGCTTTTCTTTTGCGTATTTCAGCTTGTCGTCTTTTGATCCGCCGCATGCTACCTCAAATATCTCAGGCTTTTTCTTTCCGAATCCTGTCATCTTTGGCTGCGTCTGGACTAGTATCTTAAGATCGTCAAAATCAGTTATGTCGTCTATCTTTTTTGCTTCTTTTTTAGGGAGCTTTACTTTTTTTGCAAGCTCTTTGTCAAGCTTTGGTGCAAGCACTGCAGAGACTGATCTTGTGCCTGTGATTGTCTTCTTGTAGAATTTTACCCCTGCAACCTTAAGTGGGGGGCATTCGATCACTGTTACTGGGTACATGACCTCTTCGCCTTTTGTTATCGCGTTTGGCCTGTTGTCTGTCACAAGGATGTGTGTCATGCCTGCTTTGTATCCTGCAAAGCCAAGCATCTTTGCATCCTTTGAGCTAGCCCATGATCTGACTCTGGCGCACTCTCTTGATGCGCGCTTCCTGGGCCAAAACTGTAGTGACCCTGACCTTGGTGTTTTTCTTTTACCCATAGTGCTAACTCAATTGTTTTTTTCTGACAGAGAATCTTTTATTCTCAGTTTGTCTTCTTAAAAACAGCCTTTTGGTGACCTTCCTTTAGAATTCAGCTAAAATCATCAAGTGTCTTTTTTTGTGGTCCCTGTTGATTTGTACTGAAAAGGGGGCCTTTTCAGGCTTTAACGTTTTTCTGATCGTCTCTTTCGTCGTGATACCATGCTGTGCATGGCAGCGATATGATGGAGACGTCACCCTCTTTATAAAGGTTACTGTTTTATTTGGGAAAAAACCATTTTTGCCATTATTTGTTAAATAAGTTAACATTGGAGTAAGAATAGTGGTTTTTTGTGGGTTGACCACATAAAAACTTAAATACGAAAGAAAAAGCCTGCAGGAAGGGTGAAACCATGACAGAAACAAACATGGACCTATTGGTAGAAAAACTGGCTGAGGAAATAGCAGCAAAGACTGAATGGAAAACAAGGATAGATGAATCGCGAGCAAAACAAATAGCAGGAGACTTTTATAAAGTCATGGGCGACACAAACCCTCAGGCTTTAACCCTTTTTATAAAGACTGCAAAAGAAGGAAGATACGTCCTTGGACTGAATCTACATAGTGATCTAGGTATAAGCTCTATGGGAAACAATAGGTTCTATGAGGGTGTGGAAGAAATATTAGGTATAAAGATTGATGACGAAGAGATTGAAGGACTTGGGCTCAGACCTCATGTGGATGAAGTTATCAACGTGATTGTAAAGTATGTTTGAATTGGATATGATAAAAAAAGAATTTGGGGGTTAAAAAAATGGCAGAAGAGAACATACCACAACGTTTATACCGGGTGTTTATGAGTCAATATAATCCAGGAGATATTGATGAAGTGTCTGCAATGGATGTTGTAGGTACTATGTATACCCTTTTAACAGATGTTTTAATAGTTGATCCTGCGGATTTAGAGGAAGTACTAGTACTAGAAGACAAAAAAATGATAGACTCCCCAATTCATACGCTGGGTTTGGATTCACTTGGCTTATCACAATTACTTATAGGGTTAGGAGAAGGATTAAAAGTGTCTGAAGATCTTATCTATGATATATTAGAGGCCAAGTTAAAACTTTTCAGACTCAACAGTCCAGACACAAAAACAAAGAGAGATCCAACCATCAGAGACGTGTTCGAGGCAGCTTACGAGGCTTACATAATCCTACCAAAATAAACCTCACACACCTTAGTGTGATGGTTCGGTTTATCAATCCCAAAACCCTTATTAATCATTATTCAACCTTGCATAAGCATGGGATTTAACATAATGGACCTGCTTTTGTTGCAGATCTTAGCTATTTTTTGCTGTCCCATTTCATCTGAACATATCATATGTTACTGGCCTGATTTCCTCCTCGCATAATTGACAGGATTTCTTATGCGCTGGCAGAGGTTGTCGGGAGTGCATATCCTCATGTCTTTATAGTACATCGAGTTTGAGCAGTTCGGGGGAAGAACCGCTTTTTTTCCTTTCCTGTACCTTAGGCTTCCTGTGATTATGTTTTCTTTTAGCTTTTCCGGGTTTTTCTTGTTCCAGTCGTCGACAAGAGCCTTAATCTGGTCGTGACCCCAGCCGCAGTTTGACAGGAAGTTTCCGAGGATAAAAAGAGCCCTTTTCTTGCCGTCAGGAAGGCCTTTTAAGATGTTTTGTATGCATGGAGGGAAGAACTGCTCGGGGATCGCCTCTTCAGGTATCTCAAACTCCCTCTCGTTTTTAGGAAAGTAATCCTCTTTGCTTATCTCAGGCTTGAAGTCAAATGCCTGGGTGAACAGTTTTTCAGCCTCATTTGGCCTTGCAGACGATGTGTCAAGCCACATCATGTTTCCCACTTCTACCTTGTCAGGCTGCGCGTCATCTTTCTTGAACCCGAGCACCTTGTCAGGATCAACAGGGATGGACACAAGCCCTGACTTCTCATTGAATGAGTATACGCTCCTGTAAAGGTGCCGTGAAGCTATAAGTATCGTGTCTATCTCAAGGAAGGGTTCAACATCCAGTCTTGCTATCTTGTCTCCAAACCCGTTTGTCTCATACCTTGTTATGTCCTGCACGCTAAGACCTGTCTTTTTTGATATCTCTGCTATGCTCCCGTTTTCCAGCTCAAGTATCTTTTCTGAAAGCGGCTCTTTTATCATCTCTGTAAGGTATAATGCTATCCTTCTTGGAGATTCAGGAAACAGGTTGCTGACTTCGGTGTTGTTGATCTTTAAGGGAAATGCCTCAAAAGGAACCCCTATGTGAAATCCTTTGTTTCCTGAGAACTTGCATGATATGGATTTTACTCCCTGGAACCTGAGCGCTTTTATGACAAGGTCTGCTGCCTGCTTTGAATATTCTATGAATGGGCAGTCGATGTCTATTATCAGGTCCCATCCTGTCCTTAGCTCATCTAGGTTTTTCCTTTCAGAGCCTGTCACAATATCAAGTGGGTTTGACCATCTTTCTTCTGAGATATGGAATGATGTTGCTCCCTGCTTGACAAGCTCAAACACCTCAGAAGGATATTTTAGTATGTCTGGGCGCTTCCCAAATCCTTTCTCGCCGAACTTTACAGCGATCTCCCTATCTCCTGCGCTGTCTACTATAGCCTGCTGTATCTCTTTTCTCTTGTAGTGCTTAAGTAACGGTCCCAGACCTATCATTTTAATCTGTATATTCTTTATCTAAGATATCAGCCAGTTTTTTGGCAGTCAACTTGCCTATGTTTGAAACGTCTTTTAGCTGATCCTCCTTAGCGTTCATGACTTTCTTTACGGTTTTAAACTTCCTTAATAAGTCTTTTGCAGTTGCCATGCCTATCCCTGGAAGGCTTGAGACTATGTATTCCTGCTGTTCCTTGTCTGTAGCTGACTTTCTCTTGGAGTGCGGAGAGAACTCTTTTCCTGTCTCGTCCTGCTCGCGCTTTGCGATTATCGCGATATATCCTGCTGTCTCTTTTGGGTTCCTTGAGAATATTATAGGTATTCCGTAGCTTACGGTTATCGTCGCTATCATGCCTCTTATCGCGTTCTCATGGACGTTTCTTACAGAGTATAGGTCTTCTGTGCCTTCGACTATGACAAGCGGCCTGTAAAAGCTTTGCTTGAGGTTTTTCATCTGTTCAAGAAGCCTTCCGTCTATAAGTGAGTTGATAAAGTCCTCTACTGTCTTAAACTCTATCGCGCATCTGCTGCTTACGATGTAGTCTGCGTTCTCAAGGTGCTCAAGGTTTATGTCAACGCCAAGGTCTATAAGCTCTTTTATCACGTGGGATGCCTTCTCTCTAAAGTCAGCAAAGACTTTTGTCTTCTGGTCTCCTTCCATGAAGTTGTTAAGGTTGTTTGGGTGTCTTGACCCGTTATCAAACTTTATGGCTCTTCTGAGGTCTGTTATGTTCCTGTGCATCCTGTTTTCCTTGTGATGCGCGCTCCACTTGTATCCTTCATCCCTCGTGTCCTGCGTCATGAGGGCTATCACCCTTCCTTTCTCCTGCCTTCCTGTCCTTCCTCTTCTTTGTATCATCCTTATCGCAGAAGGGATCGGCTCGTAGAATACTACAAGGTCTACTCGTGGTATGTCAAGCCCTTCTTCAGCTATGCATGTCGCGACAAGTATGTTGTACTCGTTTTCCCTGAATTTCTCGATGACTTCCTTCTGCACTTTCTGGGACATGCCTGTCTCTCCTTTTTTTTGCTGCCCGACGAAAAGCACAGGCCTTGCGCCGCTTATCTTCTCAAGCTTTTCCCTTATGTCGCTTGCGTTGTCCCGAAAATGGTTAAAGATTATCATCTTAAGCTCGGGATTTTGCCTTAGCTCCCTTTCCACTGTCTTTTGCAGCTCGATAAGCTTGGGGTGCTCAAATCCCTGCTCGTAAAGCTTTTCTGAGAGGTAGAATGCTGACTTGAAGTTCTCGTCAGACACTATGTTTTGTATCGCTTTTGTCTTTGAGGTTAGGGACTCGTCCTTTATCTTTTTCAGGTAGACATATAGTGGGATCACGCCTTGCGTCTCTATCAGCTCAAGCGCGTGCGATATCTTCATTATCTCTGCAAGGACTGATATCGCTGTCCAGAGCACGAAGTCTTTTTCTCCTTTTGCTGCTCTTCCCCTTAGCTCAGCCTGCATGCCAAGAAGGTCTGTCTTGTTGACAAAGCTTATGTTCTTACGTCTTATGACGCCCCAATCCTTGAGCTTCTGGACCCTTTGGCTTACGAACTTGTTAAGGTAATCCCTTATCTGGACAAATGGCGGCGGAAGCTTTACTTTCACCCATTTGATGTCTATGTCCTTGACATATCCGTTGACATCAGGGTCTTCAGATGTCCTTGCTTCTATGTCCTCGATAAAGAGGTTCTGGCAGACTTCTCCTATCTTCTCAAGGTCTGATCCTGGGGAGGCTGTAAGCCCGACTATCCGGGGGTATCTTGCGAGGTGGTTGTACATCTTTGCAACGAAAACGTAAGCGTAATCGCCGACTGCGCGGTGGCATTCATCCACTCCAAGAAGGCAGACTTCGCTTAAGTCTATCTTTTTTGATAGTATGTCATTCTCCAGCCCTTGTGGTGTTGAGAATATTATCTTTGAGGTTTTCCAAAGCTCTGCTCTTTTCTCTGGCTTTACTGCGCCTGTGAATATTGCCATCTCTTCTTCGGAGATCTCAAAGTGCTTCTTGAATACCTCCAGGTACTGGTCTATAAGAGGCTTCGTCGGGCCTATTAGCAGGATCTTTGATCCGGGGTAGAGCTTTAGCCTGTGCGCTGCTATCATCAGGAATATGTTTGTCTTTCCAAGCCCTGTGGGAAGAACGACAAGCGTGTTCTTCTGCGCGCAAGTTGAGAATATCTTTTCCTGATACAGCCTCGGGATGAAGTCCTTTATCATGATAGGATGATTGTGTCTTTCTATTTATATATATTGGGGGCGTGAGTGTCTAGTGGGTTTCAGGGTAACCCACAAGCCTTTCAGCGACCAGCTTGACAAAGTTTGCTATTATCCCCCTCGGCACATAGTAGTTATATGGGACGTCGTTCATTATGTTCTCTATGTCTTTTTTGTCCCTTTCTGCCATGGCCTTTGCGATGTCATATGTTATCTCGGGGTGGAACTGCATGCAGTAGAAGTTCTTGTACTTGTATGCCTGGACGCATATCTCATTATCTGCAAGTATCTTTGCGTTTTCCGGAACCTGTGATGTTAGGTCATCATGCTCTTCGTAGACCTTAAGAAATGTTGGAAGTCTTGCAAATATCCTTGATCCTCCTTTGAGGTGGACTTCCTTGAATCCTGACTCTCTGGTTGAACCATATTCCAGCGTTCCTCCGAATGAGTCTGTGACTATGTCCATCCCTAGGCCGCAGGCAAGGCAGGGCCTTCCTGTTTTGCATATCTCCTTCACTGCGGCATATACCTCTTTTATCCAGGGGATGTCTTCATTGGCGTGCGCTGCTGAGCCTGTTATTATGAATCCTGAATATTTTGAGAAGTCAGTTATCTTGCTGCCTGAAGTGTATCCTATTATCTCTGAGTCTGGTATGATCCTGCTCAGGATGATTGCGCAGTTGGTCTTTTCTGACCGGTCCAGGTCACAGTCTATTATGGCGACCTTCATAAGACCCATATGATATGCCCTGCTTATTTAATATTTGCGGAAAAACACTAATAAAATTATGTAAGAAATATGTATAATTATGTAAGATAAGATATCTCATTTGAAGTTATAGAAGATTTTTTATATTGGCTGTTAAGATTTATTATTATGAGGATCAATCTTGGCTTGACTGCGGTTTTACTGGCTTTCTTGATCATACCCCTATCTTATGCAGATGGCTTCTTTTTTCCTAGGGATGGCCCTTACCACAATGAGGATATATTCGATCCGACGCAGAAGGCTGCTATATTTTTTGACGGGTCGACCGAAAACCTGATAATCCAGGCAGGATATCAGGGAAAATCATCTGATTTTGCGTGGGTCATACCCGTGCCTTCATATCCTGATGTCAACAAGAGCGATTCTTACCTTTTTGAAGACCTTCATAGTCTTACCATGCCAAAAGAGATAAGGTTTCCAAGCATAACCAGATATACAGCACAGTTTTCAGAAGCTATGAAAGATGTTAATGTTTATGAACAAAAACAGGTCGGATTATATGCTGTCACCATACTTTCTTCTGAAGATCCTGCCGCGCTAGTCGACTGGCTTAACGAAAACGAATACAGTGTTCCTGCAGAAGCTGTGCCTGTCATTGATTATTATGTCCAGAAGGGATGGTACTTCATAGCCTTAAGGATAAACCTGGCTCCTTATGATGAGGCCTTGATAAGCTCACTTAAGCAGGTAGACCAGAAGATAACAAGCCAGGAGGATGCTGTCACTATCCTCACTGAAGACATCGTGAGGAGCATAAAAGAAGAGAAGCATTTTGAGGATGCAGGCAAGATAAGCGTGATAACGCCAGATTATGGCGGGGATGACGGTCAGATCGCTGGAAACGGCAGGTATTATTCAAGACCTCAAGGATATGTGATAGACCCAAGGTCATATAAAGAACTCAAGGAAAAATACAACGGCTATTTCGAGGAGGATATGATCTACCTGCTTGAAGACAGGCTTCACAGGAAACTAGAAAACGAGATGAGCATTCCATCCCCAGAGTCATGTTACAAAGGTTCTGTTGTTGATAATGAAAGGTGCTCAATCTGGTATTTTTCAAAAGAATCAGATGAGTATAATCTGCTTAAGGATGTAAAATGCGGGAAATACTGCAGTCTTATCTCACCTGAAAAAGAGCAGTATAGTATGGATGATCTTGCGACAGTCGCAACATATGCGATACTAGAAGAGAAAGAGGAATCAGTTTCAAACTATTTCAAGATCCAGGCTTGGCAAGGAGAATGGTACGACACTGAAGACGATAAGTTCAAAAGAGTAAAAACTGATGTACTCTTATTCCTTCAGAATGAACCAAATTCCAAAAGAGATGAACTTTATAATAGGTTAGGGAACGAGTTGCTGTCTAAATATTCTGGTATGACAGGCCAGCGGTTCAATTACCTTGGAGATATAGCCCATTTCTTCGCCGAAAAGATCATTTCAGAATTCAAGAATGATGTTGATTTTGGATCGTCATACATCAAAGGCATAGGTATCATGACAAGCGAAGAGTACTATTCCTATAAGTCTATATATGAAGGGGATGGTGATGAAGCTTATCTTAGAGAACAGGTGGGAAAGGCTGTAAGAGAGGTCGTATACTGGAAGCAGGACCTTGTCCAGACCCAGCTTGAGTCCAGGACCATCCAGCCTGTCTCTATAAGGTTCCAGTCAAGCATCATAGTCTATCCTATGAAGATATCCTCCCTTAACAAAGGCTCGACAGAGGTCCTTCTTTACGTGTTTGCAGACCACAAGGTAAAAGTGCAGGGTGTAGATGGATTTGAGGTTGAATACGCAAGATGGGTCAATCCTGGCGATCTGAAGACAAACTTTTACTATTCTTATCTGGATTACATAAGCCGACAGGATCAAAATTCAAAGGTTTCAGGTTATGGTTATTATGACTCTGGAGCTCATTATTACCTAAATAAGTTCGTCGACAGGGCATATTATTTAACAAAGCTGAGAAACGAGATGACTTCTGAAGACATGACAGATGACCTCACGATAGTCAGGGCAGAAGATGATAAGGCATACAGGCTTACGATATGGCAAAAAGGTTACTTTTTAAGGTGGGGTCTGCTTATCACATGGTTTGTTATATGGACCGGGCTTATGTGGCTTTTTTGGGCAATTTTTGCTCTTCTTAACAACAAGGTGATAAGGCAAGATGAAAGCTCATCGTTTTACATGACCAGAAAAAGATGCTTTTATTATGCTTTAGTGCTCCCCTCAATCACTCTCTTAAGATACCTGTCTTCACATATAAGGGGGGCATACGAAAGCATACACAGGTTCATGCAGAGTAATGACGGGCCGTTTGATTTCATGTCACATCTTTTGCATCGTATGCATTTCCCTTCTATCTTAAGTGACTTGGTGATATTAGCGATGTGCTGTGTGGTGATAATCCTGGGCATACATCTGATCGGCTCTTTGATAGTGAAGATCAAAAAAATATTGTCCTCACACAGGCTTTAGTTGAAAAAGAAGGTAGCATCAATTTGCGAGCTTCTTAATTGTCTAATCTGAAGGCTGACTAAGGGGGAGGCCCCATCCGGGGTGTCAGCCAATATAGAAACAGAAGTACAAGCGAGCCCGATGCTACCCGAAACGACAGCTGAGTTTTTCAACTAAGCCCCAATATCACAGAAACTTTTAAAAGCCCTTTCCCACTCTTATTCTGATTATGGTAAGGATAGCAGTTGTGCATAAGGACAAGTGCAACCCGCAAAAATGTGGGGAGCTTTGCATGAAGCTTTGCCCGATAAACAGGACAGGGGCGCAGTGCATTGTAAAGTCCGAGCAGGGAAAGGCGTTGGTAGATGAAGCTCTGTGCACTGGCTGCGGGATATGCTCTAACAGGTGCCCGACAGAGGCAGTCCACATAATCAATCTTCCGCAGGAGCTAAAAAAGGATCCTATACATCAGTACGGCAAGAACGGCTTTCGGCTTTACAACCTGCCTATCCCAATATTTGGGAAGGTCGTCGGGGTTGTAGGAAGGAACGGCATAGGAAAGTCGACTGCGCTAAAGATCATCTCAGGGCTTCTCAAGCCTAATCTCGGCAAGGTCGGGACTGATGCAGGATACGACGAGATAATAGAATATTTCAAGGGCACTGAAGCGCATAACTATTTTGAGAAGCTAAAAGATGGGAATATAAAGGTAAGCTACAAGCTGCAGCAGGTAGAGCTTATTGCCAAGACGCAGAGCGGAACAGTAGGTGAGCTTCTAAGAAAAGTTGATGAGAAGGGTCAGCTTGATGAAGTGTCAAAAAAGCTTGGGATATCAGGCATATTCGACAATGACATAACAAAGGTGTCAGGAGGAGAGCTTCAGAGGGTGGCGATTGCCGCAGCAGTCTTAAAAAAGGCAAACATCTACGTGTTTGATGAGCCGACATCATATCTTGACATAAAGCAAAGGGTTAAGGTCTCGCAGTTCATAAGGTCTCTTGCTGATGAAGAGACTGCTGTGCTTGTCGTTGAGCACGACCTGATAATACTTGATTACATGACTGATCTCGTCCACATGATGTATGGTAAGGAGGCTTGCTATGGTATCGCTTCACAGCCAAAGACAACAAAAGCAGGGATCAATGTATATCTTTCAGGATACCTGAAAGAGGAGAATATGAGGTTTAGGGGTACTGAGATCAAGTTTTATGCAAAGCCCCCTCTTGAGGAGACTGGAAACATCGACCTTACATCATGGGAGGATATCCATAAGAGGCTTGGAAAGTTTTGCTTATCATCGGAGAAGGGCTCGCTTAAGCGCGGCGTAGTATCTGGGATAGTCGGAGAGAACGGAATAGGAAAAACCTCTTTTGTCAAGCTGCTTGCAGGGGTTGAGACTCCTGACAGAGGGGAGATCGACTCGAAGATCAAGGTGAGCTACAAGCCGCAGTACCTCGAGGCAGACTCTGAGGAGATAGTGATGGCCGTGCTTTCTGAGGCGATAGAAAAGTACAAGACGCAGGTAATCGCGCCTCTTGAGATCGAGAAGCTTTTGACGAAACGTCTCTGCGACCTTTCGGGAGGAGAGCTTCAGAGGGTGTCTATCGCGCTTTGCCTTTCAAAGAAAGCTGACCTTTACCTTCTTGACGAGCCTTCAGCATATCTTGATGTGGAGCAGAGGCTGACTGTGTCAAAGATGCTAAAGGATCTTATGACTGTCCAGGAAAAGACTGCGCTTGTCGTCGACCACGACCTTCTTTTCATAGATTATGTCTCTGACACGCTTATGGTGTTTGACGGCGTACCTTCAAAAAGCGGAAATGCAAGGGGGCCTTTTGAGATGGAAAAAGGCATGAACAGGTTCCTTACAGGGCTTAACATAACGTTGAGGAGAGATGCAGAGTCCAACAGGCCAAGGGTCAACAAGCTGGGATCTGTCAAGGACCGCGAGCAGAAGGATGCGGGGAAGTTCTATTATAGTTAAGGCACATGCATTGTTGAAATTGGAGGTAGCATCAATTTGCGAGCTTCTTTTTGATTTAGTATTCAGGCTGACGTGGGGGAAGTCCCTTTGAAAAGTGCAACTTTTCAAAGTCCGCCAATCATTATTGGCGATACTTACGGGGAAGCTTGTGAACTTGTTCGCATAGCAAACACACACAATTAGATATTTATTGTGTGTTTGCTTTTACGAAAAGCGAAGCTTTGAGTATGAGTCCGCCAAGCTTAAAATCTTTGATTTTAAGTCCGCAACACCTTATTTTGCGATACTCTGCTTGGCGATATCAGCCTAGAATGTATTATAATCACAAGCGAGCCTGATGCTACCCGAAGCGAAGCTGAGAATTTCAACAATGCCCTCAATCCTCCACAACATTTATATTATCCCGTTCTATGGTCAATGATATGAACCCTATTCTTGATGAGAAGGAAAAAAAGATCGATTCTATCGCGAAAAAGGTAGGGCCAAATGACCGGATGCTTCTCAATCTTGATTCAAACTTTTATTATCCTCTTGTCAAGAAGCTTATAGTCTCGCTCGTGAAAAACGGGTACCAGGGAGTCATAGTGTCTTTCGATTACGAGATCCTTGACGTGTTCTTCAGCGTGGAGGATGAGATAGATGTTTCAAAGTTCAGCATAATAGACTGCGTTTCGATAATCGCAGGCAAGGGCACTCCCCCAATAAGGGGGATAATAGAGATACACTCACCTTATGACTATAACAATTTCATGTTCTATCTGCAAAAGGAGCTGAAAAAGCGGCTTGGTGAGAAGCTTTTCATACTGTTCCTGTCGATAAACACTGCATCAAGGTTCTATCCTTCAAATGATTTTGTCGCAAACATAAACACGACCATGAGGGTGGTAGGGGAGTTTGAGCCAAACACCCTCTTCACGATAGACCGGAGGATAAGCGCTGTCCAGGACAGCATAGTCCTTGAGAACTACATCGCAAAGTATGTATATAATGTTATCTTGGTCTAGGTTTCGGCCTGGTTGCTGATAATTGGACAGGTACAACTCTATAACTTTCATCTAGTGGGGTACACTTAACAAGCCCTCCCCGATAAAACCTTTTATCACCTTCTGGGAGAGGTAACTCCGATCCATCTACTAACCCCACATAGAGTTCTCCTTCGGGAGATTCCTGTACTGTCCCCACTCCCCCTTCTTTAGGGACTAACTGGACTACAGCTTTTGCAGTAAAATTTGTTTTTGGTGGGGTTGTGTTTGTAGATCTGCCCATTCCATTTTCTATAGGTTGAGAATTAACTACTGCAGTCCAATATCCACCTTCATCCACAACAATATCTGAAAGGTTATATTTTTTTATTAATTTCTTTTTTTGTGCTTCAGCATCTTCCCTTAATCCTTCAGGGAGTTGGGAATCTTTGATCTGGGTAACATTGATAGGTTTATATCCTGAATTCTTTTTTTTTAAAGCAAAAGAGATAAGAGTCCCATCAGGAAGTTTTTCTCCAGAGAGATAGTATTCTATCCCATCTTGAACATCATATATCCTGGATCCAAAAATATCATCGATTGCAATGCCAAAGAACAAAAGACTATCTAAAGAGGAGTTTGGTGAAACATTACAGACAAAATCATCTCCTTGTACAGTCTTAACAAGACTCAGTTTTACTTCCATCCCTTCTTTGTAGTGAAATTTATTTTGATAAACATCATTTGTGAGGGCAGATGCTTCTAAAGGATATAGTCTTCCGTCTACTTCAATTTTTCCTACCCTTGTGTCCTGGATAGGTGTCTGCCTGATTATACCTATCTTGTCACCGATCACAGGAATGATTTCTGTTGCGATTATCCCCTCCGGGGAAAGTTTAGGGGTGTAATACACCCATTGATTAACATTTAGTTCTTCTTTGCCTTTATCAAGAACTCTCACTGTCATATCTTTTTCTCTCACTCCTAAAAAAGTTAAAGGTGTTATTAGGTGTAGATAATTTAAGAAACTATACTGCCCTAGTACAGGCTCCTTGGGTATCCTATCTGAATCAAAAACCAGATTTTTGGCTGTCTCTCTACGAAAATTTACGGTCGCAAGCAAAGGCTGCCCACCCATAGGAATAATCTCTGTATCCTGATGGAAAACAAAAAATTGGAGGATCCCATCACAAATAAAAGGGACATCCCCTAATGAGAACCTCCCTCTCCTGGTTTTGCTAGGATCTTCATTCCAGTACCCTCTTAATCTTAATTCCCTTATCTCTTCTCCGGAAGTCAGATCTGCAGCCATCAACCTTCCATCGATTATGTCTGGCCTAAAAGTGACTACGCGTCCAGGTGTAAGAGAGGGGTCTTCATCTTCGGGTCTTAAATACCAAAATTGTATCAGGGTTTCAGGATGTATAACCACGCCTATATCACCTCTAACAGCTTCTTTTGCGACTATCCCTTCAAGGGACTCTCCGAAGTTAGGCACTCTTGATTGGTCTACTCCTACCAAAACTGGTTTATTCAATCCCTGTTGAATCAAAACTGGCTGCATAGGAAGATATAAACGTGCCACATTAGAGTCTATATAAAGAGGAGTACTCTCACAAATTATCCATCCTCCCCAGGTCTCCCCTCCCATAAAAACTCCTGGCACTAAAGTTGGATCTTTCTCTGACTCTTCCCTCATCATATCCTCCTGCTTAATTGATATAGAACCCCTTTTGATATTTGGTGCAAAAATGCGTCTTTGTTTATATAGTTTTCTGGGGCAGGAGCAAATAGCGCTCTAAACCCAGCACAAACATCATGTTTCAAATATTGCTTGTCAAGAATCAGCCTGCACTTTTGCTGTGTTTCTGATCATGATATCTTCCTTGCGAAGGTCATAAATCCTGAGTGTATTGTTGATTTTGATATGGGTCTCACTTTTCTCTTGTCTATCTCCCACTCGCGCTCCATGACCTCGACTGTCTTCAGGATTATGAACTTCTCGCTTTCCCTTAGTTTCTCGGAAAAGTCCATCACCTGCGGCACTGACGGGCTGTAAGCGACAAGAAATCCTCCTGGCTTTACTGCGTTTTCAGCTGTCTTTATTGCAAGCCACGGCTCTGGGACGTCAAGTGTCATCAGGTCAACATTTTTTTCAGGGATATGGTCTGCTTCGTATATGCTTCCCATCTTCAGCTCTATGTTTGTAAGTCCAAGAAAGTCTATGTTTGATTTAACGATCTCAAAAAAATCCTCCCTTATCTCGTATGTTGTCACTTTCTTCGCTATGTTTGCAAGCGCGCATGAAAGCGCTCCTGACCCTGCTCCGGAATCAAGCACTGTGCTTTCCCTGTTAAGCCCTGTCTCTGCAATTATCAGCCCTATGTCTTTTAGAGGCACTGTCTGGGCTCCGCGTGATATCCTCTTGTATAGGTCTATGAATGAGGGGGAGAATATGACGAACTCTGATGACTTGTTTGACTTGAGGACCGATCCGTCAGGCTTAGCAAGGTCCGATTTCTTTATAGAGCCGAATTCAGTATGGTAGTCCCTGTCAGTGCTGTCGACATAGTATATCCTCTGCTCTGTGAGGGTTATCTCTTTTTTTAGGTCATCAAAGTACTTTTTCTTCTCCTTTTTTACGAGTATCTTCTTTACTGGCTTCATAATCTTTAGAAGGGCGTGTCGCTTTATAAATTTTGGTTTTTAGGAAGAAGGATAAGGAAAGATCTGGTCTTTGGCCTGTCATACAGGTCTGTGAATATTTTCTAAAGGTTATATCCAAAAATAAGTTTTTTTCCATCTAATTGTTTATAAAAGAAAGCTAAACGATGCAATCTTTGAAAGCATGGGAAGAAAGATATTAACACCTTCATCAGGCAATGGCTCTGGACAGGTCTATATCCTAAATCCAGAGATATTAGGGGGGGATGTAAACCTAAGAGCGGTTTGCTTTGATCTTGACGGTACCATAACTCAACTTCATGATAAAAGGATATACCAACTTATATGGGAAAATGTATGCTCATTTTTACCGGAAAACATACAAAAATATCTCAAAGGATATGACTCGCTTGGTATGATCAATCAGCCTTCCGCAATCAGCTGGTTTCTTGATACTGAATTGGGCTACGCTGTTCTTGTTGACAGCGAGGGGAAGGTTATCGAAGTAAAAAAAGGTGAGAAGCTTATCAAGGATAACAAGATCCCTAAGATTTATAAGAATAGGCAGGTAAACGTATGCCCTTCTCTCCCTTCTACCCCTGAAAAATTAAGGTTTCTTCCTTATGGGGATGGGTTTGACCTGATAAGTCTTCTGATCAAGTCAGCAGTGATCAGCGGGGTGCCTCAATCCGAACTGGTAAAATATTTTAATGAAGCGTTTTATAAGGCGCATAGCGACCCGGAAAATGGGTTCAAAGCAAGGCTGTTGAGCGATCTTGAGGGATATGGCATAAAAAAAGATGAAAGGATGGTCGGCTTTTTTAGGGATGTTTCAAGTTTTCTTCCTATCCTCCTCATGAGTACCTCTCCTCCTTTTTATTCAAGGAAAATTCTTGAGCATCTTGATATTGCAGAATATTTCAGCAAGATAATAGCTGATACTGATAAGTATGGAAGAGAAAGAGGTGTAAGAAAACCTGCCTGTTTTTCGATGTGGAGGTCTGCAAATAAGAGGATGTGGGAACAGTTTCAGGAAGTAAACATAAACACAGATGAGCATTCCAAAAGTGTATCCTTACCTCAGATTGAAGATCCATCACAGGTGTTATATGGGGGAGACAACCCTCGCAAAGATCTCTACCTTGCACACAAGATGGGTTTTATCACTATGCTTCGAGTAACTCCTAAAGATCTGGGGGCTCTTGTTTCAGATATTGTGAGGTGTGGAAAATTGTTTGAAGGCAAGGAGAATATGTTGGTTTTATCCTCTGGAGGAAATGGAGTAATCCCTCTTATGTACACTCAACAGATACTGGATAGTGTAGATGTGGTAGCAACTGACATTTCTGACTTAAGGCCTTTGCTTTTAAATTTAAGACATCAATACTAAACACTTTTTCTGCGAATGGTCCTCAACAAAAAACAGGTTCATATTCATTTTTTCCTTTTCGTGAAAAGGAAGAATATCGCAAGATAGAACCCTAAGGTAGCAAGAAGCACTATCACGTTAGTCGAACCAAAAGATCTCACTCTTGGAAAGAAAAGGTCAAGTGAGATTATCCTGAAATAGTTAAGGTATGCCAGGTCATGGCTTACGAAAGCGTATACTATCAGGATAGCCAGGTGTATGAATGCTGAGACAAGCAACAGCTTAAGGAACGCGTCCAGGTAACGGTTTTTTGCTATCTGTATCATCCTAAATAATCTGCAAAAAGAAGTATTTAAGTTTTGCCTTTAAAACATATAAAATAACAAAAAAAAATAAAATAAAAAGAGCGGAGGGAGGGACTTGAACCCCCGATCTAGTGCTCTCAGCTTTTCATCGGCTGTGACAGCCTCATCAGAGCAATCTGCAGGCACTCGCCTTAGCCGCTTGGCCACCTCCGCAAAATGATAGTTGCGGCCGCAGTGACAGAGGAATCAAACCGGTTTTATAAAGGTTTCTTATAAGAAGGCTCGACCTAAATGGGATTTAGGCTCTGACAATGGAATCTGTATGATATACAGGGGGGGCTCTTGCGTATATTTCTTCAAAAGGACTATAACAATCTATGATCCTTGCTACTAAAGGATTGTCTACATCTATCCCCACATATTTCATTACTACTGCCATCCTGGTAAGAGCAGTATCAATGCTCTTAGGGGTTCCTGTTGTGCCAAGTATGGACTGACTTTGTTTAAAACTATGTAAAAAATTAATTAATCCGGCTGGAGAGGAAAAGCCTGCATAACTATGCGCCCCTTTTGAAATATCCTGAAAAGTAATCCCTTTCTGTTCTATATAGTTGAGGATATCTATTGCTATTCCTTCACTACACCCTCTTATCCTTTCACTTAATTCTCTTCTTTCTTTAGTGTTCCTGCCTTTGCAGGAATATTTCATCCTATTTAAGGATTATTAGAATATGAAAAATATAGATTATTCCGTAAGATTTATTAGCCAGAGGGATTAAAAGAAAGTAATGGTGTTTGACATACTTTACCGGAGGAATATCCCGGATAGGATTCCTGGAGGGATGCAGCATGAAATAGATAAGCTCAAGAGGTCAAAAAGCAAAGAGGCCTGCCTCAGGAAAGCCTATGATATCATGACAAAAAGGTATATCGGATACAGGATGATGACTTATGTTGCGCTGCCTAACCTTTTCAGGAAAGATCTTGATTGGCTGTGGAACAGGGCAAAGTATGTCCAGTGCACAGGCATGAACTATATCATGAGGGTCCTTCTTGTCAAAAGCGGTTTCTTCACTGATAAGGATATCGAGTTCAGATGGACGATGATCTGGTACATCTCCCCTCACCAGTACATGAAGGTGAGGGTTGATGACAAAAAGACCATCACCCTTGACATCTGGAACTGGGCGTTTGGAAAAGGGTATGGTGAATACGCCCACGGGTTCTGCGGCCCTCTTGTCAGGAAAAACAATAATTCAAGAAACATTTAAAAAGAAAGTTCCATTCTTATATTCGGGCAGGCTAGGCTGGGTTGTTAGCCCTAACCTATCACCACAAACGGGCTTTATGGTGGAGCTGAATGCCTGAGGGCGGCAGGTGCATGAGGCATGAGTCCGTCGCTCTACGTTGACGCCTTGTCCTTTTGGACCTGTGTTTTTGGGAACCGTGTCAGGCTGGGAACAGAGCAGCACTAACTGATCACATCGGTGCTTAAAGGGTAGCGGGGCTGAGGAAAGCGGCGGGTCAACTTGTGTTTTGTGTAAATGTCCACCTTGGGATGCCTGCCTACCTTTTTTTCAAATAAAGGAGGTTGTTAATGATGAACCAGACAAAAGCTAATTATTTGGTTGACATCCTTATGGGTATTTCTTTTTTCGTTTCAGCTATAACAGGGATTGTGATATCCATCTTTCTTCCAAGAGGGATAAGGCAAGGGGGGGCCCAGGAGTTTTTAGGTGTCACAAAATCTGCATGGTCTACTCTCCATGAATGGTCCGGCGTGATGATGATACTGCTTGTCCTGGTACACTTGATACTACATTGGAGATGGATGGTATGCATGACAAAAAGTATCATGTTGGGTGACAAGAAAGCGAAGAGATGTGATTGAGGTCTCATAAGCCAGCCATAAATGGATATGTTTGGATCACATAATTTTTACTAAAAATTCTTTTTAAAATCAACAGGTTTATATAGTTTTTAAGAAAAAAATACCCTATTAAGTAGTGGGGTGTATTTGATGAAAATAAGATGGGTATTTGGAATCATGCTTTTTTCTTTGGTTCTTAGCGCTGCAAGCGCTTACGGTCTTACAGAGCAGGAACTGAAGAGCAAGCTAAGCAACCAGCAGGAGCTTAACAGCCTTGGAGGAAAGCTCAACAATGTCATGGAACAGGTCCCTTCCCAGCTGAAGAGTTTCTTCGGAACAGACGAGACCTACCATGTGAGGATAGGAAGCAGTAACCTTGGCGTGTACCTGAAAGGAGGAAAGGTATCAAAGATAACTACGACCACGCCTACTAATCCTACAAGGATGGCTGACACAGACTATGCAACAATAGTCGAGATAGCAAATTCAGGCAATCCTGCAGGTGCTGTCGCAAACGCGCTGATTAAAGGAAAGATAAAGGTCTACAGGATAGCTCCTTGCGGAAGCGACCAGAGCTGCCGTGACAACGAGGTCTGCACGATGCAGGGATGCAAGCTGGCTTTCACTGTGGTGGTAGTGCCTCTGAATTATGGAAGCGGGGACAAGGCAGACTTTTTGGACAAGGCTGTTCCTGAGCTTGACATCATGGCAGATTACCTTCCTGCAGACAGGATAAGGGTCCATTATGTCGATCCTGCAGTGTGCCCAAGCTTCACGTGCAAAGATGGCTGCACAGACTGCCAGACAAAGGCTCTTGAGTGCGCAAGAAAAGCAGGGCTTAGCTCTGTCGCAGACAAGATTGTGGGCATAAACAAGAATGATGTCGTGACATACTGGCAGGGAGAGGCTATCCCTGTATGCGGATGCGCAGGAGGCATTCCTTCTCAGACAGATGTTGTAAGAAGCAGGCTTTGCCAGGGCGGAGGGTGCTACTGCGTCACTTCTGTCGTGCACGAGGTAGGTCATTCTCTTGGGTTGTACCATGTCAATTCTGCAGGAAATGAAGGGGGGGCATGCCAAGGCATTAATGCAAAAGACTGCCAGGACCAAAATAAGAACTCTGACATAATGGGCTACATGCATCCTAGGAACCATTTCGGGCCTGCAGCAGATGCCTATATCAAGAACCTGTTGAAAGGGTACTCGGGGTGATAAAAGTGAAAGCTGACAAGATGATTACTGTTGTGATGGTCCTTCTTTTTTCGGCTGTTGTGCTTGCAGAAAGCGGGAAGGTCATAAGTATTGAGGTTAACATGGGTTCCGGAGGAAGTGTTGAGCTTGTCTCTCTTAGGATGTATGAGAGCGAGATCCCTGTCGCTTCAGAGACCGGAGAATACTCTCTTGAGGTGCTTTCAGGCCAGGGAAGCGTCATATACACGACAAGGTTTGATGTCTCTTTTGCCGCAAGCCCTGACGCCATGCCCGGGCATGAGGGAGAACTGACAGGTTTGGAATCAGTAAGCCTGCAAAGCGCAAGGGTGCTTCTTAGCATCCCTTATCTTGACGATGCTGCATCATTTAGGATCGCCAAGGCAGGGAACATACTTTTCACGTCTGATCTTGTGATGTGCAACAATAACGGCGTGTGTCAGGCAGAGAGAGGGGAGAATTTCCTTTCATGCGCAGCTGACTGCCCTTCAGGAGGAAGTGATGAGTTCTGTGATGAGATCTTTGACGCGAGATGCGATCCTGACTGCCAGGCGCAGGGAAGGCCTGAAAAGGACACTGACTGCACCTGCGGCAACGGAGCATGCGACGGAAGGGAAGACTCATATACCTGCGAGGCTGACTGCGGCAAGCAGGGCAATCCTTTCATGAAGTACATGATTGGAGGTATTGTCCTTCTGCTTCTCGTGCTTGTCGGCCTGCCTGTGCTCATAGTCGTGCTTGTGAAGAAGAGCAAAAAGAAGAAGTAATTTTATTTTTTTATTTTTTTCTTTGGTGGTTAGATTTAAATATTAATAAATAACCTTGCATAATATGAGTAGTTTAGAAGAAAGTTTAATAGAGTTTATATGTGGATATACTCTCTTTTTAAAAGAATTAAATGAAGCTACGGAAAAACTTGAAGGAATAACTCTAGAAGAAAAGCTTGAAGAACTAAGAGAAAAAATAGACACTATCCCTATTCCCGCCCAAGCAGAGGTTAGATGGGTTTATCCTGAAGATGAATTACAAGATCCGTTTGATGAATTTGCTGTACACTCGCTTTTTTTCCCGGGTGGGGTTTCAGTCAGTTTAGTGTATACAAGAACAAGAGATGATGGGCGCCCTATATCTGGCGCGGAGTTAGCAGAGAGTATTGATGTCATTTTTGAGCAGCCTGTTGGAGTTGAATGGGTTTACAAACCACAGGAAGGAGATAATATAGATAACAAAAATTGGCTAATTACTAATATTAGCTCGCCTAACTCCGACCTAAAGGTCGGAGTTTTACGGCTCGCTAATCTTGTTAGCCAATTTTTGGGATAGAAAATTTCGACATGAATGTCGGGGTT
>JBJKQO010000045.1:0-28656 GCA_046705145.1 Candidatus Woesearchaeota archaeon
ATACATCACGCAACTCGCATACCCCAAAGCCAACGAAGACTAGACACAGGCGGGCTCGCTCGCGAAGCGAGCGACAGAAACTTCGGGCTTTAGCCCGAAGAGGCCCGCCTGTGACAGATTTTCATTCCAAAAATTGGCTAACAAGATTAGCGAGCCGTAAAACTCCGACCTTCAGGTCGGAGATAGGCGAGCTAATAAATTAGTAATTAGCCAATTTTTGTTATTTTTTTCAATTACTAACTTATTTCTATACCCTTACCTTCTCTCAAACCAGTCCAGCTTGCTCTGGTTCTTGTCATGCCTTTCAAGGTATTTTGGGGGGTTGACGCAGACATATGAGAATCCCCAGTCTTTTAGCATCTTTTCTGCGTTTGCTGATATCCCTGGTGCTGCTATTATCCCCCTTATCTCTTTTAGCCCTTTTGACTTCTTGACCTTTTCCACGTATCGCCTTAGCTGGTCTACTGCTTTTAGGTCTGCTGTGAACCTTTTGCATTCGATGACAGTCAATATCTTGTTCTTGTCATAGCCGAAGAGGTCTATGAACCCGTATTTGGTGTGTTCTTCCCTTGAAAGGGGCTTAAATCCTTTTTCTATCAGTTCAGGATTGTCAAAGAGCATGTCTGACATGTCTTTCTCAGTTCCGTTAAGGATTATCGAATGGCCGTCTTCAAGGGCGTGAGAGTTAAGGAAATGCACCCTTGATATCTCAATGTCGAGGAACTCCTTTAGAGGGCTGTTTTTTGCGTTGAGGAAAAGCTTCTGGTCTTCGCAGTGTATGTCAAAGCTTGATCTAGGCTTCATGTAGTTTATGGGATTGTTCCCTTCAGGCTGATGCACGATAAGCGTGTTGTCAGCCTTGATCAGGATTATCCTGTCCCCTAATGGAAGAAAGCTTTCAGCTCTGCCGCTGTACCTGACCTTGCATCTTGCAGCGATAACGACTGACTCGTTTCTTGACACTGCTTCCTGTATCCTGTCCGCATGGCTTTGCATGATACCTACAAATACTATTTGATATTAATATTTAACCAAATGTCGCAGCCTAGCCCTACTTCTCTTTAGGGATGCCTTCAATCTCAAGTTTTCGCATCTCTCTTTCTTCATGGGAGATAAGTTCTTTTTTCAGGCCTTCAGGAAAACAAGTATTAGCTGCTTCAAATTTAAGTTCATATCCCTCTAAAATTCTTTCAAAGATATGTCTTACCCGCCCCATATGAAAATCTGAAGAGACTATAACAAGCTTTCTGACCTTGTTTTTTTCTATGATAAGCTTCGCCTTATAAGCATCATCGACAGTATCATAGCTTAATGCAATTTCCAATAGGTCTGTCTCAGGTATTTTTTGGCTTATGAGATAATTTAGTGCATATTTTGCATGAGGGGTTTTAGTCCTGTTAAAATGCTCGCCAAATCCTCCTGTGCATAATATCTTGTATCCTTGATGTTTTTTGTATTGCTCAATCCCTTCCCTTAACCTGCCTAAAGAAATATCAGAAAGATTCCCTTCATCATCATTCGGCGAACCAAGGATTACTATTATTCCATCCATAAATCAATTAAAAAATAAAATATTATTTAAGCTTTTTTTCTATCTTCTGCTCCATCTTCTGGACCAGCCTTCTTAGAAGCGCAAGCTCTGTGTCCACCTTGCCTTTCATCTTCTTGAGCTCTTCTGAAAGTGTCTTGTCCTCAAAGATGTCATGTATCCAGTTCGCGAAGTCGTTCCTTTCTGAGTTCACGTGGTGGCTGAATATGTCTTCATGCATGTCTTCGAGAGCAGCAACAAGATTTCTTACGCTGTCTATCCTTCTGCCGTCAAGAAGTATGAAGTGCGCTTCGTAAGGTGCTTTGAGAAGGATCTTTTCTACGTTATCCTCTTTATTTGCTGCAGGTGCTTTTTTTGGAGCCCGCTTTTTGGCAGGTTTCTTTGAAGGGTCTCTCTCCTTTTTTGCCATTTTCGCATTACCTCTCTTTTTCTGATCTAAAATCCAGTTTTAGTACTGCACAGCCGCGCTCTTGCTCTGGCTGGCGACCGTGTTTTCACATTCCTTTGCTGTCTTTAGCCTTATGACTATGTCATTAAGGGCGTTCATGAAAGCTATGAATGAATCGTAAGGGCTGTCATACGGGTTGAAGTACTTATGCACATCCCCATCATTGAACCATTTCGTGCACATATAGTAGAAATGGTCTGAAGTTGTCATCTTTCTCCAGTTGTCTATCATCCTTTGGTCCTTTGTTGACTTCACGTCAGTCTCAAGCATATACAGCCTGTTGATAGATGAGTGCTGCATCTTGTTACCAAGCCATGCTGAAAGGTCCCTTTCGATATCAGCCCAGGATATAGGAAGGTGTATGTCAACCTCATCTGATACTGGATAAGCATCGATTGCCTCGCTTACTGTCTTAAAGTCGTTGTCAGGGTGCCTGAGGTGCTCTTCTGGAAGGTGCCTCATGAACTCAAATATCCCTGTGTCTTCCCACTGGTGCTCGCCGAACGTCTCATAGTCCATGAACAGGTTTATGACATATCCGTTGCCGTTGTTCGCGTTTATCCACTGGCAATACTTCTCTACGGTAAGCGGCCATTCTTCCCATCCCCTGTTGGAAAACCTGAATGCTACGTCGTCTGACAGTTTGTAGTTTTTCATAAGCAGCTTTATCTTTGACGTCGTCTTTGGGCTATAGACGAAATTAGGTGACCTCCATCCAAGGATGTGGTCAACCCCTTCGCAGATTATGCCTTTGTAGCCCAAGCCTTCTATAAAATTAGCGAGCTCATTGTTGTAAATGAGCTCGGTGTTCCTAAAAACTTTGGGAGTCACTCCAAAGAGCTTTTTTATTTTTTTCTTGTGTAGGTCAATCTGCTCTTTAAACTCCTTCTTAGAATACAAGAATGAGAGTGAATGGTAATAGGTCTCTGAAAGGAACTCTACGCATCCTGTCTTTGCAAGCTCCTTAAATGATTCCAGCACTTCCGGTGCGTACTCTTCAAACTGGTCAAGGCATATCCCTGATATGCTATAGCTTATCCTGAACTTCCCTTTGTATTTATTTATGAGCTCAAGCATAAGCCTGTTTGTAGGAAGGTAGCATTTTTTCGCTACCTTCTGCATCACTTCCCTGTTCTTGTCATGGTCAAAATATTCATCATTTTTCCCTATGTCAAATACAGAGTATCTTTTCAGCCTGTAAGGCTGGTGCACCTGAAAATAGAAGCATATGCTGACCATTATACTACCCCCCCTATCACGCTATGATACGCATTTATGCATTTTCTTGCAGGCTCATCCCAGTTGAACTTGTTTACCTCAAAATATCCGTTCTCCTTAAGTGAGTCGCTTAGCTCGTTGTATTTTATGACTGAAATGATCTGCTCCGCCATCCTGTGTATGTCCCAGAAATCCACCTTCAGGCAGTGGTTTATGACCTCTGATACTCCTGACTGCTTGGATATTATGACTGGCGTGTTGTTTCGCATTGCCTCAAGAGGGGTTATCCCAAAAGGCTCTGAAACAGAAGGCATCACGTATACGTCTGCCATCTTGTATATCCTGTCTATCTCTTTGCCTTTGAGAAATCCTGTGAAGATGAACTTGTCTGCAAGGCCCATCTCTGTCGCTTTTTCTATCATGAACCTTTCCATGTCACCAGTTCCTGCGACGACGAACTTCACGTTGGGATCATGGTCTGCGACCATCCTTGCTGCGTAAACGAAATATTCCGGGCCTTTCTGAAGCGTTATCCTTCCCAGGAAAAGGACGATCTTGTCATGTTTCTTTATCTCAAAATGTTCGTCTTTAAATGAGTCTTCGTTGAATTCCACAGCGTTATGCACGACCTCAACCTTGTTTGGATGTATCCCATAGTGGTTTATCACTTTTTGCCTTGTAAACTCGCTTACTGCAAGTATCCTGTCAGCTTCATGGAACCCCTCTCTTTCGATGTTATAGACATACTGGTTGGGGTTTCCTCCGGTCCTGTCAAATTCTGTCGCATGTATGTGGACTACAAGCGGCTTTTTTGATACCTGTTTTGCCTTGATACCTGCTTTGTAGGTCATCCAGTCATGGCAGTGGATAACATCAAAGTCTTCATTCATCGCGATAAGCTTCGCTTTTTCAGAATAACGGAATACTTCAGCAAAAAGGTCTTTTCCGTATATGGAATCAGAATTGTTTTGGCCTGGTGATATCACAAGGTCCTTGTACCTTTCTTCATATTGTGAACTGTCGATATAAGGCACAAGCAAAGAATCGACAAATTTCAGCTTTATCCCTTTGCCGAACTTGTCTGCGCATATAAGATTGACGTGAGTGGGGCCTATCTCTTTTGAAGTTTTGGGTATAACAAAAGTTACTTCTGCACCCTGATTTACAAGCCCTTTTGTAAGACCGTGGCAGGCTGTCCCAAGCCCTCCGCTTGCAAATGGCGGAAATTCCCAACCAAACATAAGGACTTTCACTGTCTTATCACCATCTTTTGATCAAACCCCTTTCTAGTAACTATACTAAATTGAACCCTACCCCAATCTAGCTTTATCACTCATCCAACTAATGCAAATTGACCTACTTCTTCTTATTCCAAATATAATAATATATAAATCTTTCTTTTATTGTGGGATAATCTTGGTCGAAAACTGACTCATTTTTTTGTACGGGGTTCTTAATGGGGAAATTTACGTATGCGATTCATTAAAAATCCAAAAAATATTTATACTAATTATCTTAATAGTTTAGTAAGGATATAACAAAAAAAAGGTACTTTTGAGAAATGAACAAATCTGAAAAACTTGAAGAACTTGATGCTCAGCAAAAAAAGATAATAACAGAGCTTATCAAAAATCCCAGGATTACAGACAACCAGCTTGCAAAGAAGACCAAGATACCTGTTAATACTGTGAACCGCAAAAGGAAGCTTCTGGAAAACACAGGGCTCCTTAACTATTACACCTTTTTTAACACATCTTCAAACGGGACAGGAACGTTTGGTGCTGCGCATATGTACCTTCTTACATTTAAGGCAGGGATAACAAGAGAGCAGTTCCTGCAAAAGACAAGGAAGGAAAGGCCCCAAAAATTTGCTCTTTTCCTGAAGCATGTGTCATTTTCTTTCATAGGTGAGCACCATGGAAAGCTTTGCGTCATGATGATAATAGAGTCAAGGCTGGAATCAGACATAATAGAGATATTCAATGCAGAGATAATACCCTACATGAAATCAGTAGTGGGGCAGGATTCTATTGAGCAGACAAAATCGATAAGGATATCATCCCCCCTTTCCCTTTTTCATAATTACCTCCCGGAATCAAACCAAAAAGACGGAAAGATCATAGAGAGCTGGCCAGACAGCCTTATATTTGTTGATGACTGAACTGTTTTAGTTAACGCTTGGGCCAGAAAGCATGTATCTGATAGCAGGATCAGGACTTCCGTTTATAGGGCTAGTCAGGCTTGAGCCATATACTGCTTTTATGAGGAAATGATGTTTAAGGGGTATTATTGCTCTTAACCCCTGCGCAATCATCTCTCTTTCTTCTACCCCCTTATAAGCTCTATTCTGTCTTGCTGCATCAAACTGGTCTGCTATTGCCAGCATGGTTGTTATAAGATGTATGTACCTGCCTTCATCTGAAGGTTCTATTCTAGCATGTTTCCTGGGATAATGTCCATTCCCATTACCTATCTCATGATGACCTATTATTATCTTTGCAGCTTCTTCTAGGCCTGCTTCTCTTATCATATCAAACCCTCTTCTTGGGTGTTGTTGTATTTCTAACGATTCTATGTTTGAAAGAGGGGCAGGTTTGTCAAGGATCTGCTTTGGAATATCTTCTTTACCTATATCATGAAGAAATGCTGCGCGGACTGCAAGCTTAAGCTTGTCATAAGACAAGAAAGGATAAAAAGCTTGTGCTATCCTTGAAGCGACACATACAGAGTGTTCATAACTAGACCTATGGTATGAGAATAGAGGGGTCATAAGTTTAGCTACTTCAGGCTCTCTAAACACCTCAAGGCATACTCTCATAGGATCACATAATGATTCAACATTTGTTTCAAGCATTCAATTCGGGATTTGGACCCTATTTAAAAGACCTACTATTATTACTCAAAAGTTTGTGATTTTAAAACCAGATTACTGGATACGAACTTTTGAGTCCACCAACCATGTTGGTGATACTTTTCTTTAGTAGTATAACAAATTATTTATACTTAGCTCTTGAAAGGACATGCAGCAGGGTGGATTTTAGAATTATTCCTAAATTCCATTCTATCAGAAAAAAAAGGGGTAAAACATGATAAACGTCAGTGCTAATGCAGTGTTTGAGGTATCCTGGGAGGTATGCAATAAGGTCGGAGGGATATACACTGTCGTCAAGTCCAAGATAGCAAACATGCAAAGGTTCTACGGAGAGAACTATTTTCTTGTAGGCCCTTACTTTCCTCATAAGGCAAAAGATTTTCGGGAAGACATAGCCCCTCCTGAATTCTCAAAGATATTTGAGGCTTTAAGGAAAGAAGGCATATACTGCCATTTCGGAAGGTGGCTTACTGAAGGCAACCCTAAGGTTGTGCTTGTTGATTATAGCAGGTTCGCTTCCCAGAATGATAACATAAAAAGGGACCTGTGGGACTCGTTTAAGATAGACTCCCTTGGCACCCAGTACCATGATTTTGATGAGCCTATGGTCTGGTCTACTGCAGTAGGAAAGCTCATCGAGGCATATTATATCAATAACCCCCGGCTTAAGATAGTCGGCCATTTCCATGAGTGGATGGCAGGAGGAGGCCTCCTATACCTATCGATGAGAAAATGCAGGGTCGGAACAGTGTTCACAACCCATGCGACGATGCTTGGAAGGACAATTGCAGGAAACAACCTTGACCTCTATTCAGTCTTAGGATCGATAAATCCTGAGGAAGAAGCGAAGAAGTTTGGGATAAGCGCAAAATTCCTGACAGAAAAAGCATGCGCGGCAAACGCAGGCGCATTTACGACAGTCTCTGAGATAACAGGCATGGAGGCTGAAAAGATCCTTGGAAGAAAGCCTGACTGTCTTGTCCTAAACGGTCTTGACATATCTTCTTTTCCTTCATTTGAGGACTCATCGATAAAGCACAAGTTCTTCAAGAACAAGGTGTTTGAGTTTCTTCTTCCGTATTTCTTCCCTTATTACGATTTTGATCTTGAAAACACCCTTATATATTTCATCTTCGGAAGATACGAGCTCAGGAACAAGGGAATAGACGTGATGATAAAGGCGCTTTCAAAGCTTAATGAAAAGCTTAAGTCAGAAGGCTCAAATAAGACAGTGGTATCATTTTTCTTCATCCCAGGAAACATCAGGAGCACCAGGCACGAGCTTGTCGAGAGCATGATACTGTATGGTGATGTCAAGGATTACATCGATGAAGAGATGGATGACATAAAAAACAAGTTCCTCCAGTCTATAATCTCAAAAAAGGAGCTTAAAGAGTCAAACATACTCACAAACGAGCAAAGCGAGGAGCTGAAAAGAAGGGTGTTTAGGATAACAAAAGAAGGCACTCCTCCGATATGCACGCACGAGCTTTACAATGAGGATGCAGATTCTATAATGAACATGCTTAAGCAGTACAACCTGAGAAACGATAAGTCAGACAGGGTGAAGGTCATATCTTACCCTATATATCTGAGCGGTGCTGACGGCCTTCTCAACACGAACTATTACGAGACAATAATGGCAGGTCACCTCGGAGTGTTTCCTTCTTACTATGAGCCTTGGGGATACACGCCTCTTGAAGCCGCAGCATTAGGTGTCGCTGCTGTAACGACAGACCTTGCAGGATTTGGAAGGTACATAAAGCCAAAGCTTCACACAGACCATGACAAGGGGATATTTGTCGTTGACAGGCTCAACAGGCCCGATAATGAGGTGGTCGACCAGCTGTTTGACGTTTTCTACTATTTTGCATGTCTTGACAAGAAGACAAGGATTCAGAACAAGATAGAG
Source organism: Candidatus Woesearchaeota archaeon (assembly GCA_046705145.1). Classification (GTDB taxonomy): domain Archaea; phylum Nanobdellota; class Nanobdellia; order Woesearchaeales; family JBJKQO01; genus JBJKQO01. The sequence continues at coordinate 8,000 of JBJKQO010000045.1, forward strand.
GCAAGAAACCTTGCAAGTCTTGCAGACTGGAAGCTTCTTGTAGAGTACTATATCAAGGCGCACAACATAGCAGTTGAGAAATTAAATTAAGCATTTTCTGAAACACTCCCGAGCCAGATGCTGACCCAGAACAGAATTTGCTTAAATTAGCAATATTTATAAAACCGACTGCGTATTCCTTTTATAGACATGGATAATAAGAAGAAAGTCATAATCTACGCGCTGATCGCCATGCTTGTTGTCATGGTGGTAGGCTCTTTAGCTGTCGCTTTGTTCTATAGCAGGATAGAGAACGGGATAATCGGGCTGATAAGGGTGGGAGGATATACTTCTATCCTTGTTGTCGCTTTGATAGCTGACCTTCTTGTGCAGCCAGTAGGACCTGACGTGCCGCAGGTCTTTGGCATAATTGCAGGGCTTAACCCATTTTTTTGCTTTCTTATGGCTGCTGCAGGAACATTTGCTGCAAGCCTGATATCCTACAACCTGGGTAAATATGTAGGTGAAGCTGGCATGGAGAGGACTTACAGCAAGCAGTACCAGAAATGGAAGCAGCTTTTTGAGAAGCATGGGAAGATGAGCCTTCTCATAGGCGCTATAACGCCCATACCTTATGTTCCTTTCTGCTGGTTTTCAGGGATATTTCGGATGAAGATAATCGATTTCGTGATATTTGGGATACTCCCAAGGGTGCTTAGGAGCCTTGGTGTGATGATGATAACCGTTTTCATCCTTTCAAGCGTCTGACCTGAGGTAAGATAGATGTTTAAGAGAATAACCGAAGAAAAAGCGCAGATAAACGTCCCTTCAGAATCAAAGGTCTCAAAGAAGCTTCCAGTATTTTACAATCCTGTGATGAAGCTTAATAGGGACGTTTCAGTCGTGTTACTTAACGCTTTGGACCTAAATGGGATGCAGATCGCGCTGCCTCTTGCAGGAACAGGTATAAGGGCGGTAAGGTTTGAAAAAGAGCTTTCTGAAGGCATTGTGGAAAGGATATATGCAAATGACCTATCTGAGACAGCTGTTAGGATAATCCGGCAGAACATATCTGATAATGGCTGCAAAAAGATCGAGACAGCAAACAAGGACGCTAACATCTTCATGGAAGGATCAACAGGATTTGACTATATAGATATCGACCCATTTGGCACGCCAAACCCTTTTCTTGATCCGGCAGTAAAACGGATATCAAGGAGAGGGATCCTTGCTGTGACAGCTACTGACACTGCATGCATGTCAGGAACATATCCTAAGGCATGCGAAAGGAAATACTACGCCCGGCCTATGAGAAATGAGCTTAAGCATGAGGCAGGGCTTAGGATAGAGATAAGGAAGGTGCAGCTTGTCGGAGCGCAGTATGAGCGAGCATTAGTACCTGTATTCTCATACTCAAAAGACCACTATTTCAGGGTCTTTTTCAGGAGCATCAAGAGCAAGGAGCATGCGGATTGCCTTATTGATAAGCATAAGTTTCTTCTTTACTGCACAGTCTGCTGCAGGTTTGAGATATCAGACAATAATTTTGGGCAATGCTGCGGCAGGGCTATGGATCATGCAGGACCCATGTACATGGGAGATATATTTGACAAGGAGCTTGCTGAAAAGATGCTGAAGATAAACTCCATAAAGGATATTGAGAAGTTTCTGGCAATTGCAGCAAAAGAGGCCAGGACAAGCAGCCCTTTCTTCTACGACCTTCATACTCTCGCAAAAAAGCTTAAGCTAAAGTCCAACCCAAAAAAACAGGAAGTGATCGATAAGATAATATCGGTCGGAAAGAATGCTTCAGAGACCCATTTTCTTGGAACAGCAGTGAAGACTGATGTAAATTATGAAGATTTTTGTATGCTCATCAAAAATAGGTAATGCTTAAATATTATCAATTTTTGATTATATGTAATTGGGTGGTAATGTGACTGTAGTCTATTTTTCAAGAACCTGGAGTGCTCTAAATATTAAACAACACTTGATTAGGGTAGGTAGTGGTCATGAAATGATAGGGATTTTGGAAGGGAGGTTTCATCCTTCCAAATGTCCTATGCCAACATTATTATGTTATGAAGATGGTACTGTATGGATCAGCGGGGTAGTAATTCCAGATTTAATTAATGATAATTGTGTGCACCTTAAAAGTGCCACTTTGGAAGACACGGTTAGGGGTATTAAGAAAAGAGGGATCAGAGTTGCAGGCATTGTTAAATATGACCCTTTCAACTCACCCCGTTATTCTGAAGAAATGGAAATGGATCTTAAACTTCTTTCAGATTTGGCAGGGGAGAATTTTCTTAGGTACTATTTTTTCTCAGGTAGGGGATTAGGCATTACTCCTGGTTCTAATTTTATGATATTCCCTTATTAGAGTTAATCTATCCTTTCACAACACCTATAGGCACTACTTTCGCAACAACCCTTCCTAATCCTACCTTGTCAGAGGTCCTTATGACTTCATCTATGTCCTTGTAGACCTGCCATGTCTCTTCTGCTATGCCTCTCATGCTTGCTCCTTTCACTTCTATCCCTTTTTTCAGAAGGTCTTCTTTTACCTGATCTCCGCGGAACCTGCTAAGCGCTTCTGCCCTTGACATGACTCTTCCTGCGCCGTGCGCAGTAGATCCAAAGCTTAGCTCTTCAGCTTCTTTTGTTCCTTTAAGAATGTAAGATGCTGTTCCCATGCTTCCAGGTATTATAACCGGCTGACCTATATCTCTGTAAATCTCAGGGATCTCTTCCCTGCCAGGCCCAAATGATCTTGTAGCTCCTTTCCTATGCACGCAGACTTTCATCTTCTCGCCGTCAACTTTATGAGTCTCAATCTTTGCTATGTTATGGCAGACATCATAGACCATGTCCATGTTGTCTGAGTTGCCAAAAACCTTCTCAAATGATCTTCTTACCCAGTGCGCCATCATCTGGCGGTTTGCAAATGCGAAGTTAACTCCGCAGTTCATTGCCTTAAGGTATGATTGGCCCAGCTCTGACTGCAGCGGCGCATTTATCAGCTCTCTGTCAGGAAGGCCGGCAAACCCGTATTTGTCTTCCATAAGCTTGATGTAATCAGAGGCGACCTGGTGGCCAAGCCCCCTTGATCCTGAGTGCAGCATGACCATCACCTGGCCTTTTTGTCCTATGCCAAAAGCTTTGGCGGAAGCCTCATCATATATCTCCTCTACCTTTTGTATCTCAAGGAAATGGTTTCCTGATCCGAGTGTGCCGACCTGTGGAAGACCTCTTTTTACTGCTTTGTCTGAGACGCATGAGAAGTCAGCATCTTTCATCGTGCCGTATTCTTCTGTCCTTTCAAGGTCTGCTTTGGTGCCGTATCCTTCTTTTACAGCCCACTTGCCGCCTTTTTCGCATACCTCTCCGAGCTTGTCTTTTGTAAGCCTTACCTGGCCGTCCCTTCCAACTCCTGCAGGAATCTCCCGAAAGAATGTGTCAAGTATCTCTTTTCTTTTCTTGATTATGTCTTCGTAAGTGAGGTCTGTCCTAAGCAGCCTGACTCCGCAGTTGATATCATATCCGACACCTCCAGGGCTTATTATCCCTTCTTCGGTGTCAAATGCTGCAACGCCTCCTATCGAAAAGCCGTAGCCCTGGTGTGCGTCAGGCATTGCAAATGAAGCTTTTTTTATGCCTTTTAGGCAGGAAACGTTTTTCACCTGCTCAAGTGTCTTGTCAAGCTTTATGTTTTCCATAAGCTTTTTTGAAGCGTATATCCTGCATGGTACTTTCATCGCTCCTGATCTTGGTATCTCCCATGTGTGCTCGTCTATCTGTTTCATGTCCATAAAGACGAGGTTAACCACTTTCCTTTTATATAGTTTTTGATGTTGAGGCTAATTGATCATGAACCAGAAGAATTATTGATAGCTACATACACATTTAACAGAGATTTTAAGGGGTAATCCTAGCTAATCCCCTCGCTTCATCCCTGACAGACAATTTTATCTTCAAAGATATTTATTTCTAATGGGCTATGATATGGAGATGTCTTGACAACACAAGAATTACCTTTGTTATCCACTCGGACCAAAACATTATAAGCAAACCTGTCAGGTCCAGTTGCTTGGCCACCAGCTTTTGTTTCATAGAGAATAAAAACCCAGTAGCCGTCATTTCGATATGCCCAATTTGTAACACCGCTGCTGAGGTATGTTGTTGCATCTGGATTCTGCTGGCTCCATTCAGTAAAAGAGCTGCTGCTTTCCCAATTGTAGCCTGCTTCTTCCATAGTTGGTTGGTGATCAAATTTTACTCTAGATAAATATGGGGCATCCGCAACTTCATGTGCTTTTTTTAATGCTTCTGAATAAGCTAGAACACCTTGTGCATACGATGGAGTGCCACTCACAGTTATTTCATCGTAACCACCATACAAGGGGCTACAGGCTTTAATCTGTCCTTCAAATGGTGGCAATAGGTCAAAAATGATGCAATATTCATCTTTTTGTTTAAATATCTTACCCGCCTTAAGATACAGAGAGGACACTTGGGTTCCCCCAAATGAATAGAACTGAAATTTTTCCTTTACAAAATCCTCAACTGATGCAGTAAGCTTATCAGTTAAGGGCTTCAGGTTAACTTCACCTTCAATTGTAAAAGATGGTGTTTGGTCCTCAGCGATAATCTCTTTTGGAGAATTGTCTGGCCACCCTAATATAGAAAAGTCATTCCTATTGTATATTTTAGCGGTAATGTAGTAAGATCCAGGTTCAATGCCCTGACACCACATTGGGGCATCTGTTGGAGCACAACCAACTTCCTTACCGTTCCACTTAAATGATTTTTCCCCAGCCCCACTGATGGGTTCTGGTCTTAACATTAAAGGGCCAGTCGGGCCATAATATTTCCATCTTTCAGAAGCTGGAACATCTCTTACCAAAATAAGAACAATGCCTGAACCTGAGGGTATGTTAGCTATTTGGTATTTTATATTTATTGGTTTATCCTGCTCGAATTTCCCTCCATCTGGATAAAGAATTTTTATCTCCGGAACCCCATCTGAGTTTAGTGTTTCCTTATCAGTTTTTTCGATTTGATGTGTGCAGGCTGATGTCAGAATAAAAAATGATGAAACAAACAGATATAGGATGATGGTTGTAATTTTCATAATCTCAATTTATAAATCAAGATTATTTAAATATTCCTAATTTTGCATGCATAATGATTTTTGAGAAAGACCAAGGCCTTAGTCAACCTTAGGCACAGACCACGACTTTACCATTTATGTTGACTTAGTTACCTATTGATCTACAAGTCAACAACAACCTGCACCATCGCTTTTTTCGGTTCAGCGCTTATCTCCATATCATTATATGTTACAGCCTTCACCTCTCCCAGCATCTCATACCTTGCGCTTATGATATCTCCTGATACGGTTGCTATCAGCTTGTCCCCATCAATCTTAATTTCTTTTATCGAGCTTATTATCATGTGCTCTGTGTCGAGCAGGAACAATAGCTCCTCAAGAAAGCTGTAAAGCAGCCCTTTCAAGTCTTTAGCTTTTACTTCTATCTTCCATTCATTTGCCTTTTTGACTTTTGATGTGTCGACCATTATTGAGAACATAGCAAGAGCTGCGTTTGAGAATGCCTCTTCTACAGTACTGCCATATGCCTGGAACTTTGCGTCTGCAGTATGCTTGAAAAACCTGTATTTCTCCATAAAACCAGGAATAATAGTAGCGAGTTTAAAAGTGTTTTGATAATAAGATGCTTAGTTGAAAAATAAGGTAGCATCAATCTGCGAGGCTCTTTTGGGAAAGAAGTTCAGAGTTGAGGGGGCCCCTCTGGGGACGCTTTGCAACTTGTTGCAAAGTCTACCAAGCTCTGCTTGGTGATACAACGCTATCAAACTACAAAAGCACAAGCGAGCACGATGCTACCCGAGGCGAAAGCCGAGTTTTTCAACTAAGACGGAATCGGCTCAGTAGAAAAAGCCCTACTTCGCTGACTTTAACCCTATACTTGGTGTATAGGAACAAAGTCAGCTTCGTCTGGGCATGGCAGGATTAGCCAAAGCTAATCCTTGCCAATCCTGCCACAGACGGACTTTTTCTACTGAGCCGACGGAATCGAAAGTAATAAATAACCCTAATCAAATATTGATTGCATGATAAAGACACCAGTGATAATGATCAACTTAAAAGTATATGAGAGCGCCATCGGAGAGAGGGCAGTCAAGCTTTCAAAACTCTGTGAGAAGGTTGCGAAGCAGTCTGGTGTGGAGATTGTTGTATGCGTTGATGCTCCTGATATCTATCGTGTCTCTAAGGCTGTCTCTATCCCTGTTTTTGCGCAGCACTTTGATGCGGTTGACTTTGGCAAGAATACAGGAAGCGTGCTTGCAGAGTCAGTAAAGGAAAATGGTGCTGTCGGCTCATTGCTGAACCATGCTGAAAGACAGATTGACCTTGATACGATAAGGAGGTCAGTTGAAAGGGCAAGAAAAGTCGGCCTTACTACTTGTGTTTGCGCAAATGACGTCGGCAAGGCAAAAGAGATCGCTAAGTTCAATCCTGATTTTATCGCTGTTGAGATCCCTGAGCTTATAGGGACAGGCAACTCGATAACATCAGTAAACCCTGATGTCGTAAAGGCTGCTTCTGTGATATATACAGGAGGCAAAAGCAACAGGATCCTTGTTGGAGCTGGCGTGACAAACGGGGAAGATGTCAGGAAATCAATCGAGTATAAGACGTTCGGAGTGCTTCTGGCTTCAGGCGTCACTACGGCAAGGGATCCTGAAAAAGTGTTAAAAGATCTTGTTTCTGGACTCAAGAATTAGGTAGACACGCATAGCATCATAATGATATTTTTCTTAATAAACCAATAAAATCTGATTTAAGGCACTTCCACATATATCTTGTGTATGTGGTTGTCGTATAGGTTAGGGTTTGACTTGTCGCAGTTGCATGTTATGTCATCACAGGCTACACCCTCCTCAAGATGAAATACGCAGACATCAAAGGAGTAAGTGCCTTTTCTTGTTGATTGGGTGTCTGACATGCTTCCATCGACTTTTACCAGGATGGCTTTTGCAAGCTGCTCATTGTTTTCAAGGGTGTACTCGTCAATCTCATCAAATATCCATTTTTGGTTTATGTATGCTGCGAAATAGCTGTTGTCTACTGACAGCTCATCTGCCATAGACTTGCCTTCAGGAGTGTATGCGTTTGCGAACTGCAATTTCACATAAAATGTTGCCTCTTCTCCAAGTGCATTGTATACCCCAAGGCCGAAAGTGTCTGTCTTTGACCTTTTGATCACCTTCTTTTGCACAGGTATAGCAACCTTTGACCCATCGCTTAAAAGGTTATGTATCTGCCTTTCGGTCTCATCATCAAGGTTTGCTGAGTAGTCATTAGCGTTCTTGAAGAACTTGAATGTCAGGGCTATGCTTCCGACAAATATGACTAGGCTTATTATAAGGATGACTATGAAGTTGACTGAGAGTTCCATCCCTTTTTTGTTCATCTTTCTCATCTTCTATATGTCCGGCGATATAAAGTCGATCTTTGAGAGGCTCTTGCTTTTCTTGCCTTCCTTCTTGTCTACTCCCGAAGTAGTCTGGACCTCATACTCATAGCCTACCTCTAAAGTGATAGATTTTGACTCCTCTTTTGAGGCGGTTGTAAAATCAGGCTTTATCTTGACCTCAAGAGAGCTTCCGACAGATGTGAACCTCTTGCTTATGTCAGATTCTTTTGCCTCAAAAAGAAGCTTGCTTGACTCAAATACCCTTATGTATTTTATCCTAAAGCTTGAGAAGTCATCTTCTTTTGTCTCAAGCGTGAATTCTGCCTTAAGCTCAGATTCTTTGAGGTTAAACGGCTGGTAATAGGTGTATTTTGAGGTGACCTTAAACGAGCTTGTCTTTATCTCGTCAAGGACAGTCTCTTCCTTTTCTGTCACACCTTCTTTTTTTGCTGCTACGCAGCTGTCCTTATAACATGACTTCTCAAGGTACATGCCTATATCCCCCTCACATTTTCCGCAGTCTTCCTGGCATGTGCAGGGGTTCTCTCCTGCTTCACACTCATGGTTTCCGCATTTTCCTGATATTGGGTCATGCTTGCAGAAGAAACCTGTGTCTTTTGAGCAGTAATCCTTTGTAGCATCATTATCATCATCGCATGAACCTGGACACGCTCTTGTCATGCTTGGGTTAAGGTAGATAAACTTATCAAGCTTGATCGTGTTTTCTGCAGTTCCTGTCTTTTTTGTAGTTGCAGATCCGCTCTTGTAGTCATAATCATAGCTTATCTTTATCTTGACGCTTTTGAGCTCCTCTTCCTCGTTGCTGCTTATCTCATCAAATATTATATCTTCCTGCGTTTCTGACCCTAGATCCCAAAGGTTACGGTCTATCTTCTTTGACGCAAGGGTCACTGTCTGGCGCTTGGAGTTTGTCGCAGTTATCGTTATCCCTGTGATCCTTACGTTTGAGGTTGTAGTTGAGGGAATCTGGTCAAGCTTTATCCTCATCTGAAAAGTGTCCTTATCTATGTTAAATGGCTGGTTTATCTTTGATACGACCGAGAACTTGATGCTTCCAGTGCCTGAAAATGTGTCTGTTATCTGTTGGGTCTCCACATTTATAGATGGCTTGACGTCAGTGTTGCATTCTGTCTTGTCTGCGTTGCAGCTGTACTGGATATACTGGCTGGATTTTCCTTTTGCGCTGCACTGCCCGTAGTCTAGGGGGCATGTGCACTCGTTTCCTGGCTTGCCGTCTTCTGTGTTTTCCTTTATGTTGTTGCCACAGCAGTTAGGCAATGGATCATATTGGCACACCTTGTCCTGACAGCTCCCTTCAAAGCATTTCTTTACGCAGTCGCTATCTTTTTTGCATTCCCCTCCACATCCTGCAAGGATTAGCAGAAAAAGCGAGATTATGGTGATTATCTTTTTTGTAGTGTCCATGTGTATCCTGCCAGCATAATATAAAAAAATTATTAAAAATAAAAAATAGCCTACCTTATCATCTCATACTCCTTGACTATAAGGACCATGAAAAGCACTAGCACGAGTATCCCTGATATTATGTAGTAGACTCCTTCTGTTATGATCCCTGTGCTAAATATCTTATACAGCCCAAATCCCATGACTGCTGTTCCCAGCCATAGGAACTTGTCAAGCACAAGTTTCATGATCTCAAATTCTTCGCTTTGCGTCAGCCTTTTTTTCATGATTATCACCTTTTATTCAATTGTGATGTAAAACTCTTTTGAGTCATGCTCTGTTATTTGTGTTTCTGAACCATCCGGGTCTAATCCAGTCTCAAGGAAACCAATATCCTCAGGGCATGAAGGATCTGCTAAAACCTTCCATACTATTAATCTTCCACTATAAGTATCAGAAGAACCTGTTGCCTGGAGCTTTGCATACATCACTGAGCTGGACTGGGGTTCCATCCTCTTATACTTGAAAGTGTCAAACCATTTCCAGGTGTTGGCATCAGTGGCCCAAGACCCACATTTGCCATCCCCTGAACTAAGTTGTGAATCGCAAACAAACTGGAAATATAAGCATACGGGGTTGTTTTCAGTATTTCTGACTCCAAAATAGAACTCGTATGGTGATCCAGATTTTACTTTGAATTGAGACTGCCTAAATGTCATCAGGGATCCTGAGGCTTGCATCTCATCCATCAGTTGGGCTTGTATTTCTGAGTCAACATTATCAAATCTCTTTTCCATGCTGCCAAACTGCTTCTTGATAAATCCTAACCCAAGTCCCAGGATGGTTATTGCCAGGATCAGAACGACAATAGCGTTTATGGATAATGATAAAGAACCTTTTTTCCTCATTTTCTAAAGCACCTCTTTTATTAAGTTAACCTATTTTGAGCTATCTCTAGATTCCCTTGTTTATTGTTATTTAAATAATTTTCGTTGATTTTTAGGTTTTATGTATATTTTAGATAGAAGCATAATTATGATGTTTTTGCTTTCAAAAACCAAACCTTTTTAAATACCGCACCCACTCCTATAGTTTATCTTTTCAGAATGAAGGTGTGTCAAATGGAGATCAATGTTATAGAAAACAAAAAGAGCAGGCTTGTTTTTGATGTGGTCGGAGAAGACCATACCCTCTGCAATGCGCTTAAGCACGAGCTTTGGAACGATGCTGAAGTAAAGGTAGCAGGATACCACATAGAACATCCTCTTAAAGGGATCCCAAGGATGATCGTAGAGACTACGACAAAAAAGGAAGCTAAGAAGGCTGTTATGGAAGCTGTTAAGAGGCTGAAGAAGGAGAACGAGAAAGCAGCTGCTCAGGTCGCAAAGATAAAATAATCAAGATGATAAGCCTAAGTGACGGAAAAAAGCTTGTCAGGCTTGCAAGGCAGTCTGTCTTGGACTATTTCTCAGGAAAAGATACTTTCGCAGACCCTGAAATTGAGAAGAAGTTCTCTGAAAACCAGGGGGTTTTTGTGACTCTTACAAAAGGTCAGGAGCTTAGGGGATGTATAGGTTTTGTTGAGGGGGTCATGCCTCTTAATAAGGCGATCATCAGGATGGCCCGGGCTGCTGCATTTGATGATCCGAGATTTCCTCCTGTTGAGGGATCTGAGATAAAAGTTATATCATTTGAGGTATCTGTTCTTACTGTGCCAGACCTTATTGTGGCAAGATCGCCGGATGATTATGTCAGAAAGATAAAGATAGGCAGGGACGGGCTTATAATAAGGTCCCGTTATGGCTCAGGGCTTCTTCTGCCCCAGGTCGCAGTTGAGTGGGGCTGGGATGTGAGGGAATTTCTTGAGCATACCTGCATGAAAGCAGGCCTACCTAAAGAAGCCTGGATGGACCTTTCCAACCACATTTACAGCTTTAGCGCCCAGATATTCTCTGAACAGGGAAGTACTGTTGTTGAGAAGAAGTACTGACCATTCAACAATACCACTAAAAAATAGTAACCTTTTTAAAGGGATTATGGGTTTTACTTGAGTCATGAGTGGAGTAAGACCAACACCCAATAATCCTGTCAATACCGGATTGACAAATATTCGCTCTCGAGGGCCACTATCTGGGGATTCTAAACCTAAACTTACCCTTGCCTCTCGACTTGGGAGCACAAGAACTAAATACCGTCCAGGAGAATCTGCCCGAATATTAACCCACGGGGGGATTCCGCCTATCCAGCTTATGGCAGATGATGTTGCCGGAGGGAATAATGAAAGCGAGATACTCGATTCTGTTCTGGCGACGATTGCCATTTCCACGCAGTCTGGCATAATGGCTAGGGATGATGGAAATGCGGCTTTAGCTCATTTTTATGATCCTTTAATCGATCCGAAGATTCGTCTACTAAGGCTAAGCCCAAAGGTAAGATGTATTTCACAATATCTTTTCAACCATGGTCTAACTCATACTGAGAAGGGGACTTACCCATTTCATGACCTTCCAGAAGATGTTGCGGAAGTCCAAATCCAAAAAGCAGGGTCTTTTGAAGGGAGAAAATTAGGTGGAGAATTAAGGACTCGTTTTTATATGGCAAGGGGATTAGGAAGTCTTATGGGTAGTGAAACAATCGAGGATCATGTTAATCTTCATACAAATTACCCTCACATAGTATGTGGTACTTTATTAGATGAAATAAACTCGGCGGGTATATGGAACAAAACAAAATTAGGCAGCGTAAAGAAACAAATTAGACTTTTATTAACTGGAGCAAGAGATTTAGGTAGTCTTATGGTGGAAGGAACGGAAGAAGATTTAAAAGTACACTCTGCTCATTTAGATGTATTAAAGTATATATTTTTGGATTTTAAAGATGGATTATATAGGGCAAAAAAATATCATAAAGAACCAGTCTTAAAAATAGATGATTTAAGTATGCGTGATGTTGATTTTATATGTGCAAAGATGGCTAGTTTTGCTCAGAGGATTGAGCAAAGGTTTGATCTACTCACTCTTAAAGGAGTTAATCTTAAAAGGTGCACCATCCTAAGAGGGGTAATATCCTCTTTAAACAGATATTTTATGGAAGCAGATTCTGATCTTCTTATTGCAGGAGAAACTTTATTACAGCCAAGCGTTAACAAGACCTTATACTATATGTATGTTAGGAATATAAAAGAAAATGTATTAGATAATGTTAAGCACAATAGTTATGGGCCTGGCGATGATTCCTATCTGGCACCATATCTTCTGAAAGTTGCCGATATTTTTGATAATGTTTTAAATTTCCCAAATGCTCTCCCTAAAGCTATCCGTCTATTCAGAAAGGCAAGATGCATCATAAGGGAAGGAGCGAGTTTAAGCCATGAACTTGCAGGGAGGGGAGTAGACAAGGAAAGACTAGACCATGCCTTAACTGACCTTTATTCTGCATTAAAAATAGGGATTTATATTTTTAGCAAAAACATTCGTCTGCAAGTCCCTACATTAAAAGACCGTAGTATCTTGCCACAAGATGCTTGTAAGGTCATGTCCAGAAAGATGCGGGAGATTAAGGGAGAGATTCGCTATGCGGGTCTTCCTTTAATAGATGTACCTGTTGTTAAGATTTATAGCCAAATAAAATGATATAACCTCCTCTGATATACGTTCTTTAAACCTACTTCTCCTCACCTTCTACAATATCATATAAACCAATATACAAATTTCTATATTCATTTACTAAATCGTAACATTTATATATTAGTTTGTTTTTGTTAACATATTATGGTCATATTGTTTGACAGATTCAACCTTCCTGATGATATATTCGAGATCCTCTTCGCAACGAAACAACAGATGATTGTTGCAAAGGCTCTTGTTGAATATATGAAGGAGAACGAGAACGAGATAACGAAGACAGAGATGTCACTTTTCGCGACCCAGCTTCATGACGGCGACTACAAGACGCAGATCGACGAGCCAGGGTTTGAAGGAAAATCAGTCAAGCTCTCATACAACAAGAGGCAGTTTTACGACAGGATCCTTACCCCCATGAAAAGCATGGGGATCATCGACTACGACATGTATAAGAAAACATACAGGCTGTCAGACAGGCTAAACAAAGACCTGATCAAGATAGGCCTGATGTGGGTGCAGGAGCTACGAAAGCCCCCTCATCCATACAAAGAGAAAGGAAAATGAAGCTTACAGGCTCCCTGGGTGCCCTTTCTTTCTCTCCAACCACCCCCACACACCAAAGAGAAACCAGGGAGCCATTATAATCACTCATTCAAGAAGGTACTGAAATTGGATGAAAAAGAGGCGACAAACCTCCTTAGGAAACATGCAGCTTCAAAGGAGGCATTTGACAAGGTGCTTGCGCACTCAAAAGCAGTACAAAAGATTGCTTTAAGGATTGCAGAGAAAGTCAGAGGGGTTGACAGGGATTTTATCAGCATCGCTTCACTACTTCATGACATAGGAAGGTTTGACTACCCTCCTGGAAAAGGGACTATCATGCATGGGGTAAGAGGAGCACAGATACTCAGGGAAGAAGGCATCGATGACAGGTATGCTCTTGTCTGTGAGAGGCATCTGGGTGCAGGGATAACAAAAGAGGAGATAAGACGGCAGAAACTACCTCTTCCTGTCAAGGACTATGTGCCCCTGACCCTAGAAGAGAAGATAATAACATATGCTGACCTTCTTCTCAAAGGAGAAAAAGAAGTCCCTTTTGAGGAGATGCTTGACAAGTACAGGAAAGAGCTTGGTGAAGATGTTGCAAAGCAGCTGATCTGGCTTCATGATGAGATAAAGAGGATGCAGGATGGACCTTGAGAAGCTTAAGCAGGAGCAGAAAAAGCTTGCAGAAAAAGTGGTCATATCAAGGGGAGTTGATAAGATCAGCCTGATATCCGGCTCTGACCAGGCAGTGTTTGAAGACAAGATAATCTCAGCGATAGTAGTTATTGACTACAAGACATGGGAGGTTATCGAGAAAAAATACGCAGTAATAACCGCCCCCATGCCATATATCCCAGGATACCTTAGCTATAGGGAATCTCCTGCTATATTTGAGGCCTACCAGAAGCTCAAAAACGAGCCTGACCTGCTTATGATAGAGGGAAACGGCATACTTCACCCGAGGATGATCGGCCTCGCATCGCACGTAGGGCTTCTTCTGAGCAAGCCTACTGTAGGTATAGCAAAGAAATTATTATGTGGCCGAAAAGACGGAGACACAATTTACTTAGGAAAAGATGCTGTGGGAAAAGAGGTAGAAACAAAGAGCAAGTCAAACCCGATTTTCGTGTCTCCCGGCCACCTCATCACCCTTTCCAAGTCTGTTGAGATAGTGAAGCATTTCATAAAAGAGCCTTACAAGTACCCTTACCCTCTTGCGATGGCGCACAAGTACGCCGCAAAGATCAAGAGAAAGATGAAAGCAGGGGAAAAGGAATTTGTTGAGTGATTTTTTATTTTTTTTTTGATTAGGTTTATCCAAAAATATGGACATTTAAGTCTGGAATCTCCCTTATTCTTGCAATATATTTTCTTAATGACTCAACTTTTTCAGGGTCTATTGCAAACTCTTTCTGTTTTAGTTTTTCCATATCAAGAAGGCTGATAGGTACGCCCCCTATTGCATGGGCGAAATTTTCTTCCATAAACTTGGTTATTTCATTTGCTTCGGGTGTTCTTTCCCATATCAGGTAGTCCTCGAAAAATGTTTTCCATGAAAGATCAATTTTTTTTATAATTCTTTTTGAGTCAAGTGTTCCAGGATATAGGGAGTAAAGAGACATGTAAACCTTATGTTTCCCATCTAGACTTTTTGCGAGCTCTGCAAGCTCATTTAATCTTTTAACATTTTCATCTCTTATATCCTGAGTCTCAACTGGATGTCCAACAATAAACATTGCCCCATGTTCCATTCCTTTTTTGAAGAATGCAGAAGCATCTCTGAAAACCTGACCTGCATATCTCTTATAGGAAAGCCCCCCTTTAATATCATTTTTTGTAAGTTTATTCATTGCCTTTAATATTTTAGGATGAAAATTTTCAACTCCAAAATACGCTTTTGTTGCGCCAGCATCATAAAGCATCCCCACAAAATCATCCAATGCGACTTCTTGGCTCTGCAAGGAGCCTACCCTGCTTTGAAAATTAAAAGCAAGACTTCCAAATATTCCCCCTTGTCCCCTTTTTTCAGCAAGTCTTTTTAGCAGTTCATAAGTCTGCCCTCCATCTAATGCAAAATAATTATTCTCAAAAGCAACCATTATTTGGCCTTTTTTGTTTGGTTCTACTCTCTTTAATATGGTCTCTAAATCATCTATGATCCTGTCAATTGATTTTGCCCTTATTTGTCCGCTTGCAGCGCAGAAAGAGCAATTATGATCGCACCCTCTTGCAAAGACATAAGTTATTCCATCCGCGAACTTCCCTGGTTTGTCAGTAATACTGATGAATATAAACGGAATCTCACCAAGCTCTTCTGATGTTAACCGACCTCCTTTGTTAGACACTATTGTGTTTCCGTCACGATAGGCTATATTTGGAATATCCATATCATTTTTTCCAAGCGCCAATTCATAAAGGGTCTTTTCTCCGTCACAGGTACACACGTAATCAATAAAGGGGTATTTTTCTAATACGACTTCTGCCTGGCCTGTTTTTTCGTGTAATTGTGGTCCGCCTAAAACTACCATCAAATCAGGATTATGCTCTTTTATTTTCTTTGCAAGTTCAATTGAAGAAAGGTAGGTTGCAGCATTAACAGTTATCCCTATTATCGCTTTGCCTTCCTTTGGAAGTACGGTCTCTATTTCTTTTTCGATCTGAGAGCTTGTTGCTTGCCCCATATCAATTATATCTGTCAGTGAAGGGGATATCTTAAGATCAAGGTAACTCTTTAATGCAGTCAAACCCCCTGGAAATCCTTCCATCGTTTTTTCGTAAGGGGGCGCAATCAAATATATTTTTACCATAATTAAGTAGTAAATTAATGATTTAATAAAATTTCTTAAACAAATTTTTGACAAAAAGAAAGATTTATAAATAAAATATTACTTATGTCTAAAAATGGTACTAAAATTAGACTTATACGATAAAAAAATCCTTTTTGAACTGGATAAGAATGCAAAGATCCTCACAACAGATCTCGCAAAACAGCTTAGAAAATCAAAACAATTTATAGATTACAGGATTAAACGGCTTGAAGAAGAGAAAGTTATACGGGGGTACACCACAGTTATAGACTATCCAAGGTTAGGCTATGTTAGCATGAGAGTATATTTTAAGCTTCACTCTATTACCCCAGAAGAGCAGATTGCGATGGAAGAAGACCTTATTAAAGACAAGGAAGTCTGGTGGCTTGTAACGCTTGAAGGTCCATGGGATATAGCATATGCTGTTGCTGTAAAAAATGTTCTTGATTTCTACTCCTATTGGGATAAGATAATGAAAAAGTACAGGAAATACATTCAGAAGAGGTCAGTAACTGTCTACACGCACATCATACAATATCCAAAATCCTATATCCTTGACAAGAAGAATACTGATAAAGGGACAATTGTAGGGGCTTCGACTGAAAGATATGGTTCTGATGAAACAGACATATCCATACTTAAGCTAGTTTCGGATAATGCAAGAATGCCGTTGATCGATATTGCCAAAACAATAAAGACCAGCCCCCAGGTCATAAAATCACACATAAAAAAACTGGAAAAATCAGGAGTGATACAGGGATACAGGGCGATCATTGACGTATCTTTCTTAGGATATAGGTATTACAAGTCTTACATTAACCTGCAAAACACAGACAGGATTAAGGAACTGGATGCATTTTGCGCGCAGCACCCAAACATCCTTAACATAAACAGGACGATAGGCGGAAGAGATTATGAGATTGAACTTCAGGCAAAGACTTTTGACGAGTTCGAAAAGATCATGAACGAGATAAGGACAACCTTTGCAGGCATGATTGATGATTATGAGTTTGTGATAGCAAAAGATGAAAAAAAGATGGTATATTTCCCCTTTCCCTAATGATTTTCGTGATTCTTTCAAAAAACTTTATAAAATCCAGGTTTACCCCTATCATCCCAAGGTGATATTTAAATGGTAACTGACAAGGAGATCAAGAAGACGTTCAAGCTTGAGGCAAGCAAGAACCCTGAAAAGTATTACGCTACAAAGGTCCTGAAAGGATTTGGATATGAGAGGAAGCAGTGCAAAAATTGTGGCACCTTCTTCTGGACTGTAAACAAGGGGCAGGACCACTGCGGCGACTCTTCCTGCTCAGGCGGTTTCACCCTTTTTAAGAACAACCCGTCAAAAAAGAAGCTAAGCTATATCGACGTGTGGGTTGAGTTCTCAAAGATGTTTAAGACATTCGGCTACACACCGATAAAAAGGTATCCTGTTGTCGCAAGATGGAACGACACCATGGATTTCACGATAGCAAGCATAGCAGCATTTCAGCCTTATGTCGTTTCAGGAGAGGTAGAGCCTCCTGCAAACCCTCTTGTCATCCCTCAGTTCTCGATAAGGTTTTCTGACATAGAAAACATAGGGATCACGGCAAGCCACAACACAGGGTTTGTCATGATAGGCCAGCACATGTTCGTGTCGCCTGACAGATGGGACCAGGACAAGGTGTTTAAGGACATAGTCACATGGCTTACTGAAGGCCTGGGACTTCCTTACAGCGAGATAACCTTCCATGAGGATGCATGGGCTGGAGGAGGAAACTTCGGGCCGTGCATGGAATATTTCAGCAGGGGAGTTGAGCTTGGAAACCAGGTCTACATGCTTTTTGAGCAGGGAGAAAACGGGCCTAAAGAGCTCCCTATCAAGGTTCTTGACATGGGCATGGGCATGGAGAGAAACGCATGGTTTACGCAAGCTACCAGCACGCAGCACGAGGCTGTCTATCCTACTGTAGTCAAGGCGCTTCTTAAGAGGACAAACCTTGAGATAGACCATGACCTTATGAAGAGGTTCATACCTTATTCAGGTATGCTTAACCTTGATGAGGTCGATGATATAAACAAAGCATGGAAAAGGGTAGCTGACCTTGTAGGAGTGTCTGTCGAAGAACTTAAGTCAAAGGTTCTTCCTTTGTCAAACATATTTGCTATAGCAGATCACATGAGGACTCTTCTTTTCGCCCTTAATGACGGGGCTTTGCCGTCAAATGTTGGCGGAGGCTACAACCTGAGGGTTCTTGTCAGAAGGTGCCTAAGCTTCATAGACAAGCATGGATGGGACATAAGCCTTCCTGATGTATGCAGATGGCATGCTGAATACCTTAAGCCTATATTCCCTGAACTTTCCGAACATCTGGATGAGATAGAGCAGATCCTTGATGTCGAGAAGAAAAAATATGAGGCCACAAAACAGAAGACGCAGTCGATAGTCGAAAGGCTGATAACAGATAACGTTGAGGTCACTGAAGAGAAGCTTATCGAGCTCTATGATTCAAACGGGATACCTCCCCAGCTCATAATAGACGAGGCAGAGAAGCTTGGCAAGAAGATAGTGCGGCCTGACAATTTCTTCGGAAAGGTTGCTGAAAGGCATGAGAGGCTGGAGCAGGAGCACGCTACAAAGAAAGCTGAGCTGATCGACATAGGGGATGCAAAGGATACAGAGGCATTATACTTTTTTGATTACAAGAAGATCGAATTTGAGGCTAAGGTGCTAAAGATAAAGGATAGTTATGTTGTCCTTGACAAGACTGCATTTTACCCTACTTCAGGAGGCCAGGTTCATGATATCGGGGAGCTTGGAGGGATGGAAGTAGTTGATGTCTTCAAGCAGGGATCTGCTATCATACACAAGCTTTCTTCAGTTCCAGGATTCAAGGAGGGCGATTCTGTCAAGGGAAAGATAGATTTTGAGAGGAGAAAACAGCTTGCGCAACACCACACAGCAACACATATAGTGAATGCTGCTGCAAGAAAGGTCCTTGGAAGGCATGTCAACCAGGCAGGAGCTAAAAAGACTGAGGAAAAAGCTCATCTTGACATCACCCACTTTGAGTCATTGGCAGATGAGGAGCTAAAAAGGATTGAGGAAGAGGCTAATTTGATCGTCAATTCTGACCTTAAGATAAACTCTGAGTTCATACCAAGAAACACAGCTGAAAAAAGATATGGCATGTCCATATATCAGGGAGGGGCAGTTCCTGGGAAGATGATAAGGATAATAGAGATTCATGGTACTGATGTTGAGGCTTGTGGGGGAACCCATCTTAACAGGACTTCTGAGACAGGAGAGATAAGGATGATCAAGTCGACTAAGATCCAGGATGGGATCATAAGGCTGACTTTTACTGCGGGAAAAGCAAAGGAAAAGATCGATTCTGAGGCTTCAGGCCAGCTTTCAGAGGTTGCTGAACTGCTTGGTGTGGACGAGGATGTTGTCCCTTCGCGTGCACAGGAGCTTTTTGAAACATGGAAGAAGGCAAGAAAAGCTGTTAAGAAAAAGAAAAAGATTGATCTTTCCGAGTTGGATCTAAGTTCAACACAATCTTTTGATGGTCAGGATGCACTCTCAAGGACTGCTGAGATCCTTCAGACCCAGCCAGAGCATGTCGCCAAGACAGTCAAGAGGTTTATGGACGAGCTTGAAGGATTTAAGGAAGAGATATCTAAGCTTTAGTTCTTTCCGGATAATTGGTTTTTCGAATGATTCAGGGTCAGCATCAATTTGTGAGTTTTTTCACTATTAAGATTAAGGCTGACGTGGGGGAGGCCCCATACGGGGAAGTCAGCCCTGCTAAATTTATAACAACAAGCGAACCAGATGCTGACCAAAAAAAGAATAATTCGAAAAACTCCAGACAGAGAAAATATTAAAGAATCTGACAAACTATATTTTAGTAAATACAAATATTTATATAATCTAACTCTTCTGAATATACTTAATTGTATACTGATGTATTTTTTTATACAACTATAAGGGGCGTATAAAAAATAAAAGGGCCAATAAAACACGACAGGTATGTGCAGGATTTGTGTGAAAAGCTCAAGCCCAGATATGATGCTCTCATAACCAACGTGCCCATAAGTTCTAAGAAAAGGATGCTTGCAGAGATTGATATCGTCGCATATAAGGACGGCTTCTGTGATATCTATGAGGTGAAGTGCAGCCACAGGATAACTAAGGCAAGAAAACAGCTTAGGAGGATAAGGAGGCTGTTCTCTGAAAGATACACGATAAGAAACTCTTTTTTCTTCTGCGGAGAATCAGGGATGATCGTTACTGTCTAGCTGTCGTTCTCAAGCTTCTTAAGCTTGTGAAGCAGCCAGGATAGCCCGACAAAATTTGAGACCACTGCAGATATTATCATAGCAACAACTACGCTGATAAAGCCGTATCCAAGAACATAAACGAAGATGTATGCTAACGGAACTGCCACTATCAGGACCCGTGTCGATGTGATGACAAAGGCTGGAAATCCTTTTCCCAGGCCCTGTATTATCCTGCCTGAATTGATACCTATCGCTGCGAACGGATATGTGAACACAGCCACCCTAATATATCTTGCTGAAAGCTGTATCAGCGTCTGGTCGTGTGTGAGTATCCTCAATAATAATTTTGGGATGGCAAAATATATCAGCCCTATAGACGATGCTATAATGACTGAGATCTTGATAGAGTACCAGGTTGTTTCCCTGAGAAGGTCATATTTTTTCGCTCCATAAAACATGCCGATGAGTGTCAATGCCGCAGTGCTTATTCCTATCATCGGAAG
>JBJKQO010000046.1:0-30713 GCA_046705145.1 Candidatus Woesearchaeota archaeon
TGGGTCAAATTAGTGCGCAGTTACGTCCGCAGGCTATGCCTGCGGCTTTGCCGCACAAAAAATTTTCTATAGAAAAACGCCCTAAAGGGCGGGGGTTTAAACCCTAGCTCGCTACGCTCGCTCTAAATTTCTCTCCTTTTCCATTTTTTAGAAGAGAGACGTGCCCACCTCTGATATCCCAAAATCAGAAAAAGTATTTAAGGATTACTGAAAATATACTAAAAACAAAAAAAGCCCCCTTCTGGTCAGGAAGGGGGCGAGGCGGGTACCATATAGTCACAAAGACTTTATGATTGAATATGCTTTTCTGCTGCCTGCTCTATAGATTTCTTGTCAAGGACGCTTGCCAGATCAAGAAGGATTATCAGCCTTTCCCCGAGTATCCCTACACCCTCAAGATAAGCTGAGTTAATCTTCCTTGACACCATCTCAGGAGCAGGTTCTATCTTGTCGCTTGGAAGCCTCATGACCTCGTTGCAGCAGTCGACGACCATCCCTACAAGATTGCTCCCTATCTCAATGACAATGATCCTAGTGTCCTTGCCTCTGTCCTTGGCCTTAAGCCCTAGCTTCTTGGAAAGATCGACAACAACGATGATCTTCCCCCTGAGGTTGATAACGCCGTCTATATACTCCTCAGTATCAGGAAGCCTTGTCACCTCCTCAAGCTTGATGATCTCCCTCACTTCGCTTATGTCAACACCAAACTCCTCAGGCCCGATCCCAAATATCACGATCTGCCTTTCAGAATAGGCCCTGTTCTTCTTCTCTTCGGTCATTTTCATTTATGCTTTCTTTGCTGGCTGCGGCTTGGGTGCTGGCTGCGGTTTCTTCTGCTCGTAAGATGGCGCTGTTTCATGCTGGTTGTCTATCTTGAACTGCGCAACAAGGCGTTTTAGGTCTTCTGCGTTCTTTGCAAGTGTCTGCGCTGCTGTTGCGACCTGCTGCATTGATGCTGTCGTCTCTTCCACGCTTGCAGATACTTCCTCTGATGAGGCTGCTGACTCTTCTGCTACTGCTGACACGTCTCCGACTGCTTTTTGCACTTTTTCTGAGTTTGCAAGCTGTTGCTGCGTCGCTGCGCTTATCATCTGCACCTGGCTTGCAACATCTGAGACCTTCTGGCCTATCAGCTCAAGTGAGCTCAGCGCCTCGCTTACTACCTGGCTTCCTTCGCTTACCTCTTTTGATCCCTTGTCCATTGAGTCTACTGCGTTTTTGGTGCTTGCAGTTATGTCTGATATCATGGCCTCAATCTGCTTTGTAGCTTTTTGTGATTCTTCAGCAAGCTTCCTTACCTCGTCTGCAACAACAGCAAATCCGCGTCCTGCTTCTCCTGCTCTTGCTGCTTCTATCGCTGCGTTTAGGGCAAGAAGGTTCGTCTGTTCAGATATCGAGTTTATGACCTCGACAACTTTTGTTATCTCCTGGCTTTTTGTCCCAAGATCCTTGACGACTGATGCTGATGCTCCGACTGCCTGGCTTATGGACTGCATCTTCTCTCCTGCAAGCTTTGCTGACTGGCCGCCTTTCCTTGCAGCATCATTTGCTTCTGTTGCCTGCTTTGCTGATTCCTGCGCTGAGGATGCTACAGACTTGATCGAGGATATGAGCTGTTCTGCATCTTTTTTGGTGTCGTTTGCTGACTTGCTCAGGGACTGGCCGCCTTTCGCTATCTCCTGTATCGTAGAACTAACCTGTTCTGTCGATGCGTTAACCTCCTGTGATGATGCGCTGAGCTCTTCTGCTGTCGCTGCTGCTGTGGTCGCGTTCTTTGTTATGTTTGAGACAAGGGTCTTAAGGTTCTCTACCATCGCGCTGAATGATCTTGCAAGGTTTCCTATCTCATCGTTTGATTTTGTGAGTTTCTCGTCAACACTTATGCGCAGGTCGCCTTCTGCGACTGTCTTTGATACCGCCTCAAGCTTCTTGACTGGCCTGGTTATCATGAGTGATACATATATTCCTATTGCTGCTGCAAGCGCTACGCCTGCAACGATAGATATTATAAGGAAAAGTATGCCTGAGGACTGGGCTGCATCTGCGGCTTCCATCGAGATCGCCATCTCTTTTTCTGCTTCTGCCTCGACCTTGTCCATCGAAAGGTCTGCTTTATGAGATGTTTCAACCATTATCTTATAGTATTTTAGCGCTTCTTCTTGATATTTTTCTTCTCCTGTCTCGATGTGTTTTTGCCTTAATTCTATCATCTTTTCTGCTGCATCAGAAAACTCTGAATGATGAGAATCAGCTTCATCTGCATACCTTATCATGTCGGGTGTCCCTGGGTGTATTATCATGTCAAGATTATCGTTCCGATACATCTTTCCTGCGTCGCTGTTCTTGAACTCTGTGCTTTCCGTGCCATACTTGATCATCGATATCCACATGTCAAAATCCCCTATGGATTCTTCAACTTGTGATCTAAGATCATCAAGCCCCTCATCGTTTAGCATGTACTGGCAGGAAGCATCCCTTCCTGATATTACAGTTATCATCGCGTTCATGCTTACATCTTTTAGCGGAGCGTCATGTGTCAGTATATCATCCGCTGTGGATCCTATCTTCTTTGCCGTGTTTATTCCTAACAGCCCTGCAACAAGCAGTATCACAGCAACTGCCATAAAACCAATAAGAAGTTTTTGCATAAGTTTCATCTATCCCACCTCTTTTTTAAAATACGGAAAGGGCAGAGACCAGATAAGAGGTGGTTTTAGGCAATTGTCTTGCCCCTCTAAAACTGGATTTTCTGCCCTTCCACGATTTAGTAGATCAATGCATCAGTAGTTCCTAAATTGTTTTTAAGAGATGTAATATTTAAGAATATGTCAAGGATACGTAAAGAATCAGTAACCTGAGATCAAAGATCTTCCTTTCTCTGTTATCTGGATAAACTTCACCCTGCCGCGTTTCTCTGACCTTATGAGCCCCTTTGAGAAAAAGTCCTCGATCCAATGCTTTGTCGTCATCCTCGAAAGCTTGAACTCCGAGCTGATGAGGTTGTAAGGGACGCTTATGTTAAATGCGTTCTTGTCTGATATGAACTTGAGGATAGCAATCTTTCTTTGGTCAAGATAGACCGCATCATTTTCTGTCACTGGAGCGGGCTTTAGTTCCTGCTTCAGTAGCAGCAGCTCTTTTTCGTCAAACATGCTTTCAGATATGTTTGCGATAGCTATATTTTCTGAAAACCTTATGAGGTCATTTAGCCTGTAAAAGAATTTCAGGAGGCTTGGGAAGCCGTGCATGAAAGACAGGTAGTCCATCCTGTCAAGAAGTATCACTGACTTGTTGTTTCTTTCGAGGAAACTCTTGATCTTCCCTATGAGTTCGTCAGGGCTCTCAGCCGTAGGGTGGCTGCCATTTTGGTTTCCAGACATCAGAAACAATGACATTGAGCATTCGATCCTTCCTTTTGTCATAGATCTCTCATCGCGCGATACGCAAAGGATTGAATAACCTTTTTTTCCGAATATGCTAAGTATCTTCGCAAGCCCTTCTGAAAAAGGCTCGTAAGAAAGGTAAGAGTTGCCAGGAATTACCCCTTTGTATGCTTCGTTCTCGCCTGTTATGTCCCTTCCTACCATGACAACGCCGGTTATGTTGCTTTCTAAATCCTTTATCAACGATGTCTGTGAAAGCAAGATACACCTGTTCCCTTCCCTGTCTTCGATCTCATTTTCCCTAAGGTCTGATTTTTTCGTGTTAAGCGTGAAAGCGAGATGATCTATAAGAGGTGATATCTCAGGAGGGATCTCGGGGTCTGATATGTTCATCAGCCTTATGTCTTTTTCCTTTATCCCTGTCCTTTGCTCTACTGCCTTGTTCCAGGATGTTATCCTTCCTTCCTTGTCTACCGAAATGACTGGCTCAGCGATGCTGTCTATTATGTTTTTCAGCGTGTCTCTTGAGAATTTCATCTGATCTTCAGCTTTCTTGCTTTCTGTGAGATCCTCATATATCGCAACTACCTCTCCTGAAGGAAGCCTGTAGACATAGTTTTCCTTCCACCCTCTCACTCTTTCATCCTTATAAAGGGTTATGGGGAAATGCTCAGGAAGTCCTGTCTTAAAGACCCTTTGAAAAACATCAAAAAGCCCAAAATCTCTAATTCCTGGAAAAGTATTGAGAACGCTTTTGCCTATCAGATCTTCCCTCTTTACTCCTTCTATATGCTCTCCTGCCTTGTTGAAATCCACAAAGATGAAATCTTTGCCTTCTTCGACAGGCTTGTAGACTGCAACCGCGTTTTTCATGTTCTCAATAAGCTGCCTGTACCTATCTTCACCTTCTTTTAGCCTGCGCTCTGCTTTTTTGTGTCTTGTTATGTCTTCCATCACGCAGTGTGTCTGCCTGAACCTGCCCTCAAGGTCATAGCTTATCCTGCCTTTGAATCCTGCAATCATCGTTGAACCGTCTTTTTTTACCATCTCAAGCTCGCAGTCGTTTATCTCTCCTGCAGACTTAAAGCGCGCAAAATTATTTCGAAACATCTCTTTTGAGTCCTGTGATAGGAAGCTGCTGAAGTTCTTCCCAATAACATCCCTCTTGTCATAACCCATCGTCTTCAGCCATGCAGGATTAACATCGAGGAAATCTCCTTTCTCATCAAGCGATTGGTATCCAAGCGGGGCTTTCTCATAGAGCAGCCTAAATTTTTTCTCGTTTTTTCGTATAAGATTTTCCATCTTCTTGCGATCGGAAATATCCCTGACTATGCCCTGGATGATGCCTTTTCTCCTGTGGAATATGCTTGCGCTTATCGCAACATCAACTACGCTTCCATCTGATCTGACCAGTTTCGAGTCAAACCTTATGTTGTTTTGCTCAAATATCTTATCAAACGCTTTTTTTGATACTGCAAGCTCTTCAGCAGGATGTATCTCAGATATCAAAAGACCAAGAAGCTGTTCTTTTGTGTACCCTAAAAGCTCGCACGCTTTCTGGTTTACATCTAGTATCATCCCCTCAAATGTATGGATGAATATGGCGTCGTTTGACTGCTCAAAAAGAATCCTGTACTTATCTTCTCCTTCAGCATCCCAGCCCACATGGCCTGGGAGGTCAGACCTGCCTTTGATAAAAACCACCTCTAGACGTGCCTTATGGGGGCGCCTTATTTAAATATATCCCTAAGTATCACGGGATTTAAGGGTTATGGGCCTTGATGCCGAAACATTTAAATAATCAGTTTTAGTCCTTAAAACCAAATAAATCTTTGAGGGGTGTTCTGATTGCCAGACGAAAAAGAAATGGATGATAAATCAATGGAAGAAGATAGCTCATATGATGATGAGGATATGGAAAGCGAAAAGCCAAAGATACATCACGATTATGACAAGAAGAAAGTGAACAATAAGAATGATCATGATGATGAGCCTGCCAAAAAAGAGAAAAAAAGTAGGGATAAAGAAGAGAAACATGGTGGCTCAAAAAAAGATAAGGAGAAGCCAAACTACATTTTTATAGGTATCCTGATTGCGATAATAGCTGTGGGCGCTGTGGCTATAGCTGTCTTAAAACATAGCCCAAGCGATTCTAATGGTAATGATTCTGGCTCTGACAGCATTGCAGCTGTAGTCAACGGGGTTGATATCCCTCAGTCAAGGATCGATGAGCAGTATGCGATGCTTCCTGAGATGTACCAGTCATTGATAACAAAAAGCATGCTTCTGAACCAGACTATCATGGAAGAGCTTGTATATCAGGAAGCTGTCAAGGAAGGATATACTATAACTGATGATGAGGTCGACAAGGAGATAAGCGACCTTATTGCTGAAAATGGGATGACACAGGAAGACTTCCTTTCAGATATAGAATCAAGAGGGATGACATATGATTATGTCAGGAATGCCTATAAGAGAAGCAAGCTTATCGCCCTTCTTGTAAACGACACCATCCTGAAAAAGATAGAGGTTAGCGACAAGGAGATATCGGATTATTATGATGAGAACCAGGATGATCCTTCAATAACTGTCCCTGAGCAGATCAGGGCAAAGCATATACTTGTGCAAAATGAGACTGCTGCTAAAGCACTGCTTGAGAGGCTTAAGGCAGGAGAGGATTTCAGCGCTCTTGCAAGCGAAAACTCGATAGACACAGGAAGCGCAGCCCAGGGAGGAGACCTTGGGTTTTTCACCCGAGGCCAGATGGTGCCTGAATTTGAGGATGCAGCATTTGCGCTTGATGTTGGTGACATCTCAGACATAGTAGAGACGCAGTTCGGATTCCATATAATAACCGTGACTGCGAAGAAGCCTGCTCAGGTCCTGCCTCTTGATGAGGTCAGGGATGATATAAAAACTCAGATTGAAGATGAGAAGATGCAAGAGGCACTTTCCATATACCAGGATGAGCTTAAGAGCAAGGCTGATATCAAGATACTCATGCAGGAATGAGCCTTATTTTTTTAGTTTATTTTCTATTATTTTTATTATCTTTTCAGATATGTTTTCTCCAAAATCCTTATCGTCATCCATATCTATTACAACATCAGCGTTTTTCAGGTATTTTTCTACGTAAGGGATCTCATATTTGTCCTGCAAGCTGGCTTTATAATCAAGGTATTCCTCTGTGCTTCTGTGGGAATCCCTCTTTTTCCATCTGAAGACTGATATGTCTTTTGAGAGCTTAAGAAATATTATCAGGTCAGCAACTTCTGATATCTCGGGATGGAGCAGGCATATGCCTTCGCATATTATGATCCCTTTTTTCTCATTAAATCTTAGATCAAGGTCTGTATCTTTTTCTCCTGTCTTTTGGTTCCAGGCAGAACGGATATTTACAGATGAATGTTTTTGGAGGTGGGTAAGGTCTTTTTTTAGCTTGTTGTAATCGTTCCAGTTGACTGGATTCTCCTCTTGCTGTATTCTTTCAGGATCCTTGCTTTCGATTGCCTGTCTTATGCGCTGCTTTCTGTCCTTTGTTGGGTGCCGAAGATACCAATCGATCCTTACCACTACAGAACCTTCCAGTTTCGCTGCCAATCTGTCTGCAAGGGTTGTCTTTCCTGATCCTCCAAGCCCGCAGATGAATATTATAGGATGGGTCTTATTTTTCAATTTGAAAGAGCATGTTTCTCAGAGAAATATAAACTTATTGAAAAAAAGAGACCGATGTAGGTTTATTATTTATCCAAGAGCTTTTTCTTCTTCTCAGACCCACCAAGATAATTCTCTCTTAAGCTTACTGGACGCCTTATCTCTTTTTCGGTTTCAATCCTAGCATTTCCTGCTACTCTCCCTCCTCTTTTTGCCGCATCTTCAACCTCGTCATAGCCTTGTGCGTCATCTTTTCTGGTGATTTCTGTTGACACCCTCTCGCCAAGCATTGAAAATATCAGTTCCAGATCATCCATGTGGTCTCTTAAGTTTTCTCTTTTCAATCCTTTGAACGTTTTGTATTCGCTAGGAGTCATGCCAAAAGTAGCCTTTGAGATTTCTGCTGTAAGTATCGCATAATCCTTTTCCGTGCTGACTCCCCTCTTCTTCCATTCATCAGTTAGCTCATCTCTTATTACGATCCCCCTTACTCTCTTTTCTATCCAATCATCAGAATAGCCTTTGGCTATATATATCTCTTTCATGCGTTTCTGGGCAAGTTCGGGATCTTCTATCTCTTGCACTCTTTCATAACCTACCTCTGCAAGCCATCGTTTAAAAGGTTCAGCTTTAGGTGAAGGGATTGACTGGATAATCCTAAACATATTTTTGGTGTTTGCACAATCTGTTAGTCTTAATTTTTCATCCTCTGCCATCAATTTAAACTGTCCGATTTTTTCGGACACTTCAAAACCTTCTATCTCAAGCTTCGATTTTAAGTCAGACCAGTATTTTCTTGCCCTATCAGTCTGAGTCAAGACCCCCACAATATCTACTACAGAAAACCACCATTCATCATTAAACCAAGCCCTTCTTATTTTTTTGCCTTCAAAGACTGCGAGCTTGTTCTTATCTTCCATTAAAAGTAAGAAGGTTCAAAAGTTTATATAGTTTACTTGCTCCTGTCCAGTGTCCAAGAGTTATCTAGAATTTGAAAAAAAGTTAAAAAAAATAAAAGACCTTAAAGGTCATTTAGTGTTATCAGGCACACTCTTGATGAGTCTTTTATCCTGCTTTTCATGCCTACGACAAACTTTATAGCTGTCTTCTCTGCTATCGAGACTAGGTCCTTGTCTATCTCGCCATCAAAGACAACTGCATGGATCCCTGAGCTTAGGCTCTTGATCGTCGTTGTAAGCTCTGAAACAGGCACCTTTCCAAGTATGTTAAGGCTGTCATCAAGTATGTAGGCTCCCCTAGTGCCGATTATGTCCTCGATTATCTCCTTGAATTTCTTCTTCTCAGCGTCTGTTGGTTCCTGCTTCTTGAAGAATGCCTGTTTTGGCTGCTGCTGTTGCTGCTGTTGTGGAGCAGGCCTGTTCTGTGGCCTTTGCTGCTGCATCCTTTGAGGGTGCTGCCTCTGGCCGCTGAACTTTCCGCCGCCGTCAGAATCATCATCTTTTAGCCCTAGCTCAAGCTTTGCCTGCTCAAGTGACATCCTGCTCCTTAGAGCCTTGTGGATCTCCTTTTTGGTAAGCTCCTCAACTTCTTTTCCGTCAGGAGCTATCGAGACGTAGTCTATGTCTCCAAGCATGCTTAGCTCTTTTATTATGAGCTTTCCGCCCCTGTCTCCGTCGACGAAGATGTTTATCACCTTCTTCTTTGTAAGCTCTGCTACAGTTGGAGGTACAGAGGTGCCGTTAAGCGCTATGCTGTTCTTTATGCCGTGTTTCAGAAGGTTTAGGACGTCTGCCCTTCCTTCTACTACTATCACTTCATCTGACTCGTCAACTGCTGGTCCTGCAGGAAGCCTTTCCCTGCCGTATTCTGTTATCTCCATGACCCTGACAGAGTATGCTACCTCGTCTGCTATCTCCTGTGAGTCTGGCATGACTGAGTCCATCATCTTCTTAAGTAGGTCTTTTGCCCTGTCGATGACGAAGTTTCTCTTGGATATCCTTACATCTTCTATGTTGACGACCTTTATCTTTGCGTTGCAAGGTCCTATCCTCTGGATTATCTCAAGAGCTGCTCCCACTATGCATGTTTCAGCCTTGTCAAGAGATGACGGGATGATTATCCTTCCTGCTGTCTTTCCGCTTCTTGTGTCAACGTCTACTTCGATTCTTCCTATCCTTCCGGATCTTTGTAGCTCCCTTAATTCAAGGTCGCTTCCAAGAAGGCCTTCTGTCTGGCCGAATATTGCGCCTATGACATCTGGCCTGTCCACTACTCCCTCAATGTCTATTGAGGCATGTATTATGTATTTTGACGATACTGGACTTATTTTTCCCATTTTTATCCCCCTACATCACTATATTTCTTCATTCGCTCGTCAAAAGCTAATAGCTTTTGATCTCAAAAAGGGCAGAAATTGTCTAAATCTTTTTATGTCTTAATCCTTTTTTGGCTCGTTCAAACCAAATCCTGATTTGCAATTCACAATTAAACAAAATCTATGCTGTGAATTGGTGAAATTATGATCGTAAATTGACACTTTCCTGCCTTTTTTGCCTTTATTTTCCTTTTTTAAGCGTAAATAATGGTTTGTTGCCCGAAGCACTAACTCCCAAGCTCATTGCTTGGCTTTGCCGTAAGCTCCATTGAGTACTCTCGTGTCGGGCTGATCTGTGTAAGAGTGTCTCGAAATCACAGCCAAAACGTGCGTTTCAGCTCAAATAAGGACCCATTTACACAGGGTAGCGAATAGAAAGTGTAAATGCGCTTCAGTATATAAATTTTGTTAAATTTTTCTTAAAAAGTCTTAAGCAAAGTCTCCCTTTTTTTCCCCTCACATCCCTCCCCTATATCCTCAATAAATCCAGGAAAAAATTTTGACTTGTATAGATCATGCCCTCTAAAATAAATGAAGATGGGTTTCAAAAGCAATACTCCTAATGTAAGTTCATCTGAAACCTCCTCACCTAAACGAAACTCCTCCTCCAAGGGAGCAATAAAAATAAAATAGGTTTTGATAGAAAGATCATTTGCTAGTGACTTATAAGCGTTTAGAAGAGAAAAAACATCATATCTCTCCTCCATAAGATGATCCTTTTCAAGTAATATCCCTCTTGGTGCTTTCTCCTCACTAAAAAGAAGAGGATAGTTTCCATCACAGCTTTCAATCTGTGATGCGAGCTCCTGAGAATCCCATATTGGTCCTCCTTCTCCTTTAAGTCTCTTAACCAAACATTCAACCAAAGGAGCATAAATCTCTTTGGGCACGCGCTCAATAACCATAGCATGAGAACCAGTCGCTCTTGCGGCAAGAATCGTATCTACTATCTCCTCTACCCTCTCCTCTATACCCATCTCAAAAAGGGAATAAATCCACATTTAAATGTGTTTATATCCTCAAGGAGGGATTAGGGTTTAGCATAACCCTAAATGTCCCGAATCTAGTCAGCATCAATTTGCGAGACTTGTCTCCTGTTTTGAAGCGCAGAGCTAAGGGGGTTGTCCCTTACGGGGCTTTAGCGATAGGATCACTACCTGAAACACAGTCGAGCCAGATGCTGACCTTGCGAAGCAAGATTCGGGACACCCCCAACATATCAGAAAACTATATAAAAACAGGATTATTCTTGGAATACATATAAAATCAATCTTTAGAGGTTAATACGATGGCTGCAAAAAAGAAGTTTTTATCCATAGTGACTCCAACTTATAATGAGGCAAAAAACATCGATAAGCTTGTAAAAAGGGTTCATGCTGCGATGGGAGACAGGCCTTATGAGCTTGTCGTGGTGGATGATAATTCGCCTGACAAGACCTGGGAGCTTGTCGAAAAGCTGTCCCAGAAGTATCCTGTCAGGGTCCTGAGAAGGATAGGGAAAAAAGGCCTTGCCTCAGCTGTGATGGACGGTTTTGATATTGCGAAAGGAAACCTGATCTGCGTCATAGATGCTGATCTTAGCCATCCTCCTGAGCTTCTTCCTAAGATGCTTGATGCCCAGGATAAGATGAACGCTGACATAGTTGTCGGGTCAAGGATGGTAAAAGGCGGCGGTGTCGAGGGCTGGCCAAACTCAAGGAAGCTAACTTCAAGGGTCGCAAGCATGCTTGCCTTGCCTCTCACAAGGATAAAAGACCCGATGTCCGGCTATTACATGTTCAAAAAGGATATACTTAAGGGAGCGAAGCTTGTTCCGAGGGGTTATAAGATCCTCCTCGAGATGCTTGTGAAGTGCAGGTTCAAGAAGGCTGTTGAGGTGCCTTTCATATTCAGGGACAGGACAGCGGGAACATCAAAGCTTAACCTGAAGACAAACCTGCAGTACCTGCGCCAGCTCATGAACCTTTACAAGCATAAGTTCTTGTGGGACTAAGGATTTTAAGGAGACCAAATGAAAAAAGATTCTAACAGGAAGAAAGTGACTTTTATCTTTCCAAGATTTGAGTATCCTTCAGGAGATTTCTCGATAGGTCTTGCGTATATCGCAGGTCATGTGCGCGAAAGCATCCCTGACATAGATATCTCTATGATCGACACGAGCTTCCATCCGAACATGGAATTTGTCAAGAAGATGCTTGCATCAAAAGGTCCTGACATCGTAGGGATATATGCTGACACGATCTCCCTTAAGAGGGCTCTTGTTGTCGCAAAGATTGCCAAGTCGATGAACATGAACGTCATATTTGGCGGGCCTCATGTGACTGTGATGCCTGAGACAGTCATCTCATCTGAATATGTCGATGCGATCTGCCTTGGTGAAGGGGAGATAACATTCAAGGAATACATCGAGGAGTTCTACAACAAGAAGAACTTCTCAAAAGTCAAGGGCATATGGTTCAAAAAAGGGAAGAAGATAGTAAGAAACGCTCCGAGAGATCCTATCCCTGACATCGATGCGCTTGCGTTTCCTGCATATGACCTTTTTGACATCGAAAACTACATAACGAGGTTTGTGCAGCTTGACTCTTACAACCCTAACCTGAGAGGGGTTTCGATAATAGTCACAAGGGGCTGCCCTTTTGACTGCACGTACTGCCAGCCGACCCTTAAGAAGATATTTGGCAAGAAGGTCAGGATAAGAAGCCCTCAGAAGGTCATTGAAGAGCTGAAGATGCTTAAGAAAAATTACAGGATCAACGCGTTCTATTTCCAGGATGACACCCTCACAGTGTTTAAGAAGTGGGTCTCTGAGTTCTGCGAGCTTATGAGAAAAGAGAAGATGAACCTCATATGGGGGTGCAACACAAGAGCGGACACTGTAAGCTATGCCCAGCTAAAGGACATGAAACGCGCAGGGATGGTCAAGGTAAAGATGGGGATAGAGTCGATAACTGACAGGGTGAGAAACGGGATATATAAGAAGAACGTCTCAAGAAAGCAGATCGAAGATGTCATAAGATGGTGCAGGAAGCTTAAGATCCAGACTACAGGGTTTTTCATGTTCGGCGCGCCTACTGAGACAAAAAAGGAGATATGGAACACTATAAGGTTTGCTGCAAGGTCTGGCCTTGTTGAGGCAAACTTTTCCATAACAACGCCCCTGCCACAGACACACCTCTTTGATTATGTGAAAGAACATGGGTGGGAGCTTCCCAAGGATTTTTCTGATTTTGACTATTACAAGGTCAAGCGGCCCAAGATGTCAAGAAACGAGATTGACCCAAAAGAGCTTGACAGGGTGAAGAAGATCGCTTACTTCTATTTCTATCTGCATCCAAACAGGATATTTACTACACTTAAGTCTGTGTGGGGGATGCAGGGGATAAGAAAAGCCATGCTTAAACTTAAGAGGGTTTGATTAGCACGGGGATGAATCCCATTGGAATTGGGAGGATTCACGATCCGGATATTTATTGATAACAAAAATTGGCTAATTACCAATATTAGCTCGTCTAACTCCACCTAAATGGCGGAGTTTTACGGGCTCGCATTATTGTTAGTGACTTTGCGGAATTGCAAATTCGAGCATGTATTTATAACCTAAAGGAAATAGTATTAGGCTCGACTTTTCTATAAGAATCCGGCCTAATCCTCACCCTAAAATACTACTAGGATTTCTGCCAAAAAACGATTTTCTTTTCTATCATAGCCACGAGCCAAAAAAAGAACATTCCGGCCATAGCAGCCATGATAATTCCAGTAAACATCTTTACAGTTTCCATGTGATAAGTAGATACTAAAATAACATATCCTATCCCTTTATTAGCCCCTACAAACTCTCCAACAATTGCTCCAATAACAGAAAGTGCTGCAGATGTCTTTAATGCTGAAAATAGAAATGGTAATGCATGCGGAAACTTCAATTTCTTAAATATTTGCCAATGTGTAGCAGAAAGAGAATTAAACAAATCTAAAGCCTCATCATCTACGGATTTAAGTCCTTTAACTCCATTAACAATTGTCGGAAAAAATGACACTAATGCCGCAGCTGCAATCTTAGAACCCACATCTGTTCCAAACCACAGAACTAAGAGAGGAGCCATCGCTATAATAGGGGTTGTTTGCAGGGCTATTACAAATGGATGCAACCCCGTTTTAACGGTTTCTGAATGTGCAAATGCAACAGCAAGAATAAGCGCTAGACTATTTGCAATTAAAAATCCAATTACAGCTTCGGATAATGTTATTCCGGTGTGATATAGAAGAGAATTGAAATTTGCAATTAATTGAGTGAATATTAAACTCGGTCGTGGCAATAGGTATGTTGGATATTTGGTAAGAGTTACAATTACTTCCCAGGCAAGTATGATTCCAACAAACACTACTATTGGGATCAAGACTTTCTTTACTCTTCCTTTAATGCTTTTCTTAGACATTGTATCAACTCAAGATATCTTTTTGAATATTTCATTTCCGTCTTTCTTGGCCTTGGCAGATCTATATTTATAACCTGCTGAACACTTGCTGGCCTGTCTGACAAAACAACAACTTTGTCGGACAAAAAAACGGATTCTGGAACTGAATGAGTTACAAATACCACTGAAGAGATGGTAGATTTTTCTTTTTTCCATATATTTAACAGTTCAAGATTCATCCTATCTCTTGTCACTTCATCTAATGCGCCAAATGGCTCATCCATTAGTAGGATTGATGGTTCAAATGATAATGCTCTCGCAATTGCTACACGTTGCTGCATCCCTCCACTTAATTCATTAGGATAAAATTTTTCGAATTTTTCTAAGCCAACAAGTTTTAATAAATTAGTGGAAATGCCAATAGATTTGTCCCTGCCAAGAATTTCTAGAGGCAATTGTGTATTATCTAATACATTTCTCCACGGGAGTAAAACTGGTTTTTGAAAAACAAATCCAAATTCTCTTCTCCGCCTGGCAATCTCAACAGAACCGCCTTTTATAGTAAGTGATCCTTTAGAAGCTTTGGTTAATCCTCCAATAATTTTTAGTAGCGTTGTCTTTCCACAACCGCTCGGCCCAATAACAGAAACAAATTCTCCTTCTTCTACATCAAATGTAATATTCTGTAATACGTGTAGACTATTAAACTGTTTTTCAATTTTCCTTAGGGCAATTATAGGGTTCATTGTGACATCTATTCACTTAACCAAGATTCAACCAGTTTATGAATCCTTCCAATCCCAATGTAATGGCAACCAATATGCCCCACATTTGGTTCTATAAGTATCCTATGTGTACCTGATCCGCTTCTAATCATATTATGTAATTTAACCGAATGGTCAGCTGGAATGACAGGATCTGTTTCACCATGAATTAGATATGTGTTCTTCTTTTTTAATCTATCTGCATAATCTATTGGATTAATATCTATATTACCCGGTGATAATTTATCCCATAGTGAAGGGTCGATGTTCCATTCTTTTCCATAAGCTCTTTTCAATTTGCTTTCCAGCCTTGAAAAATTTCTTCCTCTGTAATCAATTGGCCCTGCAACGGAAATAACATCATTGATTTGATCTGACTTTGCAGCGGCAATCAAAGCAACAGAACCCCCAAAACTCCCTCCTGCCAAAACAACTTTCAGGGGATTAATCTCAAATTTTTCTTCTGACATTAGGTCATAATGATCCCCATCAAGCAGATTTTGCACTGTAGCTATTACAGAATTAATAGAATTCTCTAAAGTACATAATCCTTCACTGCCAAATGTTCCTTCATAATGAGGATATGCTAATATGTAGCCCTGTCTTAAATAAGACTCGAGACCGAATGGGAATCTATCAAATGGATGGCTTGGTATCCCATAACAGAATGTGATAACTATGCCATTAGCAGAAGAGGGTATATGGTAGATTTCAGTCAAAACATTCCCAATTTTTATCCTGTTATATTGGACTTCTGTTTCATTTAAGTGTGAATCCATTTTCACCCTCTCTGAATAAGAGAATTATAATTTCTCTACGATGATTCGTATACTAATTTCTTTAAATCAATGGGTGAATCAATGATGCCATACTCCACCAGTAAGTCCTGCATTTGCTCTACGACGTCTATCTCAATGGTTCCGACTGGTTTGTTATCTGGTTGGATAAGTTCCAAACTAGCTTTCATCCCTCTCATCTCCTGATCTCTGTTAAGCTGATCAGAGTACATAAGAACATAGTCTACAGCTTTCTCGGGATTATCATAAGCAAATTGCCATCCTTTCAATGTGGCACGCGTGAATCTCTTTACCAAATCAGGGTTCTCCTGAATCATTTTTTCAGTGGTAAAAAGAGTATCTCCATAAAAATAAATACCATAATCAGATGGGTTAAGTATATATGTTTCATAACCTGCTAATTCTGCTGAAATTGGCTGATCAGTAAGATATCCTTCGTACATATCAACCTCTCCTTCAAGCAATAGTGACAAATCATATTTGACTGGCACAATATTGATGTTTTCTATATCTACGCCATTCTTCTTGAGCATGGCCCTAAAGAGAAGATCAGAATTACTGCCAACAGTAAGACCAACTTTTTTACCCACTAAATCTTGTGGAGTTTTAATGTTTTCATCAATGCCAAACCAAATGAGAGGATTCTTTCGGTATGTAGTTGCCAAAGCTACGACAGGAATGCCTTGCTTTCTTGCTTCTATTAACTGAGACATGCCTGAAACGCCAAATTGTTCTGATCCTCCCGCCACGATTTGGATAGAGGGGGTTTCAGCTCCACCAGGAACCAACTTTACATCTATCCCTTCATCTTTGTAGAATCCTTCCTGTTCTGCAGCGTAGTATCCTGCGAATTGTGACTGATGTAGCCACTTTAACCGCACAGTAACTTTATCAGGATTATCTTGCTCACCATCTGTTACGGATTGATTACATCCTGTAAGAACAACCAACATAATAACAAATATGCTAAGTATTGTTTTTTTCATTTTCATAATGTATTATAAATTTTTATTTAACTATATAAATATTCCCATTTTTTTCAAAATTAGGGAAGATTTATTAAGAAAGGTCTATTCCAACACAATAAATGTGACTACTTTAGAGGATTAAAATGAACTCAGAGCAATTCAAAAAACTTTTGTTGAGAGCAAATATCTTAGATGCTTCCTACCCTGTAAGAGGGGCGCATGTGTGGTTGCCAGATGGGTTTAGGTTCAAAAAGCTGGTTTTCAGCCGACTTGAAGCAATGCTAGAAGATGCAGGATATGAACAGTATGAGTTCCCTCGATTAATGCCGGGGTCTTCTCTGCGGAAGATTGCTGAAGAAGTCAAAGATTTCAGTGAGAGTGTATTCTGGTTAAAATATGGCTATAAAGAAACAGATATCTTCTTAAACCCTACAGGCGAAAGTGGAATTTATCCCATGCTCCAACAGTGGGTGAGAGTGCCGTCAGATTTACCTATTCGTTTGTTTCAGGTTGGCGCTACTTTTCGTTCTCATAGCCGACCATATCCTTTAATAAACAGTGATGAATCAACACCTTTATTAGAGGGGCATGGTGTGTTTGAAACAAGACAGGATGTTGTTAATGAGTTTGAAGTAGTACTGGGAATTTTAGAAACTATGCACACTACTCTTGCCATCCCTTATAGGATGGTAGCGAGACCTCAATGGGGGAATAACCCTGTTTCAGAACGAAACATTTCATTTGAAAGCTACTTCCCTCCAAAAGATGTTAATCTTAATATTGGAGTTGCCTATTTACAGGATCAAATTTTTTCTCGTCTTTTTGGCATAAAATTTGAAAAAGATGGAAGTGAACCTGAACATACACATCAACTAACATTTGGTATCAATGAAAGAGCACTAGCAGCAATGCTTTCAATACACTCTGATGACTATGGGTTGCGCTTTCTGCCTGAATTTGCTCCTAAACAAATCGTGGTGATATCTGACTCAAAATCAGATGAAGATAAATATTGTGTTAATGAATACACTGGAAGAGTTGAAGCAGGATTAGAAGGAAGAACATACATAGATGATACCAAGAACCGAACTATCAAGCAAAAATTCAACCAATGGAGAGAAAGAGGCATACCTGTATTGGTGGCAATAGGTCCAGACAATGTTCGGAGTCAAACTGTTGGTATTTATAGAAGAGACAAAAACGAGTGGGAAACCATATCGGCAGATGGTATGAAACAAACAATCTCAAGATATTTTGGTGAAATAGAAAAAAGCATACGGCAAAAAAGTGAAGCTTTTCTGAGAGAAAGAATAAAAACAGTTGGCTCCTATACTGAGCTTGTTGAATTGGTAAGTCAAAACTATATGGTTAGATTTGATTATTGTGGATTACCTGAGTGCGGGGAAAGAATGGAGAGTGGTTCTGTTGGAGAAATATTAGGTCTTGGTGTTGCAGAAAAAGCACAAGATAAATGTGTTGGATGTGGAAATGATGCTACATCAGTAGGTTACTTCAGCAGACGAGCGCAGTCACCCTAGGTGTTTTTCCTTTTAACTCTTGGACCTGTCGGTGTATCTTCCATTTGCCAGCCCATTCTTTCTATTTCATCTCTTTTCTGATCCGCAAGATCCCAATCCTTCTTTGCACGCGCATCTGCTCTCTCCTGCATCAATCTCACAATGTGATTAGGAATGCTCACTTCCTGCCTACTTAATAGGTTCAATCCTAAAACTGAATCAATCCTTTGTACTGTTTGATATCTTCCTGAAGGATTATTATCTCTTAGTAGTTGCCATATGGCTGACAATGCCATTGGTGTATTAAGATCATTATTCATAGCTCGCACAAAATCATTCAGATAATCTTGATTAATGGTTCCATCGTCTTCTACTTCTTCCAAAATATTCTTTAATCGATTGTAAGCTCTCTCAGCACTATTCAACGATCCCTCTGAGAAATCAATCGGTTTTCTGTAATGAGCTGATAAAACAAAGAACCGAATCACTTCGCCAGTATATCTTCCTAACAAATCCCTTATTGTTGTAAAATTTCCTAAGCTTTTACTCATTTTTACATTGTTTACATTTACCATCCCATTATGTACCCAATAATTAACTAATTTCTTTCCATATGCTGCTTCAGATTGAGCAATCTCATCTTCATGATGGGGAAATATCAAATCCTGCCCCCCTCCGTGAATGTCAAATGGTAAGCCCAAGATACTTTCTGACATTGCCGAACATTCAATGTGCCAACCAGGCCTCCCTTTGCCCCATGGACTGTCCCATTTAGGTTCATTAGGTTTGGAAAATTTCCACAATACAAAATCTCTTGCATTCCTTTTTTTATCCTTAACATCAATTCTTGCTCCGGCTCTTAATTCTTCTATTTTCTGTCCTGAAAGTTTTCCATATCCCTCAAATGTCGAAACATCATAATAGACTCCATCTCCCGGGATTACATACGCATAACCTCCATCTTCAAGTGCTTTTACCAAAACAACCATTTCTTTAATGTACTCCGTTGCTCTTGGTTGAATGTCAGGTCTACGAACACCAAGCATTTCATAATCTCGTATATGGGCTTCTAAATTTCTTTCAGTAAATTCCTTTATTCCAACTCCTGATTCGCGGGCATTTTTAATAATTTTATCATCAACATCAGTAACATTGCAGACAAAAGTCACCTCATAACCACTAAATTCAAGAAATTTCCGCAAAACATCATAAGTCACTTGCTGTCTAGCATGCCCAAGATGGGGAACATCATTTACAGTCGGACCACAAACATAAATCTTAGCTTTCCCAGCTTCTACTGGTTTGAAAATCTCTACATGTCTCGATTGGGTATTATAAATACGAAATGTATTATCTTCAGATTGTTCCCCTATATGAGATTCTAAAGCCATAGTAATCAATCCAAATACCTACTATAAAATAACAAAACATTATAATCTTTTCGGTTTTAGAACATGAATTTCATCATTATGGGGAATATCTCTGGACGCCCAATTACATGATTTCCCAGATGACCTTTCCCATTTAATATGAGTATTTCGTGTTTTCCTTCTCCATTCTTCACCTTTTCATGCAGATCTTTTGTTCTTTTTACAGATACAACTTTATCTGCATCACCATGAATTAACAGAGTGTTCTTTGATTTCAATGCTTCAACATAATCAACAGCATTGAGATCAGCAGTTCCTTTCACTAGCCTCATCCATTCCTCTTTATTTGGAATTCTCCAAAGATGTTTCCAACCATATTTTACTGCATTAAATAAATCTTCGATTGGTTCTGCCGGCTCTTCTGGAATTCTCGAATGGTTTCTCCAGTTTGTAGGACCTGCAACTGAGATGATATTTTTCACATGCTTGGATTTTGCTCCACTAACTAAAGCAACAGACCCCCCAAAACTGCTACCTAATAATGTAATATCCTTAGCCATCCATTTAACGATGGTGTTATCACCTACATATTGAGTTACTTTTCTCCCATGACCTGAAATAATGAAATCTACTACATCTAAGATTGTTTTTACACAATTCTCCCAACTCATTATTCCATCACTCCCCCAGGTTCCAATGTAATTTGGGAAAACCATAACAAAACCCTCATCTATGATATTTTCCATTTTTGCAGGAGTATGTTGGTACGGATGACTTGGTAGACCATGGCATGAAATAATAAACCGGTATTCCTTATCTGGAACTAAATCTTCTTTAAACCACATCCATAATCGGATTCCATTTATATTAAAAACGTGATAATCCGGCTCCATATAATATAAGAATTAGATGTTTTATATAAAACTTTTTCTGTCATTGAATTAAACAATAAAACTGGCGATGAAATGACCTGCTCCCCGCACTGAAGTGCGGGGCTTCTGGGGTTTAGGTGTAGACTACATTATGGTGTTTTTCTTGGTTTTCTATGTATGCTTCACAGGCAGCAAGGTCATTTGGGCCGACTGTTGCTGAGTAGCTGCTTGGTGCCCAAAAATGCCTTTTGGGATATCGCAGCGCAACATGCTCGCGATTGCGAAAAATCAGATAACTCGACCTGCCTTTAAGCAATGCAAGAGCTTTTGAATCTGTCATCCCATTAGGCAGCGTCGCAAGAGCATGAACATGCTCAGGCAAAACTTTAAGCTTGCGAAACATGATTCCATGCTCATGCGCAGCTTTTCGGAGCGCAGCAACCACAAGATTTTTAATCTCCCATCTTTTCATCATCCTATACCTATACTTCGTGCACCACTCAAAATGCCAAAAGTTCATAGTCACCTTATGGCTCAAACGTCGCATATTGTTTTTCATTTTTCGTCCTCCACGGACGAAAAAAAGCTCACGCTATTTTGATTGGGTCAAATTAGTGGGCAGTTTCGTCCGCAGGCTATGCCTGCGGCTTTGCCGCTCAAAAAATTTTCTATAGAAATAACGCCCTAAAGGGCGGGGGTTTAAACCCTAGCTCGCTACGCTCGCATTAATAAACTGTTTCTCAACCTTTAAATACTATAATTTTATTCTATGGGTTATGCCAAAAAGAATCATGCTTATCTATCCGCCTAAGACCTATTTTGAGCAGGGATCACATATTTCTGAGATGGTAGATATAGGGCTTCCTGTAGGGCTCCTTTACATCGCTGCTGTGCTGGAAAAAGAAGGCCATAAGGTTAAGGTTGTTGACTGCCTTATAGAGCCTGGCGCAAAGGCTATTAGAAAAGGTGATAACACCAATTTTGGCATACCTGAAAGCCAGCTAAAGAGGATGATAGAAAGTTTCAGGCCTGACATCGTAGGGATAACAGGACAGTTCACGGCACAGATGAGAAACGTCACTGATGCTGCAAGGCTTGTGAAGTCTGTAAGCAAGAAAATCCTCGTGTTTGTCGGCGGGCCTCATGTCTCTGTCAAAGGAAAGGAGTTCATGAAGGAAAATCATGAAGTGGATGTTGCTATCGCAGGAGAAGGGGAGATGATAGCAAAAGAGCTTGTGAAAGCGATAGAAAACAAGGATAAGATCTCATCTGTCGACGGGATAATCTTCCGGGACAAAGGTAAGGTCATTGAAAACAAGAGGGCTAAGTTCATAATGAAGCTTGATGATCTTCCACTTCCAGCATACCATCTTGCAAGGATGGAGCGCTACCTCAACCTGTCAAAGCTGGGAGTATATGGAAGAAGGAGGGATGAGAAGCGCGCAGTCTCGATCATCACCTCGCGGGGATGTCCTAACATGTGCATATTCTGCTCGATACACCTTCACATGGGAAGGATGTGGAGGGCGCACTCTGCTGAGTACGTGCTCAAGCACATAGACCTCCTGGTAAGAAAATACAAGGTCGAGGAGCTTCAGATAGAGGATGATAACTTCACGCTTGACAAGAAGCGGTGCGAGGCTATACTTGACGGGATGATAAGCCGCAGATACAACATCTCGCTTAGGACTCCAAATGGGGTGAGGGCTGACGGGCTTGACAGAAGCCTTATACTTAAGATGAAAAAAGCAGGTCTAAAAGAGCTTGTGATTGCGCCTGAATCAGGAGACCAGTGGGTGCTTGATAACATAGTCAGGAAGAGGATGGACCTGAAAAAAGTGATAGAAGTTGCAAGGATATGCAAGGAAGAGAAGATCCCTCTCATCGCATGGTTTATCATAGGATTTCCTGGAGAGACGAAGCAACAGATCAAGAACACTCTTGAGTTCGGGCTTATGCTCAACAGGAAGTATGGCGTGCTTTCAAGAGGGGCTATATATGCTACTCCTCTTTACGGGACAGAGCTTTATGACATCTGTGACAAGAAGGAATATTTTGTCAAGGATATCACGCCTGAGGCGCTTGGCAAGGCGACTATGCATAACGGCGAGCCGCTGCTTAAGACTGAGGAGTTTGATCCTGAGTTTTTGAAGATGATAAACCAGCTGTACATAAGAAAAGGGACTATAGAGTACATTAAGCGCAACTGGTACCACCCTTTCCTGCTTTTGAGATATGCAGGAGGAATGAAGGGAGCGCTTCGTGAGATAAGAAAGATTGCGGGGCTGAAAGCAAGATGAAAGAGTTCGTGCCTCATATAATCAGCAAGAACAACAGGATGCCTATCCATCTCATACTTGAAGTTACGTCAAGGTGCAACGCGCGGTGCGCGACCTGCTTTAACTGGCAGAAGGTAGATTCTGAACACAGGGATCCCACACTTGAGGAGCTTGAAAAGATCTCAAGGGCGCTTGGAAAGCTTATGTGGTTCTCGCCTACAGGAGGGGAGCCGTTCATGCGAAAGGACCTGGACAGGATAATAAGGATCTTTGTCAGGAACAACAAGCCTCTTTCCATATCGATCCCTCATAACGGCCTGATGCCTGATGCTGTCAGCCAGATGACAGAAAGGGTCCTTAAGTTCTACAATGGCAATCTCGTGGTCACGTTATCTCTTGATGGCGTCGGGAAGCTGCATGACAAGATAAGGGGTGTTCCTGGAAACTTCCAGAAGTTTGAGGAGTGCTATAATAAGCTTCTTCCTCTGACAAAAAAGTACAGGAACTTCAATCTCGGGATAAACACGACAGTCAACACTATGAACCAGGACAGGCTAAAGGAGATAGTGGATTATGTAAAGACGCTTGATGTCAGCTCACATACGATAGAGCTTATCAGGG
Organism: Candidatus Woesearchaeota archaeon; assembly: GCA_046705145.1. Taxonomy (GTDB): domain Archaea; phylum Nanobdellota; class Nanobdellia; order Woesearchaeales; family JBJKQO01; genus JBJKQO01. The sequence continues at coordinate 22,979 of JBJKQO010000046.1, forward strand.
GATGCTCGCGTGACTCTGAGATAAGGGCGCCGACGCTTGAGTTCTATAAGAAGAACAAGGAGCTTATCAAGAGCGCGATGAAGCAGAAAAGCTATTATGATTTCGGCCTTGCAGCAAGGTTTCTCAAGGCTGCAAAGCTATATTATCATGATCTTTCGATAGACACGATGAAAAAGTGCGACCAGCTGATCCCATGCTATGCGGGAAGGCTTAGCGCAGTGATCGATGTGGACCTTAATGTCTATCCGTGCGAGCTTTACAAAAAGTTTGGCAACTTGCGCGATTACGGCATGGACCTAAGAAAGCTCTGGTTCTCCAGAAATGCTGATAAGGTAAGGAAAGAGATTATGGCAAAGAAGTGCCACTGCACCCACTCCTGCTTCCAGTTCGTAAACATCGTGTTTAACCCAAAAGTCTATCCGAAGCTTTTGAAGTATATGTGAGTTATTTTTTGAACCTTTTGTCTGTCTCGACCAAGGCCTCAGCAAAGAGGGTTTTAAGCATTTTTAACTTTTTTAGGTCAAGCCTGTTATCGATTATGTAAAGGCTCTCATCTGTTTCCTGATGGATTATAGGTGTTCCTTTTCTCCCTTTTTGCCAGCCAAACCTGTCGCAGATATAATCATATACTTCGACGTAGACCGAATTCACGCCTATGCTTATGTCAGGAAGCCTTTTTCTTAGCTCTTCAACATAGATCCTTATCAGCTTGTCCGGAGCGAATTTCCTTGTGCGGCTGCCTTTTTCGATGATATTTGAGATGATGATCTGATGGGGTAGGTTTATGTCTTCTAAGCTGGAGTGGCCTGATATCGTCGTATGGCCGCTTAATATGATTGATCCCTTAAAGTTTCTGATCTCATCAAAAAAAGGGGTTGCGTATTTTTGCACTAATATCTCTCTCAACTGGTCAGAAATATCCTTCTTGTATATTTTTTTCCCGCATATCTCGTATGGACAGATCTCACCTAATTTTTGGGGGTGCCTGCACACGTTTATGTAAACCTGGCTGAATGGGAACAACAGCTGTTGGTTGCCGATGATCCTCCTGAAATCATAAAGAAGTTCGGAATAGCGGTCTGTTTCTGCGTCTCCAGAACGCAAAAGATATTCTTGGTTTTTGGTAAGCCATTCTTTTTTCAGCTCCCTTGGCCTTTTTGTGCTTGCATGAGGGATTATCACCAATATATCATTTTTCATGACGTTTCTGAAGAAGGATGGTTTAAAATATTTTCGAAAGGGTATCCCTCAAAAGATAAAGGCCTATGGTTTTTTAAGCTCACTTTCAAATATCTCTCGCAGCCTTCCGCGTAGCTCTTCTGGTATCGTGTCAAACGTGTGTATCCCAAAGAAGGTTTCAGAAAGCTCTTTCTCACGAGATATCGCTTCAGCAAGATGCTCTTTTTTGAACTTATCTATGAGATCGCCTTTTGCGCCGTTCTTGTATGCCAGATAGAACGCTAGAAGCATCTCGTCACGCCCTATGCCAAATGAGTCATATGCCTTGACTGAGCATCCTGAAGGATCTGTCCCAAACAGGGAATATAGTCCCTCTTTTTGTTTTGAGAACATATCCTCACTGAACCCCACTACTGCAGGATCTATGTTTATCGCTTTTAAGAAAACATATATCCTCGCGCATTTTGAGCAGTGCTGGCACCACCTGTTGGTTTTTGCATGGTTGCTGTCAGCAAAGCATGACATCTGGTATTTTGCATATTGAGGATACCTCTTATGCAGGATCTTCATTATCGCAAGATCGTGTATCGGCTCGATGAGTGAGGTTGCATTGACTGACCCTGTGATTATCTTGAGCATCTTTGAGGTTTCCATAGTCCAGTATTTTGACTGCTCAAAAACAGGATAAGATAATGTTCCTTCTTCTTCTGATGGGATGGAACAGCTGGCCTCATTTCCATAGGCTATCATGCCAGAATCATAAGCGTAGTTAAAAGGCAATGATAAAAAAGAGTATTCTGTTAGGTTTGCTGCCCATCCAAAATCGCCTTTATCAGAACCGAAATAATCCGGATATCTTATCTCTCCAAAGGAGTTTGTGATCACGCTTATCTTTATCTTGAACTCTTCAGAAAACATCTTGATTAGCTCCCTTTTGTGGGTGTTCTCATGCATCTCTTCAGCGAGCATGCCCTCTCCCTGTTTGTATGAAACGTCCGGCTCTTCTATGTATACCAAAACAGGGTTTAACCCTATGTCTTTACACAATGCGTATGTAAGCAGGCTGTCTTTTCCGAAAGTCATGAAGCAGATGACCCTCTCCCCAGGAGAGATGTTATAACGGAGATTTTCAGGTGTTTCCTTATAGTTTCTCCTGATGTTAAGAAGTTTGGTGATGAGAGAAAGATTATCTTCCTTATTGTTTTCAGCAGAGGGTATATAATTAAGAGAGGGCATCAGGAAGAAGGATTCAAGAAGCGGGCTTCCAAACTCGTAGTTCACTGTCTTCTTGCCAGACATCAGGGGCATCGAGTAGGTTGCAAGGACTATGTAGTTTTCGATCATCACCTTCTTCAGCGCGAGAGGTGTCTTTGACCAGACCTCTTTTGGGTAACCTACACGGAATGTGTCTGAGTCTACCCCTACTACAAATCCGTCAGGGACAATGTCATAGCTGACAGTATGGCCCTCAGAATCATCTGTTTTTTTTCTCTCCATCTGATGTGGGCTTTGGATAGATGATATTATAAAAAACTTTCTTATTTTAAGAGCTTAGTTGAAAAAGTAGGCGGCATCAATATGTGAGGCTCTTTTCTGATAAATCTTCTGAGTTGGGGGGGTTGCCCCCTCCGGGGCTTCAACGATACTGCACAATCTGAAGTATAGCCGAACCTGATGCTGCCCGAGCAAAGCGAGTTTTTCAACTAAGCATTATTTTATGGCTAAACAAAAAAAGTGCAAGAAGTATTTCCAACTCAGAAATATCATAATCCTTTGGAAAGCTCTTCCTCAAAGATTTCGCGCACTTTTCCGCGAAGGTTTTTGGGTATCGTCTCAAATGTGTGCATCCCAAAAAACTTTTCAGATAGTTCTTCCTCACGAGATATCGCTTCAGCAAGATGCTCATTCTTGAACTTGTCTATAAGATCGCCTTTTGCGCCGTTCTTGTACGCCAGATAGAACGCAAAAAGTATCTCATCACGGCCTGTACCAAAAGAATCATATGGGCTTACTGTAAGATCAGAAGGGTCTGTCCCGAACAAAGAGTAAAGTTTCTCTTTTTGCTTTGAGAACATGTCTTCATCAAATCCGACAATGCCTGGGTCTATGTCTAATGCTTTCAGGAAAGCATACATCCTGGCGCATTTTGAGCAGTGCTGGCACCACCTGTTATGCTTTGCATGGTGGTTTTCAGCAAAGCATGACATCTGGTACTTTGCATATTGGGGGTATCTCGTGTGCAGCAATCTCATTATTGCGATCTCATGAATCGGCTCAAGGAGTGAAACTACCTTAAGCGATCCTACAAGGATATTTACCATCTTTGACATCTCAAGTGTCCAGTATCTTGATTGCTCAAAAACAGGATAAGATGCGAATCCTGTTTCATCCATATAATAGTCTGAGCAGCTTGCCTCGTTTCCGCATACTATATAATTTGAGCAAAAAGTATGGCAAAAAGGGAGGGATAATAATGAATATTCTGTGAGGTTGGTCCCCCAGCTAAGATCCCCCATCTCTGAGTTAAAGAGTTGAGGAAATCTTATCCTTCCAAGCTGGTTATCGATGATATGAACCGGAACATCAAACTCTTTCTTGAATGATTTGATCAGATCTTCCTTATGCATGTTCTCATACATATATTCAATATTCTCGTCATCAGGAGTATATGATATGTCTGGTTCCTGGATGTATAGCAAGACAGGGTCAAGCCCAAGCTCTTCTAATAGGGCATAGTTCAGAAGGCTTTCCTTGCCGAAAGTCATGAAGCATAGTGCGCTGCTGCCTGGTGTTATCTTTGGCGGTTCTGGCCGTTCTGTCTTCTTGTATACCCGATTTATGCTAAACAATCCCTTGATGATCGATGAGTGTTGATCTATCCTGTCTTCGGCCACGGGTATGAAGTTCACTGTCGGTATGATAAAGAAGGACTCAAGAAGCGGGCTTCCAAACTCGTAGTTCACTGTCTTTTTGCCAGACATCAAAGGCATAGAGTAAGTTGTAAGGACTAGGTAGTTTTCTATAGCTGCTTTTTTCAGCCCTACAGGTGTTTTTGACCAAATTTCTTTAGGATAACCGATGTGGTATTCCTCTGAATCTATCCTCGCCACAAATCCGTCTGGAACAATGTCATATCCGACAGTATGGACCTTAGAATCGTTAATTTCTTCCCAGTTCATCGATAAAAAAACACCAAAAGATAATATTATAAAAATTTTTCTTTTTTGGCCAATGAAGTATCATGACATAAAAATCACATTTCCTGCTCTTTCACTCAAGAAACGCAAAGGTATTTAAGGCAGTGCTGCCCCCTCTAGGATAGTCTTTAAGAGGGAGATTTATGGGAGATGAAACTGACGATAACAATCCTTATGGAAATGTGTATCTTAGGCCTGTCAATCTAAAAGATGCAAGGCTGATAGCTGAGTGGTTTAGCGACTCGAATAACATTAAGTTCATGAGCACTGCTGTGCGCTGCAGGAAGCATTCTGAAAAAGGGATAGAAGAGGAGATAAAAAGTTCAGACCCTGGCTATGAGAGGCTTTTTATGGTCTGCCTCGCAGAAGATGATTCTGTCATAGGTCATGTCGGAATTGATGATATAGACCTTGATGATAAGAGGGGAGAGATCTTTTTTCTTATAGGTGATAAGGCCCATCACGGAAAAGGTTATGGCAAGGCTGCTGCTGCGCTTCTTGTGAAATACGCCTTTGAGGAGATGAAGCTTAACAGCCTTTTTGCGACTGCTACAAAAAGTAACGTAGCTTCTATCTCTGTCCTAAGAAAGGTCGGCTTTAAGGATATAGGTGTGAGAAGGCAGTATAACTTTATAGATGGTGAATTTTTGGATGAGATGCTGCTTGACATGACGCTTCAGGACTACCTTGATGTGAGAGCTAAAGATGAGATGGGCCACGCCAGGGCAAGGCCAGGTGTTTTAGGCAGATCACCTTCCAAAGGTGCCTCTGATAAACCCAAGACCGTAAGTCACATGGGTTAAAAACGTGCCCAGGATAAAAAGAGGTATTCCAAACAGCTCTTTTTTTGTGAGGGATTCTATGAACAATGCTAAAAAGTATAGTGCCATGACTGATAAGAACATTCCGAACAATATCTGGCTTATGAACATAGATATTATACCTGCAATGAGGAACAGCACGAATCCTGCAGGGATGAAGTAGATAAGCTTGTCAAGCGTCAGTTTCTTCCTAAGTATTATCACCTTGTCAATTCCCTGTTCATATACACGTTCAAGGTGTTTCTTGAAAAGCGGCCTCCTGTGATGGTACACGACAACGTCTTTTGAGTCTATTATAAGGTATCCTAGCTTTCTTAGGTTAAAGCACATTATAGTGTCTTCTCCTGTCTTAAAGCTTGTCGGGTATCCTTTTATCTTCTGCAGGACCTCTCTTTTGAACAGCAGGTTTGATGATGGCAGCTCCTTTACGACTTCTGCGTTCTTGCCGTATCTTCTTATGTAATATGCTCCTCCGACACCTACTCTTGAGTGCACTATGTCTATAGCCACCCTTTCTTTTAGCCCGGCCTTATGCGGCTTGGAGTTGGGCCCGCCTACTGCTCCGACAGTCTTGTCTTTGAGAAATATGTTGACTGCATTTTTCAGCCAGTCTCTTCTAGGATAAGCATCAGAATCTATCGATGCCCCTATGTCAAACTTAAGATCTTTTGAGGATATGGCGATGTTTCGCTTGACTGACTGGTGGACCTTTCCGGTAGGTATGATCCTGATCCTCTTGTCATTGAATCTTTCTTTTAGAGGTTCGTCAGGAAGAAGTACGAGCTCAAAATTGGGATAGTCCAGCTTAAGGCAGTGGATTATGCACTCCTTTACATAATCTTCCATGCCTATAAAAGGGACTATTATCGCTACTTTTGGTGTTTTTGGTTCCACTTTAGATCCTGTAAGAGTTTTGGATGTTATTTAAAGTTTTCTGGTAACAACAAATACATAAGTTTCTCTACGATTTCTTCCGTCTGGAATCTCAATCAACCTGGAACCAGGAAAACTTAGTAATTTTCCTGCTCCTTCCATATAATCTGAATCAAATGTGAAAAGCACCTGGCCTTGAGGCAATAATGATCTGAGGGCGTAGTCAAGAAGGCTGTCTGCAAATTCATTGCTTTCGTCAGCTAGATCAATATTGAAACAAGATACAAAAGATGCGAGCCTTTTTTGCCTTACTCGAGATTCCAGATAATATCTTCCTTCCATGACGCTAATTGGCCTTTCTGAAGGAGAAACATATGCAAACTTCCCATAATCTACACCTACAACATTCCCGCCATACATTGCTATCGCATCAACTGCTGCACCAAGAAATGATGCAATATCAATTGATTCATTCCTGAGGTTAGCCAGGTCAATAACTCCCTGCTCTATCAAGTGTTGTAAGAGAAAATATCGGTCTACAGTACTGTCAATCACATTTGTACACATAAATAATTTGCTTTCTAACTGCGCTGGAAAAAACAATGTCTCGAGTAGGATAGTATCAATAACCTGTTTAAACCCACCATACCTATCCCAATTTTCAATGACCTTCTGAAGTTCGTGGTGTTTGCCATAAGAATCCTTTCTTTTAAACAGTTCTATTAATTGCTCTCGAGATAAATCAGTCTCACATGATATAAAATTATGTCCTGTCCTATGAGAAGGTTGTACAGTTGATTGTGCTTGCAACATAACCTAAAGTAATCTTTCCCTATTTAAATAATTTACTACTGTTTAGTTAATATTATTTGTTCATAGATTAAGAAAATTAAGATGGTTACAAAACTCTCAGAACTCAAAGCAATAAGTTATACCTTATTCGACAGGAAATATTGCTGCTTGAAGTCCTGGTAGAGCTTAAGGTATATCCTATGCTTTTCCATGTTTGGATCAAAAGTCTTTATTATGGGATTTTTTATCTCGTTATAGTTTTGTATGATCCCTGCTGATCTTGCTGCTATCATCGCCGCTCCAAGTGCTGCGACCTCGCTTACTTTTGGCACGTGTATCGGCTTGCCCATGACGTCTGCTATCATCTGCTGCATGGCATCTATCTCTGCGTTGCCTCCTGCCGCTATTATCTTCTTATCTCCAGCATATGGAAGCAACTCGTAGCACATCCTAAGCGTAAAAAGTATCCCTTGTGCTGCTGCCTTTCGCATCTCAAGATCCGTGCTGTTTTTTGTCTTGCCTATTATCTTTGCAGCTGGCCTGATGTGCCAGCCCGGCCCTCTTTCCCCGAAGAAGAACGGAAGGATGATAATCTTGTCATCTCCGGGAGAGTTTAGTTCTCCAAAGTCAAAGTCCCCTATGTCATACTCTCGTTTTAGGTAGTTCAGTATGTTTGTTCCTGAATTTGTCGGGACTCCTAGCAACCATTTGTTCTTTGTCATGTAATAGCAGAAGTATTTTTTCTTTTCATGGGTCTTTTGTGTTGGTGATGTTAGTCTTACTGCACTTGACGTTCCAAGCGTAAGCGAGACCAGGTTTTCAGAAAGTCCCCCTATCCCCATATGGGCGCATATGCCGTCTCCTGCTCCGAAG
>JBJKQO010000047.1:0-47465 GCA_046705145.1 Candidatus Woesearchaeota archaeon
ATGGTCAAATTAGTGCGCAGTTACATCCGCAGGCTATGCCTGCGGCTTTGGCGCACAAAAATTTTTCTATAGAAATAACGACCTAAAGGTCGGGGGTTTAAACCCTAGCTCGCTACGCTCGCTCTAACCTAAGTTGAGGAAAGTGTTTTTCCTTACGAAGGATCAGTTCCATTAGCTGTCTTGATGTAAGGTCCATAATCAGACAATAATAAAAGATGATTAATAAACATTTCGAAATTTACCACTATTGAGTTAATGAATATTGCTGATGATATCCCTAAATATAGTGCATTAAGAAAACTTTTATATATTCCCCTCCACCCCCCAGTCCAAGTATGGAAATCAAGCTCACGAACACGCTCACAAGAGAAAAAGAGACCTTCAATCCTATAAAGCAGGGAGAGGTCGGGATATACAGCTGCGGGCCTACTGTCTACAATTATGCTCACATAGGAAACCTTCGCGCTTTTGTTTTCGCTGATATCCTCAAGAGGATGTTTCTATTTAACGGCTACAAGGTAAAACACATCATGAACATAACTGATGTGGGCCACCTGACAAGCGACGCTGACGAGGGCGAAGACAAGCTTGAGAAAGGCGCTAAAAGGGAGGGGAAGACAGTCTGGGAAGTGGCTGATTATTACACAAAATCATTTCTTGATGACATAAAGCAGCTAAACATCATCCTTCCTGACAAGCTTCCAAAGGCGACAGAGCACATAAAAGAGATGATCGAGATAATAAAGAAGCTTGAGAAGAACGGCTTTACATATATCTCAGAAGGAAACGTATATTTTGACACATCCAGATTTGAGGATTACGGCAAGATGGCTAAGCTTAAGCTTGACAGCGAGTCATCGCAGTCAAGAGTTGAGCATGACCCTCATAAGAAAAATCCTTTTGATTTTGTCCTATGGTTCACAAGATACAAATACATAAATCATGAGATGATGTGGGACTCTCCCTGGGGAAGAGGATTTCCTGGATGGCATATCGAATGCAGCGCAATGTCAACAAGATACCTTGGTGAGCAGTTTGACATACATACAGGCGGGATAGACCATATCCCTGTGCACCACACAAATGAGATCGCCCAAAGCGAATGCGCCTTTGGCCACAAGTGGGTGAACTACTGGCTGCACTCAGATTTTCTTGTGACATCAGATAATGAGAAGATAGCAAAATCAAAAGATAACTTCCTTCGGCTTAAGACACTTACTGACAAGGGCTATCTTCCTGAAGAATACAGGTATTTTATCCTTGGGACTCACTACAAGAAGCAGCTCGCTTTCTCATTTGAGGCAATGGACAGCGCGAAAAACACGTTCAAGAAGTTAAAGAACAGGATGCTTGACCTTCAAAACGAGAAAAGCGATGGAATTGAAAAGGATGCTTTTGACAGTTACATATCTGAATTCAAGGGATGCGTAAATGATGATCTTAACACCCCAAAGGCGCTTGCTGTCATGTGGGATGTTATTGGAAACGAAAATCTTAACGCAAAGACAAAGCTTTCTATCGTCGGTGAGTTTGACAGGGTTTTTGGCCTTGGGCTTGCAGAAATTAAAGAAGATGATATACCTTCAGATATCCTTAAGCTAAAGGATGAAAGGGATGCTGCAAGAAAGAATAAGAACTGGAAGCTATCAGACGAGCTTAGAAACCGGATTTCTGACTTGGGATATGATGTATTTGACTCAAAAGAAGGGTCAGAGCTAAGGAAGAAATAAAAAAACATATAAGTAAGCGTTCTTTGATCTTAGGAATTCACTTAAAGAGGTAGGCAAAAATGGGAGATCCTTATCCTGAAAAAGAACCTAATGAAGATGTGCCAAAATTCGGCGCTGCAAAACAAAAGCCTGTAAGGCCAGGCAAAAGCGAGGACTATATAACAATAAGGCTTAGGCCAAGAGTGATTGAAAGGATGATATACCTTACTATAATCGCTGTTCTTGTGGTGGCGCTGCTTGTTTACTCTCCTCTGCTAAAAGGGGACAATACTAAAGCATCAGACTCAAGCGGATTAAGCTCTGATGATGAAAAAGGCAATGCAGATGCTGAAGAAGAAGTATCAGTAGATACGGCTGGAACTGTAGTAGTGTCGGGTTCAGATAGCACGGATACAGGTGAAGAAGAGGTATCATCAGATTCTGGGAGCGAGTTGCAGGACCCTGAACCCTCATCTGAAACCCCTGCTGCAACAGAAAGTAATAATAATACTTCATCACAAGACAGCAGTTCAGCTGGGCTTGTGACATCAGATGACATATCTCTCACTATAGGGCAGATATCAACAGAGAAAAAATCAGACTATTGGGGAAAAGTTAAGTCAGTAAACATAAATATGATCAATTCAGGTCCTAAGTTCAGGCCTCTGATAGAGATATATGTCTATCAGGATGTTATGTCTGCTGCCCCTGACGAGACCTTAAGCTACAGTATCCCTATCCAAAGCATAAGCAACAAGTTGGTCTATCTTAAGGAGTCTATCGGAGGGGTAAGCCTTGATGACCCTGATATCGAGAAGAACATGCTTATCCTGGTAAAGGATCCTGACCAGAACAACAAGGTGATCAAGTCAGCTACAAAGAAGTTCACGATAGGATAAGCTTTTCTTAAAAATTTTATTTTTCCTTCTCTTCTTCTCTTGGCTTCATCGTAGGGAAGAATACGACATCTCTTATCGACCAGCAGTTTGTGAAAAGCATGACAAGCCTGTCTATCCCCACACCTATACCTCCTGCTGGTGGCATGCCATACTCAAGTGCCTCAACAAAGTCTTCATCCATGGGGTGTGCCTCTGCGTCTCCTGAACGCATCGCTGCCTGCTCAACCTCAAACCTTTTCTTCTGTTCTATCGGGCTTATCAGCTCAGACCATCCGTCACCTATCTCCTTGCCTCCGATGTAGCACTCAAACCTCTCTACATACCTGTCATCAGACCTGTGTGCCTTGGCAAGAGGGCTGACTTCCTTTGGATAGTCTATTATCCAGATAGGATCCTGTAGCTTTTCGCATACGAGCTTGTCAAATATCGCAAATATCATCTGGCCGCGGTTCATCTCTCCCCGAACATCCATCTTGTTCTCCTCAACGATCTTCCTAAGCTGCTCCTCGCTCATCTTCTCTACATCGATGCCAGCATGCTTTTTCACCGCTTCGACAAGAGGCATCCTTGGCCACTTGTGGCCTAAGTCTATCTCCTTGTCATGGACTTTTATGATCGTGTTTCCGAAAAGGTTCTTAGCTATGAACTTGTACATGTCTTCTGCCCTGTCCATCATGGTGTGATAGTCTCCATATGCCTCATACCATTCTATCATCGTAAATTCAGGGTTGTGGGTCTGGTCGACGCCTTCATTCCTGAAGTTCCTTGCTATCTCGTAGACTTTCTCAAATCCCCCTACAAGAAGCCTTTTCAGGTAGAGTTCCGGAGCGACCCTGAGGTACATCTCCATGCTGTAAGCGTTTATGAATGTCTTGAACGGCTTGGCGTTGGTCCCGCCATATATGACCTGAAGCACAGGTGTCTCGACCTCAAGGAAGCCAAGATTGTCAAGGTACTGCCTGACAAGGCTTATGACTTTTGTTCTCATCCTGAACTTTTCTTTCTCTTCAGGGTTCATGAGAAGGTCAAGATAACGTTTCCTGTACCTTAGCTCAGCATCTTTTATGCCATGATACTTGTCTGGAAATGGCCTGAGGGATTTGCTCAGAAGCTCATATTCCTTCACCTTGACTGTCACTTCTCCTGTCTTGGTCTTAAATACCGTGCCTTTAACACCTATTATGTCTCCTATGTCCAGTTTCTTTAAGAACTTGTATTTTTCAGCTCCTGTCTCATCCTGCTGGAAATATGCCTGGATCTTTCCTTTCTCGTCCTGAAGGTGCATGAATGTCGCTTTTCCCATCCGCCTTAGCTGCATCACTCTTCCTGCCACGCTTACAGCAGATCCTGATTCTTCTCCTTCGTTTAGGTTTTTGTTCCTTTCGGCTACCTCGATCGAGCTGTCTTTCCTGTCAAAAGAATAAGGGTAAGGGTTTATCCCCATCTCTTTTATCTCGTTAAGCTTCCTTATCCTTTCTGCAACCAGCCTGTTTTCATCTTCCATATCAGAAGGATTAGCCGGGGGTTATATAAATATTTTGGAATGGAAAGGTGTGTCCTAAATTTGGTCAGCATCAATTATGCGAGGCTCTTCTTGCTTCAGTATCAAAGAAGTTGAGGGGGTTGGCCCCTACGGGGCTTCAACGATACTTCCGCTTAAAGAAGCACAGCCGAGCCGATGCTGACCTTGCGAAGCAAGATTTAGGACACACCTTAAATAGACAAATAATAAATCAGAATCCTATGTCATCTATGTTCACGACAGGCCTTGGAAGCTCGTCTTCTATTATCCTTGGGCATGCGCTGTTCACAAAAACGTCTATAAACCTGTAGTTTTCAAGCTGGCCATAGTCCAAGGTGTCATCGACGAATATGTATACTTTTTTCATCTGCTTTTCAAGGCTTTTCTTAAGCCTGAGAGCTTCCTTTAGCCTGCACTGTCCCGGCTTTGTTGAGACTATTATCCCTATCGTGCCTACAGAGATAAAAGCTGCGTATGCATTTTTTTTCTTTTTTGTGAACCTTCCCACTTCATTTTCAGGTATCTCTGACAGCTTGCCTGAGTAAGGGTCAAGAAGCACGACAGGCTTTCCTGTGGAGTATGCGACGTTAAGCGGGTGGAACCTCCCTGTCCCTATGTAGAGGAAAGAATCAACTTTTGAGGATATCTTTTTTGCGCTATCACAGTTGCAGCCTAGTATCTGGCCGCCTATGACAGAGCCAGGTATCTTTTTTTGGATGCCCTTTAGCTGTGAAAGGTATTGCACTGTCGTGATAAGCCCTGCCTTTCCTTTTACCTTTTTTATCTCGGCATCAAGGATCTTCACTTTTTCAGATGACTTGGCGTCTATAAAAATCAGTTTCATGACCATGATGATACTGCTGCACTATTTAAATAATTCGGAAATATAAAGAGAATAGTTAAAAAATAAAGAAAAAAAAGCTTTATGCTTTCTGTGCTGCAGATCCTGAATCTACCTTGAACTTGTTGATAAGGTTCTTCAGGTCGTCTGCTGCTTTTGCAAGATTCTGCGCTGAGCTTGCGACCTGCTGCATCGATGCTGTGGTCTCTTCTATCGACGCGCTGACCTCCTCGCTTCCGGCAGCAGATTCTTCAGCTACTGCAGAGACGCTCTCTATCGCCTTTTGCACCTTGTCAGCGTTTGATATCTGCTGCTGTGCTGCTGCATTTATCATCTCCACCTGGCCTGCAACCTCTCCTACCTTGCTGCTTATAACCTCAAGAGAGTTAAGCGCTTCGCTTACAACCTTGCTGCCTTCCTCAACCTCAATTGATCCCTTATTCATCGATTCGACAGCGTTTTTTGTGCTCTGGACTATCTCAAGGATCATCGTCTCTATCTGTTTTGTGGCTTTTTGTGATTCTTCAGCAAGCTTCCTTACCTCATCTGCAACAACAGCAAATCCTCTTCCTGCTTCTCCTGCTCTTGCTGCTTCTATCGCTGCATTTAAGGCGAGAAGGTTTGTCTGCTCAGATATCGAGTTTATGACCTCTATGACCTTGTTAATCTGCTGGCTTTTTGTTCCAAGCACCTGGACTACTCCTGCAGATGATGAGACGCTTTCTTTTATCGCCTGCATCTTCGCATTTGCAACTTTTGCAGAGTCTCCCCCTTTTGCTGCTGCAGCCTTTACCTCATTTGCTTTTGCAGCTGATTCCTGGCTTGCGCTTGCAACTGCCTTTATGGAACCTACCATCTGTTCAACATCAGTTTTTGTATCATTTGCAGACTTGCTCAGCTGCTGGCTTCCTTTTGCTATCTCCTGGATAGTGCTTGATACCTGCTGAGTCGAAGCATTCACTTCCTGCGAGCTTGCACTAAGCTCTTCTGCAGTCGAGGCTGATGTGTTCGCATTTGATGAAATGTTTGATATGAGGGTTTTTATGCTTGATACCATCTGTACGAATGCTTTTCCCATCCTTCCAATCTCATTTTTCCCATATTTTGTCTGGTCTATGGTTTCTGAAAGGTCCCCTTGCGCTACCTTATCCATATGGGCGACTATCTCTTTGAATGTCCTGGTCATCATGACAGCAAAAAGGTATGCTACTAGAGAACCTACTATTATAGCGATTATCGAGACTAAGATGGTTATCTTTTTTATATGTTTTAAAGAGTCAAGAAAATCTTCCTGGTATGCGCTTACGCCTATTGTCCAGTCCCAATCAGGAAAATATGAAAGTCCCGCAATCTTCATCCTTGCGCTTTTCTCCCCTGTGTTTAACCAGGGGTAATACTGGACTGCTGATTCTCCATCCTTAAGCGAGGTTGCCTTTTTTATTATTTCCTGTATGAACAGCACTCCATCCGCATCCTTTGCTTCCCATATGTTCTCGCCGTCTCTCTGTTTCTTGAGGCTTAGGACATAATCTCCTTTGCTGTTCAGTATGTAGACATATCCTGTCTTTCCGATGACCATATCAGCAAAGGTGGTCTTAAGGTCTTCCTGGAACTCATCCTCGTTGACGCCAACATACAATACGCCTATTATCTTTCCGTTGCTGTCTTTTATCGGCTCGTATGCTGTCAGGTACCATGCGTTTACGACAAATGCCCTACCATAATATGTCTCCCCTGACATGACTGTCTTGTAAACTGGTGAATCTGTAGGTATGTATGTTCCGACAGCCCTGTTACCGTCAAGCTGCAGCACGTTTGTCGATATCCTTAGAAGTCCTTGTGGTATGACCTGGAAGATTGTCGCAGTACCGCCGACTATATCCTGTATGTGGTCAACAACAGCATAGTCTCCTGCTACCTGTTTCCCTCCGACCTTCATCTTAGGTATCTTGATAGTGACTGCTTCCTTTGTTATCTGGTTTATGGCATTGAAATCCATCGTGTCAGAATCATCAAGATAAGGTGTCCCGACATTATTTAACACATCTCTTGCGACGTTAAGGTCGGAGTTTACCTTTGTCTGCGCTATCTCATATACGTTCTTAACAGAATCCTTTATCATCAGGGCCTGCTGCTCCAGGGTCTGTTCTATCTGGCCAAAAGTCTCAGTCCTTGAAGTGTTATAGGTTATCACTCCCAAAGTGATGACTGGTATGCTCACCAGAAGAATACACATGGCCATAAGCTGCCATTTAATGCTTATATCATTTAGTTTCATCTAAACCCACCTCTTTTTTTCAAGTTCCAGGACTAATCTGAAAGATTAGACCTGCAATAATAAGTCCTGTATATCTTTTTTGCTTATGGGCTTCTTAAGATAAGCCCTTGCCCCAAGTTTCATGCATTCGTCTTTTGTCTGGTCTTCATATACACTGGTCTCCATTATGACTATTGTTTCAGGTGATTTTTCCTTTATCTCTTTTAGTACCTCAACCCCGTTCTTGTTGGGTAGCTTTATGTCAAGAAGCACGATTTCCGGAAGCTCCTGGCCAAAGATCTTGACTGCCTGTTCTCCATCTTCTGCCTCAAATATGTTAAATCGTTTAGGGTCGACGTAGCTCTTAAGCGTGCCTCTCATCATCGATGAGTCTTCAACTATTAGAAGTTTCCTTTTGCTGCCGGAAGACTCGCTTGCCTTTGCGTTTTTAGCGCTGCTTATGGCATTTAGGTCTTTTTCTTCAAGCACGCTTCCGAGATCGATTATTATAATAAGCCTTTCATCAAGTATTCCCACGCCCTGGAGGTAGTCAGCGTTTATCTTGTCGGTTATGATCCTTGGAGCCTCCTCGATCTTGTCCCCTGTTATCCTAAGCACCTCATTACAGCTATCAACGACAAACCCTACCATGCTGCCTGCGATCTCCATCACAAGTATCCTTGTGTTCTTTCCTCTTTGAGATGGGACAAGCCCTATCTTTTTCGCAAGGTCTATTATGACGACAATTCCTCCTCTGAGGTTTATTATGCCATCTATGTAAGAATCAGTGTTAGGGAGCTTTGTTATCGTCTCAAGCTTGATGATCTCCTTTACGTCAGAAATGTCTACTCCAAACTCTTCGTTTCCAAGACTGAAAACGACAAGCTGTCTCTCAAAGAATCTCTTCTCTAAATCCTTGTCAGATTCTCCTGCCATAAAAAGTCCCCTTTTTTTTAATTTAATAATAGTCTACTGACCTGCTTTAAAAGCATATTCATATCGGGAATATATAAATCTTTCTTTTTTGGATATGATAAATGTATATCAGATAATAAGTTATCCGCAGCATTTAGAAAGATTTTAATACATAGATACCAATCATGATTGTATGGGTGTGAAAGACAGCATAGATAGGGATAGCTACTCTGAACATAGCAGGATCATGCTTAGAAACATCATTGACTCTTCTCCTGATGCGATCTCTGTTATTGACATGAACGGGAAGGTAACCGACTGTAACCTTGCAAGCCTCAGGCTTTTGGGCTACTCTGAAAGGAAGGAACTTGTAGGTAAGACAGCTTATGATATAATAGCTCCAGCAGACCTTGAAAGGGTAAGAAAGAACATCCAGTTGTCTTTTGAGAAAGGGATCACAAGAAACATAGAATATTCTGTTGTCAGAAAAGACGGCAGATTGATCGCTGTTGAGGTCTCTGCGGGGGTTATAAAAGATCATATGGGAAACCCTTTTGCATTAGTTGCGACTGCAAAGGACATCACTGAAAGGAAAAGTGCGGAAAGCGCGCTTCGCGAAAATGAGGAAAAGTACAGGCGGCTGTTTGAGGTCGAGTCTGACGCTTTGTTCCTGATAGAACGTGATTCAGGGAGGATACATGACGCAAACAAGGCAGCCTTAGAGATCTATGGATATTCCCTGCAGGAATTTCTCAGCATGAGAAACTATGATCTGTCTACTGAACCAGAAAAGACAAGAAAAGCGACACTCAAGGATCTTCCGAGAGTACCTTTAAGATTACATAGGAAGAAAGACGGAACTGTTTTTCCTGTCGAGATAAAGGCCCGGTCTTTTTTGCTTAAAGGGAAAAAGATGCATCTTGCAGCTATAAGAGATGTTACAGAAAGGTTCAGGTCAGAAGAGAGCATGAGAAGGAGGCTTGAGCTTGAGAAAGCGCTCTCTAACATATCCTCATTTTTTGTCAGGGCCGAGAATTTTGATGATGCAGTAAACCTTTCACTTAAGGAGATAGGCCTTGTTACAGGGGCTGACAGGGCTTACACTTTCAGGTTCATGAGAGGCAGGACGATCATGGAAAACACGCATGAGTGGTGCGCTTCAGGAGTGAGCCCTCAGATAGAAAACCTAAAAGGGCTTGAGACCAAGATGTTTCCATGGTGGATGAAAAGGATAACCCATGGAGATATCATCCAGGTGAAGGATGTTTCAAAGCTTCCTTCCGAAGCGAAAGCTGAAAAAGAGATACTTGAATCACAGGATATCAAGTCCATTATCGTATTTCCGCTGAAGGTTAAGGGCAGCATCTCGGGGTTTATCGGACTTGATAACACAAAAGCGAACCATGGGGAAAGGTCTGACGATCTTGTCATGCTGAGATTGTCTTCTGAGATAATAGGAAGTGCTGTAGAAAGGCATGTAGCAGAAAATGAGGTCCAAAGCTCAAGGGACCAACTAAGAAGCATAATAAACAGCGCTTCAGAACTCATATTCTCGGTGAACAATGACGGCCTGGTAACAGAATGGAACTCATCTATTGCGTCAAAGACCGGGTGCTCCCAAAAGGATATGCTTGAAAGAAACATCTTTTCAAATAGCCTCCCATCAAGGTGCAGCGCTTTTTTTGATCTTGCGAGAGAGTCGCTTGAGACAAGAAAGGCATCCTTTTTAGAGCATGAGATAAGGGACAACAACGGTAACGTAAGCATCGTATTATCCAACGTCTCTTTCATTAAGGGAAAGGACAACAGCATAGAAGGCATAGTGGTAATTTCAAGGGATATCACTGACCAAAGAGACATCTATAAAAGGCTGGAGTATGGAAATTCCTACATCTCAACGTCAGATGATTTCAATGACATCCTCACCATGATAGTAAACCTCAAGGAAAAGCAGCCCCCTCTCCTTCTAGTATCAAGAGGGGATATGGAAAAGATAAGCCGTAGGCTTCCTCAAAATTCTCACATCATACTGCTGTCAGAGCATAAGATAAGGGGGGTTGACACAGAGAGCGATCCTGAAAACCTGATAAAGAGTGTAAGCAGGTTCATATCAAAGAACAATAACGCGATAATCCTGATGGGAAAGCTTAATTACATCTCTTCACTTTACGGCTTCAACGAGCTGCTTAAGTATATTTACAGGATGAATGATCTTGTCAGGTCAAGCAGGAGCATGGCCATAGTGCATGTTCCTGAAGGAAGTTTTGAAAATCGCGAGTATTCCCTCTTAAAAGAAGACTTCAACGTGTTCCCTGAAAGGAGAAAGGAAGGGATCAACCTTGAGGCCAAAAAAAGGGAGATACTTAACTATGTGGGTGTAAAGGATGCTGCACATTCTATGGTAAACTTCAATATGATAAGCAAGGAGTTTCAGATATCAAGGATAACCACAAGAGCCTGGCTTAAGGAACTCCAGGCTAAGGGCCTTGTCAAGATCTCAAAGAAAGGTAACCTAAAGCAGGTCAACATAACTGAGAAAGGAAAAGGAGTAGTTCTACCCAAAACTGAGTAGTTTTTCCGAGGATATACTATGTATACGTATTCTTCATATTTTCCAAAAAGTTACCATACTTTTTACATAGTTATAAAAGGATAGTAATCAAATGTGATTGTGTTATATCGTTATACGGTTCGATAATGGTTGAAACCCTCCAAAAAAAAGGGATAGCAATTGACCTGCGAAGATCAGACAATGTCTGATATGCTATTTCAACTGTTAGCGATAACCGTAGGGGCAGCCAAAAGCTGCCCCATATTTCTTCAAGTGAGATCCTAAAGAAGAAGTGCTAGTCCTGGATGGGCCAAATGATCTATTCTTTTCTAACATTAGCAAGGTATGCCTGCCCAAAACATATGCCCCCATCCCCGCAAGGTACTTCCTTATTTACGAGCACGCCCTTGTCTATAAGGAATCCTGAGATCATCCGGTTATATGCCACGCCTCCTGAAAACACTATCGGCTTATCTCCTGCAGACTGCTTCGCTATCTTGTAAAGGCCGTCTGCGATGTACATCTGGGCAGTTGCAGCCAGGACTCCCTTGTCCTTCTCAAGATTTTCAAGCAGGAACCTGAAAAGGCTGGATGTCAAAAGTATCTTCCTGCCGTCTTCTTCTGAATACCTATGCTTTAGCTTAAGCGCCCTTGTTGCCTCGCTTTCAAGAAGCATTGCAGGCCTGCCGTCATAGCTTCGGAAGTCACAAATGCCTAAAAGCGCAGAGACTGAATCAAGAATCCTTCCGGCACTTGACGTCATCGGGGTGTTAAACCCTCCCTCTAGTATCTTCAGGTAAAGTGATGCTTCATTCTCGCTAAATATTTTCATCCCTAAAAGTTCATCATCACCGATTATCCTTGAGAGTATGCCAAAAAGCATCTTTTTTGGGTATATCGCTGCCGAATCTCCTCCGAGCTGTGGCTGTTCTTCAAGATGCCCAATCCTTTTGAACCTTGCTCTGTCTTTGACTTCAAACACTTCGCCGCCCCATACTTTTCCGTCTTCACCATATCCCATCCCGTCCATCGCTATGCCTACATAATCTGTTATTCCATGTTCTGCAGCGACGCTTGCCACATGTGCCTTATGATGCTGGACCTGGACGAGTCTTGCATCATGTTTTCTTGCAAGCTCTTTTGCAAGCAGTGTCGAGCTGTAGTTAGGATGCAGGTCGCATGCAACGATCTTGGGTTTAAGCCTTGTAAGCCTTGTAAGCATGAGCGCTGCATCACCCATAAACTTCGCAGTCTCATACCTGGATGTGTCTCCGACGTACTGCGAAAGGAAGCACTTGTCTTTTTTTGCTGCGCATACCACGTTGTTAAGCTCTGCTCCGAGCGCAAGAGTGTCCTTGCAGGATATTCCTAGTTTTACCGGGAGGGGGACGTAGCCTCTTGACCTTCTCAAAAAAGATTGTGTTTCATCTATGACCTTGATAACTGAATCATCACACCTGTTGACGATCCTCCTCTCATGCGTCAGGAAATATCTTCCAAGATTCTCAGTCAGGGATACTGGCTCTCCGGGCAGGTTGCATGATGTCATCACGAGAGGCTGGTTGATAAAGTCAAAAAGCAGGTAGTGGAGCGCCGTGTATGGAAACATGACACCTATAGAGTCAAGCTCAGAGACGTGAGGAAGTATGTCTCTTGCTTTCTTCCTAAGCACGACAATCGGCCTTTTTGGGCTTTCAAGAAGCCCCTGCTCGTAGGAAGACACATGGGCTATTGATTTTAGCATCACTATGTCTCTCACCATTATCGCAAATGGCTTGTCAGCACGCCTGAGCATGTTCCTGATCTTTTTGACAGAAGATTCTGATGCAAGCGAGCAGATATGAAACCCGCCGACACCTTTTATGGATATCACGTCTCCTGCAAGCATAAGGCCACAAGCCTTGCGTATCGTGTCTATGTCTGATCCTGAAGTGATGTCTTCTTTGCCTTTGAAAAGCTTAAGCTTCGGACCGCATTCCCTGCACGCGATAGTCTGCGCATGATATCTCCTGTCCATGGGATCTGTGTATTCCTTCCTGCATGAAGGGCACATCTCAAAATCCTTCATGGATGTCAGGGGCCTGTCATAGGGGTAATCCTCTATCATAGAGAATCTTGGGCCGCAGTTCGTGCATGTTATGAAATAATACTCGTGTCTCCTGTTAAAATGGTCCCTTAGCTCCCTAAGGCAATCCTTGCACATGAAGATATCAGGAGGCAGCTCTGTCTCTTCAGAAGACCTTGTGCTCTTAAGGATGGAAAAATCATCATATTTCTTATCTTCTTTCTCTTTTGAGATAAGATAACCTGTTATCCTCGCAAGAGGAGGTAGGTCGTCTAGGAAATTTATGAATTCCTTGTCATCTACTACTATCTCCACGCCGCCGCCTATGTTCTTGACATATCCTGTCAGCCCTCTCTCTTTTGCCTTCCTGTAGATATACGGCCTGAAGCCTACTCCCTGCACGGTCCCCTTGATAGATATCTTGTACATATTATTACCTGATATCAAGAAGTATCGATACTATTTATACTATCTGATTCAGCAGATTACTTTCGTTCCTGCTCTATGACCCATCTTCCGATAGGTCGAAAGTTGCTTGAGCCGCCAAGCTTCTCAACGACCCAGCTTTTTATCTCTTCTTTTGGCTTGTTCTGTATGCAGGTGCAGCAGGCAAAGACAGAGTCGTTTATGACAATCCCTGAAGCGTGCTCATGAAGATTGAAGTCATTGTTGCATATGTCACAGTTTCGTATCATCTTAAAACCCCCTAAAAATGTCTCTTGATAATGTCCTTAAAACCTGAACTTTTTAAATTTTTTGATTAAAATAGGGTAAGAGGCCCAGTTTTAGTGCAGTATCTATCTAATCATTTCCATGATAGCTCCATTAAGCGATTATGACCTGTCTTTGATGAATCTTTTGTATTCAGATCCTAATAATGCAAGTAGGGTTATATCTACTGATATGAGAAACAAGAGGATGAGGGAATGTGTATCAACAAACTTTATTATCTGATATATCAAAAACAGTACTATGAGTGTGCCAGCCAAGGGGTAAGCCCATCTTTTTTTGAGCCATAACAATACTACAAGGATTATCTTGATCAGCCCATGAAAAAATAGGTATATTGCAGCAAATGTTATCATATTTAGGGAAATGTGCTGAGTTATAGGGATTATGAGATTAGCGATGATATCTGTAGGGTCCTGGGCAAGCTCATGCCGAAATGTGTTCTGCACAAGAGATACTATAGACCCAGAATAGAAAAAAGTCAGGATAATACCTCCTGCTAACTCAAGGATACCATCTATAGCCTTGATGATGAGCCCTATGATGAATATGTCATGCAGAGCATTTTTTCTGTTTCCAACCATGATATAATGAAAAAAGCTGTGTTTATATAAATCTTTCAGTGATAGGGGCCCAATAGAAAAAGTACGTCTGTGACTGCATCCTAAAACGATAATTTATAAGTGACAGGTCATTACTATGTATAGAGGTGGTAATATGAGTCCTGACAAGATAAAGATAATTGGCATAGCCGGAAGCTTAAGGAAAGGATCTTACAACAAGGCTATCCTAAAGGCTGCGAAAGAATTATGCCCTAAGGAAGCGAGTGTTGAGATAGTGGATATAGGAAGTCTCCACTTATATAATCAGGATATGGATGAAGCCATCCCTGATGATGTTTTGAAGCTTAAGGATAAGATAAAGCAGGCAGATGCTGTGCTTTTCTGTACTCCCGAATATAATTATTCTGTACCTGGAGTCCTTAAGAACGCTATTGACTGGATCTCAAGACCCTACGGAAACAATAGTTTTGATGGCAAGGCTGCGGGCATTATGAGCGCATCGATAGGCATGCTGGGCGGAGCCAGGTCACAGTATCATCTTAGGCAGAGCATGGTTTTTCTGAACTTGTATCCTATGAACAAGCCTGAATTCATGGTACCTTTTGCCAAGGATAAGTTTGACAAATACGGAAATCTGAATGACGAGAAGACAAAAGAGAAGGTAAAAGAGTATATGACTGCTTTTGTAGCATGGATAAAGCGGCAAAAATAAGCTAATTGTTGTGGCCACCCGATTAGCCTCTCTCAACAAAACATTTTTAAAAGGAAGCCGCATCCTCCCTGCTATTGTTTTGGATGGGCCTGTGGTCTAGTGGCTATGACGTCCGCCTGACTCGCGGGAGATCCCCGGTTCAAGTCCGGGCAGGCCCATTTTCATAATCAAATGGTTTGCCAGCCCTCGAACAAAGTGAGAGGGCGTGTGCGAAGCTTTCCCCAGGGTTTTTTGTCTTCGGCAAAAAAGGCTGGTGAGAGTCATGGCAGGCCCATTTACATTTATAATATAATATATATTCATAAGATGGCAATTGTCAATGATTTTAGATGGAAGAAGGGAATGACTGTTTCTGAGATTGTAGAAAAGCTCAGAAATACTGGTTTTCAGTCGATAGAGCTAGCTAACGCTGCAGATACCATAGCGAAGATGAAAAAGGACGGCGCCAAGATCTATCTCACTTTCACCTCTAACATGGTGACTTCAGGTTTGAGAGGGTTCTTTGCGCAGATCATCAGGTTAGGTATGGCTGATGTCATCGTCACGACAACCGGAAGCATAGAAGAGGACATGATGAAGGCAAAAGGCCAGAAGTTCAAGATAGGAGAGTTTGATCCTGACGATGTCGAGCTTTACGAGAAAGGGGTCAACAGGGTAGGAAACATATTCATAACAAATGAGGCTTACTGCGAGCTTGAAGACTCATTGCTGCCTATGCTTGACAAGCTTTATGACAAGCAGAAGAGGTGGACTGTAAGCGAGATGCTAAAAGAGATCGGGCTTATGCTTGAAGATGAAGACTCTATCCTTTATCAGGCTGCAAAAAATGACGTGCCTATCTTCTGTCCTGGGATAACTGACGGCGCGTTTGGTTTTCACCTTTTCATGAAGCAGCAGAAGCATGACGATTTTATGGTTGATGTGGTCAAGGATTTCAGGAACATCTTGCTCTCTACAAGCCATGATGAGAAGAAAGGCCTCATATCGCTTGGAGGCGGGATCTCAAAGCATCATGCTATCCTTGCGTGCCTTCTTAACGGAGGCCTGGATTATGCTGTCTACATGACGACATCAAAGCACACTTCAGGGAGCATGAGCGGAGCGACGACAAAAGAGGCTAAGTCCTGGGGAAAGATCAAGGATGATTCTGACGCTGCAACAGTCATAGGAGATGTCACGATAACCTTCCCTCTTGCCATGATAAGGGCGCTTGAAAGCCTCACAGATGAAGGCATAGTAAAAAGCCCTTGATTTCTGATAAGATGTCCTGCACTAAACATGATGAGGAAAGAGCATATTTTGTCCTGAGTAAGTCTGTTGCCCTGAAAAAATATGAAGAGCTTGCAAGACTTGCTGACCATGTCTCATATAGCATGAAGACAAACAGGGAAGTCGGGAAGGTGCTTGAAGACGGTACTGGCTGCCTTTTTTCCGTGCATACTCTCGCAGGAGTGATGGCAGTAGAGGATAAGGAAAGGCTTTGGTTCTTCGCCCAAGGATGGTCAGAAGGAGATATTGAGGGTATATTTGGCATGGGCGTGAGAAAGTATGTCGTGGATAACGAGAATGACCTTAACACGCTTTTGGGATTTGTTTCTGAAAAAGATGAGGGAATTGAGATAATGCTTCGTATGAGGCTCAAGGAGAACACGATCCACACAGGAAAGCATTTCGTGTTCGGTATGTATTCTGATGTCGTGAACAGGCTTGTCAGAGAGCTTAAAGAAAACAAGAACGTGAAAAAGATAGGGATCCATTTCCACAGGAAAACCCAAAACATAAGCGAATGGTCTTTAAGGTATGAGTTTGAGTCTGTGATCCCTAAAGACGTCCTTTCAATGATTGATTATGTCAATATCGGGGGAGGGTTGCCTTCAGAGTACAAGAATTACCGTGCTGAGGTCATAGGCAGGATATTTAAGAGCATATCGGAGTTTAGGGAATACCTTAACTCGAACAAGGTCAGTATGATAATCGAGCCAGGAAGGTATATCGCCGCTCCTGCAGTAAGGCTTGTCGCAACGATAAAAAATATCTATAACAATAACATCATAGTAAACTGCTCTGTCTACAATGCAGATATGGATGTTTTCGTCTCGCATCTGCGCCTCCTGATCGAAGGAGAGCTTGGAGATAATGAAGGCGTGCCGTACACCATCAAGGGCTGCACACCCTGCTCCATAGACATATTCAGGTACAAGGTTAACCTTGATGAAAAGAAGGTAGGAGACAAGATAGTGTTCCTTAATGCTGGAGCATATAATTTCAGCAGCGATTTCTGTAATCTCACTAGGATCGAGACAAGGGTGGTCGACTGATGGAAAGGTTCATGATGCTTCCTGAAGAGTACTGCTCTGAAGACTCGTATTTTTACATACTTCCTGTCCCTTATGAGAAAGACTCAACTTACGGCGATGGGGCGTCGCTTGGGCCAAAAGAGATATTAAGCGCAAGCAGCCATCTTGAGTATTATGATGAGCAGTTTGACTGCGAACCTTTTGAAAAAGGGATATGCATAAGCAGCCCACTTGGCCCGTTCAAGAGCCCTGAAGAGATGGTGTCATCAGTTTCAGATGCGATCGAAAGCCTCAAGGGCAAGTTTGTCATCACGTTTGGAGGTGATCACTCTGTCACGATCGGTGCAGTCCAGGGACTGGAAAGGTCAAACGGCAGGTTTTCTGTCATAGTCTTTGATGCCCATCCTGATGTCAGGTATTCCTGGAACAACTCTATGCTTAACCATTCCTGCACGGTCCGCAGGATATGTGAGGCGCATAAGACAGCGATCGTCGGTCTGAGGTCAATAGACAAGGATGACATGGAATTTATAGATGAAAACGTCAACATCAGCGTGATAAAGGCCTATGAGTATTCTGAAGAGATGATGACAAGCGTGCTTGAAGGGCTTGAAAAGAACGTATACATCTCCATCGACGTAGATGCTTTTGATATCTCACTCATAAGGAACACCGGAACGCCTGAGCCCGGAGGATTCTTTTGGGATGATATGATAAGGATGATTGGGATCATTTTTGAGAAGAAAAATGTCATAGGGGCAGACATTGTGGAATTTGCCCCGAAGGAGAATTTCAGAGCAGAGGCTTTCTCCCTTGCAAAGCTGGCGTATAAGCTATTTGCGATGAAGGAAATATATGGCAGCAAAGAGGCCTGACCTAGCTTGCCAGGATACATATATAGGTTATGAGGGAGGCAATGCTTTTTTTATCCTGTTGTTAAGGTCAAAGATGTCAAATGGCTTTTCTATGTAATCCCTGGCCTTAAACTGTCCCATCACCCTGCTCAGGTCGTCTGTCTTGGCAGTAAGGAAGATTATAGGGATGTTTCTTAGCGTGGGGTCTGCCTTTATCTTATCTGCGGCTTCAAAACCGTCCATCTCAGGCATCATTATGTCAAGAAGGATAAGATCTACCGCCTTGTTCTCTTTCAGTCTTTCAAGGCATTGCTTGCCTGTCCTTGCATCGATTATCTTCCAGTCAGGGTTAAGCGTCAAAAGCTCTTCTCTTGCTGTCTGGATTATCGACTCGTTATCATCTACTATAAGGATCGTCTTTTTCATATTTTCACCTCACAAGTACTTATCTATCGTCTGTCTTATGTCAGCTATGTCAAACGGCTTGATTATGACATCGCTGCCAAGCTTCCTGGCCTCTTCAAGAGTCTTTTGGTCAGTCATCGCTGTAAAGAAGATTATCGGCACCTTCTTCAGCAAGGGGTCTTCCTTCATCTTCTTTGCTACAATGAGGCCTGTTATCCCTGGCATCATTATGTCCATGAACACCATAGAAAAGGATTTCTCTTTTTTCATTATGCTTAATGCTTCATCCCCATCAAGCGCGCTTGATATGTTTATCCCTTTGTAGGTCTCTGTGATGACTATCGATAATATCTTCTGTATGTCAGGATGATCCTCTACTATCAGTATCTTCTTGTTCATCTTTTTTTCCCTCCATTTGGCAGAGGTAATGAAAATGATATTTGCGTGCCTTTTCCAATGCCTCTGCTCTGCGCCCATATCCTCCCTTTGTGGAGGCTTATTATCTTTTTGCATATCGCAAGACCCAGCCCTGTCGACATGTCATGTCGTGAGGGGTCTGCTTTGAAAAACTCGTCAAATATCTTAGGAAGGGCCTCCTGTTCTATCCCTATCCCATTGTCTTCGACAGACACTATCACTTCTCCTTCTTTGGACATGACGCTAAACTTAAGCTTGGGCTTCTCCTTCCCAAAAAACTTGTATGAGTTTGAGATTATGTTTCCCAAGACCTCCTCTATCTTTATCACGTCTATTATGATATCAGGAGTATGATTTATTTCTTTTTCTACTTTTATGTTCTTCTCTTCAAGATCGACCTTATGGCTGTCTATTATGTTTTCAACAACTCCTGAAATGTTTGCCTTTTGCATGTTGAGCTTATACATCTCTGAATCAAGCCTGGACAAGGATAATATGTCCTTTAGCAGCCTTGTCAGGTACTGGGCATTTTTCAGGGCGTTTTCTATGAACTGCTGGTTTTTGTTGTCCTTCTCTTTTATGGAAAGCAGCTGGAGGGAACCTATGATGGGTGTCAGGGGCGTTATGAGGTCATGACCTATCTGGTTTATGAAGCTCTTCTTCTGCTCAAGAAGGTTCTTTATCTTTTCGTTCGCGTCATTTAGGCTTTTGGTCCTCTGGACCACTTTCTTCTCTACTGTGCTTTTCTCTTTTTTCAGTTCTTTATGGGCCAAGGTCAGCTCCTTGTTAGCTTCCTTAAGTTTCATCGCCTGTTCTTTCAGCTCAAGCTCAGCCTTTTTCTCATCACTTATGTCATCATAATACCAGAAGCTTCCGATAAACATGTCGTCGGATTTTATCGGGCAGTAGATACTCTCGATAAACTTTCCCTTTCCAAGCTTGAACTCTTCATGCACTATCCCGTTTTCTTTCGATTTGTTCTTTGAAAGCCTTACAAAGAAATCAGGGTTGGATATGTTTTTGCAGACATCCAGGTTTTGGCTGCACTTGGTGCCTATGATAAGCTCTGGTGCAGGTATGTTAAACATCGTGCAAAACGACCTGTTGGCGTATATGACCCTCTCATTCTCATCTGTAAATATTATCCCTGAGTCTATGTTGTCCATCAGCGACTTCAGCCTTGTGTTGACCTCGTCGATCTTCCTCTCTGAAAATTTTTTTTCTGTTATGTCTTCAAATATCATAAGGATTGCATCCTTTCCATCATACTCTATCCCTACCTCTGTCACGTTCACGTGATTTCCTTTCACCGTACAGGAGAGCTCATAAGTACGAGTCTCTCTTGGCAGAATCTTTTTAGGTAACGATTTTAGGCAGCCTGCCTTATCATCACAGACTGCAGAATTAAATTTCCTCCCTACAAGATCATTCCCGAATAACCTTTCTGACTTCTTGTTCAGGAACAGGATAGTTCCTTTTCCATCGATTATCACTACCGGAAATGGCATGAGGTCTATGAGCACAAAGCCTATCTGGTGCTTTTCATCTATATCCCCTCTAGAAATGGCGATGTTAGTTATTTTGCTTGATTTATTTGGCATTTTTTTACACTAGATGGGGATAATGAGGAAATAACGATATTTAAAGTTTAGTTGTATTTTGAGGAAAAAAATAGGAATTTTTTATCCCAAAAATCAGTTAAGTATTAACAAGGGTTATGAAAATAAAAATAGGTAGAACCGGTTATCTTGCTTGATATGCTTGTTTTTAACAAGTTTCACTAAGATTTTTGTATGATATTCAAAAATCAAAAAAAATCGATGACTGAATATCTGAATTGAAAGTTAATTTCAAGTCAATTTATTCGATTCTCAAAAAAATGTGGGATAAATCATAATAAAAATTTATCCCATAATCATAGAAATCTTTAAACAAGGAAATTGTTGGCAAAAGTCCAGCATATTTTAGATATAAGCTAACAAAATAAGCAGGTCTTTATAAGTTTTTAGGAAAAAAGAGGGAAATTGGGTGAATAGAAAAAGGGGGCTAGAGATAATAATACTCGACGATCCAAATTCAAGGGCGGTTATCAATGGTGAGATAAGTGCAGCATTAAGGACTAATACGATACAGGACCTATTAAGTAGCATATACCCTGGATCAGAGCCTTACACAGGAATGACCTTTGCACAGACAGCAGAACAAGTCACGAGGGTGATCCAAAATAATTACCAATCCGATCCTATCCTCACCCAGATTGTCGTAACAAGCTATCACTTAACTTCCCAAGCCATAAGCTACAACGGCGGCAGTCCGGAGATGATAGAAAACGGCGCCGATCTTGCAAGGTTCTTGCGGGCCTGTTTCATAAACCATAGGATGGGATCGTTGATTCTTATTGAAGATCGAGAAAAGGATGTTCTTAAGAGCACCAGATTCCTAGGGGTATGCGAAAAAGTTCAGATTGATGAAGGGTATCTTGATATCTCTGAAGCGATGAGAAGGATGATCCTTGTAATGATATCAAGAGAAAGAAGAGAAGGTCAAAAGATAGAACATCCCATGATCGTAAAACGGATTGAGACTATTGAGGAATTTGAAGCTTACTTAAGATTAAGATATATGATATATGACTACATGAACTATATCCCCCATCAGACAAAGATGGGGAGGACTAAGATAGAGGTTGACGAGTTTGACACTAACGCGATACCCTGCGGTGCATTTGAGATCACTCCTGAAGGAAGAAGGATCGTCGCAACATCAAGGGTTATCCTTGAAACAAGACAGGAACCTTATGCGAGCTGGATCAGAGATATCCTGACAAGGTACAACGAGACAAGGGTGCTTTCAATAATTGAGCCATATCCTGGGATAAATTATCCTACAGAGCAGGCATTTTCTCTTAGGACCTGGTGCGAGAACCAGGGGCTTGATTATGGGCTTTTTTGCGAGCCAAGCAGGATAATAAGTCACCTGGATCATAGGGGGTCAGGAGTGTCAAGGGCTGTTGCAGAGATAGCTATTGCAACACTTCTTTATTCAGCCAAGAGATATGGTTTTGGGGCTAATGACCCCAAACATACTGCGATGTATGAAAGATACGGCTTCAGAGGCATCCCCCTGACCCAAGACTGCCTGGTAGACCCGTCAGCTAAGATAATAGATGGAAATACGATCATGGTTGGCACAGTTGGTAACATGAGCCAGATAGTAGTGGGAGATTTTTTCTATATGCCTGAACCCACAAAGACAAATGTTGAGTCATGGATAAGGATGTTTAACAGCGGAACCTTTGAAGCGCTTGTAAATATAGATAAGACAAACAGGTTTATGAGGTGTTAAAGATGAAGGCTACACAAAGAAATGTAACGGCACTATTATGGAACTCAACTGACGGCAAGATTTACTGTCAAAGCGACGGATTTTTGGAGAACGGGATAGGACTATTGGAAGCTGCATGCAGGCAAGAAGGCATAGAGATCATAGTAGAAGATCCCGCAAACATAGGGACTATGATGAGGTTTGCAGAGGAAGATGTGCCTGGGCAGATGCGCAAATATGGTATTTCTGCAAGAGACCTAAGAAGAAGGCTTGGGGAGCTTGCTCCTGATGTTTTTATCCCTATCATACCTGAAGAACAAAGAGCAAGACAGGTTTCAGAATGGAAACAGCTCCAGGAGATCTCAAGCAGGCTCACAGAAGAGAAGATGGGATTATACCTTGACAGCCTGGTCAAAAAAGCGATTGAACAGGAAGTTGATATAGTTGGTATCAAAGCATGGTTTGGAAGAAAGTTCCATTACTCTGAGGAGCTTGCGAGGATGATTGCCCAAAGAAGTAGTGGCATAATAACGATTGCAGGTGGTGCGCAAGTCAACCAGTATGGTGCTGCAGCTATGATAGGCAATCATTTTGACCTGGCAATAAGGCATGAAGGGGAAAATACTCTTGTTAGGGTTGCAAATATCGTCGGAGAGCTGATGCCGATAAGAAGAAACAAGGAACATGTTCTTGCAGCTATCGCTCATGAAGCAAGAAACGGGAGACTGCCAAATCTCATCTATAGGGATGGAGGGCAGGTTAAAGAAAGCTCTACAAATTTGATAAAGATTACAGACAAGCCCTCCCCGATATATGGCGACAAGCCCGGAAAAGTAATGATAGGCATAGTCCATGACGGATTAGCATGCTATTATAGGGAAGGATGCAATTTTTGCGTCCATAATATATCTCTCGGAGGAAAGTATAGGGTTCAGCCTGTAGAAGATGTTATCGAAGAGATAAAAAAACTCATTAAGCAGGATATTGGTATACTCCGGTTCTCAAGCTCTGCCCTTCCTGCAAAAAGAGGAGAAAAAATTGCAAGAAGGATCCTTGAAGAAAAGGTCAATGTTGAATATTCTGTTTTCACAAGAGCCGAAAACAATGCAGAAAGAAGGAGTAATGATCTTGTCTTAAGTTATGAGGCAATGATTCGTTCAGGACTTAGGGCTATTTTCCTTGGAGGAGAATGCGCAGATCAGGAAGTTCTTGATCATAGCTTCAATAAGGGAAATTCAGTAAGTGATATCTATTATACTATCGTTGCGCTTAACAGGGCTTCCAAAAACACAGGTATCCCTATAGACATAGGGATAAGCTTTATCTATCCTGTTCCGATACTTGTTCCAGGCATAACCCAGGAAAGCGTCTTAAAGAAGGACTTAGCCCTTGTCGACAGGCTACTAGGCGAAGGCGTGAACATATCATCTGTCCTTGTCACTCCTCCCTGCCCTATCCCTGGGAGCAGATGGTGTGAAGAAAGTGAGAAGTATGGGTTTAGCCTGCCTCCTGATTTTGTTGATCAGTGGATGAGGTATAATTTTGAGCTTGGAAAGCCGCCAAGCGAATGGCCTGATATAGCGATAGGACTAGGAGACATGAGATCCTGGAAGGAGATCCAGGAATACACAGGAAAGATTGTCGCTGAACTTCGCAATAGAGATATCCCTCTGAACCTCACTGATGAGCATTGCGTAGCTGCAAGAGCAGCAGGGATAAAAGGTGTATGGGGACTTTCTGAATTCAAGACATTAAGCGATCTTGCGATAGCCTCAGGGGATTACAGATATCTTGAAGAGGTTTATCGTCTCATAAATGAACACAGTATCATGCTTGCAAGATCCAACAGGTTTCATCCTAACTATGAGCCAATGGCCAAAAGATCTTTGGTGTTAAGCCATAGCCCTCTTGAGAGGGTTCTTGAACCGGAAGCGATGAGTGATGAAGACGAAGTAATCGCATTCCAGAATATGGCAAGCAACGCCACCCATCTTGAAATAATAGATTATCCTTTCGTAAAAGAAGCTCTTAATCTGGGAGTTAGAAATGGGAAGGTTCTTGATGCTGCGTGCGGAGGCGGCATAATCTCAAGAAGGATTGCAGAGATGGGCAGGGGGGCTTACCAGGTGTGGGGCGTTGACCTTTCGCAAGGTATGATAGATGTTGCAGAAGATAACAGGGAAGGCCTGCCTTTAGTCTACATGGTAGGGGATATCTCGCAAATGCCTTTTGAAGACGGGTTTTTTGACCTTGTAGTATGCAACCATCTCTTTCACCACATCCATGATGAGCAAAAGATGCTTAAGATACTGGCTGAGTTAGATAGGGTGTTAAGTAAAGATGGCGCGATGCTGATAAAGGATATATGCAGGCCTGAAACCGAAGCAAAACTTGCCGAGTACAAGGCAAGATTTGGCATAGTCTATCCTCTTGGGCTTCAGAGGGACATCTACATCAATTCGATAAAGGCAGGGTTAAGCTTTCCTGAATGGAGAAACATTTTCGTGAGGTCAGGACTCATGAAAGGTATAGGTGTAGAGCTAAAAGAAGTGTTTAATCTCGGCTGCCCGACCCATCTTGTCTATTCAAGAAGAAAGTTAGGTTGAGCTATATAGATGCAATCACTTAAGCTGGAGGTAGGGAGGGATCTCAGCACCCATGTCCTTTAGTGAAGGCTGCTCTTTTAGCAGAAACTTATTTTTCTTGAAGATCGTGTCTTTCTCATCCCACATTTCAACTGGCTTTATTGTAAATTCGCAGAACTTTGCTCCCATCGCGATGCAGGAATTTTCGAGGCATAATGTCTTTTTGCCTATCAATGATTCTATCGTACCTGCCCATGCCCCCATAAACCAGTAATCAACAGGATCCTTTTGGGTCCCAAAAAACCTTTTGTACTCTTCAGCAAAAGGGGATACCATCACCCTTATTATGAAAGCATCTTTTTCAAAGTCAGACTTGAAAAGTGTTGATTTTCCAAGGCCCAAAACTTCAGTCTGACCCATGTTGAACTCAAGGAGCCTTTTCTTGTCAAGCATCGTCTGGGCATATCCGAACCTCTTGTTGATTATGTCCATCCCTATCATTGCTTGAAACTTTGCAGTATAATACCTCATCGTATTTGCGGTCTCAAAACTGGTGTTGTTCTCCATGAGCTTATGGTAATAAATCTGTATATAGACAGGATCTATGAAAGCAGGATTTCCCCATATCAGAAATTTTCCATCCTTGTGCTGCAGTGCCTTAAGCCTTGCAACTTTCTGCATTATCGGAGAGGGTATACTAAATGGCATATTGTTCACCTTCTTATTTTATTTCATGTATTACTATCCCTTTCTTTCCGTTTATCTCAAGCGGATGGATGTCCTCATCGTTCTTCACTTCCCTCATCTTCCTTATGACCATGCTCCTTGAGAATGCTCCTCCCATCGACTCATAGGTTATGTGGATTATCCCGTCGCATATGAATTCTGATACGCCGTCTCTTGAGAACTTGCCTTCGTCTGCCTGGCTTATGAGGATTGTCGCCGTGTCGCTTAGGTTTCTTATCTTACGGATGAAGGAGTAGATGTATCTTTTTATCGAGATGTCTGTCACGTCTGAAATGTTTGATGAGATTGTCGGAGTAACAAATGAAAGTGTTGAAAGGGAGTCCACGACAAGCCTTTTTATCCCGTTTCTTTCTACATAGTCTATTATCTGGTGTATCGTGTTGGTCTTCATCTCTTCAAAGTCTATGCTCCAGAAGTTGATCATGCCTTTTTCTTCCTGTTTTCTTATGTCCCATCCGAACTGGTCGCATTGGCTCCTTATGCTCTCAAGGTTCTCTTCAAATGTTATGTAAAGCCCCTTCTCATTATATTTTGAGGCGCCGTTATACAGGTATTGCAGGGCAAATATTGTCTTTCCTGTTCCAGGTGTACCTGAAAGGAGTACTGCCTTCCCTTCCTTGAATCCCCCTCCTATGAGAGGGTCAAAACCTTCTATTCCTGTCTTTATCATTTTATCTTGCGGTGCTCCTTAAGCTTGTCTATGACGTATACGAAGATCGTCTTGGTCTTGGTATCAAGCTTCTGGCACTTTGTGTTTTCGTCAAAGATAAGGTTTTTCCTGAGCTCTTTTGGTATCAAAAAGTATTTCGTTGCGCTGTTCTTGCCCCTTTGTGAGATGTTTGAGCATGTGAGGGCTACGTTTTCTGAAAATACGTGCACATCATTGAGATTCCCTTTAAGCTGCATCCATTCTTCATAATCTATTGACAGCTCAACGACAACCTTATGGTCATCTCTTATCCTTGAGCTGATTATGGTCCCCATTATATGGATTCTGACGGCCTTACTTATATATTTTACCAAATTTTGGGATAAATAATAGAGTTTTGGGATAAACTATCTTTTTGGGTGTTTGATTAAAAAAACAAAATCATTATATAGGTTCAGGCTTTACTTTAGCGCAATGAGCGAGATAATAAAAGACATGATAATTAGGCTTGAAAAGTCTTCTGAGTTTCGTGACTGGAAAAAAGACCATCCTGATTACAGGCTGGCTCATGTGTTTAAGATGCTTGACGAGCCGAACAAGGATGCGTGGCAGGTCGGTTATTTCAACCCTCACAATGACAGCATAACCACTTTTGTCGTTGGTCCTGAAAGGGTGGATCTAGGGTCTGATGAGAAGGCGTTTAAGAAGCCTGGCTCGCACATCCTGGGACTTGAGCTTGACAAGGTGAACATAAGCTTTGCGCAGGCGCTTGATGACGCAGAAGAACGCAGGAAAAAAGAGTATCCCAGAGAGCTTCCTGCCAAGACATTTTTCATCCTCCAGAACCTTCCTGATTTCGGCAACGTGTTTAACATCACTTTTTTTACCATGTCTTTTAAGACCGTGAACATAAAGGTCAGTTCTGATGATGGCAAGATTGTATTTCATGACCTTATCTCTGTCTTTGAGATGACTGCAGGAGACAGGAAGAAGAGCAGGCCTGCGAAGTGATTGCGTGAAATTCTTAGTGAGTATATAGGTTTAAATATTAGTTTAAATTGATGCTACCTAGCTTATGGAGGAAAGATCATGACAAAGAGATTAAATCCTGATTTCGATCCGGGAAGAAGGGTAGTATTGGAAGTAGTAGCAGGTTTGGTTTTATCCCCTCGTCTAGCAATAGCAAGAAGCGAGGATGAAGCTAGGGTCTTAAGAACCCATCCTCATGCGTCAGAGATAAGAAGGCTTGTTGCATCAGGTGAGCATACCCCTTTCTTGTGCGGGACTGATCGTACAAACCTTTGTCTGGTACTTGATAATAATAAGGATCCTATCAGATATGAGCCTGCTGACGGGCAAAGGGTAATACCTGTGACTGCAACTGGATATTATGATCTTGCAAGCAGGGTATCAAAGCTGGTCAGCGAGATCGCAGGTCCTGGCGCAGACAGGCCAGTGCTGCTCGAGATGGTTGGGCCTGGTGATTCTCATCTAGGCTATGTTTTCAGAAATGAGCTTGCAAATGCCCAGGTAAGATTTAATATTGGTACAAGGATCAATGCCCTATACTCCCCATCTTATTATGTAATAAATGGATTAGGTCTTGAGCCTGATGACACGACTCGTGCTGTAGATGTTGATGAAAAAACAGTGAAGCAGTTGATTAGTTATGCAAAAAAATATGGGCTTGAGGTATTTGGCTGTAAGGTAACAGATGATCTTGTAGGGAGTAAAAAAGGAAGCTATGTAGGTATGGTTTTCATGCAGCCTGGAGGAAAACTCGGATTTGAGGCTCCCTCAACACTTTCCCTTGTTGCCTGGGAAAAGTTAGATTGTACTGATGTTCAAGAAAAAGCATATCAAAGCCTTAGAAAAAATTACCAAATGGGAAAGGTTTTAACAAGATGGAGCCCAAAATCACCAAGAATATTTAGCATTGATGTAAGAGGGTATACTCTTGCTTTTGCCGTATTCTCTAATGATAACAGCTCATTGGTCGATGTTCCTCTAAAGAATGGGGTTTATACCGTAGGAGATATTGTGATAGGCCCAGGTTTTTCTAGAGGGGGTAGTGCTGGATCTTAAGCTAGTTCAGTCTAACTTCCCCAAAAAAAAGCCATTTGTAACCACTTTAAAATGAACACAAATCGAAAGATTTAAATATCAATAGGGTATTTCTAGGCATAAATAATACTTATTTAGAACTATTGGGGGTAATTGAAAATGTCACTTTTGGGAAAATTAAAAATGTTTAAACCTGTTTCGGATGAACCAACAGATCCTGATAGACGAAAAGCAATAGGAAAATTACTGGGATTCACAGGTGCTGGCGCAGCGAGCGCAGCAATAGGAACTTTAAAACCTCTTGAAGCGATTGCAAAGACTCTTAGTTGTACAAATCCAAAAATAGTCGCTTATAATACTTCATTCACATATATGGAAAGTATCGTGGCAGAAGAGCAAAAGAGGATCATGAAAAGAGAGAACCCTGGATACGAGTTCTTGCATTGCACAGATAAGAAAACAAATGAGGAGTATATTGTCCTGCAAAAGGTAGGTGCATCTAAGATTGACACTGAAGGAGTGACTGTAAGAAGGTATGATATCGCAAAAGCAGCTGATCTTACGGACATGAGAAAAAATCTGATTAGGATCCTTTCAGATGGAGGCCAAGACCTGAGGAATGTTCCTTTTAAGCTTTATGCAAACGGCAGTGAGACCGGGACGGCATTTGTCAAGCCTGGGAAAACAGTGCAGGTAAGAGGAAAAGATGACAATAAATACATGCTTAATGTCGGAAAGATGGTTAAAAAAGACAGTACGACAAGGTATATCGAAGCTGATTTTATCACAACTGAACAGATGATCAAATCAGGACATTTTGACATTTACGTCGCTGTCTCTAAAAGAAATGTAAAAGCTGGTGAGTTCTCAGTAGGCATAGGAGACATAATAAGCCTATCCCTTGTTGACAAAAGAGAAGGCGTTAAAGTGAATTACGAAAGCAATTCTGATGTAGAGTGGAAAAAGCTTACTGATGACAAAGGAGCTATAACAGGTGAAAACCAGAAACTATTAACCCAAGCGATGTATGAGCAGACCATAGAAACAGTAAATGGGCCAGAAGTGTTAAAAGGAGGAAATATCAGGAGAATATACAATTCTGGAAGCCAGGATTGGACCCGTTCGCCTATGTTAAGAGCAATATATGACAAAGAAAAGTTTGTTGGTTTCACTTTTGGGATAAATGATAACACAGAGAAAGCATATAGGCTATCTTGTGATGGAAATGGCGGGATAAACCTAGCACTTACACGCCTTGAAGACTATGTCGGAGGAGCTGGCGGAAGCGCAGGCGGCTGCGGAGGCAGTGCATCAGGAGCATCTGGCGCAGGAGGCGGTGGATCATGGAGAAGGATAATCCAGACTTATCAACATGCCATGAACATTATGCATAGGAAACCTGTAGGTATGCCAAACATAAAATATGCTTAAATAAATTTTATTTTTATAACTTTTTTTCAAAAAAGCGGTGTTCTTAAGACGACAATAAAGACAATAATAGATTCATATTCACTAGACTTTTGGGGGTATCAGAAGATGAACAAGATTATAAGAAGCGTAATGCTTTTTGCATTTTTTTTGATAATAGTATCAGGGTTCGTTTCAGCGACAAGGTATGTTGACTGGAACCTTAAATACAAGGAGATCGACATACATGGAAACGCTATCAACACAAACACTCCTGTATATGGGGCTAATGTTGATGGATATGTATGCTCAAGCGATCACTGCGCAAGCGTAAGCCAGTCTTTTGGAAGCTGGGCTTCATCGACAAATGTCATATCCACTACATTTCCGACAACCCTCATGTCCCCTTATGGATACGGGCTGTATTTCTACAAGCCAGGATACATAACCTGGGAAGTGACAGCAGACTACTGGGGAGACTGCCCTTGGTGCGACCCTCAGTATAATGATGTGTATCTTGCAAAGATGCAGGTCTGCCATTCCCCTATAGAAGATTTCACAGTCGTAAATGATGTTAAGAGGAATATCCCTCTTGTCATAGGTATGACCGCATCCCTTGATGCGACAACCTATGCTGCGATGACTCATGCAGGCCCTCTTGACTATGTTCCTCCAAATCTCCTTACAGATTATTATTCTGTCAGGACAAGGGTATATCTTGACATAATCAACATGACAGATAACTCAACAGTTTACCATGATTCAAGGGATGTGATAATCCCGCTTTCAGGGTCTACACGTGTTGAGTTCACCTGGACTCCTGAAGAGACAGGAAACTACAGGGCTGTTGTCAGGACAGAGGTGACTGACTCAAAATGCCTTTCTTCAGAAGAGCAGAGATCTCAGAAAGAGTTCAGGGTCTGGACTGATGAGCCTCAGAACGCGTGCTACACGCTGCTTAACAACCTTGCTTTAAGCAACCAGTTCCCTTGGGTCGGAGAAGATGTTGACGTGTCATTCACGAAGATAAGCAACTATGCAGACAATGATTATTACCTTTATCCTGTCGCAACAGACCTGACATATACTGTCACAAGGCAGTCTGACGGGCAGGTTGTCTACAGCGATGCTGAGACTGTTGCTGCTAATCCAAACAACTATGATCCTATGACTCATAGTTTTACATGGGACACTACTGGAGAGGTTTTCGGATGGTATGATGTAAGCGTTTCAGGTCTTGCTAACGACCCAAGATGTGAGGGTCTTCTTAATCCTGGAGAGACAGTCTCTCTTACGACATATCTTGATTCTCCTCAAGCACATATGCCAAATCTTGACGGCCTGCCAGATAAGGTGCTTGTGGAAGATGATCCTGCTACTCATCCTAACTGGATAGACCTTTGGCAGTACACTACAGATCCTGACACTCCTTTGGCTGATCTTGTGTATATGATAGTATCACAGTCAGATTCAGGACTTATTAACTGCCAGATAACAGGTGGGCATTATGTTTCATGCGGTGCTCCTACACCTGATGATCATGGATATTCAAATGTTGTGGTTGAGGTCTCAGACAGGACCTACACTGACAGGGATACGTTCATGATAACTGTAACCCCTGTTAATGATGCTCCTGTCGCTAATGATGGCAGTTTCACAACACCTGAGGACACACCTGTCCTTACAGCAATGACCGCAACAGATGTTGACGGAGACTCACTGACATATGAAGTAGTCAGCCAGCCAGCAAACGGACAGCTAACAGGAAGTGGAAACACAAGAACCTATACACCTGATGCAGACTTCTGCGGAACAGACAGCTACACCTTCAGAGCATATGACGGAACAGCATACTCAAACACAGCAACAATAACGATAACAGTTGAGTGCTACAACGACTGCCCTGTAATTGACCTTGCTGACATGACAGTAGCAGAAGACACAAGCTTTGTCCTGGACCTATACGCAGCAACAACAGACCCAGACAACGCATACAACACGCTAACCTATGCAGTAACATCACAGACAGACACAACAGTGATAAGCTGCATCATAACAGCAAACCAATACCTGGAATGCAAAACACAACAGGACATGACAGGAACAAGCATGGTAACAGTCTCAGTAACAGACGGAACATGCGGAGACGAGACAACATTTACGATAACAGTAACACCAGAAAACGACGCACCTGTCGCTAATGATGCTTCCTACACGACTGATGAGGGAGTTGCTGTTGAGACTGTCATGCCTGCAATAGACATAGATCAGGACTCACTGGTCTTTGAGGTGCTTACTCAGCCTGCAAACGGACAGCTAACAGGAAGTGGAAACACAAGAACCTACACGCCAAACGCAGACTTCTGCGGAACAGACACCTACACCTTCAGGGCATACGACGGAACAGCATACTCAAACACAGCAACAATAACAGTATATGTGCTATGCAACAATGTGTGTCCTGTCCTTAACATACCTAACCATGACATGGAAAAGGATTCAAGCTTAAGGATAGATCTTTATAGCTATACATCTGATGTGGATTCAGATCTTAAAGACCTTACTTACCAGCTACTTTCACAGTCAGACACAGGTGTTGTTGATTGCGTGATAACTGATAACAGGTATCTTGAGTGCGAGTCAGATAAGGTGGGCTTTAGCGATCTTGCTGTTTCAGTGACAGATGTGAGCTGCATCGCAGCTGACACGTTCACGATAAATGTGAAAGAGCCAAAGTGCGTTAATCTTCCAAGGGACCAGATATACATTAAGCACATAACCTTTGTTGAGGACCACATCCAGCCTGGAGAGGATCTTGTTGTCCTTGTGACGTTCCAGAACGTCTGCGGCCAGAAGATCGAGGATTCAACGATCACTGCTTATGTGCCTTTCCTGAACCTCAGGCAGAAGCACGGCCACATAGACCTTTATGAGGGCGACCTTGTGACAAGAAGGTTTGTCTTTGAGACAGACAAGTACACCTTGCCAGGAGAGTATGATGTAAGGTTTGTGATCTGGAATGACGGCCTGACAAGGAAGAGGCATAGGCCTTTCTGGGTTGGATAAATACCCAAATTTTTTATTTTTTTATTTTGAGGATTCAGCAAAATGACACTAGACCAAAATGCAGCATTTAAACAAGCCATAAGAATGAAGCATCATAATATAGTGAAAGCTATGCTTTTGTCAGCGCTTGCGGATGCGTATCCTTTTCCAACAATCCCAGTAGGTGTACCTTTTACTGAAAAAGATCTTTCGTGTTTTGGACAAGGAAGATATAATGTTGTGGGTACAGATGGGATAACTCGTAAAGGGGGCCACATGGACCATTTAGTTGTAGGGGTCACAGAACCAAGATATGGTTGGGACCTAGGCATAATAGGAACATCTGATACTGCTAGCAACCTTAAAGGACAAGTGATCCTAGTGCCACAGGGCTTGGTTTTATGCGATAGAGAAAAATGGTATTTTACAGACAGGTCCAATCCTGGCTCAGACTTGTGCAAACCTCCTGTGTGGGCTACAAGAAGAGAATATCCTCAAATTTATTTAGGATTTGGCCAGAAAGCATTGGATATCCTACTTGCCCAGAAGGTGGAAGGATAATCATTTTTTTATTCCATTTATTTTCCATATTATAACATATTCTGATTATATATTTTGATGAATATATTTAACATGACAGCTGTTAATTATCTATTCTCCGGTTACTACTTAGGATACCTTGATTTCCTTTGAAAACTGTATAGAGAGCCTGAAACCGAATAATTTCAACCTCTGTTTCGATTGGAACTTTTCGTTTCATATGGAACTATCATCATCTTCAGATGGAGTATTTCCTGATATTGAATTAATTAAAGCCAGTTTAACAAAAAACAAGCCTAAAATGCCTTATTTCCACTTGACGAAATATTTTGTCTGGAATATAGTTTATAAATGCAAATTATTTAAATACCAGATGAGTTTCTGAAATCTTTGCGCTTTTATAGCTGCTTTTTCATTAACCACCCGGTTAAAAAAAGATGAACTCGACATGAGTTATCCCTAACGATCTGATAAAGCATTACTCGTAATGCTCTCAATAGTCAAAAAGAAGGTGAGTGAGTAAAGATGCAGGAAACAAAAGAGGAAGTCATAATAATAAAAAGCTCTGGCAAGGAAGCCCTGTTTAAGGATGAGAACATACTATCAGCTCTTGAAAAAGCAGGTGTGCCAAGCAAGTACGGTGATCCAATACTTAGTTCTGTTAAAGAAAGGCTTTATGATCGGGTTCCAACAAGCCAGATAAGGAAATGGGTTATTGAGGAACTTAACAAGATAGATAAAGAATACGCAAAAGGGTTCAAGTTCAAGAAAAGCGACGTGCAGGTTACTGGAGGATATACCATAAGCCAGCTGAAAAACGTGTATGAGCCTTTCACAAAGCAGAGGATCACAGATTCCCTTATCCTTGAGACAAAGATGCCTCAGGACCTTGCAGAGGAGATAGCGAACAAGACCTCTAACTTCCTGATAGAGAACAACGTAAAGAACGTGTCAGGACCTATAATAAGGGAGATAGTTAATTACATAATGCTTCAGGAAGGCCTTGACAAGTACAGGGCCAGGTACCAGAAGATAGGGATGCCTGTCTATGACATTACCCAGCTCATAAATATAGGCAGTAAGGAAAACGCAAACCAGCAGTACAACCCTGAGACTATCCACAAGCTGATAGCAGACAACATCTCAAGAAGGTACAGCCTGACTTACGTGCTTCCAAAGAAGCTCGCTTCAGCGCACCTCAGGGGCCAGATCCACATACATGACCTTGACTATTTTCCTACAAGGCCTTTTTGCTTCTCACATGACCTCAGGTTTTTTCTGAGAAATGGGCTTAAGGCAGACGGGACTGGACTTCATACTGCTCTTGCAGGCCCTGCCAAGACCGCGACTGTTGCTGTGCTTCACGCAGCGAAGGTCCTTGCTTCAGGCCAGGTGAACTGTGCCGGAGGACAGGGATTTAACTGGTTTAACGTGCTTCTTGCGCCTTACCTTAAGGGGCTGAGCTACAAAGAGATAAAACAGCTTGCGCAGATGTTTGTCTATGAGATGAGCATGATGTATGTCAGCAGGGGAGGACAGGTGGTGTTCTCATCTATCGATATCGAGCCTGGCATACCTAAGACCCTTGCAAACATCCCTGCTGTGCAGCCAGGAGGAAGGTTTGATGAGAGAGTGACATATTCTGATTATCATGATGAGGCTAACAAGTTCTTCAACGCGCTTACAGAGGTATATACTGAAGGCGACTATATGGGAAAGCCTTTTTCTTTTCCAAAATACGAGCTTAAGATAGACAAGAAGGACTTTGACAGGTATCCTGATGAGATGCATAAGGTAAGCGAGCTTGCTGCAAAGTTCGGAACCCCCTATTATTTCATCCAGCAGGACTATCTTCCTGAGTATGCGTGCTACCAGTGCTGCGCGTACCTGATGCCTCTTTCAGAC
Organism: Candidatus Woesearchaeota archaeon; assembly: GCA_046705145.1. Taxonomy (GTDB): domain Archaea; phylum Nanobdellota; class Nanobdellia; order Woesearchaeales; family JBJKQO01; genus JBJKQO01. The sequence goes on from JBJKQO010000047.1 coordinate 35,003, forward strand.
CAGAATTCCCAGTCAGACCTTTACAACGGCACTGTCAGGGGAGGAGCGATGCAGGTAGTGTGCCTAAACCTCCCACAGATCGCTTATGAGGCAAAGGGAAATGATGAGAAGCTTTTCGAACTATTAAGGCAGAGGATGGAGACTGCAAAAGAAGTGCACCTTCTGAAGCACAGCATCGTAACAAAAAGGATGGAGCAGGGGCTCTTGCCTTTCTTATCACAGCCAATAAACAAGGAAAAAGAGCCCTACTTCATCCCTGACAAGCAGGGCATGGAGATTGGTATGGTAGGGCTAAATGAGATGCTTAAGATCCATACCGGAAAAGAGCTTCATGAAGGTGATGAGTCCTGGAAATTCGGCCTTAAGACTATAACTGCTATGAAAAAGATCTCTGCTGAGTTCAGGAACGAGACAGGGTTCATGTTCGGAACATCAAGGGTTCCTGCTGAATCAGCATCATACAGGCTTGCAAGGATCGATGCAAGGCAGTATCCAAATGCGGTATTCCAGGGAGATCTTGAGAGCGATTCCATCTATTACACTAACTCGACGCACATAAGGCCTTCTGCTAATGTGAGCATAATCGAAAGGCTGCAAAAAGAGGGATCTTTTCATCCTCTGCTTGATGGCGGAGCGATGTCGCACATCTGGCTTGGAGAGGGAAATCCTGATCCTGAAGCTATAACAAAGCTGACAAAAAGGATCGCTACAAACACTCTTATGAGCTACTTTGCATACACGAGGGACCTGACGCTTTGCAACAACTGCCTTCACACCGTTGGAGGGATGCTAAACGAGTGCCCTAACTGCCATTCGAAGAACATCGACTGGTTTTCGAGGATAACAGGTTATTATCAGAAGGTATCGAACTGGAACAAGGGAAAGATCCAGGAACTCAAAGAGAGGACGAGGTATAGTATTTGATAGGCTATGGCTCTAGCTTAGTAGGAAATGAAGATGTCATCAACCTGCGAGCTTTTTCACGCAAAAAGATAAAGGCTGTGCCGAGGGGGTTGTCCCTTACGGGGAAGGCAGCCCTGCATGAAAAAAAATCACAAGCGAGCACCGATGACATCCGAGCGCAAGCGAGATTTCCTACTAAGCTCAAAGAAAACAATGAAAACTTTATAAGTGACGAGGTGTTCCTTAAATGAACAAGCAACTTGCAAAAGAGATCAGCATGGCACTAAACAACGGTAACGGAAACTCAAAAGCGCTTATGACAGCTTACGGAGAGATAGGCGAGCTGTCAAAGGACAGGATAGAAAGAGCTCTCCTAAAAGAGACCTCTATCACTCCTGAAAATGCAAAGATCATAGCACAGGCTACATTTGATGAGCTTGTCAAGATAAATGTTGTCAAGACAACCACTCTTGTCCGTGAGATAGCATGCCTTAAGCTTCTTGAGGCAGGGCTTGTTGAAGAGCACCGCGAGTTTGTCAGGCTGGGCATGCCAGTATATGACATCAAGAAGACTATATTTCAGAAAGACAAGGAAAACGCAAATACCAATTACAACCTTTCGACGATACACAAGAAGTTCGGGGATTCAATATCAGCCCAGTACTCCCTTTTCTATCTTCTTCCGCAAAGTGCAAGCAAGGCGCACATGAAAGGTGAGATCCACATTCATGACCTTGACTATTTTCCTACAAGGCCTTTCTGTTTTGAGCATGACATAAGGTTCTTCTTGAGGGAAGGATTCATGTCTGACGGAAAAGGCATACACACTGCAGTCTCGAAGCCTGCAAAGTCCTTTGATGTTGCGCTCATCCATGCTTCAAGGGTCCTGCTTTTGGCATCGACATATTTTTCAGGAGGCCAGGGGTATGATTCTATGAACGTCTTTTTAGCTCCTTATGTCAGGGGACTTTCATTTGAGCAGGTAAAGCAGGGAGTCCAGGCTTTCATATTTGAGCTTGACCAGCTTAATGTCGTTAAGGGAGGGCAGACGCCTTTCACTTCCGCTTCTCTTGAGCTAAGCATCCCAAAATACCTTCATGACGTTCCTGTCGTGCTTCCTGGAGGGAAGCTTTCTGAAAAAGACAGCTACCTGAACTACACTGAAGAGTCAAGGATGATAATCGACGCTTTCACAGAGGTCATGATGTCAGGCGACGCTACAGGAAAGCCGTTTCACTTTCCAAAGCCTGAATACAAGATAAGGAAAGAGACTCTTAAGGATCCTGAGGCAGAAGAGACCTTGCTTAATATCCACAAGCTAGTCTCAAAATACGGGACCCCTTACTTCCTTAACATGGCTGCTCCTTACATGCCTGAGGCATTGCAGTCTCAATGCTGCAGGTATTTTCTCAGGCCTGACGGAGATTTCTGGGATGAGATAAAGGAAGGCACAGTAAGGTCAGGAAGCATCCAGTCAGTTACTCTTAACCTTCCAAACATAGCTTACAATGCAAAGGATGAGTCAAAGGTCTGGGACCTTCTTAATGAGAGGGTTGAGATGACCAAGCCTATTTTTGATGCAAAGAGAAAGTGCATCAAGGCTGTCATGGATTCAGGGCATGCTTCATTTTTGACTATGGACACTTACGGAAAGCCTTATTACAAGCTTGACAAGGCAACAAACTCTGTCGGGTTCATCGGGCTAAACGAGATGGTCAGGTCAATTACAGGAGAGGAGATGCACGAGTCAGACAGCGCATGGAAGCTCGGGCTTAGGATAGTCAAGTTCCTTTCAGACAAGGTTGATGAGCTTAAGGAAAGGACTGGCGAGAGGTGGGGGACTGTCCAGACTCCTGCTGAGTCAGCAGCTTTCAGGTTCGCAACACAGGACATAAAAGCTTTCGGAGAAAAGGCCATAGTCCAGGGAGACAGGAAGTCAGGAGAGGTGTACTATACTAACTCTTCTCACGTGAGAGCTTCTGCAAACATCCCGATGTTTGACAGGCTTAAGATAGACAGCTCATTTCACCCTCTCGTTCAGGGAGGGGCGATAGCCCATCTTTGGCTTGGAGAGGCAAACCCTGATCCTGATGCCCTTCTTAAGATGACAAGAAGGATATGCTCGCAGACCCTTACAAGCTACTATGCTTACACGAAGGACATAACGTTTTGCAACAGCTGCAAGTCAACGCTTGGAGGCATAATGGAAAGGTGCCCTAACTGCGGAGCTACAGACAAGGACATCCAGTGGTACTCAAGGGTCACAGGATACTACACCCCTGTCAAGTCCTGGAACGAAGGCAAGCTTGCTGAGTTCAAGGAAAGACAGAAGTACAAGGTAGGAGTTTGAGTTATAGTTAGCTTAGTAGGAAATGAAGATGTCATCAACCTGCGAGCTTTTTCACGCAAAAAGATAAAGGCTGTGCCGTGGGGGTTGTCCCTTACGGGGAAGGCAGCCCTGCATGAAAAAAAATCACAAGCGAACACCGATGACATCCGAGCGCAAGCGAGATTTCCTACTAAGCAACCAGATTACAACAAATCTTAAATAGGATGAGATAATCCACAAACAAAGAAGAGAGGTGCTATAGAAATGAAACTGACTGTGTTTACAGGGCCAAACTGCCCTAAGTGCCCTCCTGCAAAGAAGGTCTGCAGGGAGGTCGCAGAGGAGAAGGGTATGGATTTTGAGGAGCTCAACATCGAGGAGTACATGATTGAGGCTCTTCAGAAGCAGATAGCTTCTACTCCTAGCATAGTGCTTGATGATGACGTGCTTTTCAGAGGCACTCCACCCACAAAAAGTGAGCTTATCGCTGAGATCGAGAAGAGGTGCGATTAGAGTGGCTGTAAGCTACAACACCGTCAAGAAGAACTCAAAGCTTTTTGAGTTTGTTGAAGAAGACGAGGAGACTGAATGAAAAATGGCTGATGAAGAATTCCAAAGGGAGCTGGATGCTGCTTTTTTGAAGGTGATGATGGAAAAAAGGCCATTATTGATCAGAGGTATAAAACATGCAAGCTCACATTGGTGGAATAGTACCTATGTCGACGGTGGACTGGCCGAGGAATATATGTACTGTGGTATTCTTTGCGGGATGTGATTTCAAATGCCCTTACTGCCAGAACGCTGACCTCGTCACTTTTAACGATAGTTTTCTTAAGGATCTCCGCCTTGTCAAGCAGGAGATAAGGAAGAACCTGGAGTTCATCGATGCTGTGCTGTTTTCCGGCGGAGAGGCTTGTCTTCATGCTACCCCTCTTATCGAGCTTGCTACTTTTGCCAAGAAACTAGGGTTAAAGGTAGGCATAGAGACTAACGGCACCAAGCCTGACACGCTTCTCTCCCTCCTTAAGAGGAACCTTGTCGACTTTGTAGGGCTGGACATCAAGGCCCCTTTTGAAGAGGAGCTTTTTGAAAGGGTAACGAGATCCAAGACCTATTTCAAGTCCACTTCTGAAGTCATGGACAATATCAAGCATTCCCTGTTCCTGATAAAGAACTACTCCAAGAACCTGGAATTCGAGATAAGAACAACAATCGTCCCCAGATTAGTCTACAAGAAAGAGGACCTGCTAAAGATAGCAGAAGTCATCAATAAGCTTGATTGCACCTGGGTACTGCAGCAGTTCCGCTCAGACCAGGGTAACATCCTTGATGACAGCTTGAAAAGCGTTAATTCTCCCTCCAAAGAGTTCTTACAGAACTTAAAAGAAGCTATCCTGAAGAAGTATCCGAACATGAGGGTGGTTGTGAAGGGGGTGTAGGAGTTTAAACAGTAACTGGTATCTCAGCTTTCTTGAACATTGATTCTGTCTTCTCATCATATTCTTTTTTTGTTCCAAACTTTACATGGCAATCAATGTTATTCTTCCTGCAGAATTCCAAGACCTTGTCTGCACAGTCCTCGTAGAACGCATTATTATCCTTGAATTTTGAGCTTTGAACATTATAGTTCAGCTTTCCGAAAACGATTCTGTCCACAAATTTTATTTTGTCAAGGAGTTTGATTAAATCCTGGTTTTTATCAAGATTTGGAGTGGGATATGGCTCGATGCTAACCCATGTTTTTAATCCTGAATCATGCAGTTTTTTTAGAGCTTTTATTCTTTCTTCGTATGGTGCGCTGTTTGGCTCAAATTCTCTTTTAAATTCATCATTAAGTGAAACTAAGGTTATACCGTACTCATTTGTGAGGCCATACTCTGCCTTGTTTATTAATGATTCAGGGTATATCCCTTTTGTCAGGACTGTGCACCTTATATTGTTCATGTTTAGTTTATTGATTATTTTCAGAGTGAGTTCCTCAATCTCCTTATACTTGTACATAAATGGATCTGTCATAAAGCACAGGTGCACAAACCTGATCTTGTCTTTGTATTTTGGGATTTCCTGATCTAATAATTCCAGCGCGTTTCTGACTATCTTAGGCTTGATCCAGTCTGAATAGGTTTTTACCTTTCCAAACCTCTTTGCCATCTGCATAGCATAACAGGGAAACCTGCACCCATGAGAGCACCCCTCAACATGATTCAGGCAGAAATCTGCGTATTCAACCCCACTTTTATACAAAAGTGTCTTTCTTTCGATATATTTCATAACCACCATCTTTTTTTTGAATAGGGGCCCCTCTTATATATAAATATTACCTCAAAATTTCGATAACTGTGATTGCCTATTCTTAACAATATCCAATGATTTTGTAACTGCAACATCTGAGTTTGACTCGATTTCTTTCTTTACTTTGCTAATAAATCTAAGCCAGGTATTATCGTTTTTCGTCTTATTTGTAATAAAGAACAAATGATAAACAAAATTATGTTTCTTTGACTTAATTTTTATAGTTTTAACAGGTGCTCCTTTTCTTTCTTGGAAAATATTTTGCCGGTATATACTCACAAGGTCATCTGCATTTTGTGCTGCCTTCCATGATTCATCTCCGAAAAGCTTTTTTAAAATATCTTCTCCTCCCCTTTTTGACTTGGCAAGTCCAACAATCCTAAATATCTGCCCCGTCATAAAAGTAAGAACAATATCGCTTCTTACAGCCAACACTCTTTTCATTGAATCCCAACTGAACTCTGTTGAGTATGGATCAATGAAAAAGAAAGAGTAAGTATCTCTTCCAGTGACTTTGTCAATTATGTTATCTAAACATGCTTCGTAATCTTCTTTCATTAATTGCAAATTATTAATGCCTAACAAATCTAGTCTTAAATCCAACGCATTAGAATATCCATTATTATTCTCACAAAATATCATTGAAGAATAGCATTCTGAGTGATTAAGAGCTGCGATTAAAGGAGATCCGATAATAAAATCATCATTATCCTTCATTTTATTTAGGCCGGATCCAGCAAATAAATCAACATAGTATTTGTTCTTAAAAAAGTCAGTTTTTCTTATAATTGTAGAACAAACATTAAGGCAGTAGTTAAATATTATCAATTTAAGAGGGGTTAACTTAGAAAACTCATTGAATATATTTGGTTCTATTTTTATTACCTGACTGATAATTTCCTGATGTTTGGAATTAGTAACTTCTAGTTCAGTCACCCATTTATTCAACCACTCAAATCCGGTCAAATGCCTCATTACTATTAATCGGTTTTTCCTAATATATATAATCTACGGTGCAATGACCAGTGATTTATTTAATAATCCCGAAAATCTTGCGGATTTCTTTGGCAAGAAGTTATTAATATGAGTCTCCACCCAAAAATATGAAACAATTACCTGTATTTGAAGGGTATTATGTAGATGTGAGATTAAAACAGTTTAGAAGGGTTAGTGGCCACAAGATTGAATTTATAGGTTTTGATTCAGAAGAAGGAGAGAATATTCTAGACAGGTATATCCAATCATTAGACTCCGAAAGCGAAGAATTCAAGAATTTTATCCATCATTTCTGATTTTACTCCTAAAATAATTTTCTGTGTCTTTATCGATGAAATAGACATAACAGCCTTTATGTGCCCTGGACATCAATACCCTATAGACATTCTTTAGGTGCTGTACAAGGTTATTATTATCCCTTTTTGCCATGTTATCATAAGAATTTTCAGGTTTCGCAACCCACATATTTTTATCTTTATCATAAGCCAGATCATTACCAAATATTATCCCTATATAGTCAAACTCAAAGCCTTGTGCTGTGTATACTGTTCCTACCTGTTCCATACCGCTGTCATCAGTTGCCCATTTCCAAAACTGATCTTTACGCTCCCAAGGCATCTCAAAGTTCCCTACTCTTACATCTTTGACTAAGCTTCCGTCCGGATTTGGTGCGCTCCATGGCCAGCAAAAACCTGCAACAAGCCTTGCAGCGTTCTTCTTTTCTTGATTTTTTTTCTCGATTGCTTCTTTTAGCTTAACAGGATCATCAAATATGATAAATTCCATTCTTTCATCTTTAGAGAGAAATTGGTTCTCAGTAGATCTTATCTCCAAGATGTTTTCTAACCATTGTAAAAATGAATCCGAACCGCTGCATCTAAACTGTGAGGTTAATTCAAATTCAGATATATCTGATTCCGCAACCCCTAGATTCCTAGCAGTTTTCTTAATCAATGCTACACTACCAATCTCATTTGGCCTAACAACCTGATGCTCATCTATAAAAAATAATGAAAGTATAGCAGATCTTATCAACTCCTCAATTTGAGGTGTATTCGTCCTTAAAGATTTTGGAGTATACATATTGCTACTTGTTCCTCTAATGCGGTGAGCCTCATCGCAGATTAAAACTTCAATCTGATTTTCCTCATATGCTGTAAAACTATTGAAAAACATAAACAGTTTTGAAGACCTTACACCCAATATCTTTCTTAAAGTGTTTGTAAACGCAGAGGAACCTGTTGCATGATAAACATTTACGCCTTTTCTTAATAGTTCACCCATAACTTCCAAAGCAATGACTGATTTTCCTGTACCTGGCCCCCCTTTTACTATGATTACAGACTTCTTTCCTTTTTCAGTTAATTTCTTTGCCTTATGCATGATTGCATTATATGCTGAAATTTGGTCGTCTATCAAGTTAAAGATTTGTTGTTGATTGATCATATCTTTAGTATGGTCTAACAATTTTTTAGAGGGCTTGATAGGACTGTTAATAAATCTGTTAAAAACTTCCAGTCCTGCACCTTTTTTTAGCCTTTCTTTCAAGTATTCTCCCAGATCCTGGACATCGTCTTTAGAGAAAATAGGGAATTTTTGGATCCATCTAGAGAATTTAGGAAGATAAAGAACATTATTTCCTGATTTTGTGTAATTATGGCAGTATGCACAAGAACTAAGATTAGTAGTTGGTTTCTCCTGAAAAAGAGTCATAAAATCCTTTAAATCATAATAGTATCCTTCAACCTGCAGCGAAGGATGCACTTGTTCTTTTTTAGAAAATCCAAACTTAACAATAACATTTCCTTCGGTCTCACAGTCTTCAATATTTTCATTTGACCATTGTTTCAGCTCAATAAGTACAATATTATCTCCGCCTCCAGTGTCTCTACCAAACAACAGGATATCTATTCTCTTGGAAGAATAAGGGAGCTCATATTCAATAACAATCTTGTTATCTTCTAGTCCAGAAAAGTCCAAAGCGTTCTTGACGAAATTAAGAGAGTTATTCCAGGAATTTCTTTCAGAAGGGCCAACATTTCTCCCATAATATTCATGAAAATTATGCGACAATATATCAGAAACCCTGTTCTGAATCACATCACTTCTAAATTGAGTTATAGTACCTTCATATAGCCTCATTATGTATACCCCTAAAAACGCCCACTATAAATAATAAATTGGTTAAATAATTTTGGGATTATTTAAGCTTTACTCAAATCTCCCCCAACATTTATATACAAATCTAATTTATTCATGAATATGCGTGCATATTATTCAGATAGAATCAAGAATTTTTTAGAAGAAGGAACAAATTCTATTTTAGGAAAATTAACTAGTGCTCATAGTCATAGACATTTAGAAATCCAACAAACAAATGCCTGGAAAATACAGATTCAAATTTTAAAAGAAGTTTTTAAGAACAATTCAGAAGGACACATCTTTTTTGAGTTTGCTATTCCTCGTATGGGCAAAAGAGTAGATAATGTTGTTATTATTAGAGACTTAATTTTTGTAATTGAGTTTAAAGTAGGAGATTCTAAATATGAAAAACATGCGATAGATCAAGTTCTTGATTACAGTTTAGATTTAAAAAATTTTCATCAAGGCAGCCACAACGAAAAATTAATACCTATTTTGGTGGCAACACACGCTCACGAAAATATAAATAATATTGATAAGTATCAGGATTTATTATATAACCCTCTTCTAGCAAATAAAAACAATCTTTATAAGGTTTTGTCTTTTTGTTTTACAGAAAAAGGAACAACCTGCATTAACCCCCAAGAATGGATTGAATCTGCATATAAACCAACTCCAACCATAATTGAAGCAGCACAAGCACTCTACAAAGGGCATAATGTACAAGAGATTTCTCGCTCTGATTCTGGTGCTATTAATTTATCAAAAACTGCAAATTGTATAAATAGGATTATTGATGAATCTAAAGATAAATCTCAGAAATCAATTTGCTTTATGACTGGTGTTCCTGGAGCAGGGAAAACTCTTGCAGGATTAAACATCGCCAATGAGAGGATGAAAATCGCAGAAGATGAAAATGCAGTTTTTTTATCTGGCAATGGACCTTTAGTTGAAGTTTTAAGAGAAGCACTAATAAGAGATGAAGTTAATAATGCAAAATCAAATGGGACTAAATTAACCAAGACGGAAGCTGCAATAAAAGCAAATGCATTTATCCAAAATATACATCATTTTCGTGATGAAGGTTTAATTTCAGATAAAGCCCCTACGGAAAAAGTAGTAGTTTTTGATGAGGCCCAGAGGGCATGGACCCAACAGCAAGCAAGTTCATTTATGACTAGGAAAAAAGGTGTTACAGATTTTGACCGTTCAGAACCCCATTTTTTAATTGAAGTTATGGATAGACATCAAGATTGGTGTTGTATTATTTGTTTAATTGGTGGGGGTCAAGAAATTAACACAGGTGAAGCAGGATTAGAAGAATGGATAAATTCTCTCAAAGATAATTTCACAGATTGGAAAGTATATTATTCTAATTTAATTGTCTCTGATGATAATTATTTAGATAATTCAGACTCAAAAACATGGTTAAAAAACAACGCGAAGTCAGAAGAAAATCTGCATTTAGCAGTATCTGTAAGATCTTTTAGATCCGAAAAGTTATCTGAGTTTATTCACCAATTATTAAATAAAAAGACTGATGATGCAAAGAGAATTTATCAAGAATTAAAAGATGTATATCCCCTAGTTGTTACTAGAAATTATCAAACTGCAAAAAAATGGATTCTTGGTAATGCACGAGGTTCTGAACGATATGGTGTTCTCGCTTCATCTAATGCTAAAAGATTAAGACCTTTTGGAATTGATGTCAAAAACAGCATCAGGGCTTCTAATTGGTTTTTAGATGGAAAAGATGATGTCCGTTCTTCATATTATATGGAAGATGTAGCCACAGAATTTGAAATTCAAGGGCTAGAACTTGATTGGACTATTGTTTGTTGGGGTGGAGATTTGCACTTAAAAGATAGCAAGTGGGTACATCAAGCTTTCAAAGGCACAAGATGGCAAAAAATTCAGCAAGCTATAAAAAAGAGATATTTACTAAATGCTTACAGAGTGCTTCTCACCAGAGCAAGACAGGGTTTTGTAATATTTATTCCAGAAGGCAATGAGCAAGATACAACAAGACCTAAAAAATTCTATGATGAAACCTATGATTTCTTAGTAAATAAAATATGTATTAAAGAATTAGAATAGGGGGCTTAATGTTTCTTTGTTCATTTCATCCTAAAATTATCTACAATGTCATGTTTTTCTAACAGATATTTCCTTACTTTTTGACGGTTCCAATGACCTATCTTCCCCTTTGTCCATCTCCTAACATTTCTTCCTTTTACTGGGAAGGTATGGTGGCTTGCAGCAATAACAATCCTAAATAGATCATTCTTTGAAGGTTCTCGTTTATGTTTTCTCTTATACTTAGCTAATAACATATTATATTTTCCTTCAGCTTTTGCTTTTGTTTTAGCAGTAAGAAAAACCTTTTTCCTTTTTATGCGAAATATTCTTCTTTTTGGCTTTCCCCTGAATAACCTTTTTAAGATTCTAAACAAGATATAGATCCCGATTAATATTATAATCCAATACAAAGGGGTATCAACTATTCGTGCCATTTTTATTGTATCTCCCACTAGAAACCCATTTTGTTTTTTTGAGTTTTAAAAGTCTTTTAACATATTTATTTACCCAAGTGTATATGGTAAATAAGAAGAATAATGAAATTCCTATTTTCCACCAAAAGTTTTTAACAAAATAGATCAAAGCAATAAAAACGAGAATCATTAATCCATATTCTTCTGTAAAATTATCCCATTCATATTTTAATAAGATCCATTTTTTATCATATTTTAAAAGAACTTCCCTTAATCTTCTTTTTATTATCCAATCAAGGGTGCCTAAATTATCTGGCCAAAGATATATGCAAGTACATTATTCTTACGATACACCTCCCTCTTTTGTTTATATCTTTCTTTATGTTCAGGAATATTCCATTGACCTAAAAATTCTATATAAACATTGTAATCTAAAAGTATAAAATCTGCTTTTCTAAAAAGTTTATTATCTCCATTTAGAGGGGGTAATTCTGGATATCTCTTGTATCTTATGAACTTTTCATCAAGAAAATCAGCAATAAGGTCTTCACCTGCTGATTCCTCGTTATTTCTGTCCATGACTTAATAAATATGGACTTAACTATATAAATCGTTCTATTATTACTCGCTAATGCTCGTTAAGAAACTCCCGCTTTCCCCCTTCCACCCAAAACATTTATATACCAAAAACCTTTTTTCAGCTGTATGGCAAAGGGGATTTACAGGAAGCGCTTTTCTCTTGACCAGATCCTGTCTGAGGGTTGGGACCAGTTCACAGCTAATTTCAGGGATATCTTTCTGGTCACGTTGATCATCTACCTGCCTATTGCGCTGATCATATCGTTCTTTCCTGTTGGGAAGGGGTTTGAGAACCTGAAGGAGTTCATCATCCTTTCAGTCGTGTTAGAGGGGCTGGTAGGTGTCATCGCCACCATGGCTATAGCTTACCTGGTGAAGCAAAGTATTGACAAAAAGCCTATAACACTTGGAAAAGCCTTCAAAAAAGCATTTTCAAGATGGGGCCCCTTGTTCATGACAAATCTTATCCTGGGAATATTTCTTCTGGGACTAGCTATCCTGCTGATAGTTCCGGCGATCATATTTGGCATATACTGGGTCTTCACGATGTATGTTGTTGTATTGAGGGATAAGTCAGGCGTAGACGCAATGAAGCACAGCAAAAGCATAGTCAAAGGCAGGTGGTGGACTGTCCTCGGTTATCTTATCGTCTTCGGGCTTATTGCCATAGTCATCTCGATCGTAAAGGGCCTGCCGTTCATGATCATTCCTCCTGGCTATCTTGCAAGGG
>JBJKQO010000048.1:0-7048 GCA_046705145.1 Candidatus Woesearchaeota archaeon
ACATAAACTTTTCTACGTTTTATCTGCGGACTAAAGTCCACAGTACTATACTATCCCCATAGAAAATTTCGACATAAATGTCGGGGTTTTAAACCCCCTGAAAATTTCTAGTCGAAATTTTCTATAATATTTCAGTCATGGTCGTTTTGATCAGAAAAGCAAAAAAAGAGGATTTGGACCAAGTTTATGATGTTTTTTTAGAGATGATCAAATCTGAAGATTTATCTTCTAGAAAAGTGGATAATTTCCTAATAGGCTTAAGAAGAAAAAGACCTGATTTTAAGGAATCTGCAAAACAAGAACTAGTCAGGGAGTTTAGGGAGAGAAACTCAATATATCTAGTTGCAGAAACGGGTAACAAGATAGTAGGTTATATCAGGGGAAGCATCATCGAAAACAAAGACCCCTTTTTTAAAACGATCAAGATCGGATATCTAAACGCTTTAGCTGTATCAAAGAAGCATACCGGAAGAGGTATCGCATCAGAATTAAACAAATCCTTGGAAAAGTGGTTCAAAGAGAATAAATGTTCTCAAATCCATCTAGAAGTATTTGAAAATAATCCTGCCATCAAAATCTATGAAAAATGGGGATATAAGACATTCAACAGAAAAATGTCAAAGAAAATATAGGCCGAACCTTCTTATCATCATTCTTTATAAATATTATTAATATACCCCCTAATAAATTTGAACTAAGACACCTCAATACGATATAAAACCAAAATAGAATAAAAACAATGCGCCCGCCGGGATTTTCACCCATCTTTTTCGCTCGCTAACTCTCGCGCAAAGCTGGACCAAAGCTTCCGCATACGCCATCCGCCTAACGGCGATGGCTAGGAAATGCTTGCGCATTTCAATACGATATATACCCAAGATAGAACAAAAACAATGCGCCCGCCGGGATTCGAACCCGGATAACCGGCTTGGAAGGCCGGAGTAATAGCCATTATACGACAGGCGCGTATAATCTACCGACAAGGTATTTTGAAAATCATGTTTGTTTTATAAATGTTTAGGATTTTGAACACAAAAACAACAACTTATTTAAATAATACAGCACTCTTTTTAAATATTATGAGAGGGTTGCAGAGTCTGGTCAAATGCGCAGGACTTAAGCCTATAATGGGACCCCAGATGCCATATCTGGCTTCCAGATGGAAGACATCCTGTCCCTTAGTGGGTCCGCGGGTTCGAATCAGCCTTTTTTGAGAACTCCAAAAAAGCTACGAAAGTCCCGTCCCTCTCATTTTATAATCAATCAAAAAGGCTCATTAGAAAAAGTCCTACTCCACTGACCAAAACCGTATAATGAATCATACGAACTTGGTCAGCTCCGTCGGGCCATGCCATGAATGTCCCAAAAACATTCACGGCATCCATGGCACCGACGCACTTTTTCTAATGAGCCACAAAAAGGTGAGACAAATGGCAAAAACAGCTGAGAAAAAAGAAGAGAAAAAGATAATGAGATACAGATGCGAAGTCTGCGGAAAGCTTTCAGACAAGCCTGGAAAGTGCTGCGACGAAGATATGGCAGACCTGCTGTCACACAGGTGCATGGGATGCCAGGGCTGCGGGATGCACTGATTATAAGATGATTTCTCAGATCAGGAATTATCACCTTATAGATTATAGGGTATGGATCCTAGGAAAAGAGACAACAGAAGGCATCAACCTTAAGAAAGAGGATATCCTGACTGAGAAAGAATGGGATTTTTGGCAAGATTGCACTGATTTCCTTGACCAAAGGAATGATTTCGGACATGCTGAAATAACAATGCATTTTGCCATGTTTCTTCTTAAACACTATCCCGGAGACAGAAATGTTGTGTTTCCTGCCGCGCTGCTCCATGATTTAGGATTTTATTATACAGAAGATAAAAGCGCATGGAAAAAGCGTGTTGATAGCGGGTTACCGACAAGCGGAGAAGAAGCAAGAAGGCCGCATCAGAACCGCGGTTGTCTGATCGCAGGAAGGATTCTTGAGAGATCAGGTTATCCTGAAAAATATCATGCTGAAGTAGCAGATATCATAGGAGACCATGACACGATGTTGTTGCAAGCAACAGAAAGCGGAAATATCGTAATGGCTGCCGACATGTTGTGGAGAATCACTTTGATATGCATGAATATCTACAGAAATGATTATTCTGCAGAAGAGACCTTGATGAAAGGAGAGGAAACGACATTCAACAAAAAGCCGATAAAAGAACTAGGGGAATTTGCCCTTGCAATCGGACGTCTTGAACTGGCCAACACCGTATTCTACAAATTCGGGAGAGATGGAGAGGAAGCATTGAAAAAACATGGATATTCCGAGGAGCTGGAACTCATCAAGAAGTTTTATGATAATAACAAATAAGCCAGTTAAAAAATATAGGTCTTAAAACACTATAGTGAAGTATCTAATCCTTTCTTAACAGGTCCCTGAAGAAGAAATAGGACAGCACGAACACTGCAACTATGAGCGCGTATGCGTCAAGCAGCAAGAGTTTTGTCATGTCCATCCTTATCATCCCTTATACTCCTTTTTCTTATCAAGCATCGTGATCACCACAAAAGTAACTAATGACACCAAAAGCCCTGGGTAGAGTGGCTCAAGGCCAAGAAGGTATGAAGGCCATCCCTCATACATGTGAAGCCAGCCGTAAGCCAGCCAGGATATGGAAGTAAGCGAACCGGCTATCATGCTTATGAAGGACGCAAGACCTGACTTTTTTCCCTTGTAAAAGAAGCCTGCAAGCACGGGGACAAGCATCGCGCTTATCCCGACAGTCCCTATCGTGTACCACATGCTTATTATGGACTTGAAAAAAAGCGCAAGAGTAAGCGAGAAGATAGCTGTTATCACAACACCTATCTTTGCCACAAACATGACCTTCTTGTCGCTAGCCTTAGGATTAATTATGCTCTTGTAATAGTCATGCGCTATGTTCATCGCACCGAGGAAAGTGAAAGAGTCAATAGTGGACATGATGGTCGCAAGTATGCCTGTGAAAAACAGTCCCTTGAGAACTATCGGAAGGACAGCATCTGCAAACACAGGATAAGCTGTCACAGGATCTATCCCTGGCATCGCAGCCCTCGCATACATGCCTGTGAAAGTGGTGCAGACATCAAAAAGCATCCAGAACAAGACTGAAAGAAGGATCCCTTTCTTCGGGATGCTTGAATCCTTAGCAGCATAACACCTCTGGTAGAATCCAGGATCGACAAGAGTCCAAAACGCTATGAAACCCCACACAAGTATCATCTGCACAGTCCAATCTCCTGTCAGGGTGAAATGCGTGGCAGGAAGGTTAGCCTTAAGGAAATCTATCCCTCCGAACTTTGAAACAGCAAAAGGGATTATCAGAGCAACGCCTGTGCACATGAAGAAAAACTGGATGAAATCAGTGTATATGACGCCAAAAAAACCTCCCCTAAGCGTGTAAAACAGCATTATAATAGTGCCTGCAACTATCCCTACCCAAGGCTGCAAGCCAAACATAAGGCTGAACACAAGGCCAAGAGACATGACATAGGGCGCAGGAGTGACCATTATGAAATTGAAGAACGCTCCGAGAAGCCTTGACCTCTTGTCATAGAACCTTTCAAGCTGGTCAGGAACAGTGTAAAGGTTGGACTTCCTTATCTTTGCTGCAAGGAAAAATGCAAAAAACAGGTAGCTAAGGTACCAGAAGAAACCCTGCGTAAGCCAGTTCACAATCCCATAATTGAAGGACAGCTCTCCTACGCCAAGGATGCCGCCGTACCACGTGCTTACAAGCGTCGCAACAAAAATCGGAAGGGTAAGCCTCCTTCCGGCAAGAAAATAATCATTAAGGTTATGCACCCTCTTCTTCACAAAATAGCCTATGAAGAAAAGCATCAGGAAATACACCAACAAGATGCTGTAGTCTATAGGAGATAAGTTGATTGCTGCCATTTACTGATCCCTTGAAATCATTTTATGATCCTTTTTTGCAGGCACTGTTGAAAGTGAAGGTAGCATCAATCTGCGAGCTTCTTCGATTTTTTTTGCTAGGCTGACTAAGGGGGTCGCCCCATCCGGGGAAGCTTGTGAACTTGTTCACAAGTCCGCCAAGCTTAAATCTCTGATTTTAAGTCCGCAAATCAAGGATTTACGATACTTTGCTTGACGATATCAGCCAATATTGAAACAAAAACACAAGCGAGCACGATGCTACTCGAGCGCAAGCGAGACTTTCAACAGTGCCTGAAACTATCCTTAAGATCTAATCCCTTGATCTTATTACAAGAACCTTCCCCTTATCAAGAGAGACCCTTGCCTTGCTGCCAACAAGCATATTGCACACGCCAATCCAATTGAATTTAAAGCTTTCGTTTTTAAGAGGCCACTTCAATCCTTCATAGGTAAGGCCGCTGACATCTGTAAGCGGGATGACAGAAACAACCTGTCCCTTAGTGCCTCTTATGTCAAGGCTTGAGTCCACAAGAACAAGCTCATTTCTGTCATCAACTATCCTTGCGCTTATCCCCTCCTTAATCCTGTCAAGGCAAAGGATGTTTGCCATTGTGTGATCTATCCTCGAGCCTAACGCACAAAGCATGATGATCTCTTCCGGATCAAACGATTCTGCAAGCGCTATCGCAAGCTCAGTATCTGTCTTGTCCTGGTCAGGATCAACTATGATCCTTGTCTTGTCATTGCCCTGCAAAGCATCCAATACATCTTTTCTTATCGAGTCCATGTCACCTATGACATAATCAGGGATGATACCCAAAGAATGAGCGTTGTTCGCTCCGCCGTCAGCGCATATCACCATGTCAGCATCCGCAAGCACGGAGAGATGAAAATCCTTATCACCTAAAGAACCGTTTGATACTATAGCTATCTTCATATCACTCCCCTACTGCTCACCTATATCCTCATTCCAAAGCTTTGGATTCCTGCTTATGAAATCTTCCAACATATTCTTGCACTCATCAAGATCAAGATTCGTTATCCTGACTCCCTCACCTGATATATATTTTTCAGCACCCATGAAAGTCTTGTTCTCACCTATCACAACCTTAGGTATCCTGTAAAGGACTATCGCTCCAGAACACATAGGGCATGGAGAAAGGGTAGAGTAAAGCGTGCATCTCCTGTAATCCTTAGCTGACATCCTTCCTGCATCTTCCAGACAGTCCATCTCAGCATGAAGTATCGCAGATCCTTTCTGGATGCGCTTGTTATGCCCCCTTGATATGATCTTACCCTCTTTTACTAAGACAGCTCCAATGGGGATCCCTCCCTCTTTTAGGCCTAACTTCGCTTCTTTTATCGCTTCCTTCATGAATGATAGGTCAGATGCCATATAACTAAGCGTTAAACAAGATGTTTAAATATTTATCTGGTAATCATCTCAAAGTTTAAATACATAAACTAATATCTTAACAATCATGACAAATATACTTGTTATACTTGGGCATCCAAGCAAAGACAGCTTCTGCAATGCGCTTCTTGAAGCATACATAAAAGGAGCTAGGAAGGCAGGAGCAGAGATAAGGACATTGTTTCTTGGAGAGCTAAAGTTCGACCCTATACTCCATGAAGGCTACAACAAGGTGCAGGAGCTTGAGCCGGACCTGAAAAAAGCCCAGGCAGACATCCTCTGGGCAGAACATATCGTCTTTGTGTACCCGACATGGTGGGGAGCGATGCCTGCAATCCTAAAAGGATTTATCGACAGGATAATACTTCCTGGGTTCGCATTCAAGTTCACAGGAAAGTACAAATGGAAAAAGCTCCTTTTTGGAAAGACAGCAAGGATAATAACGACGATGAACAACAACCCACTCATATATAGGATAATATTCCGATCTTCCGGAGTCAGGGTGATGAAGCAGTCAATACTAGAGTTTTGCGGGATCAGGACAAAAGTCATGATGGTAGGACCTGTAAAAGACGCGCCTGAAAAAAAGAAAAAGCAGTGGATAAAAAAAGCCTATAACATTGGAAAATGCATGAGATGATATAGATCCTCACTGCATGACTTTCCTTTCTTTTATCAAAAATACCTTGTCGTTCTTCCTCACAGTACCTAGAACCCTGACAGTTATAGTGTCTCCCTTTTTTGCCTGCCGAACATCCCTGTCATCTTTCCTTATCTCTTTTAGCGCAAAAGGAAGATAGCCGGTCGTGTTTCCGGTAACTGCAACCTTATCACCCGCCTTCACCGCTCCTGACTGAAGAAATATCTCTGCTGCCTGAGCTTTTGAAAAGTAATTCTTCACTACCCCCACGCTCTCTTTTACCTCAGTCGACTTCGAGCCATAGTATTCTGACCATTCGCCTGCCTTTGACCCAAGATAGTATCCTCCATGCCAGAATCCGCGGTTGAAGACTTTCTCAAGTTCAGATTCCCACTTTTTGGCTTTGGCCTGCGTGTACTTTTTGCTTAAGACTGAAGAAGCTGCATCCTTGTATGTTTTGGTCACAGCATAAACATATTCAGGAGACCTTGCCCTGCCCTCTATCTTAAGTACAGAGACACCTGAAGCTATTATCTTATCAAGTATGCTTATCGTGCAAAGGTCGCTTGGGCTCATCACATACCTGTTCTCGATCGAAAGCTCGTCTCCTGTCTCTTCATCAACTACCCTATATTTTCTCCTGCAGTTCTGGAGGCACGCCCCCCTGTTTGCAGACTTTGCATAGACTGCCAGGCTCATGTAGCACTTTCCGGATATCGAGATGCAAAGGGCGCCGTGGCAGAAAAGCTCGATCATGACCAGTTCTCCTGACGGCCCTTTTATCTTCTCTTTTTTTACTTTGTCACAAATATTTTTTATCTGTCCAAGGTTAAGCTCCCTTGCAAGAACTATAACATCAGCAAACTGCGAGTAAAACCTCACTGCCTCAATGTTTGAAACATTAGCCTGAGTAGAAAGATGGACGCTTAAGCCAATGCTTCTTGCATAGACCATAACAGAAATGTCCATGGCAATAATCGCAGTTATGCCCTCTTTTTTTGCGATGTCACATATCTTTTTCATCTCCTTTTGGTCTTCATCATACATGACAGTGTTTAAAG
>JBJKQO010000049.1:0-68586 GCA_046705145.1 Candidatus Woesearchaeota archaeon
AGATAGGATAAACTGCAATCAACTCAGATACTATCTCCCCCAAACCAGGGTCATTTGTCATATTATAACTTGAGAAATCTTAATGTTATAAAAGCCTAACGTCTAGATCCTTCCTCTTATCGCCTGCCTTGCTCCGCAGGCAGTGCATCTTAGGAATGTCACAGTACCTTCTTTTTCTGTCTTAGTGTCAGGCTTTCCGCACTCGTGGCACAGCACGAACTCGTTTGCGTACTGCCTTATCTTATCGTTTATCTTTGATGCTGCGATCTTTGTCCCAAGGACTGCCTGATGGTTCTTTATGACTCCTGGAGCTGCAAGCTCCTTCAGAAGAAACTTAAAAAGCTGGTCTTCAGGCCTCCTGAGGGTTGTCGCGATCTGATGGAAATTGCTTATGACAGTCTTGTTGCCTTCTATGTGGCCCCTGACATTAGGTATCTCAAACCGCTCTTTCTCAAAGACTGATTGCGGAAGAGCCTCCCTTCCCTTATCCAGCATCTGTTCATAATCCATAATATGATTAAGAACTGCCGGGCATTTATAAATTTAACCTCTGGGGCGGGAGGTTGTAGCATCATCAGGTCAAAACTCATTCATGCAAAACATCAACGCGCGTCGCGGGGGGTTGCCCCATCCGGGGACGCAGCGCTCGCTCTTTACACAGACTGAGTTTTGAAGATGCTACAACCTATTTTAACCTCTTATCCTGCTGTTTTTACCCAACCAAAACCTTTTTAAATGGGATTTGATTCTCCAGAAAGCACAATGGCTAAATTAAGGAAATTTTGCGCATATAGAAGGCTTGAGAGGCCCTACACAAGGATCTCTAAGTTTCGGGCTAAGTCCTTTGTCAGGACAAGACCCAACAGCAAGATAGTGCGCTACGACATGGGAGACCCAGCAAAGAACTTCGAGTACGAGATAAGCCTGATATCTGATGAAAACGTGCAGATCAGGCATAACGCCCTTGAGTCAGGAAGGCTAACATGCCTAAGGACGCTTGAAAAGGCGCTTGGAAAAAAAGGATTTCACTTCAAGATAAGAGTCTATCCACACCACATCCTAAGGGAAAACCCCCTTGCATCAGGAGCAGGAGCAGACAGGATGAGTACAGGTATGAAGATGTCATTCGGTAAGGTCATAGGGATAGCTGCACAGGTCAGGAAAGGCCAGAAGCTTTTCTCAGTAAAACTTGACAAGAGCGCGCTTCCAGTAGGAAGGACAGCGATCAAGAAGATCTCACACAAGCTTCCATGCTCATGCAGGTTCTCAGAGCAGAAGGTTGAGCTTCCAGCCGAGTGAAACAAGATAATATATCGTTTTTTTTTGTCTAGGGATTTATATGGTCGGATTTAAAGGAGTGACTCGTAGGGAGTTCATAAAACATATTTTGTTCTTTTGGGGGCCTATTTTAACAGGAGGATCTATAAGTTATCTAGATAATAGGCATATGAAAAAGCCCCCTGTAGAGACTGAACACCATCTGCTTCTGGACAGCCATGTCCATCTATCTGCTAAAGAAAAACCTGAAAATCTGGTTTTAGCTTTAAGCAAAGGAATTACTGTAATCACAGCGATATCAGGATCTAAAGGGATCTTAACATATAATCAGGCAATTCAGCTTGAGGGGGTCACTGAAACAGAAGACGGGATTATGGCGAAGGTTGAACACGAAGGGAATGTGGGTTATATCGTAAGAGGCCAGGAGATTGTATCAGACAAACATCATATTGTAGGCATATCATGGAAGGATAATCCTAATGTTCCTATCACCAGCCACGCTGACTCAAGAAGGACAGTGGAAGAGATCCAAAAAAGAGGGGGGCTAGCTATCTTAGCCCATGGATATGCAGTGAGAAGAGATTTTGGTTTTACCTACCCCTCTTATGAAGAAGAGAAAAGAATATCAGAGTTGCTTAGAGGGGTTGATGGAGCAGAAACATTTAATTCAAATTGCATATGTCTTGTTCCTGGATTATTTGATGTGAGCGATGCAAATCGAAGGATGTTAGAAACAGTCCAAACTAAAACTAAGTTAAGAGGATTAAATGTTTCAGACACACATTACCAACTTAAACAACACCAATTATCAGGGGTGATGGTGCCAAAAGAACATTTTTGCTTAGAAGCATTATGTCATTATATCACTTCCGGAGCATTCATTAATAATTCAATTACTTTCGGAAACCCAAGAATAAGTGCAAAATTACAGAATTATGTTAGCAGATGGAGTTTTATCAAAGGGACATTAAGAGTAAATTTTGATGAATGTCTTGAATAATTTGTTTTTTTTGCTTAATGGATTCTCAATTACATTTATAAAGAAAAACTGCTTTCCATCTAAAATGCTTGACAAACTATCAGAATCCTTAAAGAACACATTGTCTAAGATAGCTAAATCAATGTTTGTTGATGAGAAGCTCATAAACGAGCTAGTGAAAGACATACAAAGAGCGCTTCTGCAGTCAGATGTAAACGTAAAATTGGTCTTTGACCTCACCAAAAAGATAAAGGAAAGGGCACTTGATGAGAAAGCGCCTACAGGGCTTGCAAAAAGAGAGCAGCTTGTAAACATAGTCTATGAGGAGCTTGTCAGGTTCCTCGGCGAAGACAAGGCAGAGATAGTCATAGGAAAGGAAAAGCCATTCAAGATAATGATGGTCGGGCTTTTTGGTTCAGGAAAGACAACAACAACAGGCAAGCTTGCAAAGTATTACTCAAAAAGAGGATTTAAGGTAGCAGTAGTCGGCCTGGATGTCCACAGGCCAGCTGCGATGAGCCAGCTCGAGCAGGTCGCAAAAGTAGCAAAGGTATCTTTCTTCATCGAGAAAGGGGAGAAGGACGCAGTAAAGATATGGAAAAAGCACGAATCAGAGCTCAACAAGTTTGACATAGTGATAGTCGACACAGCAGGAAGAGATGCTCTTTCTGACGACCTTATCAAGGAGATAGAATCCGTGAACTCGATCATCAAGCCGCAGGAAAGGCTTCTTGTGATATCAGCTGACATCGGCCAGGCAGCGCAGAAGCAGGCACAGCAGTTCCACGATTCTGTTAGCATAACAGGCGTCATAACCACAAAGATGGACGGCACAGCAAAAGCAGGAGGCGCCTTATCTGCATGCGCAGTAACATCCGCCCCAATAAAGTTCATAGGAGTAGGAGAGAAGGTTGATGATCTTGAGGTCTTCAACCCAAAAGGATTCGTGTCAAGGCTTCTTGGGATGGGAGACCTAGAAGCTCTTCTTGAGAAAGCGAAAGAAGCAGTGTCTGAAGAAGAAGCAAAAGACCTATCAAAAAAGCTGCTTAAAGGCGAGTTCTCACTTATCGACCTTTATGAGCAGATGGAAGCCATGAAAAAGATGGGTCCACTTTCAAAGGTCATGGAGATGATCCCAGGCATGGGCCAGCTCAAGATACCAAAAGAGGCTCTTAACGTCCAGCAGGAAAAGCTAACATCATGGAGATACATAATGGACTCCTGCACAGAGGAAGAGCTTGAGGATCCTGACTCGATAAACATCCACAGGATAGAAAGGATAGCAAAAGGCTCAGGAAGGTCAGTATCTGATGTTCGCGAGCTTCTCAAGCAATACAAGCAGTCAAAAAAACTCATGAAGATGTTCAAGGGAAAAGACCCTGAAAAGATGATGAAGAAGATGGGCGGAATGAAAGGCATGGCAGGGATGGGCGGAGGAGTAAAGTATAAGTGAGCTTATCCAGTCCTATGGTATATCTCGACTTGCGGGCCTTCTGGAGTTAACATACACGCAGCAACACCGATGCCTGTTCCTTGGGTAGGAAACCTTTTGTGAAACAATGTTTCTGCTACAGTTGCTAAATCTGCTTCTTCTCCAAAATGATAGATTGTACCTTGGTTTCCGTTTGAAGGTAATACTGATACTCTCATTGCTCCCACTTCGACAGTTTTAATCCATAAATTATATCTTTTATTATCTGGATCCACTTCGCAAGAACCAAGAATGTGAATTCCAGAATCTGTGCAACCTGCTACCATCCATGAACTTTGGGTGTTCACCAAATTATGTATCCCTTGCCCGTTTGGGAAAAAAGCCATTGCATCATTTACACCGATACCATACGCTGCAACAGCAACTCGCTCTCTTCCATTATTTCTTGCTGATAAGCATGCGAACCCAGGATAAAGGCTTGTTGGCTCAACTTCTTCTCTTGCCCTAACCATTTCTTGCTTCGAATCCAAGACCAACCTCAAGTTAGGGTTTCTCCCACCTAAACCATACACAACTGTAGGGTGTGGGCCTAATCTCCCAGTTCCCACAAAACAATTCTGATTATCCAAGACCATACCGGAAAAAGAAAAATAATAAATATTTAAATGTTTGCTTTGATTACTACTTTACAGAAGTATTAAGAGAAAGGTTTATAAAAAGGAGGATAATTCTTTTTTTTTGAGGGGGTTTAACAATATGCGCGAAAAACTATTATTATTTTATGATCTTAACACTTCCAGAGGAATGACCAATGCAAAAAAGATATGTGCTTCCTTAGGAGTTGATGCTGGGGTATGTTCTATGCATGTTCCTGTACACTCATTAACTGATCAGATTTTGGATGCAGACCCTACTCTGAATCAGTATCGTGCTATTATTGTGTCTGAATTCTCAGATGGGGAAAGAGTAGAGGATATTGTAACTGCTTTCCAAATGTCAAGAGACACGAACCCAGGGCTAAAAGGAAAATCTTTAGTTGTTTTGACATATGGTACAATCGAGGGAGAAATCTCCCCAAAGGCCCATTATGTTCCTACAAATGGAGGGAATGGTCATTTGAGCAAATCAGAAGCTGATAAGATTGCAGGTATAATCTCAAGATCTATGAATTGAGGATTTATCTCTCACTCCCACTCTGTCGTTCCAGGGGGCTTGGCAGTAAGGTCGTAAACGACCCTTGATATGCCTTTCACTTTCTTTAGTATCTCTTTTACCATCTCGTCAACGACCTTTTCAGGAATATCTGCTCCTGGGACTGCAGGAACGCCAGTCATGAAGTCGTTTGTGATAAATGTCCTTATTGCAATACCTCTACTTCCTTTCATGCCGAAATCTACAGGAAACAGGATGACAGGGACCTGGCTTAGCTTTCTTATAAGATCATTCTTGTAAAGGATATCATTCACTATGTCATCAGCTTCCTGAAGCTGCCTTATCACGTCTTCTGTAAGGTGGGCAGGAGTTATGGTCCTGACATCTTTTTCTATCTTTTCCCCAAAAACATAAACTACGCGGTTGACCTTATGCACTTTTTTTGGGATCTCTTTTGCGATGCTGACAAGCTTTTTCCAGTCTTTTTTTCCGCTTAACCCTACAAGGTAGCTGTAGCTTCTTGAGTCTCCCTGTACGCCCACAGTCTGCACAGGCAGAAGCGAAGCAGAAACATCCTTGTCTGAAAATACCTTAAGCTGATCCTGTATGTTCTCAAAATCATCCGTGATGTATGGCTTGTCAGCGCATATTATCCTTACTGCAAGACCAGGTCCAGGAAAAGGCTGCCTCCAGACTATCTCATCAGGAAGCCCGAGCATCTTTCCTAAGTTTCTTACCTCATCCTTATGATAATCCTTAAGAGGCTCGATAACCCTTCCTTTTTTCCTAAGATCCCTTACAAGCTCTGTATCGTTATGATGGGTCTTGATAGTATCAGCATTTGATGAGGCAAGCTCTGATGCGCTTTCGATAAGATCAGGCCGAAGGGTTCCCTGGCAAAGAAAAACTTCATCAGGATCAAGGTCCAGGTCCTTTACTGCTTTTTCTGCAACCCTCATGAAAGTGTCTCCGATTATCTTTCTTTTTTCTTCAGGTGACACAGTCTCTTTTAGCCTTGATGTCTCCCTGCCACCTACTTTTGTCTTTGCATCATAAAAGGACTGTGAAGCATCCACAACATCAAGCTGTATCCCGATCTTCTCAAGCACGTCTTTCACTTTTTTGCTTTCATCTTTTCTCATGAACCCGTTGTTGATGTGGATAGCATAAACATTATCTGGGCCTATTGCCTTGTTAAGAAGGGCTGCGCAGACAGTCGAGTCGACGCCGCCGCTTATGAGAAGAAGGACTTTTTTGTCACCGACCTTTTTCCTTATCTCAGTTATCGCAATCTCTTCCCTGTTTTCCATGGTATAGTCGCCCTTAAACCCTGCGATCCTGAAAAGGAAATTTGAAAGGACCTGTTTGCCGTTTTCTGTCAGGTCAACCTCTGGATGGAACTGCACCCCATATAGTTTCTTCTTCTTGTTCTCAAGACCTGCTATTATCTCCCCGGACTGGGCTATCACGCTAAGGGAATCAGCGACTATCCCCACGCTGTCTCCATGTGTCAGAAGGGCGTTTTGCCTCTCATGCAGGCCACTGAACAGATCTGACCCCTTGTTGACAACTATCTCATACTGGCCGTCTTCCCTAAGCGATTTCTTCTCGACGCTCCCTCCCATCTCATAGTTCAGAAGCTGCATCCCATAACATATGCCAAGGACAGGAACACCCATGTCAAAAACTCCTTTTACCGGCTTAGGCGAATCTTTCTGATAGACGCTAAAACCAGAACCTGATATTATTATCGCCTTGTACTTCTTCAGCTTGGAAAGAGGAGTTGTGATAGGAAGGATCTCTGATTCCACCTTCAGCTCCCTTACTTTCCTGTCAATTACCTTTCCGTACTGTGCGCCTGCATCAAGAATAGCAAGTTTTTCTGCCATGTGAAATGACAATAGAATGCGGTTTATATGTTTTTCTGAAATTATGTGAGCAAGATATTTATACCAGACCCACTTATTCCCCTCCATGCCACGCATCCAGATAGCAGACTGCATCATCGAGAAAGAGGGGAAGATTCTTATGCTTGCGAGGGCATTTCCTCCAAACAAAGGGAAGCTGGACCTTATGGGAGGATTTGTCGATTCCGGAGAGACCCCCGAGAAAGGTGCGGTCAGGGAAGCAAAAGAAGAGTCAGGATTTGAGGTAGAGATAATAAGAAAGCTAGGGACTTATGACTATTTTGACAGGCAGGAAAAGACGATGCACATATATGTGACAAAAGCGGTAGGGGGCAAGCTGGCAGAGTCTGTCGAAGGAAGTCTTATATGGCGAGAGCCAGGAAGCATAACCGAAGAAGAGCTTGCCTTTCCCCAGGTGCATGCTAGGGCGCTGAAGGATTTTATGAATGAGAAGCATTCTAGATAATAAGTCATAGTATATTTTAAATACTCTAAAATCTTAATGCAGCATAACGAGGTGATAATTATGGTGTCGAAGGTAAAACAGACAATTCTTGCTGTTGGCATAGCATTGATACTTGCTTTTTTCGTAGGCTATGGCATTCAGACATTTTACAGGGGAGTCAATATGCAGGACTTCTGCAATGAAGGGCCGATGGTTATAGAGAATCAGGCGCAATGCGAAAAATCAAACGGAAAATGGACAGAGCCTCAGATTCTTGATGAAGGGCTCAAACTCACATGCAACATGAACGCTGATAACAGCTACACCTGCTATTCTGATGACCCCCAAAAACAAAGGGGTTACTGCGACATGTCATCATGCTATGACGAGTACAGGAAAGTCATGGCCCCATATAACAGGAATGTCTTCATAATCGCGACAGTGATAGGGCTCATAGCGTTATTCATCGGAGTGAGCTTAAAGCTTGGCTCAGTAAGCGCAGGACTCATGGGAGGAGGGGTGCTTACGATAATATACGGAGTCATCAGATACTGGGGAGATGCAGAAGACTGGCTCAGGTTTGTCATACTTGGAGTCGCACTTGCAGCGCTGATCTGGATAGGCTACAAGAAGCTTAATCCATCTGAGCCAAAACCCCAGACCAAGCCAGTAGTGGTTGCAAGACAGCAAAAAAAGAGGAAATAATCTTTTTTTTATTTCTTTTTTTTAAGATGAAGCTTTTTATCCTTTCAAAACTTAACCAGGAGATGTCAATCGCAGAGGCATCTTCAGTGCTTGGGCTTGATCCCATAAAAACATTTGAAGGAGGGATGATCGCAAAAACAGGATCATCCGAATTTGACAGGCTCGCCTATACCAAAGGGGTATATGAAATCCTGTTCTCTTCTGACTTCAAGGGATTTCAGGATACCTTTATGAACCATCCATGGGCAGATTCTGTCAAAGGAAGCTTTTGTGTTAGGTCTCACACACCCAAATTTGATGAGAAGATGCTTGCAGGCTACGTCTGGCACAAGCTCAAGAAGCCAAAAGTCAGGCTTGAAGACCCGGATTTTCTTATCGAGATATTTGAGGTAGAAGGAAAATTTCACTGCTGCAACAGCATCTGGCAGAACAAAGGTGGATTTGAGGAAAGAAAAGCCCATCTTAGGCCAAAGCTTGTCCCTGTATCACTTGACCCCAGGCTTGCAAGAGCTCTTGTTAACCTGACAGGTATACGCAAAGGAAAGCTTCTTGACCCGTTCTGCGGCACTGGAGGGATACTGATCGAGACTGGGCTCATAGGGATCAAGCCTGTGGGGATTGACATAAATCCATGGATGGTCAAGAGCACAAATGAAAACCTGAAATTCTACAAGATAAAAGGAGGGGACATCAAGGAAGGTGATGCGCTTTTGTTAAATGAGTCATGGGACTATATCGTGACAGACCTTCCTTACGGGAAGAACACCGGAAAGATAGACACGAACAAGCTCTACAAGGAGTTCATGAGTGTCCTTGGGAATGTGCTCAGGAAGAGGGCAGTCATAGTATTTCCGAAAGGCACAAAGGTAAACCTTATTGCCAAGGGGCTCCCTCTTAAGATCATATACGAGTTTGACTATTACATACACAAGTCGATGTCAAAAAGGATAGTTGTTCTTGAGAAGATCAAATAAAATGGGCCTGCCCGGACTCGAACCGGGGACCTCCGCCGTACTCAACAAAGCTTCGCTTAGTTGGTCGCCCAGCGAAGCTGTGCATGTGAAGGCGACGTCATCTGCAGCATACCCGAAAGTATGTAGCCACTAGACTACAGGCCCAACCTTCAACAGGTAAGAACAGATGGTTTATAAGGGTTTTGGGTTAGGTGTTGCTTTTCCAAGATATGTGAATCTATCTTCTGTTAACTCCAGGGAGAATCCAGAAAACAGTTTTCTTAGTTTGTCCTCATCAAATCTTTCAGAGCTAAATGGCCCATGCTCTGTCTGTGCAAAAGTATAGTCTCCTTTGCTGGATACTTTTGAGAATCCTGGAAGTGACCTGTATGCTGATTCCTGTATCTTCTCTGATCTTTGAGAGTAAGTGCTGAACAGCACCATCCCTCCTGGTTTAAGGATCCTTCTTATCTCCCGAATCGCCAAGTCTTTATCATTATCAAGGTTTCCGAGAAGGTTGAAGGATAAGACAATACAATCAAAATATGAATCAGGATAACCTGTTTCTGTGATAGAGCCAACTTTGTATTTGTTTTTTGGCAGGTTTTCTTTACATAGTTGTACAGAAGTTTCATTGATATCAATCCCGTGTCCATGAGTTATGTGATTATCTAACCTGGATAAGATCCGTCCCTCACCACAACCCACATCAAGTATCCTGCCTGCAGGAATGTTCTTTTTGTAATAGCTTACCTCCTCTTCTAAGTACTCAAGCATCTCAGCAGGCAGGTTTGAATTAATCTTGTCCCATCTGCAATCCTTGTAAAAAGAATGGTTAATAGCCATGATACCACATCTGTTACTACTCATTAGAGATTTAATATTTATCAATCTTATGGCTTATTTTTAGTACTTTTAGAAAAATATTTATATCATTTTATCTATTTATTAATAAATGGATGAAAATTTAGACCTAACTGACAAAAAGCTTCTGTTTGAGCTGGACATGAACGCAAGAGCGACAAATGCAGAACTGGCAAGCAAGCTGAAGATAAGCAAACAAGCGGTGCAGTACCGCATCAACAGGCTGAAAGAAAAAGAAGTTTTGAAGGGGTTTTATGCAGTTATTGACATCTCTAAGATCGGATTTATGTATGTTAGGTTCTTTATCAAGTTCAAGGATACAGATGCAGAAAAAGAAGACGAGATAATAGCTTACGCATTAAACAACCCTAGCTCAGGATGGGTTGTCACGATCGATGGCAATTGGGATTTCTGCGTTGCCCTCATAGTAAAGGATAACATTGAGATCAAGGAAGTCATGAATGATTTTCTGCTAAAATACGGGAAATACGCGAGAGAATACCAGATAAGCATAGCAAACTACATCCACCACTTCCAGAACAGGTTCCTTCTCGAATCAAAACGAGGAGAGGATTTTCGCATAGGCGGAAGGCTTGAAGACCAAAAAATAGACCAGTTAGACAGGAAGATACTTTTGACTCTATGCTCCGATGCCCGCATAAGACTGATCACGCTAGCTTCAAAACTTGGAGAGTCCTATAAGGTCATATCATACAGGATCAGGCAGCTGGAAAAAAGCGGAGTGATAAAATGCTATCGTGCAGATCTGGACTTTAACAAGCTGGGATACACCCATTATAAGATATTCATAAACACAAAAGACGTGACAGCGCAGTCACTTAACAAGCTTAAGGAGTACTTAAAGCTCCACCCTAACACCATCTATGTGACTGAGGCGATAGGCATGGCGGACATCGAGTTTGAAGTTGTCATAAAAGACTACGCCCAGTTCCATGCATTCATGCAGCAGCTAAGGTTAGAGTTCAGCCAGATAATCAGGGAGTATCACTCAATTATCCTGTATAAGTTCTACCAGATAAACTACCTGCCAAGTCTTGGATAGGCTTTCTATCAAAACCACTAACATTTTTAAATCATCTTGGATTGCTGCATGTAAAATGGGCGATATAACTCTAGTTGAATGCAGGTTGGTTCTTCCAGAAAGGAAATATGGGGTGTTGGGATCTTATTCCCATCGCACTGAAGTAAGCATTGTTGATCCTTTGAACCAAGGAGCAGAAGAAGGGTTAGTAGGTCATCTGTCCCAACTTTTTCAGAAGTTATACGGTCTGGGAGACTTAGGGGAGCTCATCAACAAGGCTAACTTTGCATTGAATCGTCTTGGAAATGGAAACTGCTCCTCTCCTGATGAAATGGGTTGGTGGAGATCAATTATGCTTATACGGCCGATTATTGACGGTCAACCTTACAGGATAGGACTAGTCGCTTATCCTCACCAATCTGAAAAAAGAGGGATCCTTGAGATTGCAGTATTGTTCCCTAATCTAGAAAAATCGGGTTCCACCCCTACTTTAGTAGTAGCTAAAGGCCTCCCTCCTCCTTACCATAAGGTGGGTGTAGAGGCTATCCTGACAGCATTGACTCTTGCAGAATCTTATAAACCTAAATAAATCCTACTTCAGCCTGTTCTTGCTTCTGATCTTCTTTTCCATCTCTGCGATCTTAAGCGTTGTCTTGATCACAGTGTCAGGATTGAGGCTTATCGAGTCTATCCCGCACTCCACGAGGAACGTAGCGAACTCAGGATAGTCTGAAGGAGCCTGGCCGCATATGCCTATCTTCCTGTGGTTCTTCTTTGCCTTGTGGATGACTTCCCTCACAAGATCCTTCACTGCCTGGTTCCTCTCATCATAGACGCTTGCGACAAGCTCAGAGTCGCGGTCAAGGCCGAGAGTCAGCTGTGTCAGGTCGTTTGTACCTATAGAGAAGCCGTCAAATATCTTTGAGAACTCATCAGCAAGTATGACGTTTGAAGGTATCTCGCACATGACATAGACCTCAAGATGGTTCTTCCCTCTTTTCAGGCCTGCTTTTTCCATCTCAGCAAGAACCTTCTTGCCTTCATCAATTGTCCTGCAGAAAGGTATCATAGCCTTCACGTTCGTAAGCCCCATCTCATCCCTTACCTTTATCATCGCCTTGCACTCAAGAGCAAACGCGTCGCTATACTTAGGATTATAATACCTTGATGCTCCCCTCCACCCGATCATCGGGTTGTCTTCAACGGGTTCATAAGCCTTTCCTCCGATAAGGTTTGCGTACTCGTTTGACTTGAAATCTGACATCCTGACGATAACATCATACGGATAGAACGCCGCTCCTATCATAGCGATACCTTCTGCCAGCTTGTCAACGAAAAACTGCTTCTTGTCAGGGTAGCCCTGGGTCAGGGAGTCTATCTTTGCCTTGAGAGGAGAATCCTTAAGCTTTGAATAGTTGATAAGCGCTTTTGGATGTATCTGTATATAAGAGTTGATTATGAACTCTTCCCTTGCAAGCCCGACTCCTGAGTTAGGTATGAAAGACAGCTCAAATGCCTGCTCAGGATTTCCCACGTTCATCATTATCTTCGTGTGGGTCTGAGGGATCTTTTTCAGGTCAACCTTGTCCACCCTGAATTTTATCAGGCCATCATATACCCTTCCTCTTTCGCCTTCTGCACAGGATACTGTTATGCTTTTTCCGGTCTTTATCCTTGTAGAGCCGTTGTTGGTCCCGACCACGCAAGGTATCCCAAGCTCCCTTGATATGATCGCTGCATGACAGGTCCTTCCGCCCCTGTTTGTCACTATCGCCGACGCTATCTTCATGATAGGCTCCCAGTCAGGATCAGTCATGTCAGTCACAAGGACCTCTCCTTTCTTGAACTTGTTGATATCCTTTACATTCAGTATAACATGGGCTTTTCCTGAACCTATCTTTGATCCGACGCTCGCTCCCTCGACGATCATCTTGCCCTTTCCAAGCATCTTGTACTCCTCAAATATCGTCCTGTCCTTCTGGCTCTGCACAGTCTCAGGCCTTGCCTGCACCATGTAAAGCTTTCCTGACACGCCATCTTTTGCCCATTCCATGTCCATCGGGCTGAACTTTCCACGTTTTTCAGAATAGTGGTCCTCTATTATGCAAGCCCACTTTGCAAGCTTTAACACCTCAGCATCAGTAAGCGCGAAACTCCTCCTTTCCTCTTCAGGCACAAGAACGTTTTTTGTAGGATGGTTGCCGTTATGCGCATATATCATCTTGATCTTCTTCTCGCCGACCTTCCTTGAGATTATAGGCTTAAAGCCCTGCTTTAGCGTCGGCTTGAACACAAAATACTGGTCAGGGTTCACTGCGCCCTGGACGACGTTCTCACCAAGCCCGTAAGCTGCAGTTATCAGGACAGAATTCTCAAACCCTGTCTCTGTGTCGATCGAGAACATGACTCCCGAGCATGCAAGATCGCTTCTTACCATCTTCTGCACGCCTATGGAAAGCGCTATCGAGAAATGGTCAAACTTCTTGTCTTCCCTGTAAGATATCGCCCTGTTGGTGAAAAGCGATGCGAAGCACCTCTTGCACGCATCGATAAGCGCGTTAGGACCTTTTATGTTAAGGTATGTTTCCTGCTGGCCTGCAAAAGAAGCGTCAGGAAGATCCTCTGCTGTTGCAGAGCTCCTGACAGCAACATCAGGGTTCTTGCCATACTGCTTCTCCATCTTCTTATAAGCCTCAAAGATCTCATTTTTGAGATCCTGCGGAAACTCAGCATGCCTTATTATCTCCCTCACTGCATGGCCCCTTTCAGCTAGGTTCTGCATGTTTCTCGTGTTAAGGCCCCTAAGCGCATCCTTTATCTTCTGCTGGATGCCTGCCTGCTTAAGAAGATACCTGTAGGCATAAGCAGTTATCGCAAACCCATTTGGCACGTCAACGCCTTTCTTTGTGAGGTTGCGGTACATCTCACCAAGAGAAGCGTTCTTT
Organism: Candidatus Woesearchaeota archaeon; assembly: GCA_046705145.1. GTDB lineage: Archaea > Nanobdellota > Nanobdellia > Woesearchaeales > JBJKQO01 > JBJKQO01. Next base: position 13,703 of record JBJKQO010000049.1, read on the forward strand.
CCGCCAACATAAGGAACATCAGATATCCCGATCTCATTAAACCATAGAATAAACTTCTTACTCTTATCCATTCTAAAAACACCCCTTTTTTTCTTGAAAATAATGATTTCTAGATTACCATCTCTTCTACACATGACTATATATAAAGCTTTCGAATATCCTATCATGCAAACCGTATCTTTGTGAAAATCAAAATGAGGTAGATAGCGATAAGTAGCAGGCTTATAGACACCGAAACGATTGAAACATAAAGGTAGGCTTTTGAGAAGCGATACTTCTTCTTTGAGCTGTACCTAAACAATAGGGAGCACGCTGTTCCCATAAGAAGATACGTTATTGATATTGTGATCAGGGAGTTCATCTTTTTACAGACCTCTAACAATCAAATCCTCAACAAAAGCGTGAAAACAAGATAAAATATCAGAAGCATCACAAAAGGCACGGCGCTTATCAGGAGAAGCATCTTCTTGTCCTTCACTCTCTTGTGATATGATAAGTAGAACAGGCAGGATATACCTATTGCCAGAACAGCAAGTATCAAGAAGGTCATAAGTGTTGATCTGAACAGGCCCATAAGTACCAATATTTTTTTCATTTTATTTAAATCTTTTGAGGTATCTTATTTACGATAACTTTATAACCTGACCTTGTCTTTTTGTACTGCTATAGATGCTATAGAAGTGAGTGGGCTTGTCAAGACATTTCGGCATGGAAAGGTGAAAGCTGTTGACGGAGTCTCATTTACAGTGAAAAAGGGAGAGATATTTGGCCTTCTTGGAGTTAACGGCGCAGGAAAGACCACGACAATTAACATACTTACAGGAATACTGAAAAAAGACAAGGGGGAGATAAGGATACTTGGGATGGACCCGAGAAAAGACTGGGAAGAAGTCAAGCCAAAGATGAACGTGAGCACAGCTTATTATCCCCTGTCTGATGTTCTGACTATCAGGCAGAACCTGAGGGTATATGCAGGCATATACCATGTCAAGGAACCGAAAAAAAAGATAGAACATCTTCTTGAGATATTTGAGCTAAAGCATCTGGGAGACAGGAAGGTCAGAGACCTTAGCTCAGGAGAAAAGACGAGGACCGCGCTTTGCAAGGGGTTGATAAATGATCCCGAAATATTATTCCTTGACGAGTGCACAGTAGGCCTTGACCCGGACATCGCAGAAAAGACAAGGAACATAATAAAAGAATACAACAAGAAGAAAGGCTGCACCATAATCTTCACATCACATTACATGTACGAGGTAGAAGAGCTTTGCGACAGGATAGCCTTCATGAGCAAGGGAAAGATAATAACCATCGCGACAGCAGACGAGCTTAAGAAGACCATAAAAAAGCAGACCATAGCGATAACCGTGAAAAGCGACGTGCATAAGCTAAAGAAGTTCCTGGAAGATGAGAAGGTAGACATCCTTACGACTGAAGACAACAACATAATATTTGAGGTCTCAAGCGAGAACGACAAGATATACAAGACCCTAAATAAGATATTTGCAAACGGATTCATGCTGCAGGACCTTCACATAAAAAGGCCGACACTTGAAGAGATCTTCATCAAGTTTGCGAGGTCAAAAAAATGAAGCTATACAGGATAAATGCGCTGCTCCTGAAATATTATTACATTACTATCAACAGGATCGACAGGATATTTGACATAATATACTGGCCTTTTGTAAGCCTGCTGTTATGGGGATTCACAAGCACGTTCATAGACAAGGCAGCAAACCTAAACCTCATAAGCGTCATGATAGGAGGATTCATGCTTTGGATACTTGTCTGGAGGGCGACGCAGGACATGGCAGTTTTCGTCCTTGAGGATTTCTGGTCTGACAACCTGTACCACCTTTTTTCCTCTCCTGTAAGGCTAAGCGAGCACGTCATATCGATAGTGCTGCTTGGATTTTTGAGGGCATTTCTCACTTTCGGAGTGATGGTCGTGATAGGGATACTTGTATATTCTTTTAACATATTTACCCTAAATCCGGGTTTTTTGGCGATAGCCATGTTTTTGCTTTCGATCTTCGGATGGGCGCTTGGGCTTCTTGTGATAGCGCTGATCATCAAATGGGGGCAGAGGATACAGGTTCTTGCATGGAGCATAGTATGGCTTGTGCAGCCTTTCAGCTGCATATTCTATCCTCTGGAGTCCCTCCCAAGATGGGCGCAGTACGTGGCCAAGGTGATGCCCACGACCTACATCTTTGAGAACCTTCGAAATGTTGTGTACCACAACACCATAGACTATAGGGGTATGGTGTATGCTTTTATTATTAGTGTGGTGATGGTAGTGCTAATGGTGTTCTTCCTTAAATGGTCTTTTGAGAGCTCAAGAAAATCAGGGCTTCTTGCAAAAAGCGGTTGATTTGTTTGGATTTAAACAACAACCGTTTCGTGACAATAAAATTAGTTAAATGTCTGCTTCTGATAATATGACTAGAGGCGTCATCTATTACAATGCAAAAAAAGGGGTTGGAAGGCGTAGCTATGCTGATAGCGATGCTCCTGATAGCTTCAGCTGTCTATGCCGAAAACGATACAGGACCGCTTACATACAATGTTTCAAATGTTTCAGGATCATCATCCATAAATGATTCAGCAATAATTCTTTCTGATAATCTTACTTTGCCTCCATCCGAACCAGCTGTTAGTGAGACTCAAAATCTCTCTTATAACACATCACCACATTTTGAGTTTCCAGCATACGTTGGATCCGCAAGCATAAGCCACAACAAGATATCGATAGTGAAAAAACAGCAGTTAAACATCTCTGCAACACGCGAGTGGGAGATACTTCAACAGGAAGCTGACGGAAAACTCAAGCTGGAAACCTCTCCTTCAGGTGGCCCCACAAGGATAATAGGGACCAAGATAAGGGCAGGAAAAGAAGTCGCATATGCAAAGGTAGGAATTTCAAAAGAAAATGCAGAGTCATTTATCAGGTCAAACCAAAACCTTCTTGGCCTGGAATATTCCGACCTGAAAATATCTAATGAGTATGAATCCGGGCCATTTAAGACATATTCCTTCCAGCAGTACTACATGGATATCCCGGTTTTTGAAGGGGGAGCAGGGATAACTCTTGAGAAAGAGGACTATGTGATCCTTTTTGGATCTAATTACCATCAAGGGATCGATCTTGACACTGTACCTTCGATCTCATCAGAAGATGCATTTGAAGCAGTGGTTTCAGACTTGGGCATCACAAACAAAAGTGATGCTGTCATAAGGAACATTACCCTTATCATATTTCCAGTTGATGAAGAAGACCAGACACGCTACTATCTTTCATGGAAGGTAGATATAATACTGCCAAAGATGCCTGGCGCATGGACCTATCTTGTCGACGCGCATTCAGGAGATTTAATCAGCAGGATTAACCTTCTTAAGGATTATCCTGACAGCATAACAGTGCATGGCACAGCATCTTCACACATATACCCTGAACACGTTTATGATCCTCTGCAACAAAAGCCGCTTGCAAATGCATATGTCTATTTTTATGATTCTGACCCATCTGATTCTGATGACCTGCTCGGATCAAGCCCCTACACAACAGACAGCAGCGGATATTATGACTCAGGATGGATGAGCACAATGACAGATCCAGGACCATCACAGGGCCAGCCTTACATAACCTCATACCTCAAAGGTCCATATCTTGAAGTGGAAGATTATGATGGCGAGCCTGAATCATACTACTTTGATCTCACAAGCGACCCATCAGACTCAATAACCCATGATTTTAACATGGGCTACGGAGAGCAGCAGAACGTGTTTTATCACGCAAACCTCATGCATGATTATTTCAGGCAGGCTCCTTTCAATTTCAGAGGGATGGACTATAGGATGATCGCCACAGTAGGATACGGCACGAATTACTGCAACGCATTCTATGACGGAAGAGACATAGCGTTTGGAGACGGCATCCCATCAAGAGGCTGCGGCAACCTCGCCCTTGACTCAGACATAATCTACCATGAATACATGCACGGCGTAACGGACAGGATAATCTACCTCCCATATTCAGGCCAGTCAGGAGCGATCGATGAGGCGCTATCAGACTATTACGGATGCTCCTTTAACGGAAACCCGATACAGGGAGAAGGAACATTTAGCGGAGGAGCAAGAAGGCTTGACAACAGCATGAAATACCCCGACGACTGGGAAGGAGAAGTGCACCATGACAGCATGATCATATCAGGAGCATTCTGGGAAGTGAGAAGTGCGCTTGGCAGGGACTACACAGACCTTCTTGTATTTCGTGCGCTTAAGATGTCGCCGCACGCCTACACATTTACAGCATTTCTTGAGAACATGCTTCTTGCAGATGATGACGATGGAGACCTCTCAGACGGCACGCCAAACATGAACGTGATATGCGACGCTTTCAATAGCCATGGCATAGACTCAGATTACTGCGTCGTTGTCTCATGCTCAACATCATGGATAAGCTATCCTTATGATGCAGAAGTTGGAAATCAGCAGACCTACAGGTGGTCAAACTCGTGCTCTTCATCAAGCACGATGCTAAGATACTGTTCTCCTGACTTTTCAGGATGTTCTTATTCCAATCATGAGTATTCTACCTCTTCTAAGCAGGGAAGCAAAGGGACGTTTTCTGAATCGATCGTTTTTGATGAGCCAGGAAGCTGGAAGATCTTTGCGCAGGCATCATCTGACCCTGGAACAGCTTATTCAAGCATCATAACAACAGTTGTCACGCTTCCAAAAACTGACCTTGACGGAGATGGCTATGATGATTCTTCTGACTGCAACGATTCTGATGCGAGCATACATCCAGGAGCGACCGAAACATGCAATGCAAAAGATGATGATTGTGACGGAAAAGTTGATGAAAGCCTTCCTGACATCTTTGACGGATCTGACACAGGCGTGTGCCAGACAGGCATAAGGTCATGTCAGGGAGGAGAATGGGTGATAGTCCAGGAAAGGATAGATCCAGTCGAAGAGATATGCGAAAACGGCCTTGATGATGACTGCGACGGAAAAGTTGACGAGTGCCTATCCCTCATTATCAATGCACCTTCAAGCGGAGTGAAAGACACAAGAAGGATATACATAAACCTGACTACAAACGGCATTGTCGACAGGATAACCTATACAGACAGCCCACTCGATGATCATCTCACTGAGGACCATGCAGCAAGAAGCTCGGAAAGGATGCTTTGCGCAAGATGCGACGGATACGGCTATGATTCTGCAAAGATGAAAGTCTTCAGCGAAGGATGGCACAACATAACATTCAAGGCATATGTAGGGGGTGAGACCTTCAGCAATAATGTAATGATATTTATCGACAGCATATCACCAAGGATATTTTCAACCCTCCCAAAAAAAGGAGGATACACAAACGGCTCATTTACAGTCATATTCAGGGAGGAAAATCCCGTCAAGTTCACGCTGGCTTACGGACCAGTTAATGATGAAGAATCATATGATTCATACAGCGAAACATACCAGAAGCAGGATTTCACCTTCTTTACCAACATCACAAGATTAGACGGCATGAAGATGCATTATTGGATGAGGGTCACGGACGTTGCAGGCAATCTTGGCACAAGCAGGGACAACATAGTATATGTTGACGTGACCAAGCCAAACATAACCCGATTGGATTATGAGATCATAAGAAGAAGCGCGTCATTTGACATTGACATATCCGAAAAAGTCACGCTTGAATACCTTGATGGCAGCAGATGGAATATGATGTGCAGGAACTGTGATAGCTACAGCAGAAGAAAGACCTTCTCAAGAGGAGACCACAACGTAACTATAAAGGCAACAGACAAAGCAGGAAACACAGATATAAAAGAAATAAGTTTCAGGGTGGATTAATCATTCTCAACCCTTGGTGCAAGGATGAATGCAAGGTTAAGCTTGTCAACAACCTTGTAGTTTATCTTAAGAGGATAATCCTTGCTGAAAGACACAGATACGCGGTCTGTGAACTTTGAGCCGCCTGTCATCTTCTTAAGGTATTCTATAGAATATTTTGCCTTGACAGCGTCAGAACCCTCTTTTTCTATCTTTACACCGTCACCTGCCTTCATCTCGATCTCAGCCTTTGACAGGTCCCCTTCAGCCTTTATAAGAAGCCTCTTGTCATCAGCGCTAAAAGTAGCGGATTCTGCCACTATATCCGCATCCTCTATAGCCTCATTGAGCATGTTGCAGGGCATCGTGACAACAACCCCAAACTTGAGGTCAGGAACCTTCTGTTCCTTCTCTTCTATATCAAGGATAGGAAGCGAGAACACCCTCTTTGAGTTTCCTTTTATTGTTATGGAAAGCTTGTTTTCAGAGCCCATCTCAAGGGTTATCATGTCATTTGCTCCTGCTCTTTTGAGCATCTGCTTGAGGTTTGACAGGTTGATGGCTATCTCTGTCTCCTTCTTGACATTATACTCTGTAAAACAGCTTGAAAGAAGCTTGAATATGACCATCGCCACATTTGCAGGATCCATCGCGACAAGCTCCACTGCAGTAGGAGTTATCTTGAACCTTGCCTCATTGACAAGCTCAGATATTATTGCGACACTGTCCTTTAGGTATTTTGGTTCTGCAAGTGTAAGTTTCATGTTTAATTCCCCCTTAATACCTGTAAAGAACAAATCTACTATTTAAATATTTTTATGTTTTTTTTAGGGATTCATCCAAATCCATATTTTATAGTGTTAGTATCGATTTCTTCTTCATATTTTAGTATCACTTTTAAATAGTAAAAATAATAAGGTTTATATATCCTTTCTGATTATTGTCGTGGATAATGGTCAATGACAGGAAAAAATTATACCGTGAACTGGAGAATACAATCGGAAGAACCCCTTTGTATGAAATTCGTAAGATAAGAATACCTAACGGCAATACGGTCTTTGCAAAACTAGAGCATATGAACCCTGGGGGAAGTCATTATGACCGGGTGTTTTTAGCGCTTTATCAATATTTTGAACAAGCAGGCAGGATTATCCCTGGACAGACCCCTTTGGTCGAGACAACTTCAGGGAGTGCAGGAGTCTCTTTTGCTCGTATTGGCAGGATCTTAGGATATGACTGCCTTGTTGTTTGTCCTGAAGACCTGCCCAGACCAAGGCTTGATGCTATAGCCAGAGAAGGGGCAGAATTAAGACTCACTCCTTCTAGCAGTTATGTGGATGGGGCGGCTAGAGAACTTGCTAAAATATTTAGAAAAGAAAATAAATCAAGAGCAGCCCAAGGAAAACAACCTTATTTCGGATTTAACCATACCCAGGGCAAGGCTGCAGAAATCTCTGCTGACTCGATGATACCTGTGATTGATGAGGCTGTAGCTCAGGCAAAAAACATTTATGGTATTGAATTTGATTTAGTAGTCGCTGTAGGCGGAAACGGAACAACCCTTCTAGGATTTGGGAGAGGAGCAAGAAACTATAACCTGCCTTTGGTTATGTGGGAACCCCTAAGTTCAGGATTATATTATAGTAAGTTATTTGGTGAAGAAAAACTTCGTCAAGAATATGGGGATTTACCTAAATCAAAGAAAATAGTATTGGGGGGGTTTATGGAAAAACACCTTATCCCCTACCTAACATTGAAACCGCATTTGAAGAACAGTTAGTATCTGACGTAATGTTCGTGACTGATTCCCAAACAAGAGAAGCTGCTTTGGATAAAGCAGGAAATGATCTTCATAGGGTTAACATAGGAAGAATCCCTTTATGGGATCCTATTTTAGCTCAGCTAAACGAAATTGAAGATATGCCTGTAGGAAGGTCCTCTGCAGGTAACTTGGCCCTTATCTTAGATATATGCAAACGTATGGAAGGGCAAAACATTCTTACTTTTTTCTATGATTCCTTAAGCAGATATTGAACTTTAAGAAAAAATCCCTTATGCGTTCTCAAGCTCCTTTACACGCTGCTCTATTATGTCGACGTAGAGGTCCTTGTCCATAATGTCCTGCAGGCGCTTCCAGAGCTCTATGTCGCAAAGGACGTCCTTTATCCACTGGGCGTAGTCATTTTTCCTGTTATCCACATTCACGTGATACATGAACACGTCATAGCTTTGGCCCTTTATGTTGTTTATAAGCTCATAGATATTCCTGCATACAGCCCCATTGCACGTCCAAAAAGCCATGTGAGGGGGGCAGTCTGACAGCACCTTTTCCCTTAGCACCCTTAAATCCATAATTTTATATAATCCCCCCCATAGATATATAATCATTTGGTATAACTAGCTAGTTGTACAGCTAAAAAGAGATAAAATGGATCATCTTAAAAACGTGAGATATGACCGCGCGCTTAAGCTTGCAAACGGCAGGTTTGTCCATAACTACAGGGAGCTTGCATCCGAGCTTAAACTCCTTTCTGACACTGAGTTCTCGGTCCACGTATCTAAGGGGATAGATGATTTTTCTGACTGGATATCCTCAAATTACGGCGACGGAGAACTTCTCTCAAGACTAAAAGGGGTAGCATCAAAAAAGAAGTACGCGGCACTCATAGAAAAAAGGATAAAAGAGCTTGAAAAAGACAGCAGCCCTAAGGAAACAGACAATCAAGAGAGGAGATACAGGGGCCCGAGCTACAGTTTTCTGTGGATGGTCCTCTCCTTCATACTTGTGATAGTGATAGTATTCTTAAGCACGAACCACTCAGTCAAGGAAGACGAATATTCTTCTCTTGTAGATTCCCTTAATGAGAAAGTTTCAGATCTTGAGACCCAAAGCGCAATAAAAGACAACAGGATAAGCATCCTTGAATCAGAAAACAAGAAGCTTTCTGATAATGTAAACATTCTCGAAGAAGAGAACAGCGCAATAGTCTCAAGAGCATCTATCCCAGGCCCAAAAGACAGGATTGCAGAAGACAAGATAATGATAAAATCAAACAAGGTAGAGATATCTGTTGATTCCCCTTTGATCGCTAAATTCACAGATACAGGATCCATGCTTCCTTCCATCACCTCAACATCAAACGCGATAGAGATAGTGCCTGATTCTCCCGCAGAAATATCTGTCGGAGACATCGTAAGCTACAAGACAGAAGAAGGGCTGGTTGTCATACACAGGGTTATTGAGACAGGCACGGACCAGGAAGGATGGTATGGGGTGATGCAGGGAGACAACAGGAACATACCGGACCAGGATAAAGTAAGGTTTTCCCAGGTAGAAAGGATAGTTGTAGCGATAATCTACTGACCTGCCTATCTAGACCTAATAAGTTTCTCAAGTATTAACTTAAGCTCAGGATTGAAATTCTGACCTTCATCAACCATCACCATTATATCTTTAAGTGAATAGAAACTTACATCGGCTGGGAATCTCACCCCTGCTTCCTGCCTTTCAGTTATTATTGCCTTATAAGCTATCAGTACCTTATCCGGGCCGTCTTTTGATGAATAGATATCCTTGCTGAAGAAGAAAAGCATAGGGCTTATACCAATTGACTTCTTGATCTTCCTTAGCGCTGTTTCCTTAGGGCTTTCTCCTGGTCTTACTTTCTCTCTAAATGCAGTGATAGCAGGCCCATCTTCTTCTGATGAGAGAGTCTTTTGCAGCGCAAGCTCCCCTTTGCTGTTAAAGAGCAGCACATATGTTATTTCAGGAATGCTGTGCCCTTCATGGATCTGGCCTGAATAGATGCTAAAAGGCGCAGGACCATTTGCATCATCATCAGTAGGCTTGCTTAACTCTTTTGCTATCCTTTTTTCCCTGGACTGCCTCATCTTGATCTCATCATAATCAATCTCTGCTTTTTTTTGGGACATCTCTTTTTTTGCTGGAGGGGTAGGTGTAGGTGGCACATATCTATATTTTGGTGGAATATCCCCTTCAGGTTTTTCTTCTTTTACTTTAGGCAAAGCAGTATCCTGATCCTTAGGTGGCTTCTTTTCTTCTTTTGTCTTTCGGTAAAAAAGGATCAACGCCATGACTATCATCAAAAGAATGATCCAGACATACCAGAAACCAAGGAATGACTTTCCATACTCGCCTAATCCTCCCTCTTTTTCTTCTGGTAATGGGATCTCATCGTTAGACCTATCTTTTTGGGTCTCTTCCACAGAAGTACCCTCTTCTGGCTTTTCTTCACTGATATTACCACCTCCCTTAACGATCTCGCATTCTCCGCAGTCCTCCGGGCAGCTTGAGCATGTCTCGCCATACATGCCAAGGCAGATACCATCTCCGCACCTTATAGGTATGGATCCTGCCCCACCTGAAGGGCTTGAAGCTATAGTTGTAACAGGAGCGCTCGCAGGAGTTGCAGGAGTGCCCCTCATCGCAGAATGCCTTAGGTTGCTTACCTTTATCCTTGTCCCGAGGTCCTCGCAGACAAGCCCGTTCTTGTGGACTATACTTGAGTTTCCAAGGCATGATGAGAAGTCAGTCTCGTTTGGTCCGGTACATGATGAGGTCATGTTAGATATCCTTATTATCGGAGCGTCCTTCACGCAAAGCGCCACAAAATTATTGTCTTTTATGTAAAGGCTCTTGTTTGTGCTGAGCTGGCCGCTCATGTTGACTATCAGATAGTTTGCCGAGAGGTTTATCGTTATGTTTGCGAGATCAAGCTTTGATGCGCTGAAATTATGCGTGAAGTTCATTATGGTATCTGTCGAGTTATAGAACACGACCTGCCGCCTTCCGTCATAAGAGCTAAGGTCTGATGAGCCGTCTACCCTTATGTTCAGGCCGCTTGCTCCTTCACCACTCACATTCTCAAGGTTCCAGTTAAGGTTATCTTCATTGTCATACACGCCGTCTCCATCAGTGTCAGTGACATATGACTGGTCAGGATATATCCTGAAATCATAATCCCTCGTGACATTGACGTTTCCTGCATCATCATAGATGTAGAACCTGAAAGAATGGTTCCCTGAAGTTGCGTTTTTTACAGCCCTAATACTGGCTCTTGACGAGGACAGGTTTACGAAAGAATCGTTTGACCATGACCCGCTCATGTTTGTCGAGAATATATAACCTTTCAGCTTATAGTTGTCAAACATGTTCAGCACGACGCTGAAGTTCTCATTGTTGAAAACAGGAGTCTTGTTTTTTATCCCTGAATAATAAGGCAGGATGTTATCTATCCTGACATATGCAGTTTCAGAGCTCCTGACATTGTTTGAAGGGGTGGCGTTATCAAGCACGTGCAGCGTAACATTCTTGATTCCAGTCTCATTATCTATGACGACACTTATGTTCCACTGGCTCCAGCTTCCCGTGACCTTGCTTCCGAGGACAAGCCACATAGTGGTGTTTCCCTGCGTGTTGTTAAGATGCGCAAGCTCTATAAGGGTGTGGTTGAGCCCTGCTCCTGAATCCTGCGAGTCCTTGGCTTCAAGGGTTATCATGACAGGCTGGCTGTTTCTTGCAGAGGTCTGGTTCTCAGGATATATCACCCGAAGATCTCTTGCATAAGGCATAGACTTGTCTATCGTATAGTTCATGATCCTGGAAGCATTGTTTAGCGAAGCATCAAATGCAGTCGCCCTGATAGTATATCCTGCTCCGTCAGAAAGCGAGGATACATCCCAGCTGCAGTCATAAGGAGAGGAAGTAGTGTTGCATATCTGCGTGAACCCTACACTTGAGTTCTTATACTCAAAGAGGACATGACTGATGCCTCCTGAATCATCAGAAGGAACTGTCCGAAGAGTAACGTTTCCGTTAACGTATGAGTTATTTCTAGGGGAATAAAACTCAAGCGTAGGAGAGGTCATATCCCTCACAGCAAGGGGCAGATGATCATAATAATCTGTTCCCCCAAAGCGGCCCACAAGATAAGGATCGTTGCATATCCTGTCTCCGTTCGCATCCTTGCACGTGTCAGAATATCCTGTTGCAGTAGGGTTTGTCCAGTAGTTTCCGCCGATATAGCTTTGGCCCATTATGTTTATCCCTGAAGAATAGCTTGTGTTAAACCGGGATATCGCATCAAGATACACGTTATAGGAATTGTTGAGAAGGTTATCATATACCTTTACAGTTCCGGAGCTGCCCTGATAATCATCTATGTATATCCCTACTTCAGCGCTGTCCTTGACAGTCGAATTTCTCAGGATGATATCTCCAGAAGTGACTGAAGCAAAGCCATAGACATCTGAGCATAGACTGCTTGAGGCTACGGCACTGCGCTTGGAATCGATATAATACGCGCCTATAAGGTTGTTATCGCTTCTTGCTCTTGTCAGATTTGTGCTGTTTGAATACTCGACCCAGAACCCGACAAAACAAGACGTGAGATTTGAGTCTGTTATCTTGATGTCCTTTGATCTGCTGGCGTGGATCCCTGATGCTTCATATTCATAATAGCCTCCTCCCCCAAAATCCCTGATGCTAAGCTTATCTGCAAAGATGTAAGATGAGTCTCTCACAAAGAGGCCTGAAACAAGCCCTCCTGTAAAGTTTGATCCTGTCACGTTTGACCTGGATTCTGAACCCAGCTGAAGCGAGGTCCTTTCGCTCGTTATCCTAAGCCCATGATACGAGTTCATGCGGCCGCCATAGCTTTGCACTCCTGTGTTGCTGCCGTTTACTGTCACATTTACCAGGCGGCTTGAGTTTGCGCTGCTCATATACACACCATTTTCGTTGAAATTGTAGATAGAGCAGTTCCTTATCGTTATGTTCCTTATCCCTGAATCGCTTTTCTGGACCTTGATGCCTATGTCGGGCAGGCTGCCAGAAGCGATGATATACTTCCCATCACAATCGATATCCACATCATCTGCAGACACGGTTATACAGGTGCCATCTTCTGATGTTGTGATATTCCCTTCAAGAGAATATGATCCTTTTTGTGTCACTTCCTCACAGCCTGTAATCCTTCCTGTCGATGCTGCTGTATAGTTGATCATTATCGTGCGGTTCTCCCCCCAGCCTGCATGATAATATATATCATTTGAAAGGCAGTTCCAGGTATAGTTCCCCTTGTATAATGAGATCTGCCACGAGCTTGAGTTTGAGACATTGCTTATGTTTGTTGTCTGGTTAAGCTTTAGGCTCAGGTTACGGCGGTCCGTGATAAACAGGCTTATGTTTGTCAGGGTGTCAGGATCTGCAGCAGAACAGTTAAACGTGATTGTGGGAGGGACAGACGTATCATTATAATAGCCCTGTCTTGGCAGGTTCAGGCTTACAGAAGGCGAGCTTGTCAGCACAAGCACAGACCTTGTCTCAGTGCTGTTGCAGTTTCCAGACCCGTCGCACGCTGTAGCGTTGATATAATACCTTCCTAGCGGAAGCGAGCTGTAGTTCACAAAATAAGGTGATGAAACTGAAGACTCCCTCGCATACGTTCCAGTCGAGTTATACATGAATATCGTTATGTTTGTCAGGTTATGATCTGATGCAGTCACATTTATGCTTATCCAGTACTGCGTCCTGTTCCCCTCGCCGGTAGTATGGCTTGAGAAATTTATGGCAGGATAAATCGTGTCATTGACTGTTATAGCGGATGATGAGGACCTGAAGTTACCTGCCAGGTCTAAGGCAAGCAAAGATATGTTATACCTTCCTTTCACAGAAATGTTTTCCGGGCTGAGATTGATGCTTCCCAGAGCTGAAGAGGCGCTGAAAAGCACAGCCCCTCCAGGATAGGTTATGTTAAACGTCACAGCACCCAGGTTCGCGTCACTTGCTGACCAGTTTACCATGACAGAATCATAACCATATTCTGCATCAGAATCATTTATAGTGATAGCAGCTGAAGGTGATGAATCATCGACAGTGAAGCTATAGGGAGGGGTCTGGTTGCGGTTTCCTGTAGTGTCATTAAAGAACCACATATAGCTTATCGTCGATGCAGTGATCCTTTTTGAAGCAGAGATCACAGTCCCGTTTTGGTAGGTCTGCGCAGTATCATTTTCCCATGATGACCCGTTATAGAAGGAAAAGATATACAGGTCAGGATTTTTCTCGATTATGGTCAGGTTAAAATACACATAATCTCCGACAACAGTGGAAGCGCTCATATTCGTCGCATTAGACTCCCATCTTGGATAGACCGCGTCAAGGATAAGGGTCCGGATACTTGTGCGATTGTAATTTTTAGAGGTATCATTGACGCTTGCATTGATATAATACGTATCATCTTTCAGGCTTGTAAAGTTTATCGTAAGAGGGAATGATGAGGATGTCGTCGTGTTGACAAGCTCATTGCTTGAGTTAAAAATGCTTATCCTTATCAGGTCAGTATTTGTCTCTGTCCCGCTTGCGTTCACAAATATGTAATCTTGGGATCTTGCCTCAAAGTTTGATGTCTTTTCGCCGAATTCTATCTTGGGGATAGTGTCGTCCAAAAGGACATACCTTACCTGCGACCTGTTGCACTTGTACTCATCGCATGCTGAAGCATTGTAGTGATACAGGCCATCAGCAAGAGAGGTGAAATTGATCGTATTTGGGGAAAATGCCGTAATCGACTGGTTGATCAACGAGGATCCAAAGTAAAGATACACGTTTGCAGACCTAAGGTTATGATCTGATGTTGAAACATTAACAAAGATAAAATCGCCTGATATGTTCCCGGATACTGAGCCAGTCATCGTCAAGGTAGGATAAAGCGTATCGTTTACGGTAAAAGCGAAATACGTCGAGTTTGAGTTACCGGCATTATCTTCCGCATAGACAGATATAGTGTAGTTCCCGACATTTGAGAAATTTGCAGGAGACAACACGACACTGCCAGACACAAGCTGTGATGAGAACACAGAAGGCCCGAACTCTGAAGTGATGTTTACCATCCTGCTCCTCAGGTTTGAATCGTTTGCTGTCCAGTTGACATATATCCCTTCAGCCTTGTATTCGATAAGAGAATCATTGGCGTATAGCCTTGCTACAGGGTTTGTGGTGTCAAGATAGATGGCTCTTGACAAGGTCTTGTTGAAATGTCCAGCAGAATCATTTATCGAAGCGTTTACAGTGTACAATCCATCAGCAAGGGACGTGAAATTCGAAGCGAATGAAGACACAGACCTTTGTGTCGTAAATGCGGAACCTGCAAGAGACCCTGAAGAATCATACAGCTTTATGGTGGTGTTCCTGTTGTTTGATTCAGAAAGGTTCAAAAGCACGTATATGTAATCCTGCGAGATGTTTCCTGCAGTTGATGTCAGGGCAGCATATCCTATCTTTGGCAGGACAAGATCGACAGTAATATTTGACGATATCAAAGCGACGTTTGATGCATTATCCCTGCAGTATACAGTAAAGTTGTATGTCTGGGACTGGAACGATGAAAAAGTCACGTTGCAAGGTGATGAATTTCCGCAAGTTAGGGTCCTTGTGGCAGCGCCAACAGATATGTTGCATCCCATCCAGGCAGACACGTTGTCTTTTGCAGTCCAGTTAAACACGACTGAAGATGACGAGAGGTAAGCTCCTGCTTCTGGATCGTTAAGCGTCATCTTAGGAGCGTTTGCATCGACATAGAACCTTGCGCTTTCAGTCCTGTTGTTTTTTGCAGTATCCTCAGCAAAAACAGTTATGTTATATATCCCATCAGGCAGGACGCTTACCCCTACTATGTCCTGCCAGGCATGCCTTGATGTGCTAGTCGCATATATGGAAGAGTTATGCTGTACCCTATCTCCTGAAGAGTTTGTTATGTTATAATAGGTGTAGTTAAGCGATGCATCCTGCGCTACCATATCCATCGTGAAATTTGAGCTGTAGAACAATTCCTTCTTTGGAGGGGTTATCAGCTGGATCACAGGCTTAACATTATCCAGATAAAACGACACGTTATCATTTGCCATGTTTCCCAAGGTGTCATTAGCATACACAACCAAGGTCACGTTCCACATGACATCATTGTGAGCTGTAGTGTCCCATGCGCTGTCCCAGGAACCTGTATAGTTAAGCTTTCCCTGGAAAAGCACCTGTGTCCTGTTTGAGGTGTTAAGTATATAGTACCATGAATCATCAACTGAAAGCAGGCTGTCTGAAACAGTTGTCCTTATATACACAAGATATCCTGTGCTTTGGTTTTCAGTAGGCGTGTCAAAAGATATGAGGGGCGCACTCGTGTCAACTGTCAGCCTTCTTGGCGTAGTCGTATTGGAGTTGCCTGCAGCATCCACGCATCTTATGTACCACATATTACGCCTTTGCGCAATACCTGAAACATTGAGTGTAATAGTAGACCCAGATCTTGAAGATGAATTTGTTGATCTAGGAAGATAGCTGACAGACCCTTCCTGATCTATATAGACTGAACAGTTGTTTGTCGAGTTATCAGTTATAGAGAAAGTAAAATTGACAGATGAGGAAGTAGCATTAAAGAGGTCTGCAGGCGAAACTATGCTTATAGCAGGAGAGCTTGTATCAAGCGTGATGATCCTTGTGGTCACGGACTCAGCATTATCGCTTGTATCAAAAGCAGTAGCATTTATGCGATAGGTTCCTGCAGGAAGATCGTTAAACTGGACATAATACTTTTTCTGGGTTGTTGAAGTATGGTTCTTCAAGCCCGATGCGTTGTATAAGTAGATAGTTATGTTATCAAAATTATTATCATCTGCTGTAACGTTTACGCGGATATATGACTGGCTGAGGTTTCCTGATGAAGTGGTCTTTTGGCCGTAGTTTATTGTAGGAGGATTGATATCAGTTATTGTTACGTTCCACCTGGTTGTCTGGTTTGTTATGTTCTCTCCTGCATCAACAGTTGCGTATGCATAGAACTCATACACACCTCCGACAGAACCTGTAGCATTCACAAAGAAGGTTACAATAGTTGAATTGCTCTTGTTCAGGCTTACAATATAAGGGTTTGCAGACTTATTCGTAAAGAATGGTGTTGCTCCAACAGTAGTTGAGACAAGGCCTCCTTTAGAGCTTACAGCGCTGCAAGGGCTGGAGTTAAGAAGCTGGGCAAACCCGTTGCCGATGCTTACAGCGCAACCATGCTCCCAATCACAACCCATATATGAATCATCATCAGTGATCGCGATCCCCCCAGAGCCATGGCAGATGTAATCAAGCTCATAAGGCGTGCGGAGGCATGGGAAACTTGTGTTATAATGCATTTCTGTAAGGCCATAATCGGTCTTAAGCTGGTTAAGATAAGACCTTTTGATTATCAATACTTTCCCTGCTGCAAATGCACCTGAGACAGCACTATAGTTATAGCCTGAAGGATAATTCACGCTACCAGAGAGTATAAGGATATTGTTTTTCCAAAACCCATTTGAAGACACGGGCGTCGTATAACTGTAGCCTGATGCAGAGGTATTAAGCGTTGCTCCTATGCTTGTTGCGACCTGCTGTCCGACTGCCTTTGCTCCGTTGTTATAATCTCCTGAATCTCCAGTCTCCCAGACCGCTATCTTATAGTTCGAATATGGATCAAGCGATACAGATACATTTCCGCAATCCTCATACATGCATGTGACATTCACAGTAACATTAAACCATCTTTTCTGTGGCGCGTCAATATTTGTCTGAGGATAAACTCTTGTTATCCTGATAGTGGGTTCTGTCAGGTTTATCATCCTTGATGAAAGCGTAGCATTATTTCCTGATGTGTCATTTGCTGTCGCATTGATGTAATACACGCCTGCTTTCAGATCATTGTACCTAAGATATGCTCCGCTTGTGTGGGTAGTCATATTGACAAGACCAGTTGAATTGTATAGGTACACCCTTACCTTGTCAAGATACGCATCGCTTGCAGTGATGTTTGCTATGACATAGGTCTGCATAGGCCTCTTTCCTGCTGAAGTTGTCGTCTCACCAAAACTTATGGCTGGGTCGGTCATATCCTTGATAGTAACGTTCCAATGGGAGGTTATGTTCCCGACAGACATATGCCCAGTAATGTTAGAATATGCGTAAAACTCGTAAGAGTGGTCCAAAGGACCTGTTGCGTTGACAAAGAAAGTGATGATCCCGCTTTGCCCCGAAGACAAGGTGAGATTGTGTGGGTTTGCCGACTTATTCGTGTAAAATGGTGTTGTGCCTGCTATAGTCCTGATCAGCCCGCCCTTTACGCTTACTGCGCTGCACGGGCTTGTGTTAAGAAGCTGGGCAAAAGCGTTGCCTACGCTTGCAGCGCATCCGTGTTCCCAGTCGCAGCCCATATAGTTTGAGTCATCAGTAATTGCCATCCCTCCTGAATTATCACAGATGTAATCAAGCTCGTAAGGGTTTCTTAAGCAGTTAAAAGTTGAATTGTAATGAAGCTCAGTTAGGTTGTATACAGATTTGAGCTGGTTAAAATATGATCTTTTTACTATCAAGATCTGTCCGGCTCTAAACGCAGTTGATATAGCAGAATAATTGTATCCAGAGGGGTAATTCAGGCTTCCTGAAAGGATAAGTATGTTATTATTCCAAAACCCATTTGAATATTTGGGAGTTGTTGAGCTATATCCTGAAACCGAAGTGTTCAGCACTGCTCCTATGCTTGTCCCAAGCTGCTGTCCGACTGCCTTTGCTCCGTTGTTATAATCTCCTGAGTCTCCTGTCTCCCATACTGCGACCTTATAGTTCGTATATGGGTCAAGGGACACATTGACCTGGCCGCAGTCCTTGTATAAGCATGTCACGTTGACCGTGACATTGAAAAATGAAAGCCTTTCAACATCTATATCTGAAAGTGGATACACCCTTTTGAGGCTTAATGCATAGACTGCAAATACGCGCTTGCTCCAAACATCAGTCTTCACCCAGTTCTTTGAGGTATCATTGATGTACCATGTCCAGTTTACCGTAACATTATTTGAGTTGATAGTCTTAACCACACTGATGCTCCTGCTATCATTATACCTCTGTGCAGAATCGTTCCTCCAGACTGAACCATTATACCAGCTGAAGATATAATGGCTTGGGCTTCTTTCAGTAACAGTAACATTGAAGTAGACCCTTGAGCCAGCACCAGTGCCATTAGTAAGGTTGGTCTTGTTGCCAGACCATGAGGGGGCAGTGAGGTCTGCAATAGTCACGTTCCACCTTATCGTGCGGTTATTGACACTCATGTTTGTTGTCATGTTCACGAAAGCGAAAAATTCATAAGTCGAGTTAATATCGCCTGTAGCATTGACATGGAACATCACAACCTGGCTTTGCCTGCTTGTGAGGCTAATATTATAGGGGTTTCTTGACTTGTTTGTTGCAAAAGGAGTAGCGTTGCTTACAGTGCTTATGATGCTTTTTGATGATGACAAAAGCATAATATTAACGAAACCTGCTGCGTTGTTTGCTCCGCTCGTGTTGATCTGGTACGTACCTGAATTGTATGAGCTGCCGCCATAACCCCCTCCCTGGTCATTTCCGTTTCCGCCGCTATAGCCTCCCCCGCCGCCAGCGCCATCAGAATAAAGCGAGCCGCCCCCACCAAATCCGCCGTAGGATGAACCTCCTGCTCCTCCGTTTACAAATGACTTTCCGCCGTTTGTTCCTGATATGCTTGAACCATCGCCAGTGAATCCTCCTCCTCCAGCCCCACGCTCATTGCTGTAGCCTGAATCAGCAGCGCCTCCGTTTCCTGCGGTTCCAGTTGTTGATGCTGTCCTTGCGGCTATCCCTCCATTACCGTTTGAATAAGGATTATTTCCTGCGGCTCCGCCTCCACCGCCTGCTATGACAAGTATATCTGAGACATCATCAGGAGTTCCGTCAGGCCCGTTTTTGATAACATAGGTCCCGCCACCGCCTCCACCGCCCTCATCATTTCCTGATGGGACCTGGCCTACAAGAATATTGATAATTTCTCCTTTTTGAAGAATGAAAGTACCAGACACCTTTGCGCCATATCCTGCTGTCCTATAATCTCCATTATCCCCTTTTGCGCCGGCAGCAGTTATCCTATATGTACCGGTCTGCGGAACAGTCCATCTCTGTATGCCTGATGTTACTGTTACCTGTCCTGAGAGAGTCTTTCCTGAATAAGCAGTGTTGCAGCTTGTCTGGCTTGGGCCTGCTGTCCCTGTAGCGCTGCATGTGGTAAAATTATATGCGGTCCCGACTGCAGGATCAAGAGTCACGTTTATCTTTCCGCAATCAAGATATAAGCAGGTTATGTTCATCGTCACGTTAAAATATTGCATCCTGTCAACAGTGATGCTTCCTGAAGGATAGATAAGCTGAAGCCCAAGGCCATACTGATAGTATAAGCTTTTGCTCCAAACATCCGTCTTGACCCTGTTCCCATAGCTGTCATTGATGTACCATGTCCAGTTTATCATCCTTCCTTTTATCGTCTTATTTACCTTTACCTTCTGGCCGTCCGTATAGCTGACTGCAGAATCATTTCGCCAGACAGACCCGTTGTACCAGCTGAAGACATACTTTCCAGGATTCCTTTCAGATATCGTGATATTGAAATAGGCTGATTGTCCTGGGGCGGTCGCTACTGTCAGGTTTGTAAGATTCTGCGACCATGAAGGAGAGACCAGGTCAGAGATAGTGACGTTCCAGAAGGAAGTCATGTTGCTTATGTCTGTATCAGAAGTCAGGTTCGCATAAGCGTTGAAAAGATGGGTGCTTCCAATATTTCCTGTCGCGTTTACATAGAATGTGACCAACTGACTTTGGCCATTATTAAGAGAGATATTGTAAGGGTTTCTAGACTTATTCGTGTAAAATGGGGTTGTGCCAGCTTCTATGCTTACAGTTCCTGATTTGATAGATGCACAAGGGCTTGTGTTGATAAGCTGAGCAAACCCGTTTCCTACAGTTACTGCGCATGCCCCTTCCCAATCACATCCCTGATACCCGGAGAAATCAGAGATCGCCATACCGCCGTTAGGATGGCACATATAATCCAGGATGTAAGGTGTGTAAAGGCAAGGGAAGGAAGTTGTGTAATTTACGTCTGTAAAGCCATAATCGGTCTTTAACTGGTTGAAATATGTCCTGTCCATAATAATCGTCTTGCCTCCTGAAAAAGCAGTTGATATGGCACTATAATTAAATCCGCTAGGATAATTGTAAGTATATGCAGACGTGACTATGATATCTTTTGTCCAGAACGGGTGGGAATATACTGGGGGGGTTGCGGAATTGCCGGAAGCAGTCGTGTTGAACGTTATTCCCATGCTTGTTGCGACCTGCTGTGCAGCCGCATAAGAGCCGGAGGAATAATCCGCTGCATCTCCAAGCTCCCAAACAACAACACTCCGCTGTGATGAGGGATCAAGGCTTACATTGACAGTCCCGCAATCCTGGTTTAAGCATGTAACATTCAAGGTCACATTAAAGAAACCAAATTGGGTCACATTGATATTACCCTGAGGATAAACTACCCTTAACCCTAGGCCCACAGGCCTATATGTAAGGGTCTTGCTCCAGGTAGGGGTCTTGTTGCGGTGTCCAAAACTATCGTTATAATACCATGTCCAGTTTATGGTTCCTGTCGGTACAGTAACATTTTTTGTAACGCTGGCAGGCACATTATCCAGATAAGGTTGCGCTGAATCATTTACCCATTCAGACATGTTATACCAGCTGAAGATGTACATCCCAGGATGTGCATCGCTAAAGGTTATGTTAAAATAAAATATTGCAGGGCTAGGCATATATTCTGTCAGGTTTGTCATGTTCAGATTCCATGATCCATATGATGAATCAAGAGTAAAATTAACAGAATCAGACCCTACATTTCCAAAGAGGTCTTTCACATAGAGGGTCAGGTTGTTATGGCCTTGGGAATATGAAACTTCAGAAAGGTTCTTGCATTGGGGGATAGAGGTATTTGTTATCCCCCCGTCAAGAGAATAGTAACAGTCATAGGGGTTGTTTTCAGCATAGTTGAAGCTAAGATCTGAGATCAGTGAAGCGTAAGTTGTTTCAGAAGGGTACAAGATCGAGACAACTGGGGCTGAAAGATCAACAGTAAACCCCCTTGCAGAAGTTGCAGAGCTTGAGTTCGTGATGTTATCAAAACATGATACATACCATGAATAAGTGCCATCGGCTATCGGGCGCGTGAAGTTCAGGACTGTCATATTTAACGGATTCTGGATAGTAAAATTAAGGATATTGTCGATGAAAAGCGAGCAGTTAACACCTTCTCCATTGTAGTACTTGAATGTCAGGTTTGCAGATGCGCTTGAAAATACTGAATTTTCTTCAGGAGATATCTGGACAACAGTAAACTGGGGCCTTGGGCCCATGGTTGAAAATGAACCTACTGCAGTCTCGTTAGAATTTCCAGCCTCATCAAAGATAAAGAACTTGTATGAGAGTATCCCTGAAGTTGCAGTCTTTGCAAAAGAGACAGGGTATGCATTGTAGGACAGGGTTTGGGCAGTCTCATTTACCCATGTTCCTGAAAAGTTCGTGGACAAGATGACCCTATCAAGCAGATGATCATCAAACGCATTTAGTGTCAGATACACCTGCTCATCATCATAAGCATCTGTATTTGTCATATTGGCATATGTCGGGGCTGTATTATCAAGATAAACGAAGAACCGGTCACTTGATCTGATATTATTTAGGGGGGTCGCATTATCATAGACATAAAGGGGAGCATATGAATATCCGCTTGTAGCTAAGCTTGTGGTCAGGCTGGTATTCCAAAGGCTCCAGTGCCCTGTGGTCCTTGATCCTGACCCAAGAACCATCGTAACGTTCCCCGAGGAATTAAGATATACCAGAGACACCTCTGTAGTGTTGATGCCTGCACCTACATCCTCAGAATCAGAGACATTTACCTTTAAGGAAAACCTCTGCCCATCACGGACTGATGATCTTCCTGGCGGATAGACAGCCTGGACATCCTTTGAATAAGGGATGGACCTGTCAATCGTAAAATGGACAAGGTATGATGCGGTGTTGCCTGCATAATCATAAGCAGTTGCCGACAGATCATACCCTTCAGACGAATCAGCATAATCTCTGGTGTGCCATGTGCAGCTGTATGGAGAGGAACTCTCATTGCAGATTGTCACATTGCTTATTGTAGAATTTTTTACACGGTAGACAACATTTTTTATGCCTGTATTGTCGGTTGCAGAAACATAGACCGATACATTGCCGTTCACAAATGTGTTGTTTGATGGTGAAACGATAGTCACTGAGGGGGGGACATGATCCATACCTGAAGTGATTGCAAGCGGCAAGTAATCATAATTGTTCGCATTAAACACCATATAGGGATCATCGCATATGCTGTCAAGGTCTGAATCAGCACATTTTTGGGAGTATCCTGTCCCAAGGATATTTGCGTAGAAATTGCCGCCCATATACTGTCCGCCGACGATATTTTGTCCTGCACTGCTTGTCCTGTTCCACAGGTTCTGGCTGGAAGGAAGCTTTATAGGCTTTGATGCAGAACTGTTGATAAGATTATCGTAGATACGATTTCCTTGTGATTTCCCCGTAAAATATATGTCATACGCTTTTGCCAGTCTTATCGTGTTATTCGTGAAATTATTATATTTTCCGTCGCTTGCATAGATATTTGAATCCTGGCTTGACGCAAAATAATTTTCCTTTACCGAGCTGTTCTGGCAGGAATAGCACTCATACCCCCTATTGTTTTGCACAAAACTGTTGTTTAGCACCGTGGTTGAACCGGCTGATGAATAGACGCCGGTGTACGTCCTGTAAAATACACAGTTTTGTATCGTAACTTTCGGGAGAGTTGCAGAAATACCCTTTGTTGATGGCTTTAAAGCCCCACTGATCATAGATCCGTCACAGTCTATGATGATATTGCTTGAATTTGCCATAAGAACGGTTTTTGTCTTGTTATATGTTCTTGTGCATAGGGTAATATTTGAGTTCACAAAATAACCTAAAGAGTTATTTCTTATCTTCGTACCAAACGTACTTGTGTCATCAAGGTTCACGCAAGCATCAGCAAGAGATATCGTGACATACCTTTTTTCTGACTTATTCTGATTATTTAAGGAATCCTTTGCAAAGATTTGATAATCATATGAGGCTTCACTAAGCGAAGCAGTGGAGTTTTTACTTTGGTTGGCCCACAAAGTCCAGTGAGTCTGATTTTTTCGTTTGATGTCTGTTGCATAAATCTCATATACTTCTGTTTTTGTAAGGCTTCTGTTCCAGATCATCACTTCATCAATATAACTATCAACATACCTTGCAGCATAGCCTCCAATATAGGTTACATTCCCTTTTGGCACAAGACCATCACTATTAAGCGTGTCTGAGTAGACCTTTTTGCCGTCGATATATCCGCTTGGCTCACCATCCTTGTCAACAACCATAGCTACATGATGCCAGCCTGTGCCGATGTTTACATTTGTATCGATCCATCGGATGCCTTCATACAGCATGATCAGGTTGTTGCCAGAATCATCAAAAGTTGATGCGCCGACCCCTATACCAAAGCCGGTTGATGAATCTCCAATCTTGATGAATGCCCCATCTTCGCTTGCGGAATCCAGGTTAACCCATGCTGAAGCGCTCAGGTTTCCATTTGTGAGGTTGTATGTTGAAGAAATTGCAACAAGATCATTGCTGCCATCAAAGCTCAGGGCACCACCATACTTTCCAGAGCTGATGACCTGGGCGCTATATACTGTGCCATTGATCGCATGCATCGATGAATCATTTGCCCTAAATGGGCCTTTTGATGTATTTGAAAGAGTGACCAACGAACCTGACACAGCCGTATGAGCAGCGCTTGTAAACGAGCCATTATTGTAGATGTTCTTTCTTGTTGTTCCGTTGCCATCTGTGATGCGTATGTTGTCCAGGTATCCAGTATACCGTCCAGACGTGTCAGATTCACATACGATATCATAGTACTGGATAGTCTTTCCAACATGAGTTGCAGGGATCGGAATCCTCCGGTGATACCACTGCTTTAATGCCCTAGATGAAAGCAGCGTATTTGGATGTGCATTAAGGCCATACTGGTCGTTTGCTGTTGACTCCCCCCTTAGTGCAGTCTCATCAGACGTCGTATAATCAAAAGCTATCTTAGCAGCCGAACTGTCCCAGAAAACATCATATTCAAGATAGTCTCCTGATTGAACAACATAATCAGAAACACTTGTAAGATCATAGTACACATAGGAATTTCCGCTTGTTGACATGCTAAATGTTGCATTGATCGACTCTTCAGATGACAATCTGTCCATATCAAGCTTTAGCAGCAGTGATCTGTTATACAAAGTGAAATTTGTCCCGTTCCAATTATACTTTAAGCTCGCCAGATCAGGTTCAACTATCGTTGCGTTAATCTGCACATATCTTGCAGATTGTGATGAGGCATTTGCAGGCGTAGGAGACGCAAAAGTTATCCTTTGGGCACTTGTTACGCTTTGAGATGTTCCAGTATAATTTCCCTTAACATACACTGAAACATTGCCATAGTTATTATGATAGCTGTCAGAATTAAGATATGTTGCTTTTGTATCAAATGAAGAGTACCCTCCTGATTCTAAAGCACAATAATCCCCTGAGCAAGATGACTGACTTGCATATCCTAAAAAGAATGATTCTCCATCCAGCCCTTCATTAAATGACCTGCAGATGTCCAGATATAATGTGGAATTGATCCTTCTCGAAATGTTGACGTACTGTTTTTCACAGGTTCTAATTTGAGCTCTCATTGAGGAATTTGTTAGATTTATTGAATAGTCAAACCCATTCACATGATCAATAATTCTTATTGATGAGAACGATAGATTATCCCAGGATTTGTAAATTGTTGAGCTTGTTGGATCACTCGAATAGTTGATAGGGGTGTAATTATGGCTCCAGAAGTACTGTGGCTTAAACACCTGGGCATTTGTCTTTTTTGCAACAAGAGTCCATGGACCATCAGCTGAGGTCATATCACAATAAACGCTGAATTTGACAATTGGGCCTGAACCATCAGGATCGATCCAATACAATCCATCACCTGTAGAATTTCCGCTTGCAAGTATCTGTGCACAAGATACTGCAGGTACTTCAGACGACCCATAACCATTAGTAACTGTAACAAACCTTTTTTCTGTTGAATTCTGAAGATTACTTGTATCTTTTGCAAATACCTGGTATGAATAAGTGCCATCAGACAAACCGGTTGTTGCATTCTTGCTCTGGTTTACATACAAGTTCCAGTATGTTGAATTTATTTTTTGCAGGTTTGAAGCATACTGTTGGTATACTTCTGCTTTTGTAAGGCTCCTGTTCCACAAAGCAAACGAATCAACATCACCATGGAAAAAGTAATCACTGTCATCAATATCTGTCCCAAACCTCACCACTCTGCTGTTAGATAAATCTGTAGCAGCCCATGATGAGCAATCAGTAATATTAGTAATATTTGCATCACGATAGTTTACACAATTGCCGTCCCTGTCAATAGTGATTGCCACAAAATGCCAATTGCTATCATCCAAATCTATGGTGGCAGTATATGGGCACGTTGCCCCATTACACATGCTTGGGTGGACTGTATAGGATGGTGAGCCAAGCCAAAAACCCCATCCGGTATCCGCAGTATCAATAATCTTTTTTGTGACAAACCTTTGATACGTACCATCAAATCGCAGCCAAAATGTGAATGAGAAATCCTCATTTGCACCAATATCAAGACTATTGTGATCTGCGATATCAATGCGATCATCAACACCATCAAAGTTTAGAGTACGCCCATAAACTCCCGTTTCATTCCATGCAGGACTGCCATATATTGTTGCATTGTTCCCATACAAGCTTATGTCTGCAGCATGAGTGCTACTCTCTCCCAAAGCAGACACATTGTCAAAGTTTAGCATCAAGACCAATGATTTGTTGTACAATGTGAAATTTGTACCATTCCAATCATACTTTATTTCCTTAAGGTTTGATTCCGTTATGCTAATATTTGTCCTTACGTATCTAGCTGATTGTGTTGTTGCATTTGTTGGTGTTGGAGAGAGATAGTGAAGTATCGGATGAATTATATCTGAACTAATTGTCAGAACCCTTTTTTCCGTTGAATTTTGGAAATTGTTTGTATCTTTTGCAAATACCTGGTATGAATAAGTGCCATCAGACAAACTGGTCGTTGCATTCCTTGATTGGTTGACCCACATGTTCCAGTGTGTTGAGTTTATTTTTTGCAGGTTTGAAACATACTGCTGATAGACTTCTGCAGCTGTAAGGCTTCTGTTCCATATCCTTACTTCGTCAATCTTTCCATCAAAATACTCTCCACCAACATTCCCTTCCCCGATCCTTAAACCAACAGTAGCTGCATTTGGAACATAATTGTGACTCCAGTTCCCCACATTTATCCCATTAGCGTAAATGACCATTGTATTTGTAACCCTATTCATAGTAACAACAGCATGGACCCAGCTGCCTATAGGGACTGCATAAGAAGACTGATGGGTCTGCCAGGTGCTCCCATCTCCTGTTCCAGCACTTAACTTTCCTGTATCTGAAATCCCCATGTGCCCCTGAGATTTTGCAGCAGAATCGTGATATATCAGTCCCTTCCACCCAGTCTGGTTTGAATCCCACCTAAACCAGAGAGAATACGAAAAGCTTTTACCTGCACCAAAAGACAGGCTAGAATCGTTACCGCAATCAATATGATCATTGTTTCCTGCAGTAAAATTATATGCTCCTCCATGTTTCCCATCAGATACATACACTGGGCAACTAGTGCAATTTCCATGATTTGCATTTCTTGACGTATCGTTTAGCCTTGTCCAATCATCAAAATTTAGCATCAAGACCAATGAATCGTTGTACATGGTAAAGTTTGTTCCATTCCAGTTATACTTTATTTCCTTAAGGTTTGATTCTGTTATGCTGATATTTGGCCTTGCATATCTTGTTATTTGACTTGTCGCATTTGATGGTGTTGGAGATACGAAACTTATCTTTGGTGCTGGATCATATATAATCCATTCATAATTAGTAATATTTGCTTTCCATGCATGATAAGGGTATCCGTCATTTTGATCAATTTGGGTTGCACTTATGCTCCAAGAAGAGAATGTGCTTATGTTTTTCATGAGTTGTGTTGTTTTTGCAGTCGCTCCAGTTGCAGTATCCTGGTTGCTTGCACTACTATCAAAGAAATTGTTTTGTGCAGTATCGATATCATCTCCGCAGAATCCCTTATCTGTCGGAGCAGCTGCTCCAGCATAAAAGACACTCCCTATACTATAAGAATTTTTTATCGTCGTGTACGTATTGTATCCTACAAACCCCCCAAATGTTGTGGCTGCTTCTCCTGTATTTCGCGTTACATTACCTAAGGAAAATGAATTATTTATTGTAGTTCCATAACAATATCCGACAAAACCCCCTGTGCTGGAATCACCAATGACATTTCCTGTGCTATAACAGTTCTCAACAACACTTGTCCCTTCAGCATCAGTCGTCTCTCTCCAAAGCTGTCCGACAAAACCTCCCGCACGATAGCCTGTGGCGTAGACATCAACACTTGCATATGAGTTTTTGATATTTGTGATGTATGTAGCGCCAACAAGCCCTCCCATCTGTGAATAGCCTGTAGTACTTGCCTGTGTACTGTTTATGATACCGATCGCATAACAATTTTCGATCAAGCTATGGTTTGTAGGCCTGGCAACAAGCGCACCCACGCGGTACCTTGCAAGGATGCTGACATTTGTTAGTCCGACATTCCTTAATGTAGCATTAGATATTGACCCAAACAACCCCTGGTTGTCCCCGGTAGACCTATTGATGAAAAGCCCATTGATCGTAAGGTTCCTTCCATCAAGATCCCCCTTAAAAGATTGCGTTCCGTTCCCTATGGGGATAAACCCTTCTCCATGATTAAATGGGGATATGTTACAATTCACGCTGTTATTAAGAGCATAAAAATAGGTCAATGACTCATTTATTGCCTGAAGATCTGAGCAGTCAGTTATCATGCAAGGATCATCCTGCGTTCCAGTTCCTTCCATATTCTCGGGACAATATGAAATTGTTATCTGCCTAACTTGTGTCGAGTTAGAGTTTACATTTGTGTCCTTTGCAAAGACCTGATATGTATATGTACCTTCACTTAGCCCTACTGTTGAGTTCATGCTCTGGTTGACATATAGGTTCCAGTGCGTCTGGTTTACCTTATTAAGGTTTGAAGCATATTGTTCATAGATCTCCTCTGATGACAAGGAACGGTTCCATACCCTAACTTCATCGATCGTGCCATTGAAATTATAACTGGTCCCATCACAACTAGACACACCAATCGTAAGATTCCTGACTGTATCATCAATAGGACCACAGGTAGAGATGTCGGTAGGGGTGCTATCTTCCTTTCCATCAATATATATCCTTAAGTAATTGCCGTCTTTCACACCGGTGATATGGTGCCATTTTCCATCGTTTATGTGGGTCGATCCATGGACTTCAGGAGCACCACATCCAGTATCATCATCGATAATCAAAGCAGAAGATGAAGTCTCCTGTCGATAACCCCACAAGTTATACCTTTTCCCTCCTCCACCACAACTGCCTTTAGATATGATCAAATTATACCCTGATGAGACCGTGGTATTTATCCAAGCTGAGACCGTAAAATCATGACTTCCCATGTTAAAGCTGCTGTCATTACCACAATTGATATAGTCATCATCACCATCAAATTCAAAGGCCCCGCCAAATTTGCCTAAAGATTTCCATACCGGGCCATTAACTGTACCATCATTTCCTTCCCTACCCAAATCAACAACATAAGTACCATCCTCACCTAATTCGGAAACATTGTCAAAATTCATCATCAGCACAAGAGAATCATTATATATCGTGAAGTTAGTGCCGTTCCAGTTAAACTTCAACTCTTTTAGGTTAGGCTCAGATATAGACACGTTTATCCTGACAAACCGATTTGACTGGACACTGTTGTTTGACGGGGTAGGTGAAAGATACTCCAGGTCAGATGTCGAGTAATCATCGCCTACTGACAGGAACCTTTTTCCAGTAGTGTTAGACCCGCCAAGAGAGTCGGCCGCAAATGCTGAGTAGCTGTAAAGCCCGTTTGAGAGTCCCAATGTAGCATTCCTGCTCTGGTTGATGTAAAAGTTCCATGTGTCTGGACCGGTCCTTCCCAGGTTTGATGCGTACATCTCATATATCTCCTGATTCGAAAGGCTGCGGTTCCATATTGAAAACTCGTCTATCCTGCCTATGAAATATTTCATCTGCGCATCCATCGCATATCCGATAAACGCAGTTCTTGCCCAAGTAAAATCTGACGCTTTTCTTGACCCGTTTGCAACACTGATACCATCAACAAAGATGCTTTGTCCAGTAAAATTGTCCATCCTCTGCACAACATAGTGCCATCTGTTATCAGCATAGTTTTTTCCAGTCGTGCAAATTGTCTGGTCATTCCATACGCGCTGGCATATGTTTCCTGAATTGTTAAGATAGATCAGCCTGTCAAACCCTATGTAGTCTAATGTGAATATACTGCAATTAGTGCAGTTAGTGTTTATCCACATGCCTATCGTGAAGTTTGTAACCATCCTGCTGAAATTAAGATTTTTAGAGTTGTTGACAGTTATCCTGTCATTCCCATCAAAATAGAACGCCCCTCCGTACTTTCCGTTTGAAACCCATGAAGGATCAGATCCAGGAGATGAGTTTCCAAGAGTGCCATTGTTCTGCTTAAGGCTTATGTCTTTTAGGCAGCCTTTCTGGCCTCTTGTCGTGCATTCTGACAGGGAAGACACATTGTCAAAATTAAGCCTGCAGACAAGAGAAATGTTATATATCGTGTAATTTGTGCCGTTCCAGTTGAACCTGAACTGTGAAAGGCTTGAAGCATTGACAGACACATTGATAATTGCATAGTTATTGTAAGTGATTGCCTTATGGGAAAGTGTAGGTTGCCTGAAAGATATCTGGTACACCTGTGTCGAAAGGTGAGGAACGACCCACATTATCCTTTCTATAAGCCCGTCATCATCCTTATCCACCACAGTAAAACTTACAGGAACAAGAGTGTTGTTCTCAATGTGATAAAGCATTATATCCACTGCAGGAACACCAGGCACGTCTGAATAAGCTTGTATGCTTGTGTAATGGACGCCCGAAGATATCGTCACTTTCTTACCCCCAGGCACATCTTCCTCGTATGACTCAGGCCCTTGAGTGTAATACTCGATCTCAAGCTCTCTAAACCCATCTTCGACTATTATCTGCTTAATGCTCTCACCAGCGCTTTTTCCCTCCTCCTTTTTTTGGACGATCTCCCTTGTGTTCACTGCCCTTTCTGATCCGTCGATCATCGTGATAGAATAGTTTATGGCTCCAGCAAGGCTTATCTGCGTGCCATTGACCAATGTCTGTGACCTAACTGTCTTTTTCCAGGCAACAGGCTGGTTTATCACTGCAATGCCCTGCTCATCATATTCAGAAAGTGAAGTTATGTTTACCTGTCTGGAAACATCTGAATCATTTATGCCTGTACTGTTCTCCCCTATGTCAGTTACGTTTTCAGCCACTCCCTCAATATCTGAAGAACTGACATTACTCTCTTCTGGCTGATCTAGGCCGGAATCTTCATTTTTTCCCACGATGATCCTAATGTCTCCTGAGACGCTTTTGTTTGAATGAAAAGCATATACTGTAAGCATATATTCGCCTGATATGTTTGATGAGAACAAAAGATCATTGCGCTTGACTTCTACAACAGAGTTTTCAGGCTGCGTGCTGATGAACGTACACCCTTCTTTTGAAACAAGGCTGTCAAGGTCTATCTCAATCTCATGTTCGGTCTCAAAAGTATCCTTTTCAGGTTGCCAAAGAAGATCTTGTATAAGATCAGGAGGGTTTTTTGTCTCGCTGTCGTTATCTTCATTTATACTAAGGCTGATATTGCTAAAGTTGCTATTGCCATAACCTATGCCGATCCTGCCAGCCTCATATAGGTTTTCAGGAATGCTTTTGTTCCAATCTTTTACAGTCATGTTGTCTTCGATGACTGCCAAGACTCCTTTGGCTATGAAAAACGATACCACAAGCAGGACTATCAAGCTAGCCCTGACATCCAACCTACCCCTTTTTTGTTTCATTTCAAGTAATGCAGTTTTGCCATCCCTACCTGCCGCACCCGTATCTTATCTGCCCCTTTTAGCTCTGCCAGTGCGACAGCTGCGGTGTTTCTTGATATCTTGAGTTCTTTAGCTATCTCAACTATCGTAAGCCCGTCAGTTTTCTTTTTCAATAGTTCTATTATCAGATCTATTTTTTTCTTACTCATTGTGCATTATTGCTCAACATTATTGATAATTATTATTGTTTATAAATAACGTTGATTATCATTAGTGAGCATTATTGCACGATGTATTTATAAAGCTTTTGATTTGTTGCTTTTTCCTTTCTCGAAGGCTTGATTGCAAGTTTTATGCTTTGCATAAGTTTGCCATCAGCCTTTTAATAAAGGCTGGCGAAAACATAACGGGCGTGAAGCCCGTTGTCGCGGCTTTCCAATTAAGCAGATAGCCGCGATGCATGACTTTATGTCATGCTTCTTTTGATCCAGCTTTTTGTAAAAGGTGGGTTCGCTTGTGCTTATCCTCGATGTATGGCTGACTTCCCCATATGGGGCACCCCCCTTAGTCAGCCTTAATATGTCATTTAAGAAGCTCACAAAACTGATGGCAAACCTTAACTTGCAATCAAGCCATCCCAAAGCAAATTATATAAACCCGCTTCTCTTTTTTAGGTGGTATGGTCAAGGTAAAAGATCTGATGAACCCTGATGTCAGGACGATCTCTCCAAAAAAGACTGCGTTTGACGCTGCAAAAGTGATGGCTGAGTCAGACACAGGGCTTCTTGTCGTTATAGAAGGACAGGGCATAATAAAGAACCCTGTAGGGGTGATATCTGATACTGATATCCTGAAGAAGGTCATCGTAAGGAAGCTCAGCCCTGAAAAGGTGCTTGTGGAAGACATAATGACAAAAAAGCTGGTCTTCGTCTCAGATGAGGACTCAGCCACAGACGCAGCAAACAAGATGAAAGCATTCCATTACAAGAGGCTTCCAGTGCTGCACGATAACCGGCTCGTAGGGATAATATCGAACAAGGAGCTGATAAACATATTCATCAACTACAAGAAAGAGCTTCTTGACCTTGCCATCAACTTCTAGGCTTAAAATCGAGCATGATACTATCTCTTTTAGGTTGGGGACAGGCGAGTAATAATGATTAGCCATTTGTTATAGCATGTTTTCTATTTCACAGTACATGACTTTGCAATGTTTCTCGGCTTGTCCACATCATTGCCAAGCTCTACTGTAAGAAAATACGCAAGCAGCTGCAAGGGCATAATGTTCATGATCGCGCTGGTCTCTTTCGTGTCAGGGACCTTTATAAGATGATCGAATAGCTCATTGTTCTCCGGAGCGAGCCCTATGACAGTCGATCCCCTCGCCTTGACTTCATTGATCGCGTTTAGCATGTCTGATCTGACCTTGTCATTTGACACTGCCGCGATTACAGTGACTCCTTTTTCCATGAGGGTTATGGCGTAATGTTTGAGGTCTCCTGCAGGGATTGCATGGGCGTGTTTGTATGTTCCTTCGATCAGCTTTACCATAGCTTCATTCATTATCTGCAGGTTTTGGGCCTTCCCCATGAGGAAAACATCTTTTACATGTGCCAGTTCATGTGCAAGATCCATCACCTGTTGCATGCTTTTCTTGTCTTCAAGGTAGAAGTTCATGTTTTTTATAAGCTCTTTCAGGTTTTCTATCCCTTCATCATATCTTCCGGAAAGTGTTTTTGCCAGAAGGTATCCCCATGCCAGCTGTGAAACAAATACCTTTGTGCACATTACGCATATCTCCGGCCCGGCATTAGTCATGAACCTGAAGTCTGATATTCTTGTCATCGCAGAGCCAGCCATGTTGACATATGATGCAATCCTGGCGCCTTTTGATTTTGCGATCTCAAGCACCTCAAGCACGTCTGCTGTCTCGCCGCTCTGTGATGGCGATATGAGAAGATCATCTTCACCGAACAATCCGAAGTATTCTGTCGATTCTGCTCCAATAAGGTTTACTACCTTGATTCCTCCGTATGTCCTTAGGTAATATGCTATCTGGGCTGAAGCGATGCCTGTTGTTCCAGAGCCGATGACATAGACATTTTTTGATCTTTTTATCTGCTCTGCAAGCTCTTCGATCTTATCCCTGTCCTGGTTGATCACCTGCTGTACAACATAAGGATCCTCATTTATCTCCTTGATCATGAAGTGGTCATATCCTTCCTTGTCGACCTTGTCGTTTTTCATATCCAGCTTTTCAACAACTGGAGAGACTTCCTTGCCATTTTCTATGTCATAAACACTTATCTTGCTTTTGTTGACATGCACCATCTGCCTGTTGTCCATCACGATGATATCCTGCACAAATGGTGCAAAAGACAGCGTGTCTGAAGACAGGTAGATATCACTATTATTTTTATCAAGTCCTACTACCAGAGGAGAGCCGTTTCTTACGGCATATATCTCCTGCGCATTATCCTTTAGGATTATTATCGTGTTCCTTCCTTCAAGTTCTGCGAAAGCTTCTTGGATTGCGCTCCTGAAGTCAAGGTTATTTTTGCATTTATCTTCTATCAGCCTTACTATGACTTCAGTATCTGTCTCACTTTCGAATTTGTATCCTTTTTTAGCCAGACCTTTCTTGATCTCCTTGTAGTTTTCAACTATGCCATTATGCGCCAGAACGAATGACCTGTCGCTTGAAGCATGCGGATGGGAGTTTATATCACTTACCTTACCTGTTGTTGCCCACCTAGTGTGCCCGATTCCGATGTTGCTTTTTGGCAGATTTATTTTTTCAGCTGTCATGTCAGCTATCTTGCCTGCTTTTTTACTGATATAT
The DNA here is from genome assembly GCA_046705145.1 of Candidatus Woesearchaeota archaeon. Lineage (GTDB taxonomy): Archaea > Nanobdellota > Nanobdellia > Woesearchaeales > JBJKQO01 > JBJKQO01. The sequence goes on from JBJKQO010000049.1 coordinate 48,501, forward strand.
ATCTCACTGCCTGACTGCACCGCCACCCCCCATGAATCATACCCCCTATATTCGAGCCTTTTCAGGCCAAATAGGATTCTTTTAACAGCATCATCCTTTCCGATATAGCCAAATATGCCGCACATCCTAACCCTCTATATCATCTTTGACTATATCTCCTGGAAGAGTCCCTTTTCCGGGCCATATCTTCCTTCCAGGATAGATAAGGGTGCCGATGCCTGTGTTGACATTGTCACCTATGAAAGCACCGAGCTTTCTCCTTTTGGTATCGACCTTCTTTCCCTGCACAAGCGTAAGATGTTCTTTCCCGTCATGACGAAAATCAGCAGTTATCGTCCCGGCAGCTATGTTGCAGTTTTCTCCGACTACAGAATGGCCAAGGTAGCATTCATGCTTTGCTGTAGTGCCCTCCATGATCACAGAATCAATGATCTCTGCCCTTGTCTTGACACCTTCCATTATTATCGTGTCAGGCCTAAGGTAAGCGTTAGGGCCTATGACACAGTTTTCCCCTATAAAAACCGGGCCTTCGATGTAGGTCCCTGACTTGATGATAGTATTTTTGCCTACTGACACAAAACCCCTTATGGTCACGTTATCCTCAACATTCCCTTCTATCACAGGCTTGTCATTTTTTTCTTTTGCAAGCTTCCTGAGGAAAAAAACATTAGCTTCAAGATAATGCCAAGGGTAACCCACAGGAACCCAGTAATCTGAAACAGTCTCGCAGAAAACGTCATCTTTTCCCTGCACCAGAAACGTTATGTAATCAGTAATCTCGATCTCTTTTCGCCTTGTCGGCTTAAGAGTAAATCCAAATATCTTCTTGTCAAAGACGTAAAGGCCGACGTTTGCATGGTTAGACTTAGGATCTTGCGGCTTCTCCTCAAACGATTCAACCTTCCCTTCCTTTAGCGTGAATACCCCCCACTTTTCAGGATCCTTCACTTCCTGCGTCATCACGCAGTACTTATGGCCAAGGCATCTTAGCATATCCTTGTAAGAATACATGTCATCCCCGTTAATCACCATAAAAGCGTCTTTTAGGAAGTCTTTGCAGGCAATAATAGCCCCGCCGTTCCCGTCAAGCTTCTCCTGTATGACATAGGTTATCTTTAGCCCCTTGTAATCCCTGCCAACACGTTCCATTATCACTTCTTTCTTGTATCCCACAACTATTATGGCTTCTGATACCTTTTTTGTGAGGATCAGCTGGTCAAGATTATGTTCAAGGATAGTCTTGTCAAGAACCTTAAGCATGGGCTTTGGCTTGTTTGAAGTTAGCGGATAAGTCCTTGTCGAGCTTCCAGCTGCAAGTATGACTGCCTGCATCATGGCAGTACCTTCCTGATCTCTTTTGATATGGACTCAGCTATCTCCTTTATCTGCTTTTCATCCCTTCCTTCTACCATTATCCTTGCCTTGTTCTCAGTCCCTGAGTACCTTACAAGGAGCCTTCCATCGTTACCTAGAATTTCCTCAGCTTTTCTTATGGCATCAACCACGTTTTTCATGGATCCTATCGGCTTTTTTTCCTTGACCTCAAGGTTCTTTATGATCTGAGGATAGCTCTTCATGCAGGACTTAAGCGAAGAAAGCTTCTTCCCGCTGTTTTTGACTATGTTCATAAGCTGTAGTGCGGTGATAGTCCCGTCTCCTGCAGTGCTGAAGTCAAGAAAGATTATGTGTCCGCACTGCTCGCCGCCAAAATTATATCCTCCTTTTCTCATCTCTTCTGCGACAGGCTTGTCTCCCACAGCAGTCCTTATGACCTTTATGCCCTTCTCTTCAAGAGCCCTTTCAAAGCCCAGGTTGCTAAGGACAGTGACCACAACAGAATCATTTTTCAGCAATGACTCTTTTTTCATCTCAAGCGCGCAGACAGCCATAATATGGTCACCATCAAGCACATCACCTTTCTCATCGACCATGATGACCCGGTCTGCATCGCCGTCAAGAGCTATGCCTATATCTGCCTTCTCTTCTATGACCTTTTTTCTTATCACTTCAGGATGCATGGCTCCGCATTCTTTGTTTATGTTAAGTCCGTCAGGATGGTTGTTAAGGATTATGACTTCTGCGCCAAGCTCGCGAAATATGTGGGGGGCTATATCATATGCTGCGCCGTTTGCACAGTCAAGCACTACCTTCAGCCCAGAAAGCGAGTTGTTCCGGATAGAGCTTTTTGCAAACTCTATGTACCTTCCTTTAGCATCACCTATGCGAAAAGCTTTGCCTATCTTCTCCCCCTTTATATGGTCGTTGTCAATATCTTTTGAGAAAACGAGGCGCTCTATCTCCCTTTCGATCTCGTCAGAAAGCTTAAAGCCGTCCTTGTCAAATATCTTTATCCCGTTATGCTCGTAAGGATTATGCGAGGCTGAGATCATGACCCCTGCATCTGCAGCAAATGACTTTGTAAGATGCGCGACAGCAGGAGTGGGCATAGGGCCGACCAGAAGCACGTCTGCTCCCATCGAGCAGATCCCTGAAGTCAGCGCATACTCTATCATGTATCCTGAAAGCCGGGTGTCTTTTCCTATGAGTATCACAGGCCTTTTCTTTCCGTTTCTTAGCGCATGAGCTACAGCCTTACCTACCTTTATAGCAGTCTCAGGGGTGATAGGCTCTATGTTTGCGACCCCCCTGATACCATCTGTTCCGAATAGCTTTTTATCCATGATCTGCAGAAATAAGGAGTTCATATTTAAAAACTTAATTGAACAAAGTTCGTTTTGATTGAGGAAGAATCCAAAAAATCAAAGAATTCAAGGAGGGGTTGTCCCCAGCTTGTATGTTCCGTCAGCGTTCTTTGTCAGGTAATAGGTGACGCTGGAATATATAGATGGGCTGGTGTCTGGCTGGAAAAGAACCTTGTCGTTTCCCATCACTATATTATACTTCTGGCCTGCCCTAAGATTATAGTTCTTGTCAGGCTTAAATGAGTAATCACCGCTTCCAAGATCAGCATATTCTGAAGTGTTTATGTCAAGCGCAGTCGTCGTTATGACATCGCAAGACCAGCTTGTGCACTTAGCAACCCCGTCAGTAGTCTCATGAGAATTACAGATACAGTTCTTTGAGTCAGCACAGTTGCACATCTCAGTAGCTGCATCACAATCTCCTCTGAAAGTGCCTTTTGTGCAGGAGCCTGCTGCTCCGCATGCCTCAAGACCTTCGCAGGTCCTTTTGGCCTCTTCTTTTTTGGCGTCTGCAGCACTAAGAGTTCCGTTATCTATCTTTTTTTCAAAATCCCTTTTTGCACTCTTGCATCCACTTAACACTACAAGTGCCAGAATCATGACAACAAAGGTTACAAACAGAATCTTGCTTGTTTTTGGTCGCATCCCTATTTATTAAGGTCAGGGGTATAAAAAGTTTTCGGTATGTTTGTTAGTTCCCATGTGTACTTCTTTCATGGAGCAAGAACATAAGTTAACCAGCTAAACAAAAATTTTATAAACACGTCTCCTTAAGTATTCTGGATGGTCATAGAATCACTTATCAATCCCCTCAAGGCAGAGAAGAAGCCATGGGAGATGTTCTTTTTAGGCCTGGTCTATAATTCGATAGCGATACTCATCAGCCTGAAGATATTTCGTGACTACTCAAGCCTTGTGATGGTCTTCCTCACTGTCATGGCATGCACCCCTATCATGTATGCTACGATAAGGATGGAGGAAAAAAAAGACCTGGAATATGACGATGAAAAGAGGATACTGAAGGAGCATGGAAAGGCCCTGACATTTTTCATGATGCTTTTCTTCGGCATAACAGTATCATGCACGCTTTGGTACCTTCTTCTTCCTGCAGACACATCAACCCTATTGTTTTCGGTCCAGTCACATACCATAACATCCATCAACGCAAGGGTTGTCGAGCCGCTGACAGGAAACTTTGGAGCGACAAGCAACCTGGTCAAGATATTCATAAACAACCTATGGGTCCTTATCTTTTGCATAGCATTCGCGTTCGTCTACGGAGTAGGAGCCATATTTGTCCTGACATGGAACGCATCTGTGATAGGGGTCGCTATAGGCAACTTCATCAGGTCAAAGATAGCAGCGCTTGCAGCATCTGCCGGCGCTGTAGGGGTAGGAAACTACATGTCGATAAGCGTGCTCGGGGTATTTAGGTACGCGACACACGGCTTTTGGGAGATCCTCGCATATTTTATCGGAGGACTTGCAGGAGGCATAATCTCTGTTGCCATCATCAGGCACGATTTCGGGACAAAGAAGTTCGAGAAGATAATACTTGACTCAGCAGACCTCATAATAATATCCATAGTCATGCTTTTTGTCGCGGCGCTAATAGAGGTATTTATAACACCTGCACTATTCTGAGAAAAAGGATCATTCAAGCACCTTTAGCCTTCCTGCAGCTATCTCAAATATCTCCCCTCTCTTAAGAAGGGTCTCGATGACAGATTCAGCTTCCTTTGTCCCTGCAATGCTTACTACCTCATCAAAACTGACTCCCCTGCCGCCATCTTTTTCCTTTATTATCTTATAGACCTTCTCTATAAGGTCAAGGTCTTTTTCACCCTCATCTACGCTCTCCTCGATCTCCTCAAAAGAAAGCTCTTCAACTGTAGGAAGGTTCTCAACATCCTCTTCATCAGTCTCCTGGTGGGAAGGAAGCTTTGAGTACGCTCTTTCAAGCTCAAGCCCCCTCAGCCTTATCCATGCAGGGTCCTTGATCTTCTTTACGATCTCAGGAACGATGTACTTTTCGTTGTTGTACTCCCTTGGCCGTCCTATGACCATCACAGCATCCCCGACAGAATGTCCATCAAAGCTTACAGAATCATCAAACGAGAAAACATTGATCTTGCCAGTCCCATCATCCACAGTCAGAACCTTTGATGATTGGCTGTCATCAACAGAGACAACTACACCGAACAGGTTAGCCCGTGAGACCTTCATCCCGCTCTTGGTGAATATGTAGTTAGGCTCAAGCCCCTCATTCTTGACATACTTGCCTCCAGAAATGTCACTCACCCTGACCTTGAGCGCAGTATGCCTTTTTTGCTGTGGTTCCATGTTTCCCCCAGGATAAGTGTTTTAATCTTGGTTTAAATATTTTTATGTTTTGTATTGGATACTAGGCATAAACAACAAATTTAAATATCTGAATCCCAGTAGGGTGGCTTATGGCTGATCCGCAGCTGGTCAAGTATATAGTTGACAATCTAAAAAAGGGGTATGACATAGCATCCATAAGGAATTTCCTCTGGAAAGCAGGCTATAACATAGCTAACATAGATGCAGCTATAAGGGAAGTCAACTCATCTTATAACTACAGCAGCCAGCCCCAGCAGCAAGGCAAAAAGCCAAACATGATAATGATCCTTGCAGTATTCGTGATCATAGCGATCATTGCAGGGATTGCAGTCTCATACTTCCTTCTCAGGCCAGGTTCAGGCTCGCTTGAACCAGAGCCAGAATGCACGTCTGACAGCAGCTGCGCGCAAGGATACACTTGTTCTTCCGGATCATGCGTAGTGTCAGAAAACACTTGCTCATCAGATGATGATTGTCAGGAAGGATATGAATGCTTAAACGGAGACTGCTTTGAGAAAGCGCAGCCAGACTGCTACTATGACTCAGACTGTGACACAGGATACGTATGCTCAGGAGGATCATGCATAGTCCCTACTGAAGGAGAGCCATCGGTGCAGCCAAGCGAAGATTTGGCCTCATGCTATGACGACATCCAGAACCAAAACGAGGAAGGAGTTGACTGCGGAGGAGTATGCGAAGCCTGTCCTACATGCTTTGACGGCATAATGAACAGCGATGAGGCAGGAATTGACTGTGGAGGAAACTGCGGGACTGCATGTGACGAGCCGCAGTGCAGCCCTGATTGTAATGATGGTAACCTTTGCACCAACGACATCTGCGTAGACGGAGAATGCTATTTCACATCAATAACTCCCTGCTGCGGAAATTTCCAGTGCGAGCAAGATGAGGATCACTCAAGATGCCCTGCAGATTGTGAAGAACCCTATGCAAACAAGGACGAGAACCTTTTAGACCCCCAGGAAGCTTATGAGAAAGCGATATCTCTTGCAGCTTCAGATCCAGAAGCTGCCGGAAACACCTGCCAGTCCATAAAGGATGAGGCCACTCTTGACACATGCTTCATAGAGGTTGCAAAGATAACCCAAAAAAGCGTGTTTTGCGATTACGTCTCAAGCCAGGCAAGAAGAGACTCATGCTACATACTCTTTGCACAGAACGGAGACAGTGATTTATGTAACAAGGTAAGCTCAGAATACCTTCGGGACGGATGTTTCATGATACAGGATGCTAAAAAACTGAAGGATCAGACAGCAAACCAGACAGTCGAGATAGAATCCCAAGTTGAGATAAACCAGACTCAGGATACCAACCAGACACAGCAAACATGATCAGCTTATCGCTTTTTCTATACCTTCAAAACATTCATCCGGAACCATAGGGTCTGTCGTCTTGATACATATCTGGCTATATCTATTGTCAGACGTATAGGCTTCCTCTTTCTTTTCTGTTTCAGACTGTCCTTTTGAAAGCGTGAAACTTCCTATGCTCCTGCTGTCCTGAGCCTGCACCCCCCCTCTTGTCAGGTTTGACTTAAGATACACTTCAACATTTATCCCCTGACTGCATGCAAGGACATTATATGACCAGACATGCTTAAATCCGTAATCGACCTGCTCGGTCTTTTCAGGGCTGATGTTGATCCTGATATTAAGGGTTATGTTTGGCTGCGTGATCATGCCTGCCTTTTCTCTTGTCAGGACATACTTGTTTGTCAAGACAGCACCAGGCTGCTGCGCTATTGCGTTATAGCTAAAGTTTATAGTGGCATTTTTCCTTTCCTTTCTTACATAGCTGTCGCCTACCCTTTCAAGAGGGGTCCTTGACCAGCTCTTATGATCCATGCTTATCTCGCTTGACAGCTCCTTCACTCCAACATCCTCATCAGCAGGAGTCTTTATGAAGAACCTGATAGTATCATACTTAGGGAGTTCAGGATTAAGATAAACCATAGAAACATTATAACCATATAAGCCCGTGTTCACATCATAGGAATATTTTCTTTCTGCTGCAGAGCCGACAGTGACATCTTTTATATCATGATAGTAATACAGCTGCGCATCTTCAATAGTCTCGTTCATCCTCTTCGAGCAGTCAGTAGAGTTTCTCTGGTACACGTCGATCTCAGGCTGTACGCTTACCGCAGGCTCATCCTTTTCGTTTCTTGAGCTCTCATACTGATCCTCGCAGCTTTGCAGAGCCTGCTTGTATACAGTCTCTCCTATGAGCATGTTAAACAGCATGAAGACAATGTTGTAGGTGGTGTCCATAGTCTGCTGTGTTTCAGTATTCTTCTTTGCCTGGGTTGCCATATCCTTGTCTGAGACTGTGCTGCAGTCGCTGCCTCCTACATCACATATAGGTTTGCTACCATCTTTTTTGACTATCTGAACGTAGTCCTGGCCTGTGCCTGGCATTTTTTCTGTCTTTAAGGTACTACCATCTGATGTTGTGACCTGTTCCCCTTCAAGTCCAACCCTATAGAACTTTCCTTGGTAGTTTACTATAGCATATTCTGTTCTTGAATCTATCCCATCTATTTTTCCTAAAGCATCATTATACCAAACTTTTTTGGCTGAGTCCCACTTCAAGCTCCCAGTTCCTAAAGGATCAGTCCCCCCATTTTGGCTTATGCTTAATTCGTTTCCGTTCCCAACTCCTACACCCCAGCTTTCCCCGTTTATATCAACACCGCCAGGGGCCCTTGTTTCAGGAGGTATTGGATCAGCGCTTCCAGATTTTACAGGGTTCACTTTAAGATTAGCCTGTAGTGAGTCTGGAAGTGAAGTTGTCTTGTCTTTGTATGTAAAAGAAGCATAAGGGTTACTCGATTCTCCTGAGATACTAATGGTCCCTTCCACATTTTTTCCTGCGCTGTCAAAAAAAGAGACCTTAGCATTATCAACCCCTTTTAGAGATGCTATGTCCTTGTATGTTGTGCCGTCATAATATTTTACTTTGTTCTCGCCACCCTCATCCTTGATTATGCCGTAATATGTCTTTCCTCCAGACTGGAAGAGGAACTGCTGGTCTGACATGCTTGTCTTTCCGGATGCTCCGCCTATCCCGCTGTAGATGTTCACGCTTGCATCCTTACAAAGCTTTGTCGCCTCATTTTCCTGGCAGATCATCTCATAAGACGTGTAGTCTGGATGGTTCTTTGCATCTTCCTTCACCTTGTCAAACCCCAGCTCTGAACACTCCGGCTCTGAAAACGTCCTGCTGAGCCACTTCATGTTCTCCTGCACAGACTGTATCTGCGACATGAAATTCATGATGTCGAGGATAACAAGGATGCAAGTAGGTATCTTGACCTTGCTCACAGCCATGCTGATAAGCTTTGCAATACCAAGACTTATCGCCATCATCATAAGCTTTGCAACTGTCACGCTTAAAGCCCCTTCCCAATACATGCATGTCGAGACATCGAGGAACTTTTCGCAGGCCTCCACATCAGTCCCTGCAGCGCAAGCCTGCTCGATGCAGCAGTTGTATGTCTGGTAGATAGTCTTTAGCTTTCTCATGTTAAAAAGAATCCCGCTTGGGCATATGCACGCTATAGATGTGTAGATGTTTGTGTAAGGATCTATCTTATTGTACTGCATCACGCCCTTTAGTACCGTGTTTATACCAAGAAAGTCGCATGATGCATCTCCGCGGCACCACCCACATGTCGCTATGCAGCACATCCCTTCGATTATCCCATAAGGAGACCTAAACGGCTTAAATGTCGTTTCGCATCCGCCGGTTGCTGCCTGGCCCCATAGATTAACGCAGCACCCAAGCTTGTTGATGAAAGCTATGATGTTGTTCATAATGTGCCATATCGTGCATATCAAGGAAGCAAGCGCTGCTACCATCTCAAGTATCTTGATTATGCCGTTGTCCATCATGTCGACGAGGGCATGTGTCTTCTTCTCCTTGTTCACGCACTGATCAGGCAGAGCTTTCACATTGCTCTTGGAAGCAGCAGGCCGCGTAGTGTTAGTAAGGTTCAAGACAGGTTTTGTAGTATTAGTTGTGTTTATTACAACAGGGGTTGTAGTGTTGGTCTCGTTTATCGTATCATCGATCTCAGGCTCTGAGTCATCATCTATGATATACTCAACCTTTATGCATTTACTTTCTGTTGATCCCTGCCCCAGGAAGTCAGTCGACCTTATGCATATATTATATGTTCCTGCAGAAGAAAGGCGTATGCTTGTCTTTCCAGATACCTGGCAGCTCATCACATCAGAATACGTTTTTGTCTCAAAGACGCTTCCTGTCCTGTTGTTATATATCACTACCTGCGATACACCTGAACACCCGCTAAGAGAAGCATCAGCAGTATCCTCCACAACAAAAGTGATATTATATTCATCATCGCTTCCTGCACTATCCTTGACATCAAATGTTCTTATCGTCGGAGGCAGCTTATCTGTTATGGTCCTTGCAGAGCTTGTCCTTCTTAGCGTTCCCGAATCATCATAAAGCCTTACAGTATAGACATTTGTCAGGGAAAGCTCATCTTTTTCGGAATAAGAACACCTGTATAGGTCTCCCTGGGAGCTGCAAGAAGAAAAACTCTTAGCGTTTGTGGATGGTTCAGAGTTTCTTACCACCTTCAGCTGGCCTGTGCTTAGCTGATCATCATTATCCACGCTCGCTTCCACAACAAGAGTGATATTATCATCATACTTTCGCATCCCAAGACTTCCGCTACCTATCCCATCCTCTCCGCTTATACTAACAACATTAAGCACGCTTGCAAGAGCATTTGAGGAATAGACAGGGATGCACACTATAAGGAATATCATGAATACTGCTATATGTTTAGTGCGCATTTTTCATACCTTAACATTTCGGTTTTATATTATCTTCGGTTTTATATACTTGTAATACTCATCATAACCCATATTAAACGAACTTTCCATGATACAGTTCTTAGGATCTGGACTATAGTCGTCAAGCAAGGTTCCTGACACGCCCACAAGATCGCAGTTGTCATAATCGCAATCAGGATTTCCATCGGAATTCGTGCCAAACAAGCCGCACCTGTAAAGCAGCTCTGCATGGATGCTGTTGTTAAACTTCAGGACATCCATAGCCTGGTTGAAATCAATCTCATCTTCGCTGTCAAAATCAACAAACCCGAAAAATATGATCTTTTTCTTCCCGCTTAAAGGCCCTGTGCTGAATGATACATCTGTAGTACCAAGGCCCCACTGTCCTGTGTACGTGCTGCCGTCACCGTTAAAGCTGATCTTTTGGCCCGCCTGATATGAAGGCTTGACGCTTACCTTTCCCTCTATCACGACAGTCGCTGAGTAATCCCCTGACACAAGGTTTATCCTGTTGTTTCCAGGATACATAGCAGCCATATACTTCGGACCTGAAGTTGTAGATACTGAAGCTTTCTCATCACCTTTAAGTTCCATTATGGCTATAAGCTTCTCTTTCTTCCCTTCACTTAGCATATCCTTATACTCTTCAGTCTGGCTTAAACCCTGCAAAATCTCATTTACACAAAGCCTTTCACTTCTCAGATAATCTATCCCGCCGTAAGCGTCACTCACAAGGCTTATGCCCAGCTTGCTTGCAGTGTCCCTTATGTTTTTCTGGCTCCTGTCAAGAAGCGTTATCGGAAACGCGCTCGTGTCAAGCCCCAGGCCTCTTGCTTTCCCCTCAACTTCTGTAGTGTCCATACCTGATTGCTTTGCTATCCTTATGGTCTTGGCAGTATCCTTGAAGCTGTTTGTGTAATCAAGATAGTAAACAAGAGTAGGAAGGTGAATCTTTTTTACTTCCATAGTAAGGTTCTTGTCGCTTTCCAGATAAAGCGAGAACCATCTTTCGCTTTGTGCATCCTTTGTTGAGATCTTCTGATAACTTGTCTCATAATCTGCCTTTATCAGGTGGGCCTCTCCATTGAGGCAGGAAGGCCACTTAGCCTCAAGCTTTCCGTTCTCGTCTGTCTGGCCTATGTATGTTGATTCATAGCGGTTTGCGCAGCTGTAATAGACAGACACCTTAGCAAGAGGGGACCCTGAATCCTTGTCATACACCCTTAGCTTGATATCTTTTACCTTCTGCGCCTCATCTCCAAAATAGCTGCCTTTTGCCTTCTTCTCTATGTCTCCAAGGCTTTCATTTATAATTATCCCTGGATCCTGCTCAACATACCTTCCGGTGTTTTGCCTTTTCTGGTTTCCGTAGATCCATATCTTCATAGGGAACTGCATAGTGTACCCTTCATTCTCTTCAAAAGTATTGGACACAGGATCGATCTTTGCAGATGAGAAATCAGTCACCTTGACAAGCACAGGGTACTCTATGTCATACTTGAACCTGTACCTAAACACATGGATCGACGGCAGGAACCACAAGTTTGCGCTTACTATCTTGTCAGGCACTATGCTTTCTCCTTGGGATGGCACTATCTCAAGATCAATCGGCCAGTCCTTCTCATAGCTGAAGTTTATCTCAACTTCAGGATAAGACTCCTGGAAAAAATCCTTGGTAAAGCTGTCGTATATGCCTGATCCTGGATCATCATATCTCTTGAACTTTGTCTTTTCCACCTTGATATTAGGCACGTTATAGTTCAGTATGTCTTTAAGCATGCTGTTGACCCCGCTTTTAGTCCAGGTCACATGCTCCCCATCAGTATTAGCGTCTCTTGCTCCGATAGGAGGAAGCATCTCCTCATCTATCCCTGAATAGAGCACCACAAGGTTCATCGTGTCATCCTCGACATAGCTATATACCCATTCTATCATCGCCATCTCGCTTGCAAGCTTCTGCACCTTTTCCATGTCTATAGGCACGCGATATATGAAATCTCTCATCTCTATCTCTTCATCATCCCTTCTTATCTGCAGAGGAACATCCGCTTCTACAAGCACTATGTTTTTCATGCTTACCTTGACAGAAGTTTCTCCTCTTGTTATGTTATATTTCATGCTCTTGAAAGGTTCGAAGTCTCCGAGACACTTTTCAAGTTCAGGCCTTATGTAGCTTTCAAGCTCAGACTCGAAAAATCCCATTGTGGGTACTGCAAGCTCGTCTTTTCTTACCCAGTAAGGGACATCCAGCTTCTGGTTTCCTATCCCAACTTTTTTGGAGCCTGCTTTGCTTGTGACATACTTGTATTCGCTGTCCCAAAGGCTTAAAGATTCTGTCCCTTTTGGGATGTTGATATACCCTCCCTGCAGCCTTTGAATCTCAAGGCCCTGCAGAGTTACGGGCCCCAGGCAGCTTTGCACATACTCCCTGACCTGCGCCTGGATCTCTGTCGGCACCTGCCCGGTCCTTACAACCTCCACTTCAGTCTTTTGGTCGCCTGGCTCACTGAATATGAAGTAGAGGGCTGTGCCTAGAAGCATAAGTATACCTATTATGATAAATACAGTTACCTGACCTCTTTTTTGTCTTATCATCTTCCTCTTTTTTTTGGATTTTGCAAAACTGGGGTCGCCATCAATCTGTGAGCTTTCTCACTTTTATATCCGGCCCGTCGCGGGGGGATGCCCCATCCGGGGACGCAGGGCCTTAACAAATCAAGGCACAAGCGAACCAGATGGCGACCTCGCGAAGCGAAGTTTTGCCTCATTGACTATGAGCTGGCAGGGAAGGCTTTTTGGGGTGGACGATCCCTGCCAGCATTGTGGTATGTTCGGATTATTTTTTTCTGACTTTTTTGATCACAACCTCTCCTTTTTCGTTAAGCTTAAACTCAAGCCTGGTCCCTTGCTTAAACCCTAAAGCTTCAGCTAGCGCTTTTGGGATCGTGACCACATACTGGTCGTTCACAGTCTTTTGGACCTTTCTTGTGCTTGCCATATCCATCAAATTTTAATATTAAAAATAATATTAAAATAGACTATAAAAAGCTTTTGGAAAAAATTACACTATACTGCAAAAAACAGGCAGTATTAACTACCCTCTTAAGATGAGAAACGTTTTTATACCTTAAAAAATTGTCTCAACACACTAATCTTAGAGGTGGTTTTTTATGAAGAAAAAAGTATTAGCACTTATCGTGCTCTTTCTTGCTGTGATACTCTCTTTTAGCGTCGCAGCAGCAAAGCCGCAGGCAGTGGGGCTTAAGGCTTGCGCAGACGGCATAGACAACGACGGCGACGGCTACACAGACCTTGATGATCCAGGATGCTCATCAAAAAAAGATACAAGCGAACTTAACCCTGAAATAGAATGTGATGATGGGACTGATAATGATGGCGACGGCTACACAGACTCTGCAGATACAGGATGCACAGGGCCAACAGACACAGATGAGACAGACTGCGGAGACACAGCCTGCGAAGGAGGAGAAACACAATACACCTGCCCGCAGGACTGCGGCTATCCAGATTCCTGTTCAGATACAGATGGAGGCAATGTGGTATCTGTCTTCGGCACAGCATCAGGCTATTACAACAACGCACCATATTCCAACAGCGATGCCTGCGTAGACCCATCAAATATTGTGGAGTATTACTGCAACGGCGTTTATGAGACAAGCCAACAGCAATCATGCGGAACAGACAGCTACGGCCCATCTTACTGCTCTGCAGATAACATATACTAGAACCTGACAGACTACTTCTGTTCTACGGGAACATGTGCAGCATCAACAGCACCAGTCCTACAGGTCCAGTGCAACAGCTTTGACGGTTATGGGGAACAATACTGCTCAGGCGACACAGTCTATAAAGATTATGAAGATTATTTCTGTTCGCAAGGAAGCTGCGATTATATCTCAACTCCTGAAACTGTTGAAGATTGTGATGCTTCTGATGGTTATGGTTCGCTTTATTGTTCTGGAGATGAGGTGTATAAGGATTATACTGATGGCTTTTGTTCAGGAGGCGCCTGTGACACATCAGTCACTCCAGAGTTCCAGGAAGACTGCGACAGCTATGACAGCTATGGAGATAACTACTGCATCAACTCAACTGTATTTAGGAACTATAATGACTACTCATGCAGCAGCGGAGCATGCAGCTACACGCCTATAATGCAATTTGTAGAAGAATGTGCGAACGGATGCACAGACGGATCCTGTGACCTGGTAGCTGACTCCTGTAGCGAAACAGACGCAGGGTTTGATCCAAATAGTGCAGGAACAGCTTCAGGATACCTAAACGAGGTATTCTACAGCATGTCAGACTACTGCCTTGACAACAACATACTGAGAGAATATTATTGTTCTGGAACAAGTGCAGACAGTACGCAAGTGCCGTGCAGCTTCTTTAACGCAACAATGTGCGTGTCAGGAGAGTGCATATAGTTATAGTACAATTTATTTTTTTTATTTTTTTCTAAACAATAATCTTATATCCTCGCTTTCTTTCTTGTTTGTCATGCAACAGGATCATGTCCGGGAAGCGATCGAAGAAGAGATAAAAGCCCATCCTTTCTATTCCATAGGTTGCATCATATCAGTCCATGAAACCCCTAGTTATGTGAGGGTAACTTTTACAAAAGGGGAACTTTCAGATCGTGTGCTGCAAGGACAGGAAGAAGAGATCATACAAACTTTCAGAGATGATCCTGAGACAGATTTTCCTGCAACAGGATTCATCCTTTATTTTGATAATTTGAAACAAGAAGTAAGCGGACTTTTTTGCGTCAGCCCACCCCACCAAAAAAAAGGTCATGCAAAAGAGCTTGTCACTATGATGGAAGCGATCGCAAAAAACGTTTTAGGTTACAGATCAATAAGGGTATTAGATCCCCATATTCCTCTTTTTAGTTCTATGGGATACACGATTGAGAACATGGTTGCAACAAAATAGCGTACCTCTAACCCAGCTTGCTCACATAGCCCCTTCTTGGCTCGTATATGTCTCCGCCGCGCCTGAGCCTTTCGATGACAGTCTCGACCTCGTCCTCATCCATGCCTTTCTCCTTTGCAAGCTTGCTTATCTCTTCTATGGGTATCATCTTTCCAAGCTTGTTCTCAAGCTCAGTTATTATCTCTTTTATCACAGAGATCTTTCCGCGCTGTGACGCAGTTATACCTGTCGCGATCTTGTCTATGTCAATCGTTCCTGTCTCCTCATCAAACGCTATCTGCCTGAGGCAGTAGTTGAGAAGCTCGATAGCTCTTTTTGCATCCCTTCGCCTTATCATCTTGGCAAGCCTGACCTTTGCAACTGCCTCAGTGATCCTTACAAGGCCCTCAAGCTGCCTTGTCGAGATAGGGATGCTTTTAACGCCTTCACCAGTCCCCTTGGACCTCATGGTAAGATAATAGTTCTTAAGCTCAGACATTGCCTCATCAGAAAGCTTTGGCTTGCAATGGGTCTTGGCATAAGCGATATACTTCCTAAGAAATTCCGTGCTTACCTCCATCTCTCCGACAAAAGGGTTCTGGTGCAGCTTAAGGATGAACTCTGCCATCATGTCATCCTTCTTCTCATCAGGAAGATCCTTTATAGGAAATATCAGGTCGAACCTGTTGATAAGGGTAGGAGGAAGATCTATCTGCCTTGCTATGACATCGTTAGGGTCAAACCTTCCGTACTTTGGGTTTGCTGCAGCAAGAACAGTTGTCTGTGAATGAAGTGTTGCCTGGATATTCGCTTTTGATATAGTGACACTCTGCTGCTCAAGAGCCTCGTGCATCGCGCTCCTGTCTTCCTTGCTCATCTTATCAAGCTCATCTATCATGCACATGCCCTTGTTTGCCAGGACCAATGCACCTGCTTCAAGGCTCCAACCCTGAAGAAAATCATCCTTGACCACCGAAGCAGTATTGTGGACCAGCACGCCATCAACAACAAAATTGTGAGAGTCTTCAACAGTTAGGTCATAGACAAAACTGTAACCGGGAACCTTTTCTTTTATTGAAACAACCTTTTCCCAAAATATATCGCTTTTTGCAATCTTTTTGATTTCTTCACATCCCTCTTCTTTTGGGATAAGATCAAGCAGCTTTTTTAAGGCTTCATTTGACAGGTTCTTATGCCAGCCTGCTTTTTTCAAAGGCACCTTATTCTTTTGCATAAGGCCTTTTAAGATATCTCCTGCGCCAGGAACGATATCAACATTAGTGTTAGGAACAAGACTTTTTTCCATGATCCTTTTCAGATTGCCCATTTTTTTAGGATGCCTAAGAGGGATATTATCTGTAAATGCCTTTATCTGGCAGGCTCCCCTTATCTCAAGAACCCATCTCTTATGCTTCCCTATTATCCTGCCTTTTGAGGGCGCTCTTGCTCTTATTGTAGCCCTTATCGGAAATCGCAGCAAGGCAAGCTGAAGATTTCTGGCGAGAGTCTCTGAGCAGGTTGCCATCTCGATGCAGTCCGAGCCTTTTGTTTTCCTTAAGCATACCGACCCATCTGTGTCATAAAGGCCTGCAATATAATGGGATAAAATATTATTTGGGAGATGCAAAAGCACATTTGACATAAATATCTTATCTGATTTAGGGGACAGGGGGATACCCAAAGAGAGAAGGATATCGCCTAGGATTTTTGAGTTTGTCCTGACAGATGTAGGCCGCTTCATATTACCCTTTTGGATATCATATTTTAGGTCAAAATACACAGATAAAATGTTTTTGAAATGGCCTAACAAGACATCATCTGAGTTAGAAAGCCTTATGCTGTAAGTTGTTCCATTACTCCTTAGATCTCCATCACCTGCGACCAATCCTCCAAGGTATGCTATGTCTTCGGTAAGATATGTGGGAAGAAATTGTTTTTTTCCGTTATACAGGCTCACAACCTTGATCTTATCTTTCCATCCTATGCCAAGGTCTTCGCATATCTTCCTCAGATGACCTAACTTAATGTTCCCCCTTGCACCAGGGTTCACCCAGTTATGGTATAGGCTGTTTTCAGAGAGGCCAAGTTTTGCTGAAGCTTTCCTTAATGAGCCGTATTTTTCAGAAAGCGATATCGTAAGATGCTTGACAAAAGGCTTCACGTCATGGATGACAGGATTTGAGCGTATGAAATCAATCAAATGCACTTTTTCTTGATTTCCTTCAATAAGCTTTCTTGGAGTTGCAACATAATCCCCTTCGTTTAGGTCCATGCTTTTTTTCCAGAAAGATTTTCCTTCTTTTATGCTAAACAGTTTCGTGTTCCCTGTTATCTCTATCCTCTTCCCGCTTGAAAGGGTTATCTCAAATACGACCTTTGGAGCTTCAAGCTTCCATATAGAGCTTGGTTTTTTTGACTGGATCTTAAGGTCGCCTGAAAGAGATTGTATCCTGATGTCAGAGATATCCTCTTTTTTCCATACCCCTGGCCTATATTCCTCAGCACTGCCGATCCTGTCTTCAACGACATCTTTTATAGTCTCTATCCCCCCAGGATTAGTGAGAAGCATACTATTTGGTGATACACAAAGGCCCGCACCCGAAGCTCCCTTACCTGAAACATAGACTGACTTTGGAGCGACATTTGCCACCCTTTTGAGCAGCTGGGAATTATGCACTACGATCCCATTGGCGACATAGTTATGGTAGTTCTGTATCTCAACATCATACACATACTCTTCATCACTTTTTATCTCTTCTATTGAGACTATCTTATCCCAGAATATGTCGCTTTGCGATATCTGCCTTAATATCTCGACCAGAGGATCATCACCCACTATCTTGTACTTTTCATAGATCACCCTCAAGCTGTCATATGATGGAAACCTATCCCCCCTTTCGTAATGCTGGTATGTTGTTCGAGGAACCCCGAGATCGTTCTGGCCAAACCCATATCTTTTTCTTATGGCAACAAGCAGGTCTTTGATCCCTGGAACGATATCAAGGTTGGTGTTAAACATTCTTGGGCTCTCTGTAACCTTGCGTATCCTCAGTACCTTTTCAGAAGAGACAAACCCTATCTGTTCTTTGAACCTTAAAACATCTTTTCCTGTTATCCAAAGCCTGTAATACTTCCTTCTTGTTCTTTCTTTCGTGTTTGAAGCATACTTCAAGGAAGAGGTTACCTGGCTTATTATGCCATACCTAAGGAGGCAATATTTTAGGTCATAGACAAGCTCTTTGCTTTTAGAAACAAACTCGATAGACCTCTTATCAGGGCTGATGTATGCTTCGCAATCAAACAATGCCTTGATGAACTCTTTTAGCACGTTATCAGGAGACATGCAGATAAGCCTTGAGATCGACATGTCAGACGACCTTTTAGTGATGTTTGGATCGATATTCTCCAGTATCCTCACAAGATCGATCGAAGAGACATAATACTCCCAACATGAGGATCGCTGTTTTTTCCTTTTTGATACCTCAAGCCCAAAAACGTTTCTTATAAGCTTCTCAAAATCATCCAAAAGCTCAATGTTTGAGTTAGTGAAGCTGATAAGCCCGGTTGTGGGCCTTATCTTGACGTAACCATCCCCCACAAGATACCCTAACAATCTTGCAAATTCTGAATCTATAAACTCCTTGCAGCAATATCTTACCCTATTTCTGGCTTTAGAATGATCGATATCTTTTGGCACTTTTTGGACTGTCCCCTCAACCTTGACATTTGAGGGAAGGGCTATATAGTCTCCAGGCCTATAATCTTCAAGCGCCTTTGCAAATATCAACCCATCTTTTGTCGTAAACAAAGGGTGGTTTTTTGTCGCAACTATCTCGTTTCCAGTAGCAGTCTTTATCTTAAGCAGATCCTTTGGGGATCGTCTCATCCAAAATCTCACTATCTGAGAATCAGAAATCTCCCCTTTAGTATTCAAGGATATCGCTTTTATAGGGCTGCTGTTTAGACAGGATTCACCTTGAGTTCCTGCATCCCAATTTGACTCGACAAATCTCTTGATGCTTGTTATCTCGCCTGAATCAAGCATGATCTTTGTGTCTCCGCCCAAGCACTTGCCACATCCAGGATCTCCGATAAGAAGGACGTGCATATCCCCTCTTGTGACTACGCCATCATCCCTCTTCTTCTGCACTCCTCCCATTATCTGGTAGATAAGCGCTTCTTTTATCTTCTCATACCCGTAGATCGAAGGAGCTATGGCATTTACCATCTTCTCATATACCTTAGGGTCCTTGCTTAGCTCAAGTATCTTCTCCTCATCCTCTTTTGTGACCACAAGGTCTGAGAACTCTTCCATGACTGCCTCTATATGGTTGACCTCAAAAAGAAGGTCAAGCGTCGTGCTTTGCGCTCCGCTCTTAAGGATGATAGGAACTTCTTTTATAACTCCTGATATGACAATCTTTGCTCCGGGATTTGTCTTCTTGTCAGATATCGGGCTTACAAGGTCATTTTTCAGGAATAGCTTCAGTCTTTTTGGCTGAGCTCCGCCTTCAAGATCTTCTGATGCCTCTTCCAGAGTTATGCTTTGCGCATCGCAAAGCTCTTTTGAAAGAAGCTTGAACTTTCCTTTCCTGCCGCATCCGCACTTGTTTGGCTCCTTCAGCTTGGTGTCAAGCTGTATCACAGATATTATCGCTCCGCAGACAGGGCATTCATATCTTGAGCTTGTGACCTGAGGCCTGACATCAGATTTCTGCCTGACTGTCCCCCTCATCCAAAGGAACTTTCCCAGGTGCACGCTCCTGATGTTTCTTATCAGTATGTTTTGCGTTTCAGGAAGGTTTTTTACCCTGACAGCTGTCCCTTTGACTCCTTGCTCGATATCAAATGTCTCAAGCGCTGCTGCAAAGATCTTAAGCATCTCATCAGGCCACTCAAGAAGCTGCTCTGCCAAGACAGGATCGAACTGGCTTAATGAAGAGAAGTCTATCACAAGGAACTTTTCGCCTTTTCTTGCTTTCTCAAGAAGCTCAGCATAGTAATATTTCTCGATGAACTCTGCAAACTTCGTGATAGTAGCCTCAAAGTCGATGTCTTCTTTTTCGGTCTCTAACATAATCCTTTTTTCACCTTTTTTGTTTGAGGTACTCTGGCCGGAAAGTCCTACTTCGCTGACAATGTCAGTGTCGCCAACTCTTTTGGGTTGGCGGACTCAAAAGTTTGCGAGACGACAATGTCTCTTAGATAGGCAAACTTGTGAGTATACTCACGTATACAAGC
>JBJKQO010000050.1:0-34705 GCA_046705145.1 Candidatus Woesearchaeota archaeon
GTAAGATGCAGTGCGGCCAGTACGACTTCAAGAAGACAGAATGCAGCGTGTTCAGCGAGAACGGCCAGGACGGAAGCTGGTGCAACGACGAGCTTTACAACGTCTACGAGTCAGTAGCTGACCTTGGCAATGGGCAGATAACAAACTACAAGACATTCAGGTGCCCACTTGAGATAAAAGATCCTGTATCACTTGTTGGCCAGACCGCATTTTCAACAAGGTTCTTCAGAGCAAACGTAGACTATGTCTATAACATGACAAAAGAGCTCTCGATAAGTGTCAAAGACAAGTCAGACCTAATTGACTCCTCGCTAGAAACATACGGAAAATGGTATAGGGTAAAATCTGATACTACAAAATGTTCTGCTGACAGGTTAGGAAAATGCCTTGTCAAATGCGACGATATCACAAAAGTCACAAACTACATCCAGGAAGGCACAGACTTCTACATCAACACGACAGACGGAAAAAAGATAAAATGCGGAAGTACAGTGATAACCTTGACAACAAGCAGCACAAGCACTACTACAACTACAAGCACGACAAGCAGTGGAACCAGCACGACTACATCAACAAGCACGACAACAAATCAAGTTAGCGTCTCAAGCTCATCCCAAACAAAAACAAACGGGTATGGTGTAGTATATTATGAACAAGAAGGAAAATGCTATGCCTACAAAAATGAAGATAAACTATCCTGTGAAGGCTCTTGTAGTGATATGTCCGAATTAAGAACAAGAGAGGACGATACAACAAATATAAAATTTGAATACCAAATGGATACCCAAGGGGGCGCATTTACGGGATATCACTATTGCAATAAGCAAACAGGAGTGTTTAGTTAAGAAAGATGAAACCAATCAAGAATAACCTGATGTTGGCAGCCCTGATAATCATAGCCTTGCTGCTGCTTTCAGGCTGCGGCCAAAAACAGGCAAAAAAGGACAGCGATTCAGATTACAAGACCGGGACAGAAGGCCTGGCAATGAGCTTTGTAGACGGAGCTCCTCCCGATAAGATGAGCATAAGCTCAAAATACGTCATGGGAGTCGAGATATCAAACAACGGCGCTTATGACGTGGTTGACGGAATACTCGCGTTTAACCTTGAAGAAGATTACATGATGATGGAAAGCTGGGGCTCTGCAAGCCTGCAAAAAAACGAACTTGACAAGAGGAAAGTAAGCTTTAACCTTGCAGGGAAGACAGCATACAACCCAAACGGCGAAAAAGGCATAGTGACCTTAAACGTCAAGACCAACTCGCTTGAACAGCAGACAGAGACCCACACAGCAAACGTGTACGCGACCACATGCTACAACTACAGGACAGAATTCTCCAAGACCGTCTGCGTGGACACAGACATAATAAACACAAGAAAAGTGGAAAAGGTCTGCACTGTTGAGGATATCACGCTTTCAGGCGGCCAGGGAGGCCCTGTCGGCGTCACTGCGATAAAAGAGAGGATGAGCCCCGGAGAAGAAGGGCAGAAGACCAAGCCTACATTCATGATAACTATCGAGAACCTCGGAGACGGAGAGGTCGTGGCAACAGGCAAGCAAGCAGATTTTTGCTCCGGAACAAAGGTGCAAAAAGAGGATTTTAACGTAGTCAAGATAACAGCCATCCTCGGCGGTACAAAACTAAAATGCACAAAAGACACGCTCACGCTTTATGAGAAAAGCGCTATCGCAAACTGCGAGCTTGAAGAAGGGATAACAAAGACCGCAGACACGTTTTCATCCCCCCTAACGATAATACTTGAATACGGCTATACAAAGACCATATCAAAAAGCGTTGAGATAAGAAGGATAATGAGATGAGGGATTTGGAGCATCGTTGAAAAATCCAAAGCTTCGCTTTGGTTGCCATCTGTGCTCGCTTGTGCTTCAGATTGTGAAGGCGCTGCGTCCCCGGAGGGGGTATCGCCAAGAATATCTTGGCGGACTCATGAACAAGTTCATGAGCATCCCCCCGCGACGCGCCGGCTTCATCAGGAAAAGAAGCTCGCAGAATTGATGGCAACAATCTTTTCAACAGCTTCCCATTTCCAGAGAAAAGTTTTTATACTGAGAAAAAGAAGGTTAAGAATATGAGAAAGATAAACCCTTTCATGATATGCGGCATGATGATCCTCCTGGTCACATTAAGCTCATGCAGCGGATTAGGAAGCAACAAAGGCTCAAAACAAAATGTTGATGCGTCCTACAGGACAGGATCCCAGGGGCTGACAATGAATTTCATGCAGAACATGCCTCCCTACAGGATCTATGACAACGAAAGGCTAAATGTCGGACTTGAGATATACAACAATGGCGCAACAGATATGAAGGGGTCTCAAGGGAGGGTGTACCTTTCAGGATTTGACCCGACAATAATCACAAACATCTACTCATCAGGACAGCCCATACCTGCTGTCGAAGGCAAACAGATGTATAACACAGAAGGATCGTACACAAACGTATACTTTGACGGATACATAAGAAGCCTCCAGGCAAGAAACATAGACGAGTACAAGCCAACGCTTCTTGCAACCTTATGCTACAGCTACGAGACGATAGCAGACCCAATGGTCTGCCTTGACCCAGATCCTTACACACCTACCCAAAGGGAGAAAGGATGCAACGCAGAGGTCGTCACAAACACTAAAGGGTCCCAGGGAGCTCCGGTAGCAGTCTCAAGCGTGGAAGTTGAGCCAACAAAAGGAAAGACAAGGTTCAAGATATATGTCAGCAACGTAGGGGGGGGACAGGTCTTTAGGGACGGCTACAGCTACCTTGACAGGTGCAGCCCGTACGACTCGACAGGCCTCCAGTACAACGACATAAACATAGTAAGGGTAAGCGACGTTTCTATAGGCACCACGTCGATAACAGGAACATGCAAGCCACTTGAAAACGGATACCTGAGGATAAAAGATTCAGGAGCAGGCTACATGGTATGCGAGTATTCAGGCATCACAGGGTCCGAATATACCACCCCTCTTAGGATCAAGCTGGAATATAATTACAGGAGCTCTGTACGAAAAGAGGTCCAGATCGTCAAGATTCCGTAAAAAACGAGGTGAAAAAGATGAAAAACAAGATTATCATTGCAATCGCGATCATCGCTGTCATGCTTGCTGCAGGATGCACAACAAAAGATGACAGCTCGACAAGCAAGACCACCCCCTTCATAGGCGGGACAACAGGGCTGCTTATCGATTACGGCAGCGGAAACCCGCCTGCAGAGGTATACGACGGAGGAGACTACCCGTTTGAGATAACTGTAAAGCTTGAGAACAAAGGAGAGTACAAGATACTAAAAAACGATGTTCAGGTCAAGATAACAGGCATAAGGGCTGAGGAGTTTGGCTTAAGCGAGGCAAGCCTGACAAAAAGCCCTGATGAGGATGTAGAGGCGACAGAAAAAGACTCAGAAGGAAACATTAGGCAAAGCACGCCAGTATATGTCGAGTTCTCAGGGCTAAACAGGAAAGCAGAGCTTACAGGAAACACAGAATACAAGATAAGGGCAGAGGTCTGCTACATGTATGAGACCGCTGCAAGCTCAAAGATATGCATAAAGGAAGACAACCTTGACATTGCAGATTCTGTCTGCATCGTGAACGAAGCCAAGAAGGTATTCTCATCAGCAGCGCCTGTGCAGGTGCAGGAATTCACCGAGGTCCCAAGGGCGAAAAACAAGGTCCAGTTCAGCTTCAACGTCCAAAAATCAGCAAACGGAGGAGTCTACCAAAAAGACTCAAGATGCGAGGATGAAAGAGCAATAGAAGACAAGGTGTGGGTAGAGATCGACACAGGCATGAGCGGGCTTAACTGCAACGGGCTTAACGGCGGAACAGTAACATCAGGCTACGTCACGCTTTACGGCGGCGTAAGGACCGTAACCTGCACGCAGGAAGTCACAACAAGCTCAGACTACGAGGTGCCTGTCGACATCACACTAAAGTACAAGTGGATGGACCTGAAAGAAACAACAATTCTTGTCAAACACTCGCCTAACGACTAGGCGGCTGTTGTTTTTTTAATTATTTTTTCAGTCTTAATATCTAAAAGCTGCATACACTTTTTCTTTTCAAAAGAGGATTATAGGTAAATGTCTGAAAAGTAAGATGTATAAATATAATCTTCCATTAAACCAACCAGATTATTTTCCCACTACGAAAGGCGTATAAGAAAGAACGTGTATGCGACATAGCAGGCAAGAAACAGTATGCCTTCCCACCTGTCTATCTTGTGCTTTGTGCCGCTGAACATGAACCCGAAAAGCAGAAGCGATGCTGCTAACAGCACGATAAAGTTGAAATTCACTCCCATAGGCACCTTCAAAGGAGCTATTATCGAGCTCACTCCCATAACAAGGAACACGTTAAATATGTTTGATCCAAGGATGTTTCCAACCGAGATGTCCATCTCTTTTTTAAGAGCAGCTATGATGGATGTTACAAGCTCAGGAAGGGAAGTTCCTATAGCGACGATTGTTGAGGATATCAAAAACTCGCTCACTCCAAGATTTCTTGCGATGATCACCGCTCCGTTAACTGTCAGACGGCCGCCAAAAGCCAGGGCCAGCATACCTCCAACTATTAGAAGCGTAAGCTTCATCCCGCTATGCTTCTTTATCTCATCTTTCTTGTCAGCCTCAGTTACCTCGCCGTTACGGGTCTTTCTCATCATGCTAAAAAGATAATACAAAAAGACCACCAGGAAAAATATCAATATCATCCCATCCGTCCTGTTTACAGTATTGTCCGTACTACCTAAAAAAAGGACCTTGTTTGACATGACAAAAAGCACGACTGCAGAAAGAAAAGCGAAAGGTATCTCCCTCCACACTGTCGACCTTTTGACAGCAAGAGGTGTGATCGAAGCAGCAAGCCCAAGTATAAGAAGTATGTTCAGTATGTTGCTTCCGATTATGTTGCCAAAAGAGATCTCAGAATTCCCGCTTAAAGCAGCAAAAACATTCACTATAAGCTCAGGCATAGACGTGCCAAATGCGACAACTGTAAGCCCTACCACAAGGGAAGAGACACCAAACCTCCTGGCAAGAGAAGATGCCCCCCCAACAAGCCACTCTGCACCCTGGTAAAGCAAGAACAGCCCCAGTGCAATCATCAGGTATTCGATCATAAAAGAATGATTCATATCAGTTGTTTATTAAGTTTTCTTATTGTGTGAGGTGGTGTTGAAAGTCTCAGCTTCGCTTCGGGTAGCATCGAGCTCGCTTGAGCTTCTTTAAGTTAAAGTATCGTTGAAGCCCCGAAGGTGTCGCCAATTATGATTGGCGGACTTTGAAAAGCACGCTTTTCAAAGGGCCAACCCCCTCAACTCAGAGCTCATTTACATGAAGAAGCTCGCCGATTGATGCTACCTACACTTTCAACACTGCTCTACAGCCTAATCAAAGAAATCATTCCTTCTCGCTTCCGATGAAAGCGAACTGAGCAAGAAGCGCCTCAAGCTGCACGTACTCGTCAGAGCCTTCAGTCATGCGAAACTCTGCCTCTCCGCACTTGTCGATAAGCTTCACCTTGGCCCTGCCTGGCACATCAAGGTTCCATATCTCCTTTTGTATCTGCTTTATCATGTCTATGCCTGAAAGGCTGTAGTTAAGCATTATGTCAAGAAGCTTTTCTCTTGCCTCTATGAACTTGTTCTTTAAAGCAAGCTCAAGGCATTTCTTAAGCTCTTCAGGCTTGGCGACAGAAGACATAGAGTAGATCAGGTCCTTTGTTATCTTCTTCGAAAGAGCAGTGCAGCTCTGAAGTATGTTTTCCATCCTCCTGCAGTCCCC
The DNA here is from genome assembly GCA_046705145.1 of Candidatus Woesearchaeota archaeon. Taxonomy (GTDB): domain Archaea; phylum Nanobdellota; class Nanobdellia; order Woesearchaeales; family JBJKQO01; genus JBJKQO01. The sequence continues at coordinate 5,799 of JBJKQO010000050.1, forward strand.
GTTTGAGACCTCAAAAAGCGCATCCTTCACAGAATCCTCAAGGACGAGCCCCTCCTTTTTTGTTATCAGGTCTATTATCTTGTCAAGCTCCTTCTTCTCAAGAGGCCTAAACCTAAAGATTGCGCACCTTGACTGGATAGGATCGATTATCTTTGAGGAATAGTTGCAGGAAAGGACAAACCTGCACGTCTGCGTGTAGTTTTCCATCGTCCTCCTTAGCGCCTGCTGCGCCTCCCTTGTAAGAGCATCACACTCATCAAGATAGATTATCTTAAATGGCACGTCACCTATGGCCCTGGTCCTTGCAAAATCCTTGACCTTGTTCCTTACTACGTCGATCCCCCTCTCATCAGAGGCGTTTAGCTCAAGCATGTTCTCGCGAAGGTTATCCCCAAAAAGCTGCCTTCCTATGATAAGGGCAAGTGTCGTCTTGCCTACGCCTGCTGGCCCTGCAAAAAGCAGATGAGGCATGTTCTTCTGCTCAACAAAAGCCTTCACTTTCTCAACTATCTCTTTTTGCCCCTTCATGTCAGAAAACGTCTTAGGGCGGTACTTCTCTGTCCAGATAGCTGTCTCATCCCCCATTATAAAGCATAGCTAAAACTCGTTTATTTATATAATTAATGGTTGAAAGAAAACAACAGGTTAGATAAGCCTAGATTATATCCTCTTCAGCGATGACCATAAAGTCTCCCATAGCGATAACTGCTGAAAAAGGCACAAGTATGCTTCCGTCCTTGTCCCTCTCAAGGTCAAGCTTCTCAGTGTAAGACGTAGGATTAACAAGAACAAGATGTATAAGCTCCCCTGACCTGGTCTCAAAGATAATGTCTCCTACTTCTCCGAACCTTTTCCCTGTCTTTGAAACGACTGTCTTGCCGATGAGTTGCTTTGAAAACTTTTTATCTTCTTCCGCCATTGCCAATCCCCCTCTAATGAGTTGGATAATAGAATAAATATGATACTATTTAAAGCTTTTGTTTTTTTGATTATCGTTAAAAGTCGGGTCAATAACACCCTATCGGTTCGCAAAACAGTATGGATTAAGTAATGATCTAAGGATGAGTAGCATCTTCAAAACTCTTTCTGAAAGACTAGATAGTGCTGCGTCCCCGGATGGGGTGTCGCCAAGAGACTTGGCGGACTTGCGAATTTGTTCGCAAGCATCCTCCCGCCACGCACTACCCCCTTCATGCGCAGGAGTTTTGACCTTATGATGCCACTCATCCCATATAGATAAAACCCAAAAATATTAATAGGGAAATCGGTTCCCACTAGGCTTATGGACACAGAAGAAAAGTTCGCATTGATCAAGAGGAACACAGAAGAGATAATAACAGAAGACGAGATGAAGGCGCTTATAAACGAAAAGAAGCAGCCTGCAGTATACCTCGGCACAGCGATAACAGGAAGGCCCCACGTAGGATACTTCATGTGGGTCATCAAGATGGCTGATTTCCTCAAGGCAGGATTCAAGGTAAAGCTTCTTCTCGCAGACCTTCACGGAGCGCTTGATAACTGCCCATGGGACCTGCTTGAGAAAAGGTACAGGTATTACAGCGAGGTCATCCCGCTGATGTTCACTGCTGTCGGCGCAGACATCAAGAACTTTGAGATAGTAAAAGGAAGCGACTTTGAGAAAAGGGGAGACTACTTCCTTGACGTGCTTAGGGTCTCAACCTGCGCAAGCGTGCATGACTGCATGAAGGCAGCATCAGACGTCGTAAAACAAGGAGACAACCCGAGGCTTTCAGGACTAATCTATCCGAAAATGCTGATGCTTGACGAGGAATACCTGGGAGGTGACGTGCAGTACGGAGGGGTTGACCAAAGGAAGATATTCATGTTCGCAAGAGAGTACCATCCAAAGATAGGATACAGGCCAAGAACAGAGGTCATGACCCCTATAATCCCCGGCCTTATAGGCAAGAAGATGAGCGCATCTGACCCCAAGTCAAAGATAGACGTCCTTGATGACGAGAAAGCAGTAAAGGACAAGATGAACTCCGCCTACTGCCCTGAAGGAGAGGTAGAAGAGAACGGGGTGCTTGCATTCACAAGATACATAATATTCACGCTCAAGTCAGACAGGGGAGAGAAATTTGTCATCAACAGGCCTGAAAAATGGGGGGGAAACCTTGAGTACTCCACATACGAAGAGCTCGAATCTGATTTCTCTGAAAAGAAGCTCCACCCACAGGACCTCAAGAGCGCAGTCGCAAAAGAGATAAACGCGCTTCTTGCGCCTATCCGCGAAGGGATGAAAGGCAAAGAAGACGTAATACAAGAAGCGTACGGCGCATAAGCCTTATCCTATCCTTACGAAAGCATAGTTCTTGAAGTATCTTCTTATGACTTTTTGGATGTCTGATTTTGTCACCTTCTTTATCCTTGAGACAAACCTGTCAGAATCCTCTGCCCTGGAGATCATCTCCCACTCGCAGATGTCATCAGCTACAGAGATTGAGTCCTCGCTTTCCCTAAGAAAATCGCCCTCAATATAATTTTTTGACTCCAAAAGCTCTTTTTCTGTTATGTCCCCTGCTCCCTTAAGCACCTTTAATGCCAGGTTCGTGCACTCCGCAACGTTCTTCTTGTCCGTGCTAAAATATATGGCGAAGAAACCGAAGTTGATTCCTGGCTCGCACATCGCTCCAACATCATAAGCAAGAGACCTCTTGTTCCGAAACTCCTCAAAAAGCCTTCCTGAAAGCGGCTTTCCTATCACTGACCTTAACACCTCAAGAGGATAAGAATCTTCGTGCTGCGCAGGAACAGTATGAAACCCTATGACAACATAGCTTTGGCCTGTCTTTCTTTTCTCTTCTTTTTTTATCGTTTTCATCATCTTCGGCTCAGAAGGAAAGACAGGAAGCGCAGGCTCTTTTCCACTTGCACTAAACTTTTTCTCGATAAGTTCCTTGACGCCTTTTGTGCTGCCTACAACAGAAACTATCATGTTGCATGGGACATAATACTTGCCATGATAGCTTAACACCTGTTCCCTTACAAGGCCTGAAACTGACTTTTGCGTGCCAGCGATAGGCATCCCCGAAGGAAACCTGCTATAAAGAGCTGACATAAGAAGCTCCCACTGGTGCATCCTGGGCTGGTCCTTGACAAGGGACATCTCGCTTATTATTATCCCTTTCTCCTTTTCAAGATCCTTCTGCAAAAATGTCGATCCAAATATTATGTCAGAAAGCACATCTATCGCCTTTGCAGCCCTCCTCTTAGGGGCCTTGACATAAAAACATGTCTTCTCATGGCCTGTGTAAGCGGATATCTCACCACCTATCCCTTCGATCTCTGCAGCTATGTCCCTGGCCTTCCTTTTTCTTGTCCCGTCAAAAGAAAGATGCTCTATCATATGGGATATGCCTGATATCTCCTTTGTCTCGTATATCGAACCGACCTTAACAGTAACATTTATCGATACTAGCGGCGAATCTTTCTCAACAAGGAGCAAAGTAAGCCCGTTTTTCAGCTTATGGCGCTTGATCATCAATCCAGGAAAAGAAATATATAGTATAAATATCTTGGCTTTTGGTAATGGACCAAAAAAAGATACTAGCAAAGTGCGGAGTCGACTGCATCCTCCTGTTCAGGGGGGAATATGAAAACTATAATTATGCCTATATGTCAAAAAACAGCTGCTACGGGATATTCATGCTTACAAGATCAGGAAGCAGGCTGATAGTCCCAAAGATGGAAGCTGGAAGGGCAAAAGGGATAAAGAAAGTCATAGCTAAGAAGAGCATGATGGATGAGCTGAAAAAACAGCTTGAAGCAGGCAGCATCAAGACTGTCGGCGTTGACATGGACCAGCTAAGAGTTAACGGCTTTAAAGGCCTAAAAAAAGAGCTTAAAGGAAAAAATTTCAAGGACGTCTCAAAACAGATATACCTTCTCAGGCAAAAAAAGACAAAAGAGGAGATAAAGACTATCTCTGAAGCATGCAGGATAACAGAAGAGATAATAAGGCTGGCCTTAAAGAAGATGAAGGACTTCAGGCAAGAAGGCGATGTCAAAGCATTCCTTACAGCAGAGACAATAAGAAGAGGATGCGAGCTTGCGTTTCCTCCTGTTGTCGCATCAGGCCCAAATGGATCTGTTCCCCACCACGACGGAAACTCAAAAATAAGAAAAGGATTCCTGATAATAGATTTCGGAGTGAAATACAAAGGATACTGCGCAGACATAACACGCACAGCATACATCGGCAAACCTACAAAAAAAGAGGTCGATGAATACAAGAAGGTGCAGGACGTGCAAAAAAGATGCGCTCTTATGTCAAAAAAAGGCGTGAGGACCCATAAGATAGATGATCATGCAAGAAACGCCCTGGGAAACGCTTTTATCCATTCTGTCGGGCATGGGATAGGAGTCGAGGTGCATGAGTCACCTTCAATATTCAAAAGGTCAAAAGACATCTTCGAGGAAGGCATGTGCTTCACGATAGAACCTGGCGTCTACTATCCAGGAAAGTATGGCATAAGGATAGAGGATAATTTTGTCATAAAAAAAGGTAAGGCAGTCAAGCTGAGTTCTATGGGTAACGATCTGGTTAGTATCCCAAAAAAAACATTAAGAAGAAAATATTGAAAGATGTATTTATCCTCTTGCTATTCTTTGTTCGATTATATCAAAGTTTTCTGGTACAAATGGAACTAAATGTCTTAATTTATATTGGTGGTCAACAAGTTTTATAGTCAAGGTCTGACTCGTTCCTCCTTCACCTTTTTTTAGACGTAAGGTGGCAACAATATCATTACCAGGATGGACAATATCTGGCAGGCCTTGATATGAGTTTATGTCTGTAAGCGTCACTTCCGCATCTAGTATCCTGCTCCTACCTGCACTTATCGGATGCTGTAATGAATAAATAAGGCAATAGTCCACCATTACCCTCCCTAATCTCTCAAGGTCAAATTCTGAAAATCTAGGAGGCGTGTCATCCCTTGTGAACTTTGATTCCCCCCATAAATAATATTTTGGTGGTTTTGATGCCCACATTGAACGCGGAATAAAATCACCAAACTCGGGGGGAACATCCCCGAGAGATGGCACAATTGATTCAAAAACGAATGCCCCTCCAGAAATATAAACTGAAATATCCCCCATTTGTGTGCGATATTTAGATAATCCCTGAATTCTATTGTCTTTTTCAGCGGTTCTTTTATCCTTTAAATCCCCTTTTATTCTCCCAGCGTCCCGTACCCTCCTATTAAGATAGTCGTCTTTAATACGGGCAAAGGCTTCTTCTCTGGTTCCTGCGCTTATTATTCTAAATAGAAGATTTGAATCTCCCCCAAGATACCAACTGTCTACCTCTCCTTTTTTTGCTTCTCTTTCTGTTACAACTTCCCCGTCTAAAGTTAAATGGTCTGCTCCAGAAAGTTGCATTTGATTTTTTAGAAGCTGGGCAACATAGTATCCATAAGGCTCATCAATAGCAGAATCAAGTTTATCCAATATAGCAGTAAGATCATTACCTCTTCTGGTATCCGAAGGCAATATAGTTTCTTCAGCCAAAAGCGCATCTTTTATTTTTCTAAGAAAAGAGGTTATATAATCCTCAGCAAGAGACACGATGTCAGCTGCATATTGAGAGGCCCCGGTTTTATATTCAGTTTCTACCCAAAGATCTATAGCTTCTGAAGAATAATCTTGAAGAATCTTTTTTGTACGCTCCCATAAGTCTGAGGGGGTATTGATTTCCGCTTGGGGGGTTTCACCCATTATTTTAAAAAAAGAGGGGATCCTATAAAAAATTATGTTATTCTTTCAAGTAGTGAAGGTAAAGGAAATAAGTATTAAGTTTTCCTAAAAAATTCAGCAAGATTTATAAATGAGAGTTGTATCTCCACACCCTATGGATGGCGACAACAAAATAGATAATGTGATATACAGTTACGCGACCAATGTTTCGCAGCTTGAGGAAGAGAACAGGATACTTAGAGAGACCCTTGACAACATGAAAAACGAGCTGACAAAGCTTAGGTCTCCTCCCCTCATGGTCTGCGAAGTCAGGGATATCCTTGACGGAAAGGCTGTAATAAGGATCCCTAACGGAAATTCTTTCATGGTAGAGATATCAAACGAGTGCGAAGGCGTGAAGGCAGGGGATACCGTGCTTTCAGAGCAGAAGAACCTTACAGTGCTCCAGAAGATAGACACGTCAAAGAACTTTGATGTGGAAAAGTTCGTGATAATGGAAAAGCCAAAGGTCAAGTGGGAAGAGGTAGGCGGGCTTGACAGGCAGATACAGGACATAAAAGAAGTGATAGAGCTGCCGCTCCTGAAGCCTGAACTTTTCAAGAAAGTGGGGATAACCCCCCCAAAAGGAATATTACTCCATGGGCCTCCTGGAACAGGAAAGACCCTTCTTGCCAAAGCTGTCGCATCATCGACAAACTCCACATTCATAGAGATAGTAGGATCAGAGCTTGTGCAAAAGTTCATAGGAGAAGGAGCAAAGCTGGTAAAGGAAATATTCACGCTTGCGCGAGAGAAAGCGCCTTCGATCATATTCATAGATGAGATAGATGCTCTAGCATCAAAAAGGATAGAGATAGGAACATCAGGCGAAAGAGAAGTCCAAAGGACATTCATGCAGCTTCTCGCAGAGATCGACGGGTTCAAGAACCTTGAAAACGTCAAGATAATAGGCTGCACGAACAGGAAAGACATACTTGACCCTGCCATAATCAGGCCTGGAAGGCTTGACAGGCTGATCAAGGTAGACAACCCCGGACCTGAAGCGATGATCGAGATACTGAAGATCCACACAATCAAGATGACAGTCGGCTCTGACGCTAATTTTGACAAGATAGTCATAGAGATGGCTGGTTTTTCAGGAGCGGAGATAAAGGCAGTCTGCACAGAAGCAGGCTACTTCGCGATAAGGAAGAACAAGACAAAAGTCGGCATGAAAGAGTTCCTTGACGCGATAAAGAAGGTCCGCGAGTCAGAGGAAGTCGAAGGAAAAGAATATCTTAGGATGTTTGGGTAAAAAAAGAAGTTAAAAAGAAAAAAATTATTCTTGAGTTATATTCAAAATATGTTGCAGCATTTTTGTTGCTTTGTCACCACATATAGCCATATAGGCAGTAGGTGAATTCAGAGCATCTTCAACATATTGACGATTTACCTGTCCTGTCATAAGGCTCCCTGAACTTACATCCAGACCCTCTACAAAAGACGGCGATCCAAGCTCTCTCTCTAAAGCTGCTTCAACCCTATTTGACCAATAACATTTACCACGAAGAGGAATCACGCCCCCTGGTGTATTAACTCCTGCAAAGACCTTCAGTCCATCGAGATTTGCTGGCTGGACCACAGCAACACGAAAATCAATTCCTGCCTTGTAGTGAACATCACCAGCCACATCTTTCTCCAGTCTAGCTGCAGCCCGGTTTGAGGTGTAAGTAGACTCCCCAATTACTGAAATATCTGCTTTAAGCGAACGGCAGAGTTCACCTTCAATACCCTGAGGTTGTAATCGTAGCGTTATATTACGATCTCTTTCATCCGGCCTTACTACAATATAGCTTCCTTGTCCCATAGCAAATATATTCTCAAGCTCTTCTCTTGTCTGCACAGGCTGGAATCCCAGGCGTGTTAGATCAGCTACGTTTCGAGCTTGTATTTCAGCAGCCCCTTTATCATCATTTTTTACTCTTATTGCTTTTGCATCAGTTATAAATTCAACCATATTAATCCCTCCTTTGGTTATTTATCTTTTTTATCGATCGTGTTTAAGTCCACTATGACTCATAGCGTCTATAACCCTGAAAGAACTACCACTATATAAACCTTATGGTTATTAACTACTTATTAGTGGTTAATTAATAATCCTGGGGAGATAATAAGGCAAGCTGCACCAATCTCACGACGACAAGATAAAGAAGACGCGCTCTTCAGTTACTTTTCCGTTAATCATCAGCCGAAGCTTCATCGGGTGTTCACTAAGTCACAGCGCGCAGTAAAAGCAAAACGCGGCAGGATATATAAGTTTTTGGTGAAAAGAAAACAAAAAGATAATAAATTTGAGAGTATTTCTTAATATCATGACGAACGATTCTGATCTGGATGGTGTGTTAACCCACCAACCCCCTCAAGAAGGAGATATGACTAGGGGGGAGTTTAATGCAAGAGTTGCAGGAGCAGGGTTAGTCGGAATTGTTTCTGCTATGCTCTCTGCCTGCCATGTCAAAATAGACTTAAGCTCACAACCAAAAGACAAGTGTCCTGCAACCTGCTATGATAATGCGATCCCACCTGGAGACAGAAGGCTTTCAGAATACTGGTTCAAGCACACCATACGCAGAGCGGGCCCATTTGTCGTGGTCTTGTATGATCTTGGCTCAATTGAATGCAAAAACTCCCAGAGGGGGGCTGAGGGCGATATGGAATCCAGGGATTATGCTGCAAAAACCATGGAAATCATGAAAGGCATATTCAAAAACCACGCCCAATACATAGTCATAACCCCGTCAGACGACTGGAGTTTTGTCAAAAAAGCTTACTGCGACCCAAGAAAAATAAGGGGGCTGATAGCAAAAAAGTTAGCAAACCGAAGGGTAAAAAAATTAACTGGATTTGGGATGAGCGACCTTCCCGGGATAGTAGTCTATTCCTATGGGAAGCCTGTAGCCTATGAAGGCCTTCCTCTCAGGTTCAATGATTTCTGTGAAAAAAAGTTCTGCAGGGATAATGTCAAGGCGTATATCGGCATGGTCAGAGACTGGTATAAATCATTCAGAGAGAAACATATGAAAAAAAGAACAGAAAAAACAGAACTGCCTAGTTTAACACATGGATAGCACGGATAGTGTAGCGCTTAAGGATAACATCTTTTGCCTTATCATCACAACAGATAGTGCTTATACCAACAACCCTCCCGCCAAGTTTTTCAACAATCTTTATAACCGCCCTAACCTGAGCTCCTGTCTCTATCCATTCATCGACAATAATGACCTTATCCCCTTTTTTTATGGAACTTTTCTTCATCTCAAGCGCCTTCCTTTTCTTAGTGTAATCAGTGAAAGCCTGCCTGATGATCTGGCTTTTTTCATACGGAAGTTTCCCTCCTTTTCTTGCAAGAACCATGCCCTTTCCTAACTTCTGCGCCATTGCAGTCCCAAGAACAAAACCAAGGGCGTCTATTGCAACGACCTTATCGATCTTTAATCCTCTAAGCGGCTTAACCAGATCACTGACCAGATTAGAAAAGACTTTCGGATCTTCAAATAAAGGAGTGACATCAGATCTCAATATCGTGTCCTTGCCGATATATTTGTCATAATAAGAATATTTCATCTACTTCCCAACCTCAAAGTCCACGCAGATCCTATAGACATGAGGGGACTGCTGCCCCACCTTCCGCACTTCGAGCAGCTTAAACGTTTTCTTCGCTTCAGAGCATGCCTTCCTGATCTTCTCCTGCGCTTTTGCAAACTCATCCTCATGAAGGAAATCATAGAAGTGGATGATAGTGCCATCGTGCGATGCGTCAAGCGCAACATCAAGGAAATCCTGCGCGTTCTTCGGAAGCGGCATGAGTATCCTGTCAAACTTCATCCCTATCTTAGGAACCTCTTCCCTTGCGTCTCCGCAGATGACCTTCGCGTTCCTGATCTTGTTAAGCCTGACATTCTCAAGAGCATACTCATGCGCATCAGGATTTTTCTCAACACCATACACAATCTCAGGCTCTGCGTTTCTTGCTATAACAACAGGGTACGGCGCGACACCTGAAAACATGACAAGCACCTTCTCCCCTTTCCTTACCTTCTCAGCTACTATCTTCCTTTCTGTCGAAAGCCTCGCAGAAAAATATGTCTTCTCTATGTCCAGCTTTATCCTGCATCCGTTCTCCTTGTGGACAGTCTCCTTACGGGACTCACCTGCAACAACCTCATAAGGCTGGATCCGAAACTCGCCATCATGGATCCCTGTCTTCATGCAGACAACCTTGATGTTCTTGTGAAGGCAAAGAAGCGCTTCTCCTATCATCTGCTTGCGGTCCAAAAACTCGTCATCTATCTCGATTATCGCGATGTCTCCCACGACATCAAACGCGGTCTTAAGCCTTGACAGCTCATCTTCAGAAAATGCTCCTTCCAAAGCCTGGCGCAATGTGGTTACCTTCTTTTTATGTGAAGAGCTAATCGGATTTCGACCTGATGATGCTATAATCCTGTTTTCTGGTCCCATAAACAAAGAAAAATCATCCCACAGTTATAAGTATTACGCCTGCGATCATTATCACTGTCGCAACAGTCTTATGTACTATATGATCCTCATGGTAGATGACCCCCCCTATGATCGTCGTGAAAAGCACGCTCATCCTCTTTATCGTCCCCACAAGCGATATCAGCGCTCCCGGGCTTGCAAGCGCAAGATAATAGAAAAGCACGTTTGTCATCTGGAAAAGCGTGGAAAGGAATGTGAAAAGAGGATAGGTCTTTACAGACTTGGCGATGTTTCCTATCCCCTTCTGCTTTATGTCGACTGCAATAAAGTTAAGCCCCACAAAGAAGTATATCAGGAAAAGATAGTTAGCAACAGATATCCCGTTGTCTATTATCAGCTTGTCAATCACAGCTCCAACAGTATATGCCAGGACAGATAAGAGCGCGAAAACCATCTTTGACTTGAAGATAAACCTCACCATCTTCTTTATGTTTGCAGCCTTCTCAAGTTCAAGAACGTATGTTCCTGCAAGGATGATCACTATCCCAATAACCTGTATCACGCTCACCTTTTCCCTAAGCACAAAAACCCCCATGATAAGCACGAAAAGCGGACCCAGGTTAAAGAAAGGCTCAACAACAGAGATAGGCATGTGCTTTGTCGCTCTTGACCTCCAAAACATCGCAGCAGCAGCGACAAGCGACTGGCAGTAGACCACAAGGATGACTTTCCATGAAAGCTGCGAAAAATCGATGAAGAGAAGGACCATCAGAAGAAGCGGAAGCCGGTATATCGCAGATGCCGCAGAGAACTCTATCGAGTGCTCAGCAAAAAGCACCTTCTTTTCTATCACCCTCGCTATTGCAAGAAGAAAAGCGCTTATGAGTGCGTATACAAGCCATGCTATCAAAAGTAATCACCGAGTCCTTTTTGTTCTTTACAGGACTCAGCCTTTATTAAGTTTTTGATTCCGGACTCGACGCGCTCCTCTGAAAAATCATGCCTCCTGACAAGTATCTCTGAAAGCTTTTCCTTGTCTATATCCTTCCACACAAGACGAAACTCATCAGAAAGAGGTATCTTCTTGATAAGATAAAAAACTTCCTGCCACGAATAATCAAAATGCTCTGCCCATCTCACCTCTTCAAAAAGCGCATCGATATCAGGACCGTGCTTTTTCACAAGCTTAAGCGCATTTTTAGGGCCTATCCCTTTTATCCCGCCTATGTTATAGTCTGTTCCCACAAGCATGCAAAGCGCGATAAGCTGATCCTGATCGATCCCAAGATGGTTAAGATTCTCAGAAAAGTCGATAAGCTCAGGCCTGATAGACTCATATACCAGAGAGTTTGTCTTTTTTCTCTTGCCTGCAACTGAAAGGTTTCGGATTATCCTTGGCGCGCCAAACATCAAAGAATCAGCATCCTGTGTGGCGATCGCATACGCATGGCCTGACCTGACCATGTAAGAAGCCTGAGCCTCTGCTTCTGATGGCGCCTGCACTATCGGCACTCCAAGCGCAAGAAGCAGCTCTTTTGATTCCGCTACCATCTCCCCTGTCAGCCTTGAAGTGCGACCAGCATACTTTCTCATCGCCTCAGTATCTTCCGCGCTTAGCGCCTCCTCATACTTTTTCTGCGCCTCATGCTTAAGCGCAAGCCTTCTTTCCTTCTCTTCCCTTTTCAGCTCAGGAGGCTTTCCGTCAAAGACATACACCGGCCTTATCCCTGAAGCAAGAAGCCGTGTGGTTCTCGAAAAGAGGCCTGTGAGGTGGCTTGTGACGTTTCCTTTAGAATCCATAAGAGGCGTGCCGTCATGCTGCCTTATCGTCGTAAGAAACTGATATAAGAAAAGAGACGCGTCGATCGCTATGACCTTTCCTTTAAGCGACTTGATATCGATCTCTTTTTTCGTAAGTATCTCTGATATGTTTACCCCCATGTTATACCATCTTGAACTTTACTGATTTAAATTCTTTTCCCAACATCTCCTCCGTCTTTTTCGTAGCCTCCCCCGTAGATAAGAAAAGGAGAGGCATCTTCCTGGAATCTGATATCACAACAGCCTGCGCTATGTCAGAATCGTTTATCCTTCTCTTCTTTTTAGCACGGCAGTAATAGAGCAGGCTGCCTACAGTGCTCGGTATCAGGACGTCAAATTCAAGGTCTGAATTCTTCTTAAGGACCTTGCTTGACAGCACCTCGATCTCGTTCTTCTCAAAATAGTTCTTGATCTTTAATGCAAAGTCTCCCTTCAGCTCATCGTTAGGCGATGGCTCCGGTTCATCTTTTGACGGTTTTTTTGGCTCTTCTTTTTCTTCTTTTAGAGGTTCCTTTTGCTGCCCTTTTGCCAGTTCTTTCTCGGGATCGGATATTGGCACGGGTTTAGGTTCGGGCTTTGGTTCTGACTTAAGAGTCTCCTGCTTTTCTTGCTTATCCACCCTTTCCTGTTTTGGTTCCGGTTTTGACTCCTCCCTTTTCTTTTCAAACTCATGTGTTACGCTTATTATCTTTGGCCTTGACCTTTCTGTCGGAACTGGTTGAGCCTGCGGTTGGACTGGGGTAGGAACCTTTGTTTGTTGAGGTCCTACCTGCTTTTGAGGAGGGACCTCTTTTGCCTTTTCTTTTGACCCCTCTAAAACAACATCTTTCTCAACAAGCTTTTCTGAGGGCTTTGGCTCCTCCCACTTGCCAATCATCCCTGTCGATTTTATCACGACTTCTGCTTCCTGGTTTGACAGAAGGTAATACTTCCAGAAAAGCTCTATTCCCGACGGAAGATTAGCTTCTATCGGCACAGCAAAGTCCTTTATCTGCCTCAGGGATACCCTGACCAGGGGGTCCTGCGCCCTGTCACGAAGCACCTTCTTGTCCTTCAGAAGGTTAAATGTCCTCAGGTCCTTCTCGTTGAGGTTAGAAGCGAAATTCTGAAGCCTTGATTCCTGGCCTGGAAGATAATATATCTTTGAGCTTCCGACCTTCATGCTTGTCATAAGCACTTCCCTTTTTGATGTCAGCTCGGAAAGGAATGCCGCAGTCATTATCAGGTCCTTTTCTATGTGTTTTGCTATGTGGACCGGAAGAGACGGCCCCTTAGCCCTGATAAATGACTTGATCTTTTCGTTTATGTCCATGACTATCACAGAATAAATCTAGGTTAATAAGGTTTGCGGATATGACAGCGATGTTGAAATTACAGGCAGCATCAATTTAAACAAAATAAGAAATATTAGATTAAAAAAATAAATCAACTAAGGCCTTTTCCATGCAACCTCATAATAGGTCACGTCCTCTTCTGCATCAACTATCGCCAGAAGAAGCCTTTTCTTTGTTGAGTGGGCAACCCTGTTTTTTGCTGCGAACTCATACCATGTCAGGGTGTCTCCCTCGCTTACAGGGTACACGACCCATTTTGCATGGTCCTCTCCAGGCTTGACTCCCCTGTCGTAGACCCTGAAGTCAGCGCCGAACTTAAGAGCTGTCTTGACAATGTAGCCCCTGTTTCTCAGGTCCTTGAAGACGCAGTACCTTACCCAGATGTTTGGCTCAAGCTTCTTCGCTTTCTTGAGGAATTTCTCAAGAGAGATCGCATGCTTCCTTCCGTCAAGTATCGAAATCTTCCCCTTGTCAAGAAGATATATGGCTTCGATAAGAGGAAGATGAACCTTGCCGTCTCCCTCTGTCAAGGAGCCGAACCTGCTCTGGTTGTAAAGGTCCCTTGCAGCGTCAGAATCCTCTGTTATCACTATCTCTCCTGTGAAGCTTGCAACGACCCCTTTTATCTTTTTTGCGTCTGCTGATTTTGATTTTGCCATTTTCAATTCGAATCATGTCTGATTTAAAAACCTTGTTGTTCAATAATTAATTTCAATATAGAAAATAAATATTCTTTAAAAAAGATTATAAATCATGGGGGGTTCGACTATCTCATGGAGATAATATTTTTAGGCACAACATGCATGATGCCGACAAAGGAAAGGAACCACGCAGGAGTTTTCATCAGCTACAAGGACGAAGGCATACTTGTTGACTGCGGAGAAGGTATCCAAAGACAGTTCAAGATAGCTGACATCAGGCTGACAAGGATAACAAAGATCCTCATAACACACTGGCACGGAGACCACGTGCTTGGGCTCCCCGGCCTTTTCCAAAGCCTGAGCGCATCAGACTACGACAAGACACTTGAGATATACGGCCCAAGCGGCACGAAAGAGAAGATAAAAAACATGCTTGACGTCTTCATATTCGACAACAACGTCAAGTACAAGGTCATAGAGCTCAAGCAAGGAAAATTCTTTGAAAACAACGATTACATCCTTGAGTGCGCAGAGCTTGAACACGGAGTAAAGACCTTTGGTTACGTCCTGCAGGAAAAGGACAGGAGAAGGATAAAAGTACCCTTTATCAGGAAGATCGGCATGCCTGACGGCCCGCTTCTTGGAAAGCTGCAGCAGGGAAAAGACGTGACATTCAAGGGAAAGAAGATAACAGCTGAAGAAGCGACATACATCGTCAAGGGAAAGAAGCTTGCGATAATCTCTGACACTGTACTTTGCGAGGGCTGCTACACCCTTGCAAAAGACGCAGACATACTCATATCAGAATCAGCATACGCAGAAGACCTTGAAGACAAGGCAGAACAGTACAAGCACCTCACTGCAAAACAGGCAGCACTGATCGCATCACAGTCAAATGTAGGCAGGCTTATCCTGACACACTTCTCGCAGCGCTACAAGGACACGTCACAGATAGAATCAGACGCAAAGACATACTTTGACGACATCACATGCGCATACGATTTCCTGAAAGTAAAGATGTGAGTTTTTTACCCCTTATACGCCAGCTTTACGTCGCTTGCCTTGACAGTCTTCCTTCCAGCATGCATGGCAAGGCGGACAGAATTTGTGGCTATCCCTTCTGCTATCTCTTCAAGAACATCCTTTAGAGCCTCTTTAGCGTTTTCTGACACCCTTTCAGCCCCGTGTGCCTTCATAAGCTTTTCCATCGCTGCAAGCGGCAATAGTTTCTTTGTTACCATAAATTTCCCCAAAACAGGCTTATTGCAGCCTTATATTTAAGATTTTTGCTTTGATAGGCTTGATTACAAGTTAGGGTTTGCCATCATTCATACGAGCTTCTTGACTAGACTATCAAGGCTGACGTGGGGGAGGCCCCATACGGGGAAGTCAGCCTCTAACGCATCAGAAGCACAAGCGAGTCCGATGGCAAACTTATGCGAAGCATAAAACTTGTAATCAAGCTATTTAAATGTTTAAAGGATGAAAACACAAAAAATCCAAGCAAAAACTATATATTCTAGTTTAACCATTATCAATGTTTTACTATGAGCAAGACAAAAGGCAGCTGCGCAGAAAGGGAACTCATACATATGTTCTGGAAAGAAGAGGGGTGGTCTGCACACAGGATAGCAGGGTCAGGATCCTCAAAGTATCCCAGCCCTGACGTAATCGCAGGAAACAGGAGAAGGCGCCTTGCAATAGAGTGCAAGGTCACAAAATTCGACTACCAGTACCTCGGAAAAGAAGAGGTAGGCATGCTCAAGGAGTTTTCAGACATATTCGGAGCTGAACCGTGGATCGCTGTCAAGTTCAACAGGATCGGGTGGTATTTCCTGAACCCTGACGACCTAAAGGAAACAGAAAAAAACCTTGTAGTGAAGGTGGATGAAGCAAAAAATAAAGGATTATTGTTTGATGAGCTGATCGAAAAATGAACATCACAAGAAGAGAGATCAACAAGGCCGTAAGCGATGCCTATGGAAAAGAAGCGCTTGACGTGATAAGATGCCTTGAGAAACTGAAGTCCGCGACCGAGTTTGAGGTGTCAGAAGAGATAGGGATCGAGGTGAACAAGGTGAGGAAGCTGCTTTACCTGCTCTCAGAATCAAACCTTGTGGGCTCCCTTCGCAAAAGAGACGCAGAAAAAGGCCTCTATGTCTACTACTGGTCATTTCAGAAAGACAACGTAGAGACCATGATCGCAAACAGGCAGAAAAAAAAGATGAGCTCGCTAAAAGAAGAGCTTGAAAAAGAAAAAAACTCGACCTTTTTCTCATGCGGGAACGGCTGCTCGAGGCTTGTGTTTGAGGAAGCTGTAGACTACGATTTCAGATGCCCTGAGTGCGGCGCTATGATGTCTGAAGACAGGAACGGAAAGCTCATAAAAGAGCTCGAGACAAAGATACAGAAGCTGGGATGATGCACCACAGAAAGAGTTATAAACCCCTGATTATTCTCACAAAGATACAATTTCATATTATAAAAGGGGTTCTTTAGGAGGTACAGAAAATGAGTGGTCCACGTGTGATACCAGTAGGTGCAGACGGTCTTGCAAATATTATAAGAAGTAAGGAATTGACCCCTGGAAACTTATTTGGTTTAGAGTTTGATGAACATATATATTGCCTTTTGACAGGGGATATGGGCACAGCTCACCAAGTATTGCAACCCCTCCAAGAAAGTGGATCTGACAGGAGAGTGGAAGTATATTCTACAACGGATCATATCATGCGAACTCTCGGATTTGACCCTGATGCCTTCGTACCAGATGATAAAAAAAGGATTATGGAGTATACTTGCGAAGGTACATTAAACAAGTTCTTCAACTCAAATCCTCAAGAATTGGCGCAAGGCTACTTAAGGATGGCGCTGGCATTTTGCAATGCACTACGTCAATTCAACCCAAGAATACCTGAGGGGGGATTGGCTGCAGTATTAACAGGGTATAATAGGGGGTATCTTGAATTTTCAACAGAATTTTCGCCCGAAGGGGCCCTCCTCCTCCCTACTATCAAGGTTTTCCCGGGGGCTGTTAAAACGATGTATGATTACGGAAGACTCCCTGGACAACCCCAAAAAGATTAGTTTGGGCTTAAATCCTCCTAAACATCCAGGGGTAATTTCTTTTTATCTCTTCCACTATCACTTCAGGCTTGTAGACCCCAAGCTCGGTGATTATCCCTGACATCAGGCCAGGATGGACGATCTCAAAAGCATAGTTGTGGATCCTAACATTTTTTGGAGGATCAGGCCAAACCTCAACTGGCTTTCTTTCCTCTATAGTCTCAACAAACCCGAAACAGCTTTCAGGATCAAACTTCCAGGAATCAGTGCATGAATACACAGGAACAGAGTACTTTTCTGCAGCTATCGCAAAAAGCTCAGACCCGATCTTGTTTATCACTTCTCCTTCAGAGGTCACTGCGTCTGCGCCTATAAGCATGATGTCTGCCTTCTTGATCGCAAGCTTGGCAGCAGAATCAACAAAATGAGTGACCTTTATCCCTGCATCAGAAAGGTCTTTTGCAGTCTTTCTTCCCTGAAACCTCGGCCTTGTCTCAGTATTGTAAACCTCAAAGCGCTTGCCTTTGGCCTTTGCTGCCTTAAGGATATCTATCACGGTGCTGCTGTGGCAGTGCGTAAACACCACTCCTCCATGAGGTATCTTTAGCGCGCCAGTCTTTGATATTTCGTCTTTTGTATCGCGAAAATGCTTAAGAGCAAGATTTGAGTTCCTTATCATGTCCTCTTTTAGCATCCTCTGGCTGTCCTTATGAAGATTTGAGAAGATGTACTTAACAGTGTTTCTCAGGCAGGGCTCAGTTGGCCTTGAGGAGACAAGCGCTATCCTCGCATCATGAAGCTCATTTGAAAGCGCATTATAGCTTTCCTGCCTTGATGCAACAGCAATATCCCTTATTGCTTTCGCTGCAGCTATTGCTACGTTTTCTGCTCCCTGGATCTTAATATCCTTTATGTCTTTTATCGTCTTTTTCAGGCTCATCATTGTCCAAAAGAGAGTTATATTTGTAAAATAAGGATCACAAAAGAAAAAAGCGCGTTTACTTCTTCTTTTTTGAGATAGATCTTGAAAGCGCGCTTTCAGCCTTCTCTATCTTAAGCTCTTCCCTTAAGACAGAGTTCACGAGACGCTCGATGTGCACCTCGACGTTTGCAACCCTCCTTTCCATAAGAACAAGGATCCTTAAGCTGTATACTATCGCTGCAAGCGTGCCAAGTATCACGCACAACGTAAGCTGAGACATTGTCAAGCTCATGATCATTCACCTCTCTTTTACTGATACGAAACATAAACCCCGTTATAGCTATAATTTAAGAAGCAGTAATATAAAAAGGTTTCGGGTGGGAGCAACCAAATCGTTTAGTTTGGTTTAGCTGCCTGGCCTGCCAGAACGTCTGCTATCTCCTTCCTGCTCATGTAGGGAGGGAACAACCCTCCTTCAGGGAAAGGAGGGCCATAAACTTTAACAGGAATCCGATCTTTGAACACGGCAAATCTATCATTAATTAACTCCATTACCGTCCTCTCTGCAGCCTGATCGCTTAGACCGTGTCCTTCCATTAAATAATCAATACATTCTTGAGGGGAATACTGCCCTGGGGACTGAGCAATCCGGTCTAAGGCCATAACCCTACGATCATGATACATCCCCGAATCCCCGTCTAAGAACCCTGCAGGGATAGAAGGAACCCAGGTTCTTGCTCCATGGCGTGGGTTTACGACCAAAAGCAAACCTAACTCTTCTCCTTGCTCCTTAAATTTTTCAGATAAAAATATAGAATCGTTTGGGTAATAGGCTTGGGCCAAAAAATTTATTATATCAGCCGCAGACATGCCACTATTACATTTACATAGTTCAACATAAACTGGTTTAAGTTCAGACCATAATTTACGTCTTTTTGCATCTATTATTGCTTTGTAATCCATTTTAACCAAGAAAAAAGAAATAAAAAACTTACTTCTTCTTGACTGGTGCCATGTCCTTCCATAGCTTGTTGAACATGTTTTCCATCGACTGGGCGAAGAACGGTGTCTTGACCCATATCGCCATGTCATAAGAAGGATGCACGTCCTTGTCGTCCATGACCATGAACGCAAGATCTTTTCCGTCAACAACGACGAACCTTGAAGGTGTCTCCTTGCTTGTCCTTACTGTTGCAAACTCAGAAACCTGCTTTATGTCCTCATGAGAATCAACCGGTGCTGCGATCTTTATGTCAACACCCCTTGCCTTTGCCTTCTTAAAAGCTTTCTTAAGCGAGTCCTGCTTCCTCATCAGGCCGCCTGCTGTTGTCATCATGACAACTGACTTCTCTGCGTTGTTTATCATGCTCTCCAGGTGGTGGTAGATTATGTTTCTTCCCTTGATCGCTCCTGAAAGCTCTGCTGGATCGATAAGTGCGACACCCTGCGAGTGCAGAAGGTTAAGCTCATCAAGGACCTCGCTCTTTTTTAGCGTGTCCATCATATCTGACTGGGTCTCAGCGTCTTCCTTTATCTTTTTCTTGACCCTTTCGACTACCTCCTCTGGGTGGACTGCGATATACTTGATAGGCTTTCCTATCTTCATCACGATAAAGCCTTTTCTCTCAAGGCTCTCTAGAACATCATAACTTCTTGACCTAGGAACATTAGCGATGTCGGATAATTCTCCTGCTGTTGAAATCCCTCTGGAAAGGAGGGCGGTCCATAACTTTGCTTCGTAGCTGTTAAGCCCGAAGTCTTTGATCCTATTCAAAAACTCTTTCTGCACTATCATGGTTATGACCTCATTAATCTTTATCAAATCAGTATGCCTACAGGCAAGAATTCACCAGTTTTTTGCGTATGATATATTAAGGAACACATTCAAGTTTATAAACTTTTCTATTATGTTACTACTCTGGAGGGATACAGCCCCCACTCCCTCACCCCCTGATTTCCTTTGGAAATGCATTATAATATAAATTCTTTTTTCTTTTTTTTATATTTTCTATATAGAAAATAAATAATAAATAAATAATTAAAAAACAAAAACATAATATAATGGTTCCATGCGAAATGAAGGGGGGAGGGGGTTAATATGAAATGAAAAAGTATTTAAACCACATATTATTTTGAAAATCTTCTATGGTACAAAAAGGGTTGAGTGGGTTCTTTGAGAAGTTCCTGACAAAGGAATCCCTCTTTCGGAACAAGACTGCACTTCAGCCAAACTACACGCCAGATACAATATCCCACAGAGACAAAGAGATTAAACAGATCGCCTCGATCCTCGCCCCAGTCCTTCGGCTGGAAAAGCCATCAAACCTTTTCCTTTACGGAAAGACAGGCACAGGAAAGACAGTTTGCATCAAGTATACTACAGCAGAGATACTTGAGGTAGCAAAACAAAGAGGCCTACCAATAAAGATCCTTTATATCAACTGCAAGCTTAAGAAAGTTGCAGATACAGAGTACAGGCTTATAGCCCAGCTTGCAAGGGAATTTGGCAAGGCAATCCCTCCAACAGGGCTTCCGACTGATGAGGTCTACAAGATATTTTACGACGCTCTTGACAATGAGAAGAAGCTTATCCTTCTTGTGCTTGACGAGATAGACCAGCTTGTAAAGAAGACAAGCGATGAGATACTGTACAACCTGACAAGGATCAATTCTGAGCTTTCCAACAGCCAGATAGCAATAATAGGGATATCAAACGACCTCGTATTCACGAACAATCTTGATCCCAGGGTAAGAAGCTCGCTTTCTGAAGAGGAGCTCATATTTCCACCTTACAACGCGCTGCAGATACAAAGCATCCTTAAGCAAAGGGCAAAGATATGCTTTAATGACGGCGTTCTTGAAGAAGGCGTTCTTGAAAAATGTGCAGCATACGCCGCAAGAGAACACGGCGATGCGAGAAGGGCAATAGAGCTTCTTAGGGTATCTGCTGAGATAGCTGAAAGGAACGGCTTTGACAAGGTCAAGATCGAGCACCTTGACGAAGCAGAGGATAAGATAGAGAAAGACAGGGTGTTTGAGATAGTGGCAAGCCAGCCCAAACAGTTCCAGGCGATCCTTTATTCAATCATCATGATCTGTGCTAAAAGAAAAGGGGCGATATTTACAGGAGAGATATACGAGCTATACAAAGGGGTCTGCCTTCAGGTCAGCCTGAGGCCGCTAACCCAGAGGAGGGTGTCGGATGTCATCGCGGAGCTTGACATGCTTGGCATAATAAACGCCAAGGTCATATCAAAAGGCCGCTATGGCAGGACAAGAGAGATCTCCTTATCCGTCCCGAAACAAATCTTGCCAAAGCTGAAAAAGACGTTGGAAGAAGAGCTTGATCTTGCCTGAACAGCACAATAGGACAACATAAGATCTGAAGGAAAATGGAAGAGCAGAGTACAAAGCAAAAGGTTGTGGAATATTTCCTGAAAAAAGGCGTGCTTATCACACCAGACCTTCTTGACTCAGCTGTAAATGACCTTGAACTCCTTAAGGGCCTTCAGGAAAAAAACACAGACCTGCTCATACTCAACAAGGACATATCAGATTCAGGAGTAAAAAGCAAGACCATCAACTGGCGCGAGTTCGAAAAGTCAAGAACATTATATGAAAAGAACAAGAACCGTCAGCTATACACAACATTTGTGGATTTTCTGAAAAAAGAAGCAGGATCAAAAGATGAAAAAGAGGGATCTCCCAACAAAGAAGAGAAAAAAAGTTCAGTTGACCCTGTGTTCAACTACACGCAGACAAAAGTCACAAAAGACGTGCAGGACTTTGTCAAGTACTACAACATCAGGTTTAAGCAGATAGAAAGGCTGCTTTCATCCAGATCAGAGCTTAACAACCTCCTCACAATATCAAGGATCAAAGGAAAGATGAGGAACAAGGATGAAAGGGAAGAAGTATCGCTTATAGGGATGGTATCTGAAAAGAAATTCACGAAAAACGGAAATCTCATGCTCACTCTTGAGGACCCGACAGGAAGCACAAACGTCCTCATAAACAAGAACAAGCCCGAATTTTTTGATGAAGCAAAAGACATAGTATACGACGAGATAATAGGCATAAACGGGGTCACTGGAAACAACATAATATTCGCAAATACAGTCGTCTGGCCAGACATCCCCTTTACGAAAGAGATGAAGCAGTGCGATGATGATGTCTACGCAGTCTTCCTATCTGACCTTCATGTGGGTTCTGACACTTTCCTCGCTTCAGAGTTTGCAAAGTTCATATCATGGATACGCGGCGAGATGGGAAACGAGAAACAGAAGGAGATAGCGAAAAAGATAAGGTACCTCTTTATCGCAGGGGACCTTGTTGACGGAGTAGGGATATACCCTGGACAGGAGGCAGAGCTTGTGATAAAAGACATCTACGAACAATACAGCGAATGCGCAAGGTACCTAAAGATGATACCCGAGCATGTGGAAGTAATAGTCTGCCCAGGAAACCACGATGCGATGAGGCTAAGCGAGCCCCAACCAATCTTCCCAAAAGACATCGCAGGCCCCCTTTATGAGATCCCTAACCTCACGCTTGTATCAAACCCGGCGATAATAAACATCCACAGGAAAGGGACATTTTCAGGATTTGACGTACTCATGTACCACGGCTACAGCTTTGACTATTTTGTCCCAAACGTAGAATCGATAAGGGCCGGAGGAGGCTACCACAGGTCAGACCTGATAATGAAATTCCTCCTGAAAAGAAGGCATCTTGCTCCTTCCCATGAATCCACGCTTCACGTGATGGACACCGAAAAGGACCCGCTCGTTCTTGAGAGGATACCAGACTTCGTGCTGACAGGACACATCCATTATTCATCAGTGTCAACATACAGGAACATAACGCTCATATGCGGAAGCTGCTTCCAGGGAAAGACCGCTTTTCAGGAAAAGATGGGCCACGACCCAGAGCCAGGAAGGGTACCGATAGTCAACCTTAAGACCAGAAAGATAAACATACTAAAGTTTGGTGATTAAGATAGTGGAATGCTCAAAAGACATGCAGAGATATTTTGATGAGATGGAAAAAAACATAGTCCACGAGTACAAGGTAGCGGAAGCGGCAAGAAAAAAAGGATACGATCCCGAGCCCAAAGTCGAGATACCAAAAGTGAAAGACATGGCAGAAAGGGTAGAAGGGATAATCTCAGTCGTCGCACCGCAGATAATCGGGTCGGGAGTATCAAATAGGATAAAGGAGCTTGAGAGCCAGTACGGAGCGCTTGACTGGAGGATATCCCTCACAATAGCGCTTGAGATAGCCCAAAAGAAATTCTGCAAGTTCAAGACAGACATGGAAGCCATGGAGATAGGGATCAAGACAGGATTTGCATATCTTACGATGGGAGTGGTCTCATCACCGCTTGAAGGCTTTATGGGAATAACCCTGCGTAAGAACAAGGAAGGCAAGGACTATTTTGCACTAAAATACGCAGGTCCGATAAGAAGCGCAGGAGGGACAGGAGCATCTGTCTCTGTCATAATCGCAGATTATGTCAGGAAAAAGATGGGATTTTCTGAATATGACGCCACAGAAGAAGAGACCAAAAGGATGTCAACTGAGCTTTACGATTACCATGAAAGGATAACCAACCTCCAATACCTGCCAAGCACAGACGAGATAGAGTTTTTTGTCAAGCACCTCTCTGTCCAGATAGACGGAGATCCATCAGAAGATATCGACGTGTCAAACTACAAGGACCTTGAAAGGATAGAGACAAACACGATAAGGAACGGCGTATGCCTGTGCCTTGGCGAAGGACTTTGTCAAAAAGCCCCGAAGCTTTGGAAGCAGCTGTCCAAATGGGGAGCGGATTTCGGGCTTGAGCACTGGAACTTTCTTGAAGAGTTCGTAAAGCTTCAGAAAAACA
This sequence comes from Candidatus Woesearchaeota archaeon, assembly GCA_046705145.1. GTDB lineage: Archaea > Nanobdellota > Nanobdellia > Woesearchaeales > JBJKQO01 > JBJKQO01. The sequence continues at coordinate 29,673 of JBJKQO010000050.1, forward strand.
TCAAGGCAAAATCAAAAGGAGAAGACAAGACAAAACAGGAAAAGATCCTTCCGGACTACACTTACATAAAAGACCTGCCTGCAGGAAGGCCAGTCTTCTCCCACCCGATGAGACATGGAGGCCTGAGGTTAAGGTTTGGCCGCGCAAGGACATCGGGATACTCGGCTGCTGCGGTAAGTCCGGCAACGATGTATGTCATGAACGATTTCATGGCAGTAGGCACACAGCTTAAGATGGAACGCCCAGGAAAAGCATGCACCCTCACCTCATGCAGCACGCTTGAAGGCCCGATAGTCCTATTTGAAGATGGGGAAGTGACAAGGATAGAAAAGAAAGCAGACCTTAAAGGAAAACCGCAGATAAAAGAGATATTGTTTCTCGGAGACATACTTGTCAACTACGGCGATTTCCTCAACAGGAACCACAAGCTAGTCCCGCCAGGCTACTGTGAGGAATGGTGGGCAAAAGAGGTTGAAAAAGCCGCTGTAGACACATTTGGCAGCCTTGACTCATACAAGCTTTCCGAGCTTTCAGGCGTGCCCCAACACGTCCTTGACCAGGTATTTTCAGACCCTCTCACGACAAGGATCAAAGCAGAACACGCGATAAAGATAGCCAAGGCTACATCAACCCCCCTCTACCCATATTACACCTACCATTTCAATTCTCTTAGTCCTGAAAAACTAAGATCAGTAGTGTTAGCATTGTCAGGAGCAAAACTGACAACAGATGAATTTTCAGTATCAAAGATAGTCCTTCCGATAGACAAGGACGTGAAAAGATCACTTGAGCTTATGGGGATCCCCCATATAATCGCGACAAACGAGTATATAGTTATCGAGCACGAGCACGCAAAGGCAGCCTATGAACTGTTCTCGATAGGCAAAAAAAATACTGAACAGATAGAAAAGATATTTGGAGAGAACAAGGAAGAATCAGCACTTGGAATAATGAAAAAGATATCCTCTGTCAGGATAAGGGACAAGTCAGGCATATTTATCGGGACGAGGATGGGCAGGCCTGAAAAGGCGAAGATGAGACAGCTCACAGGAAGCCCGCAGGTCCTTTTCCCTGTAGGAGAAGAAGGAGGAAGGCTCAGGTCTTTTCAGAGCGCCCTCGAAGTCAAGAAGGTGACAGCAGATTTCGCAACATATTACTGTGAGAAATGCGACAGGATAACCGTCTTTTCAGTCTGCGACAACTGCGGCAGGAAGATCTCTAGGGTGTACTATTGTGAAAAATGCGGGTATACAGACAAGGAAAAATGCACCATCAAAAATGATGAAGGAGATTTCATCGATCATAAGAAAGCTAAAAACATGGAGATCCCCATAAAAGAATACTTTGAGAACTCGCTTAAGAAGATCAACATGAACATACACAGCTACCCTGACCTTATCAAAGGAGTCAGGGGCACGTCAAACGACAGCCACATACCAGAACATCTGGCAAAAGGCATACTGCGATCAAAGCATGATGTTTACGTAAACAAGGACGGCACTACAAGGTATGACATGACACAGCTTCCTCTCACGCACTTCAAGCCAAAAGAGATAGGGACGACAATCGAAAGGCTTAAGGCTCTTGGCTATGAAAAAGACGTGAAAGGAAACCCCCTCACTGATGATGACCAGGTGCTTGAGCTTAAGCCCCAGGACATAGTCCTTCCAAGATCCCTAGGAAGCCATGATGAAGGCGCAGACAAGGCGCTTTTTAGGGTCGCAAACTTCATGGACGATCTTCTTGTCAACCTTTACGGCCTTGATCCTTTCTACAAGCTTAGCTCGCCTGACGATCTTGCAGGGCACCTTGTCTTGTGCCTTGCCCCCCACACATCAGCAGGGATAGTCGCAAGGATAATAGGATTCTCAAGCTCGCAGGGGTTCTTCGCCCATCCGGCGATACATGCCGCGACCAGAAGGGATTGTTTTGCTTCAGACCAGATAATCACATTGTATGATAAGGGAAAAAATATCATATCTCAAGTTGAGATCGGCACGTTTATCAGGTCTTTGCAGCCAGACAAAAAAGCGGATTCGCACGGCACGTTAAAAAAAGAGGTCCAGGGTTTTCAGACACTTTCATTCGACCAGGATTCCAAAAAGATCGTATTTTCTGACATAAAAGAAGTCTCATCACACCCCCCTTCTGCTACGCTTGAGATCGAGCTGGAGGATGGGAGGAAGCTCAATCTTACAGAAGACCACGAGGTTTTTGTAAAAGGGATGGGAAAGACCAAAGCTAAGGACCTAACCTTAGCTGACCAGCTCGTTATCCCCCACGAATTCAAGCTTGACCAGACAAGCCGTCATGACACATTAGACCTTTTTGAAACACTTAAAAACTTGCCCGGACTGATGTGCAGAGGATCAGGAAGCAAGATGAAATCTCTGGTAGGGTCAGCTGGAGGAAGGAAGAACTTCAGAGAAAAACATGATATCCCCAAAAGCGATCTTGACAATTTTCTTCTCAGGGACAGTTTCCCTGCAAAACTCGCTTCAAGGCTTAAAATCCAGCCTAAGCTTATAGGTTTTAAGAGGGATAAAGTGACGATAAAGGTGAGGTTCAATCTTGAAGATGATTTTTTCTACTTGGTAGGGCTGTACGTTGCAGAAGGATTCTCAAGAAAAAAGACTTCAGGCAAAGGATACTACCAGATATCGATTGCCGCAACAGAACCCCAAATAAGGAACAAAATCAAGAACACCATGAAAAAATATTTCGGGCTTGAGCCATCTGAAGACCACGCTGACCACCTGACTTATTCAAGCAGGATAGTGCATCACCTGTTCAACGACCATTTTAAGCTTGGGAAGAATGCAAAAGAGAAAAATATAGACTTTTTCCTAAACACAAAAAAAGAAAGCCTTGCAAGCTTGCTAAGAGGATACCTTGACGGTGACGGTTCAGTCTCAAAAGAAGAATTAAGGGTCTCTTTTGATACCATAAGTGAAAGGCTTATCTCAAACATGACATTTGCTTTTGGCAGGTTTGGGATATACCTCAGATGCAAGGAATACTGTAAAAGGCCTGGTCCCAAAGTACGCAGTTTTTATGAAAGAAAAGGAAGAGACATACCATCATTTAAAATAACGAAACTGACAATAACAAGCTTCTTTATGGGTCAGTTCTTTTCTGGAATAGGGTTTGGCATCAAGAGAAAACAGCAAGTATTGGACTACGTCATCAATAATATCAAACCAAAGTATAACAAGATAGATGCAAAAGGAGGGTTTGCTTATCCTAAGATCATCAGCATAAAAAAGACAGGCAAAAAGAAGACCTACTGCCTGAATGTTTTGGGCAACCATAATTTTATCTGTAACAGCTTCCTTGTGAAAAACTGTGACGGGGATGAGGCATGCGTCTCTTTGCTGCTTGACACGCTGATAAACTTTTCCAGGCACTTCCTTCCAGGGCACAGAGGCTCGACACAGGACGCCCCTCTTGTCCTGACATCACTTCTCATCCCATCAGAAGTTGATGACATGCTTTTTGATGTTGACTTTAACTGGACATACCCCCTTGAGTTCTATGAGGCATGCCTTGAGTACAAGCCAGCATGGGAAGTCAAGATGGATGTCATGGGAAAAAGGCTTGGCACAGAGCTGCAGTATGAAGGGTTTGGCTTCACCCATGACACGTCAAACATAAACAAAGGCGTATTATGCTCCTCTTACAAGACTCTTCCTACGATGCAGGACAAGCTGACATTCCAGATGGAGCTTGCCGAAAGGACCCGCGCAGTTGACGAGTCAGACGTTGCAAGGCTTGTAATAGAGAAGCATTTCCTAAAAGACCTAAAAGGAAACCTGAGAAAGTTCTCGATGCAGCAGTTCAGGTGCGTCGCCTGCAACGAGAAGTTCAGGAGGCCGCCATTGGCAGGTAAGTGCACGGCATGCGGCGGAAGGATAATATTCACGATATCTGAAGGGTCAGTGATAAAATATCTTGAGCCTTCAATCTCGATAGCAAGAAAGTACCATGTTCCGAAGTACCTGCTGCAGACACTTGAGCTTCTCGAAAGAAGGATAGAAGGTGTCTTCGGAAAGGAAAAAGAGAAGCAGGAAGGGCTTGGGAAGTGGTTCGGTTAATCCACCAGCCTTGTACGCATCCATTCGCTTCCATTTGCAACTATCTCAAGTTTTTGGGCATATCTACCTCTTAGGTGCCTGCATCCTTCTGCTTGGACTAAGATAGAAGAATCTCCTCCCAAGAACCCTATCCCCAAATTTTGAGTAGGGTCTTTTGGAACAGTTACCAAAGGTAGATTATAGATTGTGCACCCTTCTATAGATGTTATTAATCCTTTTCCAGTTTGATCAACTGCATAATCCTCTTCTTTGAAAACAAATACTGGTTCCATCCTCAAATGAGAGTTCCATCGTCTATTATACCTTCCCGTAACTTGGTTTAATTCTCTAACAATCAAAAAATCCCCTTTGATAATCCTCTCAAAATCATAATCTTCCCCTCCAGTTATAAGCCCCACCATAACTTTTTGGTCCCCCTTCACCATCGCCCCCCATGGCAAAGTTAGCCTCCCACTTATTTCTACCCCCCCCAAAACATACCTCCCTTTCTTTGATCTTGGAAAAGAGTAGGCTCTAACCAAAAGCTCATCACCCATCACAGCCTCACATTGCGCATAGAACACCTTATCTGATCTCAATACTGATTCGGCCATTTTTGCGTCTAACCTTCTTATATTTCTAGTCTGGGCAGTCTGAGGGATAGGCTTTTGTTCTCTTGGCGTTTGGTTTGTAGGTACCACAGAATAAAGACCATTATTTTTATTTGGTGAAACAAACTTAACATTTAACTCTGCCCCAACCCCCTTACCTAGAACGTTATCCCTTATCTCTTTAGATTCCCTTGCAAATTGTTGTCGTGATTCCCGGACCAGAACACCTAAAAACTTTTTTTCAGGATTAAGGGGGTCATCCACAGCCACAATCGGGTCTTGGTAGAGTGTGCCGGGCCAACATAATTCTGCATGGTATACCCTCCCCATCTCAATCGGAGAATTAGAG
>JBJKQO010000051.1:0-31692 GCA_046705145.1 Candidatus Woesearchaeota archaeon
CCTTACGAAGAAGCTGAAGGCCTTTCCTGATATCCCTTGCCTCATAAGCCTTGTCAGCAATCATCTTAAATGCCATATCATCCCAGACTCCCTCATAAAAAGCGTAATCAAGCCTGTCATAAAGCACACCTTCAGTCTCCTTCTGCGTGTAAGGCTTAAACTCAAGGGTCTCAGGCATAAGCCTTGACTTGATCCTGGTATCAAGATCTATTATCCACTCCTTAAAGTTGGTTATAAGGATTATTGATTTCCTGTATATACCTTCAAGAAGATTATATATGAAATCAAAATCCTCCACCTTGTCTATCTCATCAAATATGAACACTGCAGAAGACTTGTTTATTATCTCCTCGATCTTCTTAAAAAGCTCATCTGTCTTCTTGTTCTGCACAAACATGTAGCCGACCTGCTCGCAGATCTCAACAGCGATCTTATAGGTGGTGTTCTTCTGCCAGCAGTTGATATATATAGGATGGACGGAGTCAGTCTCCTCCTCAAGGTCCCGAAGGACAAACCTGGCAGCAGCAGTCTTTCCTATCCCAGGAGCGCCGTACACAAAAAGGTTCTTGCCGTTCCTTTTCATAAGAAGCGGCCTTATGCACTCAGCAAGATACTTCTGCTGGCTCTCCCTAAAAGGCAGAAGCTTAGGAAGAAAATCAGAGTCAAGAGCCTCCTCATTCCTGAATATAGTCTCATCTGACTTGAGCATATCATTAAAAAGCGCCATAACCCCTACTGAATCCAGCATGGTTTTTATAGTTTTTGGAAAACATGACGGAAAAACAATGTTAGAATACTATGGAGGGGGGAACAGGTTTAATTATTTAGAAAGGCTTACGTAGCATAAATTATTTCCTTCTTTTATATATTTTTATTATGGCCCTCTTATACTCTTTAAACTTTTTAAGTTCAATCTCACCATACAACCGTTTTTCTCTTAGGTATAAAGATGAAAAAATACCAATAAGTAAAAAGACAATTCCTGTAACAAGGTTAATCAATATACTTATATTTTTCTCTCTTGATTCTGCTCTTTTCTGACCTTCTATATCTGTAATTGAAAAACGGATAAGCTCTTTAGCATTTTCATTATCTGGTACAAAGCTTTGGTAATCCCTCATAGGTCTGATAACTCCTGGAATACTATATCTATTAATCCCTAATGAGTAAGGGAAAATATAATAAGTATTTTGATTAACAGTCTTTATATTACTGAAATAATAAAAGGAATAATCATAATCTCGAGTTTTAAGAATCCTATCTTTTATAGTGAAGTTTGCACTAAAAAAAATGTAATTCCTTCCTTCTAAAGAAGCTATACTAATATTGTAGATAAATTTTCCAAAATCAGTTTCTGTTCGGACGTATTCTGGAACTTTATCACCTCCATAGTATGTTCCACCCCTGTATTCAGGAGTCTTTATTATAACGTAGTCCGCATAGTTAACAATGGTATCACTCGAAGCGAATTTAGGGCAAAAGCTAAATACGATATAATCAGTTTTGTTAAGAATAGACTCATTCAATAGTATTACACCCTTAAAGTAAACATATAAACCAGACAAATTAACATAAACCCTCTCATCAACCTCATCTATAGATTGGTAAGTATAATAATACTCTGGAGTAAATTGAGACGCCTCGACTAACGAAGAACCTAAAAAAATGAAAGCTAAAAAAAACCGACAAAGATGAGCAAATCTCATTCCTAGCATAAATTATTAAAAATATATAAATCTTACTCCAGAATGTCTTTGTGTATAATGATCTGTTCAAACAATCAAAAAAAACAAAAAAAATAAGAAATAACTAACTTACTTCTTGTCTTCTTCATCATCGAAGTCTTCGTCAGGCTCGTCTTCTGGCTCTTCCTCAGAATCTTCCTCTGGCTGGTCGTCATCTGAGTAGTCGTCATCTCCTGAGTCTTCTTCGCCGAAGTCCTCGCTGTCCTGAGGAGCTGGCTGCTTCTTTGGAGGAGGCACTACCCTTGCAGGCTCATCATCATCTGATGCTGATTTAGCCTCTCCGATCACTTCGCCAAATCCTACTTTCTTGAGGACCTTTGTCACTCTTATCCTGACCCTATCCCCTTCTTTTGTGTTAGGGACAAATATCACAAAGCCTTTCTTCCTGCAGACTCCGTCTCCTTTGTCACCGACTGCTTCTATTGTCACATCCAACTCTTCTCCCTGGTTAACGGGAGATCTAAACCTTGGTCTAAAGTCCTGATTCCTATCCATATTTTATTTCACCTATACAAAATGCCTGCGCTAAGCAGGTCTAGACCCTAAAAATGCTGTATTTTATTTAAATATATGGTTTTAAAGCGAAAACTCTCATCCTTACCAGGATAATAATATATCACATATATATCTATTTGATACACTAATACCCCTATTTTTATAAATAAACATAATATTTATATATATCATATAGATATATTTTCCTAAAACAATACTTTTGGCAGATGAAAAAGGAAAAGAAAGAGAAATCAAACGAGCCGGAGCTTCTCCACATAAGGGTTTCAAACCAGCTTAAGGACCAGATGCAGGAGCTGATAGACTCAGGAATGTTCTCAAACCAGGCCGAGCTCGTCAGAGAAGGCGTAAGGAACGTGCTTCTGAAATACCAAAAGGAGAAGGGAAAGAAAGATGATTAGGATGACAAACAACACGCTAGCAGTGATAATAGTAGTCTTTACCCTAGTCTCGATAGCCTCAAACCTCTGGCTCTATGAGCAGACATCATCTGTCACGATAACAGGAAGAGCGTCACAATCAGTTGGCACGACCTCAATCTGCGTTAACCACGTGCCTACGATGGTAGCAGACTGCCAAAGGAAGGTCTATGAAGGAAACACGTTCTTCTGCGACATAACATACCACGATTATGACTGCAAGGAATCATGCATATTCATAAACGCGACAGACGGCGCTATAGATGCAGGGCAGAAAAGCATCACAGGCATCAGGATGAAAAACTTCTGCCAGCGCGCAGTAGACATAACAAACATGACAGTCATCTGGACCCCTACAGGCGGGAACATAAAAAGGATAAGGATAAACGGCACTGATGTCTGGAACTCCACAAGCTTCACCCAGCCATCAGGAGTGCAGGCATCAGGAAAGCCTATCAACATAAACGACATAGGGATGGCTTATGAGAACGAATACATAAGCATAGACAACATATCATTTGATTCAGCCCTTGCCGGAAAGAACATCACGATAAAGATGTTCACGCAAGGGACAGAATTCTTCTCAGTCAAGCTCGTGCTAGGAAGCGTCAACGTGACAAGGATATATCACAATGACAGCTGCATACCAAAAACAACGTACTCTGATTACTTCTCAAGGTTTGACATAGATCCAGACACAGGCGAGATATTCTTCATCGCGCCAAACAACGTAGATGAGATATTTACCCCCATAATAGGGGTCAATGACAACAGCGGCTGCTCAAACTCAAAGGCAAACGGGACGTTCATATTCAACATGAGCTCAAACAGGCCCCCTATAATCATATCATATCATCCTAATATAACCACCAACCCCACTTATCCTAGGATAAGGATAAACGAGACGCAAAGCAAGCACTTCAACGCTTCATACTATGATCCTGAAGGCCTTAACGTGACAGCAAGATGGTATTATGACGGGGAATATATAACAACAGACCAAAACGACACTTTCAGCGAATACACAAGGACTACTGACTATACCTCATCAGGCATACATAACATCACCCTTAACCTGACAGACGACTATAATAACTCAGAGTACACCTCCTGGCTGCTCAACGTAAGCAACGTTAACAGAGGGCCTGTGCTTGCAAGAAACATCTCGGACATGGCATGGGATGAGAACACGCAGTATATGGCATTTGACCTTGATGATTATTTCAACGATTCAGACGTGGTGATACAGGACGGCGACAGCCTGACCTATACATACACCTTTGAGACACAGCCGCACAGCATCATGATATCGATAGACTCAAGCTCCCATATCGTAACCTTCAGCCAGCCAAGAGACTGGTACGGTTCTGAGATAGTGTATTTCAGGGCGACTGATTCACACTCTGCAACAGCAAGGTCAAACAATGTCACCCTTACTGTCAGGCACGTGCCGACAACATCCACGACGATAACAGTCAGCAGCTCTTCCGGCGGAGGAGGCGGAGGAGGCGGAGCGTTCACCTGCCTTGAGGAATGGTACTGCACAGAATGGGAGCCATGCAACCTTAACGAGACAAGATACAGGAACTGCTACGACCTTAACAACTGCAGGACAAAAAGGAACATGCCTCCTACCCAAGAGGGATGCGAATACATACCTGAATGCTATGATGGCCTACAGAACCAGAATGAAGACGGCATAGACTGCGGAGGCCCATGCCCCCCATGCGGAACCTGCTATGACAAGATCAAGAACCAGGGAGAATACGGCATAGACTGCGGAGGCCCATGCGACCCCTGCCCATCATGCTATGACGGCATACTGAACAACGATGAGGAAGACACTGACTGTGGAGGATCGCTTTGCGACCCCTGTCCAACGTGCGATGACGGCATAAGGAACGGTGATGAGGACCAGATAGACTGTGGAGGAAGCTGCGCGCCATGCAAGAGGATAGAGGCGCCATCATTCATAATGTCAGTCAACATTAGAGAAAGGCTTGCGATACTCATCTCGCTGGTCTCGCTTCTTGTGCTTCTCTTTGCTGCTCTGTCAACAACTGTCGTCAGGATGTACGGGACAGACATAGGCCAGGCTACAAGATCGCTTACGTCAGGATTCATAGGAAGGATCTCAAAGAAGGAGGAGAGGATGATATCTGCTGACGAGACAATAAAGAAGACAGCCCTAAAAAGGATCTCAGCGATAGACTCAGGGATAGGCAAAGAAAGCGCTGAGAAGCTGTCAGCAGACCTCTTTGATGCGACAAAAGAATTTTTCGGCATGGCGCTTGGCATAACAAGCGAGATGACCCATGCTGAGATACATGCTGAGGTGACAAAGAGGAAGGTCAACAAAGACCTTGCTTCAAAGATAGAATCCTACTTTGACATGATAGCCAACATAAGGTACGCAAAAAAAGAGCCTACACCAAGCGAGATAAAGATGCTGTCAAGCATGCTAAAGGACATAATCCACTCATCGATAAATCCTGAGAAGCACATCGTACTTGATGAAAATATCGACGTGAGAAAAGTAAAGGACATGATAGCTATCGCAAAAGACCTATTAAGCAGAGGTAATCCTGATAACGCAGCAGAGACCTACTCGAAGGCAGAAGCTCTTTATGAGACGCTTCCTGAAGAGGAGAAAGCAAGGCTTTACCGGGATATCTCATCGCTATACAAGAAGATAACATCAAAAAAATGATAATAAAAAGCAAGATGGATAAAGCAAAGATAACAAGGAAGAGAAAAGTGGCAGCAGCCTTAGCTGCAGCGATGTTCGTGCTCATAAGCGTTGTAGGCATAGCCTATTCTGCAGCCCCTATCTTTCGCAACGTCAACAACGGGTACAGGTTCAACACAACCGAAGACGTCAGGTTTGAATACTATGTTTTTGCAAACGATTCAGAAGGGGATTATCCTCTCAACTTCTCATCAGATGCTGTTGACAAGGGGTTTAACATATTCAGCATGGAAAACTTCAACAACACCCATGCACTGATCAACTTCACGCCTACAAACGACTATGTCACCATGACTGTCGGAAACCTATACTCTTTTCACCTGATAGTCGACGATGCAAACGACCCTCCTGACACTACGACTATAACAGTGTACTTCAACGTGTCAAACGTGAACGACGCACCTAACATCACAGGAAAATATCCTTTGACACTCACCAATACCATGCAGGAAAACGATTCTGCAGGATTCAACTATTCCTATAACGCATCAGATGTTGACGTGCAGTGGGGAGACATACTTAATGCCAGCTGGTTCGTGGACAAGGTGCTGATCAATTCAAGCACAAGCAACAATTCAACCTGGACCTACATACCAGGGTTCTGCGATGCAGGGTTCCATAACGTGACCCTTAACATAACAGACCTTGCAGGAGCATATGACAACCTGACATGGACAGTCAACGTGACAAACCTAAACCGGATCCCTGTACTGAACAATACTATCGCCAACATGACATTTGCAGAAGATACTAACATGACCAACAATTTCACGATCACCCTCAAGTTCTACGACAACGACACTATCGAGTGCAGCGGAGCGAACCGTGACACCCTTACGTTTAACGTGACAGGAAACGGGTCCATAAGCGTTAAGATAAACGCTACAACACATAATGTCAGCTTCTATCCTAAAAGGAACTACTTTGGCAACCATTCAGTGAGGATTATCGCTTCAGACGGGATAAACTACACATACTCAAACATATTTAACATAACCGTGCTTAACGTGAACGACCCCCCTGTGTTAAGCTTGATCCCTGATTATACAAGGGCCGTGAACGTGTCGATAAGGATTAAGGTAAATGCCACAGACACAGACAATGACGCTCTCATATTTTATGATGACACAGACCTGTTTGATATAGACAGCTCGACAGGGCTTATAACGTTTTATCCTGAAATATCTGACAAAGGCAACTATTCTATCAACATATCTATCAATGATACAAACGGAGGCTATGCTTCACAGATATTCGACATTGAACTTATCCCAAACCACCATCCTGTGCTAAGGCCAATATATGACTGGACAGGATCTGATGGGATGGCATTCTCAAAGTGCATTAATTCGACAGACGCAGATTATGACAACATGACATTTAATGCAACCACTTCCATATTTAACATGACCGTGACAAACAACGGCGAAGGAAACGCGACAGCATGCATAAGCTTCACTCCTGGACAGTCTGCAGTAGGCAACCACTCCATCAGGTTTACTGTAAAAGACAGGTGGGGCGCAAATGACACCCGGACCATGTGGTTTAACATAACAGACGTGCAGCACGCGCCTGTGCTTGGGGCAATACCAGACATCAAGATCAAGATAAACCAGACACTGCTACTTCAGATAAACGCGACAGATGAAGATGATGATGTCCTTAACTTCACAGACAACTCATCACTGATAGAGATAGACAACAATACCGGCCTGATAATATTCACGCCTGATATCCCCCAACAAAACGGGACGTATTTCATCAACATAAGCGTGAAAGACGAGCTGGGGATGAGCGACTGGCAGGTATTCAAGCTGCATGTATATATCAACCATCATCCTAAGTTCACACCTATCCCAGGATATAACATATCTGAAGACATACCATTCTGGATAAAGATTAACGCCACAGACCTGGATAATGACTCGCTAACATTCACAACAAACCTGACCTTTTTGAATTTATGGAACAACAACTCAAACTACACTGTCATAAACGGCACATTCAACCATGAAAGGAACGGCTCACATATGGTGCAGATGAACGTAACTGACGGGATGGCAGAAAACCAAACTAGCTTCTGGCTTAACGTATCATTAAGAAATGACGAGCCTCAGTTTAGGGTGCTTCCAAGCAGCCTTGCAGTATGGAACACCACTACAGAAGGAGTGAGCTACGTCATACTTATCAATGCCACAGACGAAGAAAACGACAGCCTGGGCTTTACAGTCAGGTTCTATGATACAGGGAAGATATTTGGGATAACAAGGCTTGATGACAATCCAGGATATGCAAGGATAAGCTTCACCCCCAACTACACAAGCGCAGGAAACTACACCGTCGAGATAAGCGTAAACGACAGCATAAACGTGACTACAGACAAGTTCAACTTTTCGATAATATCAGCAAATTCGGCACCTGTGCTTGAATATGTCGTGCCTAACTCAACAAGAGTTTTCATGAAGGAGAACGTGACTGCAAGATTTAACGCATCCTACACTGATCCTGACGGCAACAATCCTCTGACCTACAGGTGGATGATGAACGGAACTAACATAAGCAACACCGCAAACCTTAGCTTCACGCCAACGTTCTGCCAGGCAGGAAACTACGTCCTTGTCCTTGCAGTGAACGACTCGACAAACAGGAACACGTCAAAGACCTGGAACCTCACCATAAACAACACCAACAGGAAGCCTGTGCTAAACAACACTTTCTCTGACAAGAAGTGGGCTGAAGACATCAATATGACAAACAACTTCACATTATCAGGATACTTCTATGACAACGACACGATTGAATGCGCAGGAATCAACTCTGACACACTTACCTACAGGATAAAAGGGAACGGGACGATGAGAGTTGCGGTAAACAGCTCAAACTACAACGTAAGCTTCTATCCGAAAAGGAACTACTTCGGCAACATGACCATAAGGTTTAACCTTTCAGACGGACACAACTACACACTCTCAAACTACATCAAGGTGAACATAACAAACGTGAACGATGCTCCGGAGATCGCGACGATACAGGATAACACGACAAGCATAAACCGCCTGTTCCAGATAAGGGTCATAGCGACAGATCCTGACAATGACACTTTGTATTATTATGACAACACGACGCTGTTTAACATAAGCAACACGACAGGACTAATATCGTTTACGCCTTCATCATCCCAGACAGGAAACTATTCTATCATGATAACAGTAAACGACAGTTATGGTGCATCAGACACTGAAACTTTCGTGCTTGGCATAATAAACAACTCAAGGCCTGTATTCGGAAGAAAGACCTATACCACAAACGATGATTTCTCCGGAGGTACAGACACAAGGACAAACTCCAGCTCAAACGGAAACATCACCCTGTCAAAGACAGGAGGGGACTATTACCTTAACGGAAACTACCTCTCGCCGCAGATAGACTTCGGCGATGACAACATGAAGCCCAACCTGACCATGATAACGTGGCAGGCCAACACGCCTGTAAATACCACGATAAAGGTCCAGACAAGATACAAGTCAAGCGCAGGAAGCTGGTCAAACTGGAGCATGAACTACACCAACAGCTCAGGACAGCAGATACAGTTTAACCACTCTGCATGGCAGAACAGGACAAGCGACTGGACCAACCGATACATACAGTACAAGGTGCACTTCATATCAAACCACTCAAGCAGGACACCTACCCTTGAATCCCTGTCAATAAACTACAGGATATCAAACACGAAGATGCTTGAGGACCAGAATGTCGATGACTGGATAGACCTTGATGATTACTTTTCAGACCCAGAAGGAAGCACGCTCTACTACAACGTAACAAGCGTCTCAAACGTGCAGTCAGGGATGTTCACTATAGATTCAGGAAACAGGATTGATGTCACACCTCCTGCAAACTGGTACGGGACATCTGTGTTAAACGTAAGGGCACGTGACCAGGCAAGCGAGGCAAACGCCACCTACACATATTCGAACAACATCACGTTTGTCGTGATTGACGTGCCAGACGAGTCAACGACGACGATAATAATCCAGAGCTCCGGAGGAGGAGGGGGAGGAGGCGCTACAAGGATAGTCACGCAGACAAAGATAAAGAACGTGACAAAAGAGAAGTTCATGGAACTCATACTTCCAAGGCCTCTTATAGTGTCATCAAACAAGACCATAATCGCACCTCTTACGATACAGAACAAGGGAAACAGCACGCTTAAGGGAGTCACACTCAGCGCAGTCACAAACCATACAGGAGTGAAGCTGAACTTCGAGAAGTACTATTTCAACCAGATAGGTCCTGGTGAGTCATATGACACGAACCTTTACATACAGTCTGAAACAAACCACCAGGCATATCAGATCACGGTAACCGCTGCAGCACAGGAGCCAGCATACAACGACAGCGCAGTCATATCGATAACCCCTCTTCCGATACTTAACCAGTCTGTAGCATTTGTCAGGGATCTCCTTTCAACAAACCCTGAGTGCCTTGAGCTAAACGAGCTTCTCGAAGAGGCCAAGACCATGATAGAAGAAGGGAACTATAGGTCTGCTGAAGACACCCTTGCAGAAGTAGTAGAAGGCTGCAGGTACCTGATAACTGCAAACCAGGAAGCGAACAGGGAACAGCCATCATTTGTAAAGGACAAGATAGGCTTCCTGAAGAAAAACGTAGTGCCTATCTCGATAATTACAGGCCTGCTTGTCATGATACTTGTGGTAGGCCAGATACTGAAGATGAGATCAAGGAGGTATTAGTGCTGATATTAGTCTGCTAACAGCATCATAAGGTTTAGGCTTTGAATGGAATTGCAGCGCAAAGGTCAGGGGGTTGTCCCTTAAAAAAGCTTCAGCTTTTTTAAGTCCGCCAATCATAATTGGCGACACTTACGGGGCTTGACCGATACTCACAAGCTTGCTTGTGAGTCCGTCAATGTTTGCATTGACGATACTGCATGTTTCAGAAGCACAAGCCTAAAAGATGCTGTTAGCAGATATAAAGAATTGAAAAAACATATAAAGCGAAATCAACATAAGAATAAAAAAGGGGTAAAATATGAGAAAAAGGGGTAAAAAGTCAGGCAAGCCTAAGGCAAGAAGCGCCGGGAACACGGCGATAAAGGCTAAAGAGAACACTTTAAGGCAGCTTTCTCTGGTCGATAAAAAGATCTCAAACGATGCCATGGGATCCGCACTTGTTGACTTCATACATTCATTCAGGGATTTCTTCAGGTCTTATTTCAAGATAAGGTACGAGTACACATATGACGAGCTAAGGACAATAACCGGAAAGAAGAGCATAAGCGACAGCACAAAAAACAAGATAATGTCTCTTGCTGAAGAGATATCGATGGCAGAATACGCGCACAAGGACGTATCAAAAGATGACCTAAAGCGCATGATATCAACATTTCGGTCTGTCCTTGACGACCTTGTTGAAGGAAGGATAGAGGACAGCAAAGAACAGCAAAAGAAAAATCCTATATCAGGGATATCAAAAAACATCAAGGAGCTGGGGCTTAGGCTTGTTGGGATAGACCTGACCAAAAAAAGGCTGCGAGACATATACTCTCTCATAATGCAGGCAGAAAGCTCAGCCGAAAAAGGAAGGATAGAATATTCCGACTATCTATACAACAGGATAATGGAAAAATACAGGCTCATACCTTCAAGAGACAAGGAGACTATATTCCCTCTTCTTCAAAAGCTCAAGTCAAGGATAATCATGCTGGACACGGAATCCGGACTCAAAAAATTCGATTTCGCGCTTGGCAACTGCCACCGGCTGATAGACGAGAACAAGATAGAAGAGGCGAAAAAAGAATATTCAAAGATGCAGAAAGCATACGACTCGATGCCTGAAGACAAGAAGAAACTGCTGTACTCTGAGATGACAAAGGTGTTTGACAAGCTGAAGAAAAACGACAGCACAGGATACCTCAAAGAGATGGAATCGCATATCAGCAGGATAGAAGAGCACATAAAAAACGACAAGAAAGAGGAAGCAAAAAAGTCCTACTCAAAGATCATGGAACTATACGAAAAGCTTCCTGAAGACGTAAAGGCAAGGTACTATGATGACTTAGACCTATTTTACAGGAAGATATCAGGGGCTGATGCAGTTAGCACTAAAAAATAGTCAAATAATAATATATAACTAGCAAGACAAGAAAGAAAAAAGGGGAAAATAATATGGCAGAGGACAAAGAGCTAAAAGAAAGGGTTAAGGAATACTCGAAAGATTTCGAGATAATAAAAAAAGAGATATACAAGTCAGTCATCGGCCAGGAAAAGGTTGTAAACGCCCTACTTAGAGGCATAATCGCAAACGGCCACGTGCTTCTTGAGGGCGTGCCAGGGATAGCAAAGACTCTTCTTGTAAGGACTCTTTCAGCCATAACACAATGCTCATTTTCAAGGATCCAGTTCACGCCAGACCTTCTGCCAACAGATATAGTTGGAATAACTGCGTTTGAGAGAGACAAAGGATTTTATGTGGTCAAGGGACCTATATTTGCAAACTTCGTCCTTGCAGACGAGATAAACAGGGCGCCGCCAAAAGTCCAGTCCGCTCTTCTTGAGTGCATGCAGGAGCGCCAGGCAACGATAGGAAAAGAGGTGTTTGAGCTCGAGTCGCCGTTCTTCGTGCTGGCAACCCAAAACCCGATCGAGTCACTAGGTACGTACCCTCTTCCTGAAGCTCAGCTTGACAGGTTCCTCTACAAGATCCACATAACATACCCTACGATAGAAGAGGAAGAGTACATACTGACAAACAACATAAGCACGAGGAAGTTCGAGCAGATAAAGCTTGAGAGCGTGTTTGAACAGCAAAAGATATTCAACATGCAGCAGGACGTCCATAACATCTATGTTGACAAGAAGATAGAGAAATATATCGTCAAGATAATAGACGCCACAAGAAACCCTGACAAGTACAAGTTCAAGCTTGGCAAATACATAGAATGGGGTTCCTCACCAAGAGGGACCATAGGGCTTTACATATCAGCAAAGGCTGCAGCCCTGCTTAAAGGCAAGCTCTTTGTGACCCCCCAGGAAGTCAAGGAAGTCGCAAATGACGTGCTGAGGCACAGGATAGTCGTCAACTACGAGGGCCAGGCCGAAGGGATAAAATCAGATGACATAATAGACGAAATTCTTGCAAGGATACCTGTCCCATGATGACACAAGAAAATCTGTTGGTGAAAACTTATGCCTATAAAGGAACTGAAGCTTGACCTAAAGCCTGTGATAAAGAAGCTTGAGATAGCATCGAAGAAAAGCGTAGCAGGCGAGCTTACAGGAAGGTATGTCACAAACATAAGGGGCAAGGGCCTTGAGTTTGACGGATTTCGGCAGTACTCGATAAACGATGACGCAAAATCCATAGACTGGAAAGCCTCGCTTAGGAGCCAAAACATCCTTGTCAAGAAGTTTGTCGAGGAAAGGCAGCTGAACGTGTTCTTCATGTTTGACGTGTCAAACAGCATGCTTTTCGCATCTACCAGCAAGCTCAAGTGCGAGTACGCCGCAGAGCTAATAGCTGCCATGTCATTTACTATCCTTGAAGGAGGAGACAAGGCAGGGCTTGC
The DNA here is from genome assembly GCA_046705145.1 of Candidatus Woesearchaeota archaeon. Lineage (GTDB taxonomy): Archaea > Nanobdellota > Nanobdellia > Woesearchaeales > JBJKQO01 > JBJKQO01. The sequence goes on from JBJKQO010000051.1 coordinate 13,015, forward strand.
CATGTTCACGGACAAGGTAGTGAAAAACATCCCTCCTATGATGGGAAACACGCAGTACCATTCCATGATAAGGGCGCTTACAAACCCGGAATACTATGGAGGGAACTTCGACTTTGAGGCTGCCCTTAACTTCATGAACAACTTCATAAAAAAAGAGAGCATGATAATAATAGTCTCTGACTTCATAGGCCTAAAGGGAAACTGGAAGACACATCTGGAGATAGCATCGCAGAAGTTTGACATAATGCCCATAATAATAAAGGACCCAAGGGACAAGGAGCTTCCAAAAGACATGTGCCAGGTAGTGGTCAAGGACCCTTATTCAGAAAGCGAGATGGTGATAGATCCAAAGATAATAAGCGAAAGCTACAGGAAGGAAGCTAAAGAAAGGGAAGAAAAGGTCATCCAGGATTTCAAGTCGCTTAGGATACAGTCCCTTGTACTGTCGACTGACAAGGAATTCCTGAACCCTCTGCTAAAGTTCATAACGATGAGGAACAGCAGGTGAGCATGGAAGATGGAGATAACATTCGTAAACCCAGCATTCCTTTGGTTCCTTTTCAGCATCCCCTTCCTGTTCCTCCTGCACATGGTGACGATCGACTTCACAAAAAGGAAAGCGGTCAAGTTCGCAAACTTCGAGGCTCTGCAAAGGGTCGACAGGGGAATACACACAGGAAAGATATTTTCGAGAAACCTAAGCCTTCTCGCGCTACAGATAATGACCCTTCTTCTGCTCGTCTTTGCCATATCAGGGATGACCCTCTGGTACCAGGGCATGAGCTCAGACTACGACTTCGTGATCGCGATAGACGCTTCAGGAAGCATGCTTGCAAACGACCTTCACCCAAGCAGGATAGAAGCTGCAAAAGAAGCTGCAATAAATTTTGTCGACACGATCAAGAAGAACACGATGGTGGGAGTGATATCATTTTCAGGGACAGGCTTCATAAAGCAGAAGATGACAGACAACAAGATAGACATAATCAATGCTGTAAGCAGCATACAGATAGAATTTGCGAGCGGAACTGCCATAGGTGACGCGATAATAACAGGAGTGAACCTATTCCAGGACACGACAGACAAGGGAAAAGTTATAGTCCTCATAACAGACGGTCAGAGCAACGTAGGCGTGCTTCTTGACCAGGCGATAGCATACGCAAACAAGAACCATGTGACCGTGAACACGATAGGCATAGGCACGGAGCAGGGCGGAGCGCTTACAGGCATATCTGCGCTGTCAAAGCTTGATGAAGAAGAGATGAAAAGGATAGCTGAAAACACCGGAGGAAGATATTTCAGGGCAGAAAGTGCAGAAGGCCTTGACCTTGCATATTCCCAGATTGCGACAGAGACAGAAAAGAAAGTGCCACTAAGGCTTACGATACCACTTCTTATCCTCGCGCTCATAATGATATCCATAGAATGGGTCCTGATAAACACAAAGTACAGGACGATACCTTGATCTTGGATGAGGGATATATAGAAATATCTCAGGCTAATATGAAACCCTTATGCTTCGCATGCTAATATCTTCCTCGCTAGAATCTGTTTTATCAAAGAGGCCCTGTGTCCCCGTAGGGGGCGTCCCCCCACGACGGGCTAGACCTTTTTGCCGAAGAGCTCGGACTAATGATATTAGCAAGGGTTTCATATTTGCCAGTATCTCACAAAGATTTAAATAGAATCATCTGATTTCGTATCCTCATGAAACAGCCAAAAGTTCTTATCGGATGCCCCACATGCAAGGCTTATGGATACACGCTTGCAAGCTACCTAAAGGCAGTCTCGCAGATAGACTGGGAGAACAAGGAGCTGCTTCTTGTCGACAATTCAGAAGATGATGAATACTACGAGAGGCTAAGGAAGATAGGGGTAAATGTCATAAGAGCTCCTCACTACAAGGACAACGTAAACAAGATGCTTGTAGAGTCAAGGAACATCATAAGGGATTATGCGTTAAAGAACGGGTTTGACTATCTTCTTTCGCTTGAGCAGGACATAATAGCGCCAAAAGACGTCATAAGACGGCTTATCGCGCACAAGAAAGATGCTGCAAGCGCGCTTTACACCATAACGTTTCGGCTGGACGTGAAAGATGAAAAAGGAAAGGAGATAAAAGGAATAGCCCATCTTCCCGTGGCATATTTTGTCGACGGCCCCGAACAGTTGAGAAGAGCGATAGATGATGAGATAAGGGGAAAGGGCCTTGTCCATGTCGGCGCAACAGGGCTCGGGTGCATGCTGATATCAAGAAAAGCATTGTCAGATATAGAATTTAGGTATCTTGAAGGAAGGAGCGCTTTTGATGACATATTCTTCTGCCATGACCTGCGGGAAAAAGGGTACGGAGTGTATATCGACAGCACGCTTGAGGTCGAGCACAGGCACAGCTGAAAAATGTTTCTTTCAATCTTCATCAAAAACAAAAATCTCGTCTATCTTTGTGCCGAGAGCTTTTGCAACATCATGGGCAAGCTTAAGAGAAGGATTATACTTTCCTTTCTCAAGGAAGACTATAGTCTCCCTTCTTACGCCTACCGCTTTTGCAAGGTCATCCTGCGTCATGTCCTTTATTATCCTAAATTCCCTTATGTTTGTCTTCATTGTCCCACGTCAGGCTTCCTGAAAAAGTAGAACCTGAAAAAGCTTATCGATATTACCATCACAAGAAAGATCGTGGTTATCAAAGATTTCGCGCTTATGTTTACCAGGCCGATATAGTCGTTCCAGTAAAGCATCGTAACCACGACAAGCGTGACAAACCACGACCATGACACCGCATATCCTGAAAGCCTTATGGTCCTCTCATCCTTTATGTATCTCTCCTTGTTTTTTGACTTAAGGTAAAGGAGTATTATAAGTGTCATCACTATGCTTAGCGCAACTGATATCGTGGCAGTGTCCCTTTTCTTGAAAAGAAGAAGGGCTAGCATGATCGCTATCAGGACGACCTTAAAAATTGTCCAGTATATCTCGCTTCTTTGCACCCTTGTCTTGACATCTTTCTTTTGCTTCATCTACATCGCCTTCCTTTCAAGCACTATGTTTGATACTGACTTCACTATCATCCCGCAGAAAAGTGCTGCAACAAGGAACCAGTCCACCTTGAGGGATTGTGAAAGTGCGCTTGTGAAGGTCTGGTAGAGCACACCTAAAACAATTATAAGCACCATGACCCAGGCAGCGTTCCTTTCAGCCATCGCCTCTATCTTGTGTTCACGCTCATCTCTTTTCAGCGCGATTATTATGTGAGTCACGTCAAGAAAAAGGAAAACCAGCCATCCAATCGTCACCCCTATCCTGACATTTTCCTGCCAAAAAGGAAGAGATTGAAATACCGCAAAGGGTATTATTATCACAGCTACATAAACCCATCCCTGCCAGGTTGCAGGGGTAATGCCCCACCCCCCATATTTTCTTCTCTTGAACCATTCTGGTCTGCCTAGCATCATTATCAACTCCGTATTTTTTTGTAATTTGTTATAAATATTTAACTATTTGTTAGAAATAGATAACATAAGTTATATATAAATGTTTCTATTTAACTAGATAGGTTAGAAATAAACAACACAAATAAACGTAAAAGAAACATTTATGCCAGAAAATCTCTGATTTTCGCTGTATAAATGTTTCTATTATCCTTGATGAGTTAGAAATTTATAATACCCCCTTTTAATTACTACTTATTAGTAATATTTATATTGTTATTGAGGTTACCTAGGATTATGAGATTAAAATATGAACCTACCGGAATGGTGCTGCATACAACCAGAGGATGCAATCTATCATGCAGGATTTGTTATGCTGAATCCGGCAGGAAATTCTTAGATAAAGGTGAAGAGCTTACCTTTCAAGAGATGGTAGATGTGACAACTGAATTTGCACAGCTAAGATATCCCTCACTAGGAATAGGTTATATAGGGCTTTCAGGTGGTGAACCTACATTAAGGTTTTCTGAATTAATAAAATACATGGAACACATGAATTCACAACTAAATCAACCCTTACCTTTTAGGTTAATTACTAATGCAGGGCTTATTGGGGCAACAGGGGCTTATAAGGAAAATAATAGGGGGATGCTGGAAAGAGCAGGACTTTATGGCCTTAAGCCACATCAAGCAGTTGAAATGCTGACTGAACATGGCTTATCTGAAGTGACAATCAGCATTGATCTGGAACACACATCTCTAAATGGTGATCCTCATAAAGTGCCGATTAAAGTTGTCTGCAATGCTATCGAAGCATTCTTATCAAGGGGTTATGGCAGGGAAGAACATGAGTTTTTGATTAATTCAACTTTTTCACCAAAGGATTATGATAAGACTATGGATCTCATAAGTAAAATAGCACAATCCATTGGAGGAAGCCAAGATGAAGAGGGAAATATCATTGTAGGTGATCAGAAGATAGTGCTAAGGATGCTAAAGGTCAATTATGTTGGTAATCTATACGGTAAGGATTCCGAAGAGACGCTCCCATTAGATGATATTTTTTCATTTCAATGCAGAAGAAGAAGTGAACCCTTATTTTCTGAATTTTTTTTTACTACTTATTGGCAGGATACCATAGGGCTTGGGTGGGATGGCACAGTCTATATCTGCCCGGAAAGAACATTCCCCATCGGAAATATCAGGGAAGACACCTTATCAGAAATACTAAGAAGGCTGCATGCTAGAGAAGACCATCCTAAATATGGAAGACAGATTGAGATTGTACACATATACCAAGCGCTTTCTGCTCGTAGGTCATCGAAAAATACTTGTGTCGGTGAGTGTTTAAGATTGATTCACCAATTAAGGCCAGATCTTGTAGAAAGGATCACTAGCGATTTTGAAGCTTGCTATACGCTTGGAAGGAATATTGAAATGCAAAAAATTCTAATAAGAGAATTCCATGCCCACAGGGATGAATTACTCGCCAAAATTGCAGAAATAGATAGGCTAACAGAACAAGAGCTAAAAAGACAAAAACGGGGATTATTTAAACAAGAATAACAAAAATTGGCTAATTACTAATATTAGCTCGCCTATTGAAAACGAGCATTCGTTTTCAAATAATCAAACAAAGTTTGATATATCTCCGACCTAAAGGTCGGAGTATTACGGCTCGCTAATTTTGTTAGCCAATTTTTGGGATAGTAAAGTCGAGCCTGTATCTACAACCTAAAGGAAATAGTATTAGGCTCGACTTTTCTATAAGAACATCAGCAAACTATTTATACAGTTAATGTTATCAACATATCATGAAGTCCGTATTCGTGGCAAGCTCAAGGAAGTTCTATGATGACGTGTTTAAGCTAAAAGATGAGCTTGAAAGGACAGGCATAAAAGGATATTACCGTTACACGGATGAGACAGACATAGAAGACGACTTTGAATAGAAAAAAGAAGTCACGCTAAGACACTTTCCTGAGATCGACAAGACAGATGTCCTTTATGCCATAACAAAAGAAGGATACGCAGGGTATTCTGTGACTATCGAGATAGCGTACGCTTACGCAAAAGGAAAAGAGATAATATCCTCAGAAAAGATAAAAGAGCCTGCAGTAAGAGCGCTCGTATCAAAAGTCATGGTAAAAGAAGAGATGATAAAACACTTAAAAAAATAGAAAAAAATCTTCAGATCAACGCACCTGTGCATCTCCAGTTGATCTCAGCACTCTTCGTGCTCTCGCTTACGACGCATGCAGGAGCGCATCCTTCCTTCTCAACATCCATGTCAAACCAGTAAGTCCTCGTGAACTCATTATACACAAACCCTTCCTGGAGTTTCCCTTCCTTGATGCAGTCGCTTGTCTCTGCGATCGCCCTTGCCTCTTCTGCTGTCATGCTGCCTTTTTTCGGCTCGCAATAGCCCATAGCATCTGCTATCCCTTCAGGCATAGTGCATCTGTAATCTGCAGGGCAGCCAAATCCTGCTATCCCTCCGCATTCGCAAAGCTGCTCGCACATCATCGTGCAGGCAACACCTTCTTTTCCCTGGTTGTCTATCTGGCACTTGCTTCCGCAATCTGTCCAGTGGCCGTTTGATGAATCACAAAGCTCCTTTGTCATCTCTGGAACAGCTGAGTTTGCGCATGCCTCCTCCCAGGGCCTTATGCACTTCTGGCTTTCCTCACACCATGTGTATCCTGCAGAAGGGATGCAGCCATGCTCGTCCCTGTCTCCTCCGACAACAGGAGGCTGTACAGGAACTCCTTCTGGGCAAACGACACTGCATTTTCCATCCACGCAGATCGACTGGTATGGGCAATCTGACCTCACAAGATATTCCTGGGGGGTCTCGCAGTCAGAATCGACAGTGCAGGTATCATCAGTAACCTCTACTAACCTGTAAGGCACAATCGCGTCAGCAGCCCTGTCCACAAAAGTCTGTCCTCCCGGAACAGAACACTTAGCAGGATAACTTTCCATCACAGGATATCCTGCAGCGACGCACTCATCAAAGCTTGTTATCTCTTTTTGGACTTGTTTTTCCTCGCATCCTGCAGCAAACAAAAGAAGCAGGACAACGCCTAACAATATGTGTGTGTTTTTCATGATCATCAACCTCCTAGCATAAACCTAGGTAAGAACAATCCATATATAAATACTTTTTTAGTTTTTAATGTGGTTGAAGTTATCCGATCAACCCCCCCAAAAGTTTTATATACGCTTCCGCTTAAAACAGATAAAAGAGGTGATATTCATGGCTAAAAAAGAAGAATATAGAAGAGAAGGCAGCCCTTTTGTGGGCATAGGCGCTTCTCTTGGCGGCATATCCATAGCTATCGTCGCGCTTTTCCTGATATTTGCAAAGGAATACTCAGCGTTTACGATACCTATAGTCGGATTCCTTGCGCTTATGGGGATCTTCCTGGGATTCTTCGCTTACAAGAAGAAATAGGTTCCCAGACTAACAATTTATCTCGTTTGTGCCTTCCTCAAGGCACACTACCTTATTATTTTCAACGATATAATACCTGATGTTATGGTTGTCTACCTTCGCCTTGCAGCAAAGGTTGTTTGCCGTGTTTCTTGCAAGGGTGTCATAATCAGATTCAAGACTGCTTATCTTAGCATCCTTCTCCTCTTCTGCATCCCTCACCTGGTCCCTGAGATTCTCAAGATCCTGCTTCGAATCAGAAAGGAGCTTTGAATACTCCTTCTGTGTCACGTTAAGCCTCTCTCCCACCTTGATAAGGTCTTTCCTACACTCGCTTATATCATCAGATGCAGACTCAAGCTTTTCCATAAGCTTGTCATTGAAAGAAACACATGAAGAAAGGTTAGTCTCAGAGACAATAAGCTTTGACTTTATGTCCTGAAGATCATATCCATACTCATCAATAGTCTTGTTAGAGTCCTTGATCTTCTGATACACGATGTAGCTTGTTATGCCTGGCCTTACGATGAATAAGAGAAACAGGCCTATTATCACAAGGAGGATAACGATCTTTGTTCTTTTAGGCAGGTTCTTAAGCATATGCCTATCACAAATATTACAAGATTTTAAACTTTACCATTTTTTTGGAGCCCTGTTGAAATTGTAGGTAGCATCAATTTTGCGAGCTTCTTTAAGATTAAGATAAAGGCTGACGTGGGGGAGGCCCTTAAAAAAGCCTCAGCTTTTTTAAGTCCGCCAATCATAATTGGCGACACCTACGGGGAAGTCAGCCACTAACATTTTAATCAACACAAGCGAGCCAGATGCTACCCGAGCGCAAGCGAGAATTTCAACAGTGCCCTAAGTTTTTTACTCAATAAGAAATCAACCATACCTTATCCCGAATATGTCTCCCTTGTTGTTGCCTGCAACGATTATGCTGTGACCTCCCGCATCCACGACAACAGGGGTCGAGACTATTATGTCTCCTGTGTCAAATATCCTCACGTTAGAAAGAGGGGATCCAGGGATGGATCTTGACAGGTCAACAACATAAAGCCTGTGGTCATAAGATCCAAAGACCAGGCTTTGCCTTCCAAAAAGAACAGGCGAACTTGCGACCCAAAACCCTGCAGAAAAGCTGTTTATCAGGCTTGCATCACGGGAAAGTATCACTATGTTGTTCTCATAAGAGCATGAAGATGCGATGATCTCTTCCTTGCTGTCACCATTTATGTCGCTTACAGCCACCTTTGAGACTATCCTTCCTGAAGTCTCATAGCTTGTCTGAAGAGAACCGTTTGACCGGACTATGTAAAGCTTGCCGTCATCTGACCCGAAAACGACGAACTTATCAACATCATCATTAAGGCTTGCAATCGTAGGAGTAGCCTTCACAGGACCGCCTGTCTGGTACTTCCATACAAGCCCTCCATCAGAATCAAGGACATAGAGGTGGTTGTCATCACAGCAAAAGATTATGTTTACAGTCCCGTCCTGGTTTACGTCATCAAGGACTATCCCTGACTCGATCTCCCCACCAACCTTCAGCTTCCTAAGAAGCTTCGCCTCAGAATCAAGGATGTAAAGGTTGTTGTCATTTGACCCGACCACGATCTCTGGCTTCCCGTCATTGTTTATGTCAGCGACAGCAGCAGTCGAACGGATAGGCCCTTCTGCCTTGAACTCAAAGAGCTTCTCACCTTTGTTGCTAAGGATGTAAAGCCTGCTGTTCTCGCAGCCAAATATTATCTCCTGCTTGCCGTCCCCGTTGATGTCATAGACAACAGGCGAGCTTGCCTTAAGCTTTATGCTTTCCTTGTCAAGAAAAAGGTCTTCCACGCTTCCCTTCTTCTCAGTCTCAAATTTCCAAAGAAGGTTTCCTGAATGGTCAAGAACGAAAAGGGTGTCATCACTTGTGACTATTATCACTTCAGGCGCACCATCCCCGTCGATGTCTGCTGAAGTGATGTCAGAATAGACTGCCGAACCTAGATTGACCTGCCAAATCTTGTCAAGCGACTTGTATTTCTCCGGGCTGTCAGTTAAGTCTATATTTGCCATGATCAACAAGCAAGGATCAAACCAGAGGAGGCTTGCCCCCATAAAGCGCGCTAAACCCGCTCTTCGGATTGTATTCCAACGTGAAGACATCAGTGTTGCAGTCTGTCGCCCTCATCTTGACTATAGATATCTCCCTCGTGACCTTCCTGTACCTTTCAATAAGCCTTATGGTTATGACCCCATCAGAAAGGAAGTCTTCAACGCCGTACTCTGAGAACTTTGACCTGTCAAGAGGCATCTCAGATATCAGGAAAGTGGTCGTGTCAAGGTTCTTTAGCGACTCAAAGATGTAAAAAAGCTTGGTCCTTGGATTCTCAAGGTTTGAAAGAGTGTATAATGCATTTAGGGAATCGAACACGAAGACGCTGAAATTGACCTCTTTTTTTATCATCTCAAGCACGTTGTTCATAAGGTTCCACCAGTCTCCTGACTGCTGCACCTTAGTGCCCTTAAGCTCTTTTCTCAGACCTCCTACATCAGCTATCAGAAGAGCTCCTCCCCTTGACTGCTTGATGTCTGATATCACTTTCTTAATGTTTGAGACGTTAAAATCGATATTGATTATGTTGATCTTTGAGATGTCATAACCCATGTTGACAAAATGGTTCATAAGAGAATTATAAGACTGCTCAAGGGAAAAGTAGACTGCGGTGTTTCCGGAAAGCACCTCGTTGTATGCTATGTTGAAGCACACAGAGCTTTTCATGGTACCTGCAGTTCCGCACACAAGGGTGATATGGTTCTCAGGGATCCCTCCCTCCATAGCCTCATCAAGGCCTTTGATCCTTGTCTTTACCCTCTTTATGTCCCCTTTTTTCTTGATTAGCTCGACCATTTTGATTTACCTCTTTTTTATAGATAATAAGTTATCATTACCCCTGATAAAGCCTTAGAAGGGGAAGTTTATAAATGTTTTGTAATAAAAGGACAGGATAGTCTAACCCCTCAATCATATGCGATCAACATCCATTGAGTGATCCAACATATCTTCCGTTTACTCTTAGTTCGCCATAAGGCTCACACTGCGTATCAGAGCTTGGCTTTACTGGCTGCGTAGTACTTGCTGTCTGGACTGGCTGGGGGATTCCTGTTTGGACTAGGGCCTGACTTCCTTTTTCACCTATATTTATTTGAGTGTAATAACGATATTCCCCCGTGGTAGATTTAAGTATTTCCACTGCCCTGTCACAAGGGATTTGAGAAGTACATATCAGAGTCTTTATCGTACCTGACACAGGTGTTCCCTCATTATAGCTATATCTAAAAGAAGTTCCATCTGAACCTGGTTGAACAACCAGGCCTCCCGGATCTTGGGTGTTAGACCCTATAGTAAATGACAATTTCCCCCAGACCTTGTTTTCACCAAATTTGATATATCCTCCTTCAGGACTTGTCACACTCCCCCTTTGGAAGGCTGCTTCTCCCCCAACAGCCTCAAAATGCTGGCCTGCAAAATCAAGAGTCTTAAAAGTCACTAAAGGATCATCATTACCTTTTACATTTGTGATCGATATTCCTGTCCCGCTTATAGGCATACCGCTGACAGTTGAGCCCTCATCAAGAGTTATACCTCTACATTCCAAATTACCGTTTTTCATGCTCACCTGGCCTGAACTCATCGAGAAACGACCGTTGGCAGCGTTTATCTGGCATGGACCTTTTACAGTAAGAGTACCTGTGTAATCTAATGCCTGAACGCTCCCCTTTTCCACTACAACATTATATTTTTCAAGACCTTTACCTGCCTGAAGGCTAACATCACCAGTTATGGTTACAGTATTACCTGATACCTTAACCGAACCTGAAGGGTTCCCACCCATGTCTGAAGTAGAACCATCCGGGCCAACTGTGCCTATACCAAGGTCATTAAGGAACTTGCCTTTTTGGGTAGAGTCCATGGAATCATATGACTGCTCCCCTTCAGCTACGACAAAGAAAGCCAGCAGCAATATCAATATTATGGCTGCTATGTTAAGCATCCTCTTCTTTTTGTGTGTGTTATCATCCATTATGCATCATCTTGCTTTTGTTTCCCTCAGTCATGATAGATCGTTTTCATATCTTCCAGCGATATTAAAAACCAAGACAGGCATGCTGCTCTCGTTTTCAGGAAAGTTGTAAGAGTATATTATCGTGTCGTTTCCGTATTGGTATATGTCACATGTATAGTTGTTCTCATATGCATCAAGAGCCAGGCTTATGACAGGCATACTGGTATAGTCATTCTCCTGCTCCCCGGCAAATCTCATGACTGCGTTGTAATCCTCTATAAATTCCGTCTTTATCTTTGCGCTGAACGTGTCAGGCCTGTATTCAGACCCCCCTTTTGAGATGACGACAGGAATATCAGCATAAACGCTTATCGAAGAAGATATGGTCGAGTTGACTTTAGGTGTGCCTTCTGATGAAACCTTAAATCCCTGATCCTCAAAATCTTTCAGATCCAAAAGGCATGAAGGAAGGTTGTCCGCTACATATGAAGACAGCTCTGCCTCGATAGTGCCAAGGTCAGGCAGATACGACCTACCCTCATAAAAATAAAAAGGTATGTCTATGTCTGCATCAAAGTAAGGATCCCCAACATCATAGTATCCTCCGTGCGCGCTTATGTAGACCAACCCCTCCCTTGCAGTGCGCTCAACACAAGAGGTGATAAATGAGTTGATCGGAGCGATGTCTGCTGCCATCCCCTGGGAAGAATAATCCTCATACACCTGCACCTTCTTGCTCCCTAAAAAAGCATACCATGATATTACACCTATAAGAATCAGCAGCCCTAATATCATAAAGATAGTTATCTGAGCTCTTTTATGTCCCATAAGAATACTTATCCAAGGAGTTATTTAAACATTTGGGTTTACCCCATCATCTCCTTGAGTAGGTCATTCACTTCTTTAGGTGATGCTTTTCCTTTTGTCTTTCTCATCACCTGGCCTACAAGGAAGTTGAATGACTTATCGTTTCCGGCCTTGTATTCTTCGACAGCTTTTAGGTTTTCCTCAACAGCTTGCTGACAAAACTTCCTTAGCTCGCCAGCATCAGAAACAGCTATAAGATCATTATCTTTCACGTATTTTTCCACATCAAGCGGGCCTTCTGCAAGAAGTTCCATGATCTTCTGTCCGGTTGTCTCTGTGATCTTCCTTTCCTCAACAAGCTTCAAAAGCGATATCAGGTGGGTCTCATCTATCTCAAGGTCGCCTATGCTCTTCTTGTTGTAGTTAAGCACCCTGACAAGCTCCCTTCGCAGCCATTTCGCTGCAAGCAACGGGTCAACTTCCTCTGCAACCTTCTCAAAAAGCTCTGCAAGCTTCCTTTCTGCTGCTATTATCTGCGCGTCTTCCCTTTTGAGCTTGTGCACCGAAACGAACTTCTCCACTTTTGAATGCGAAAGCTCAGGCATCTGCCCTTTTATCTCTGAAAGCCAATCATCAGCTATCTCTGTCACTGTAAGGTCAGGGTCAAGTATGTAGCCATAATCCTCTTCTGTCTCTTTTGTCCTCAAGGAAAAAGTCATCCCAAGCCCGGAGTCCCATCCCCGTGTCTCCTGGACTATCTTCCCCTTTTCAGACACGACCTGCTTCTGCCGGGCTATCTCGTAGTTAAGCGCGCGTTCTATCTCCTTGAATCCTGTTATGTTCTTTATCTCAACACGCGTGTATCCTGATTCTTTTATCGATATGTTCGCGTCTGCCTTGATTATCCCGTTGGTCTCATCAAACACCTCAAGGTAAGATATTACCTCGATAAGCTGCTTGAGGAACTCCCTTGCCTCGTTTGCGCTCTCAATCTCAGGCTTTGTGACTATCTCGCAAAGAGGGTTGCCGCTCCTGTTGTAATCGACAAGGACAAAAGGCGATTTCTGCATCCCGTTGACATGGACAATCGATGCAGGATCCTCTTCCATGTGTATCCTTGTCAGGCCTATCTCCCTTCCCGACTTAAGCCTGATCCTGCCTTCAGAACCAAGAGGTATCTCGTACTGGGTTATCTGGTAGTTCTTCGCCATGTCAGGATAGAAATATGACTTTCTTGAGAATATCAGCTTGGGTGATATCTCGCATTCAGCTGCCAGGCAGATCTTAAGCGCGTACTCCACAGCTTTCTTGTTAAGCACAGGCTTGCTTCCAGGATGGCCGAGGCACACGACGCATGTCCTGGAGTTAGGCGTATCAGACCCGTGTGTCGGGCAACCGCAGAAAAGCTTGGTTTTCGTATTTAGCTCTATGTGGATCTCAAGGCCTATAACTGTTTCCCTGTCTTTAGAAATGCTTTTTTTCTCATGATTATCAAGAACTTTCAAGAGTTCATCAATAGGGATTATTATTCCTGCTGTTGGGATGCCTGCATTAAACGAGACTTCCCTGTTAACGAACAATGAAGGGTCTATTATCTTCCTGATCTTTTCTATTGTTGGAGGGACAAGCCCAACTTCACAATTGGTATGCTTTTTGACCTCATTCTTTTCAGCAAGCCTTAACTGCTTAGCGCCTATCGACTTTTTGGCTGTGTCCTCATCAACATGCATGTCTCCAGGAAGAAAAAACAATACAGGCACATCATCTGCTATGTAAAGCAATGCTTTTGCAATCTGGGAAAGAGACACTTTCCTTGCCTTAGCTGAATCTACAGGCTTGAGAACAGCTTCGTGCTCAACAAACCTGAAATTCGCTTTCTTTTTCTCCAGATATCCTTTTACCCATGCGTCTGTCATTTTTTTAGTTTATGATCCCCTCTCTATTTTACGAGAACACCCCTCCCAAAGCTATAAGCTTCTCTTCCTCAAGATGGTCTGCTATCGCAAGCATACCTACAGGAAGATCATCTGCCATCCCTACAGGGATGTTGAGGTGTGGCAGGCCTGCAACATTAGGGCCTACAGTCATAATGTCCATCATGTAATTCTCCCAAGGAGTAAGTTCTTCTATCTCATCAAACCTTGGTGGGAGTATTGGCATAGTGGGACTTATCAGGACATCATACTTTGAGAAGAGTTTCTTGTATTCATCTATTATCTTTGTCCTTACCTTAAGCGCCTTTATGTAGTACGCTTCCCGAAATCCTGACATCCTTGCAAAAGTGCCAAGTATTATCCTTCTTTTCGCTTCTGCGCCGAACCACTTGCTTCTCACATCTGAAAAATAATCGTTGAACGGCTGTGATATGTTCTCTTCTGTCTTGCCATATCTCATCCCGCAGTACTTTGCAAGGTTTGTCGATGTCTCTGATAATGATATAAGGTAGTAAGCTGACACGCCATATTTTGATGTCAGCGGAAGGGTTACTTCGTCAACTTCTGCCCCTTCATCTTTTAATCTTTCTATCGCAGACATGACTTTTTCTGAAACCTTCGGATCTACGCCTTTTCCAAAAGTCTCCTTAATCACTCCTATCCTCATGCCTTTTACTCCCTTGCCAACAGAGCTGGTGTATCTTGGGACAGGAGCATCAACTGATGTTGACTCGTTCTCATCATGGCCTGCGATTATCTCAAGGCAAAGCGCGATGTCATATATGCTCTTAGCGATAGGGCCTATCTTATCAAGCGAGTTAGCATAATCCATAAGGCCATATCTTGACACCCTTCCGTAAGTTGGGCATAGTCCGAAAACCCCGCAAAATGATGCAGGAGCGACTATAGATCCTCCTGTTGACTCACCTATTGAGATATGGGGAAAATCCGCTATCTGTGTTATGCCTGCGCTTCCGCCTGAGCTTCCTCCGCATGCCCTTGTATCATCAAAAGGATTTTTAGGGACCTTCATCCCGACGCCGACATTGACAGAGAAGCTCCCAAATCCAAACTCGTCCTGCGCAGTCTTTCCTATCATCACCGCGCCTTCATCTTTTAGCTTCCTGATAACAGTAGCATCAAATACAGGAGTGTAACCTTCAAGTATCCTTGAGCCAGCCCTTGATTCCATGCCTTTTACGCAGATGCAGTCTTTCACGCTTATCAAAACCCCTAAAAGTTTTCCTTCCCTTTTCTTTTCTGCCTGTTGTGCCTGATCGACTGCAACCTTTTCAGATATCGTGTTGAAGAAACTGTATCTCTCATTGAGCTTCCTGCACTTGTCAACAGCGTTTCTCGTATTTTTGACTATGTCAATATCTCCTTCTCTTGCTTTTTCGACAAATTCCTTAATCTGCAATTGTTTCACCGAGTTTTTTGAGTTCGTCAAGAACTGCCTTTGATCTTATCTCAGTATCTTTTGACTGTACAAATCCTATAAGATCCATACCCATTATCCTAATGTATTCTGATAGGTTGTCCGCGCATTTTTGTATCGATTTCATGTGCTGGCCGCCGACGCAGCAAAACGCTGCCTTCTTCCCTGAAAGTGAGCCTCTTTCCCATAATGGATTGGTCCTGTCCATGAAGTTTTTCATCGTTCCTGAAACATTGTTGAAGTAGTTTGGGCTTCCAAGAAGTATGACATCTGAAGCTTCAAGCTTTTCAAAGATCTCTTTCATGTCATCTTCTATCACGCAGGCTTTTGTCTTTTCGCATGACGCGCATCCCCTGCAAAGGCCTATGTCAAGATCTGAAAGCATCATGATCTCGACGCTTGCGCCTTTGGCCTTGGCTGCAGCCAGCGCTTCATCTAGCATGAAGTAAGTGCCTGCCTTTCTTGGACTTCCGCATATCGCAACTATTCTTGCCATCTTTCCTTTTGTTTTCTTATCCTGTCCAACAGCTCATCAGGATAGTTGTTTATTATCATATCATCAGTAAGGCCCAGCTTTGGCTTAAACTCGTCAAGCAGGCTGTCATCGCCTATCTCGTGGATGAAATGCGAGTCTGAATTCACTATGACCTTCACCTTATTTTTCCTGCAGATGTCAACCATCTGCTTAAGGATATCAAATCTTTCGTTTGAATCACCTCTCTTTATCTTGAATAGGGAAAAAAGGTTAACTTCAAGCAACACGTCATTTTCGATCGCTGCCTTGATCACTGCCTCTGGATCATATTCGCAATATATCCTTGATGGGTGGCTGAATATGTGCGGCCTGTATCTTTCAAAACACCTTATTATCGCCTGCGTGTTGTTTTCATTTCCAAGGTCCTTATAGCTTGATTCCCTATGAAACCCGACTATCAACAGGTCTAACTTTCTTAAGTACTTCTCGCTAAGGTCTATCGTGCCATCGATATCAAGCAGGTTTGCCTCGCAACCCCATAATATCCTGACTCCCTCATGCTCTTTTGGGGCCCTTGTTCCTGACCCAAAATGCATCTGGTTCGGACCGCCCTGAAGATCAGGCCCGTGATCTGTTATCGCTATTGCCAGCATCTTTTTCCTTGCAGCCTCTCCTATTACATCATAAAAAGTGCCATACGCATGGCCGCTGTGTATCGTGTGTATGTGAAAGTCGATCTTCAGCAATTTCACACCGCCTTCGGACCCTTGAAGTATCCGTCTTTATTGTGTTTTGAGTTTGAAAGCGCCTCTTCCTGAGTAAGGCACTCATTGGGGATGTCACCTCGCAGCGCCTGCTTTAGCTTTACAGGCTGAAAAGAAGGTTCGCATCCATCTGTGTCTACTTTGCTAAGAAGGGAAAACTGCTCAAGTATCTCCTCAATCTGAGGGATGAACTTTTCGATCTCCTCATCTGTAAGCCTAAGCCTTGCTACATCTGCAACGTGCGTAAGAAGTTCCTTGTCTACATGTATCTTTTCAGATATAAGTATCACCTTTTGGTTTTTGGTAAATGATCTAGTTTTGGGCAGCATCCTTCGGATTCTTCTTAGGGATGACTGTCTTTATGTGGGTCTCTTTCATCTGCTCTTCTGAGATATCTGAAGGGCACTCATCCATTGGGCAGACCGCTGCCTTGTTCTTTGGGAATGCTATCACTTCCCTTATGTCGTTAAAACCGTTCATAAGCGCAACAAGCCTATCAAATCCAAGCCCCATACCTCCGTGGACAGGACCCCCATACTTATAAGCTTCAAGAAGGAACCCGAACTTCATGTTCGCCTCCTCTTCTGTCATGCCTATCACCTTCATGACCCTTTTCTGGATCTCAGGGTCGCTTATCCTCATTGAGCCTGAGCCAAGCTCTACTCCGTTAAGGACCACGTCAAAAAGGTCTGCTATGACCTTACCAGGATCTGTCTCAAGATATGCAAGGCATTCTTTTTTCGGCATCGAAAACATATGGTGTGCAGGAGTCCAGGCTTGCGTGTCCTCATCCAATACGAACAAGGGGAAATCCGTGACCCAGCAGAACCTGTAGTCTCCTTCTTTTATCAGGCCCATCCTCTTTGCAAGCTCATGTCTTAGGCCGTTTAATATCTCGTTTGCTGCATTTTCCTTGTCAGCTATGAACATCAGTACTGAACCTGGTTTTGCACCTACTTTTTCGATAAGCTTCTTCTGGGTCTCAGGTGAGAAGAACTTAGCTATGTTTGACTCAAGTCCGTTTTCAGTGACCCTCATCCAGGCCATGCCTTTTGCTCCGAGCTTTGTCGAAAACTCGATAAGCCCGTCGATCTCTTTTCTTGGAAAATCATGCTCTGGATTTATGCATTTGACTATCCCCCCTTTTTCAACGACTGTCTTAAAGACTGAAAAATCAGATTCCTTAGCTATGTCTGTGACGTCTGTAAGCAAAAGATCGTATCTTATGTCAGGCTTGTCAACACCATACTTTTCCATGGCTTCCTTGTATGTGAATACTTTGAATTTCCCATCTATCTCGACATCAATAACTTTTTTCATGATGTGCTTAAAAAGCCCCTCAACAAACTCCATTATGTCCTCTGATGAGACAAAGCTCATCTCAAGGTCCATCTGGGTGTGCTCAGGCTGCCTGTCAGCCCTCAGGTCCTCATCCCGAAGGCAGATAGGGAACTGGAAGTACCTGTCAAATCCTGCTACCATAAGTATCTGCTTGTAAAGCTGCGGGCTCTGCGGCAACGCATAGAATTTTCCTGGATGTACCCTTGAAGGCACGATGTAGTCTCTTGCTCCTTCGGGAGTGGCTCTTACAAGCATCGGTGTTGATATCTCGATGAACTTGTGCTTGTCAAAGAATTCTCTGGCAGCTTTTGCAGCCTCATACCTAACCTGAAGCTGCTTTTGCATTATAGGCCTTCTCAGGTCAAGATACCTGTATTTTAGCCTTATCTCATCACTTGCGACTATCCTGTCATCTACTTCTATCGGAGGGGTTTCAGCCTTGCTTATGATGTTTATTTCATCAATATAGACTTCGATGTCTCCTGTTGCAAGATTAGGATTTGCCATCCCCTCTTTTCTTCTTCTGACTGTGCCTTTGACCTGGATTACATCTTCTCTTCGAAGTCTTTCTGCTATCTCATGTGATCTCTTATCAACCTGCGGATCAAAGACTATCTGAGTAAGGCCATACCTATCCCTAAGGTCTATAAATATCAGGCCTCCATGGTCTCTTGGAGACTGGCACCAGCCGCATAGCTTGACTTCTTCCTTTATAAACTTGCCATTAAGCTCCCCGCACGTATGTGTCCTCATCATGATAAGGAAAAGAATCCGAGTGCGATATATAAATGTTTTTGTGTTTGAGGCTATGTCCTAAGTAAGGTCAGCATCAATTTGCGAGGTTTATCAGGATTATAAATCACAGAGCTAAGGGGGTTGTCCCTTTGAAAAGCAAAGCTTTTCGAACAACGGAATTCCACCAATCAAATTATTTGTGGTTAAGTGGAATCCGTTGTGCTCGAAAACTACCAGTCATTGCTGGAATTCCGAGTGCCAA
>JBJKQO010000052.1:0-17698 GCA_046705145.1 Candidatus Woesearchaeota archaeon
AGCGTAAACCAGATGCTTTTGGTCGGCTTCATTCACAATCAAAGAAAAAGAACTATATCATTCTTACGCCCCACCGGTGTGCTCCGCTACGCTACGCAACACCGGATGGAAAGCACAGCTTCTAAAATATAGCCTAGACAAACACCCCCTCCAAAAACAGTATCTCCGATTAGTTTTTTGTTACTTTTGGATGTCTAGAAAATTGAAAATAGGATGACTCCTGTTGGAGTCATCCAGTTGCTCGCTGAGCAACAATTCCAAAAATGTTAAAGGTATTAATGCAACAATTCCTTAATAAACTTTTTTGTGTGGGGGTGTAGATACAGCTCTTTTGGGCTGTACGCTTGCTGAAGCTGGTAGGACTTTATCTTATGTTGAGACTGTTGATTCTCGTCGGGCTGATGCTTTTCATAAGCCTATTAAGAGTTTGTTTGAGGAGGATATTAGGCATAATTATGAGCTTGTCGTCAGAAAAGCTGTGCGTGATCTTAAGCTTAAGGATGTTGAGATTGCTATTGATACGCATAAGAGTTTTTATTGGGGCAAGCATGGTGGCTTGAATGTGAGGGGTACTAAGTGTGAGCAAGGCACTAATTTAGTGTGGGAGTGGATTGTTGTTAGTGTTGTTAAGCCTGTGTCTTTGCCTTTGATGGCCTTGCCTTATAGGCAAGGCGGAGATCTTACAAGTCTGTCTATAGAGTTGTTGGAGTTTGTTAAAAGCTTAAAGCTTAATGTCAAGCTTTCCTTGTTTGATAGAGGATTTTATATTGGTCGGTTAATTGATTATCTTGAAGCAAAAAGAGTCAAATATATTATTTTAGCGCCTCAAAATGCTGCGATTAAAAGATACATTTCTCAAACGGAAAGTATTGCTTCTTTTGCGCATACCATTTCTTATGCTTATAAGAAAAGCAAGTGGAAACCTAAAACAAATATTGTCGTCATTAATGACGACAAAAGGAAGTTGCAGTTTACTTATGCAACAAACCTGCCATGCAATCGCTGCATTTTTGAGCTTTACAGGCGCAGATGGCAGATCGAAACGCATTTTAGGGTCGCAAAAGAAGCTAAGATAAAAAGCAAAAGCAGCATAAGCATAATAAGATATTTCTACTTCATGATCCAGCTGCTCCTAACAGTCACATGGACAATGACCAAAAAACTCATACACCCAATATCATTTAAAAGATATCTTGCCAAACTAAGCCAAAAAATATATCCAAACATCATTCTGTAACACACAGCTTGAAGCACTTAACTTATAGCTTAAGCTATGCCAACAATGGCGTTGGCCAGGCTGGGGACGCGCCCTACGGGCTGCCTGGCGAGCACTCTGGCATAGCCCAGAGTGCGACAACCGCCATTTTTGTTGGCATAGCTCACTCAAAAACGTATATAATCCCCCACAGTATCGGAGATACTGAAAAAACCGCAACCCTTATAAATAGACCAGGGTTACCAAGCAGTATAACCTTGCTTAATGAGAGCACGGAGATGCTTGAGAGAAGGGGTTTGTTTAATTCTCTCAAACTAAGACATTAAAAAAGAAAAAAGAATGGAGGCTGTAAAATGGCTGATGAAGTATCAAAAGAGATAATAGAAAAGTGCTATGAGGCAGTAGAGCTTGCAAAATCAACAGGAAAGCTCAAGAAAGGTACAAACGAGGCAACAAAAGCTCTTGAGAGAGGGACTGCAAAGCTTGTGGTCTATGCAAAGGATGTCACCCCTCCGGAGATCGTGATGCACCTGCCTATACTTGCAAAGGAGAAAAACATACCATGCGTCGGCGTTCCTGCAAAAGAGGAACTAGGCGCAGCAGCAGGGATAGGGGTATCGACCTCAGCAGTAGCGATAATAAAAGAAGGAGAATCAAAAAAGGCTATCAAGGAGATTGCTGACGCAGTCCTAAAATGAGGAAGTGAAAGATGGCAAAGCCAAAACCAGAGCAATCAAAAGATAATCCTGACAGCCCGCAGGAAAAGACAAAAGGAGCTATAAGCTTCTCTTTCGCTTTTCCAGCAAGCGTCGAGGAAGTCATCGGAAGGACAGGCACGAGAGGAGAGGTTACCCAGGTCAGGTGCAAAGTGCTTGACGGCAGGGATAAGAACAAAATCTTAAGGAGAAATGTCAGGGGCCCTGTGCAGAAAGGAGATATCCTCATGCTTAGGGAGACAGAGATCGAGGCAAGGCCTCTTGGCAAGAGGGGAAGGGGAGGCTCCAACCCTAATATGAACTGATAGGTGAAAGAAATGGTCAAATGCACATTTTGCGGCTATAACATCACTCCTGGGACAGGCATGAAATACGTCAAGAAAGACGGGAAGGTATTTGATTTCTGCTCAAAGAAATGCGAGAAGAACATGCTTGAGCTCAAGAGAAAGGCAAGAAACCTCAAATGGACAAAGTCCTATGAGAAAGGCCAATAAAAGGAGGGATACAGATGAGAGAAAGAGCTTTCATAATAATCAAGCCTGATGCTATGAACAGGTCTGTTGCAGGCGAGATCATATCCAGGTTTGAAAAGAAAGGACTAAAGATCGTAGGCATGAAGATGAAGCACCTGAGCGAGAAAGAGCTTGAGCTTCATTACGCGCACCACAAGAACAAGCCTTTTTTTCCAGGGCTTGTCAAGTACATGAGATCCGCGCCCTCTCTTCTGATGGTGATCGAAGGCAAGAGAGCTGTCGATGTCGTGAGGAGCCTTGCAGGCCCAACATACGGCGTCGAAGCGCCTCCAGGGACCATAAGGGGAGACTTCTCATTAAGCATGCAAAACACAATAATACATGCTTCAGACACAGTGGATAACGCAAAAGAAGAAGTCAAGAGGTTCTTCAAGGAAGAGGAGCTTTTTGACTGGGCTAGGATAGATACAGATTATATATACGCAGAAGACGAGAGGTAAGGTGATTTTAAATGGCTGAAAAGATGGTTGACAAGGTCACCAGGATAATGAAGATCCCTGACCAGATAAGAAACATCGCGATATGCGCACATATCGACCACGGAAAGACTACATTTTCGGACAACCTGCTTGCAGGATGCGGGATGATGTCAGAGGACCTTGCAGGAAAGGCATGCGTCCTTGACTTCCACGAGGATGAGCAGCAGAGAGGAATCACTATAGATTCAGCATCTGTTTCCATGGTCCACACATACAAGGACAAGGAGTTCCTGATAAACCTTATAGACACACCAGGACACGTCGATTTCGGAGGAGACGTGACAAGGGCTATGAGGGCTGTCGACGGAGCTATAGTCCTTTGCTGCGCTTCAGAAGGGATAATGCCGCAGACTGAAACAGTCCTTAGGCAGGCATTAAGGGAGAGGGTCAAGCCTGTCCTTTTCATAAACAAAGTTGACAGGCTGATAAAAGAGCTGCAGCTCACTCCTGAGCAGATGCAGGAAAGGTTCATAAAGATAATCAACGAGGTAAACAAGCTTATCGTTGACATATCAAAGGACTACGGCGAGAGATGGCAGGTCAATGTCGCTAACGGAAGCGTCGCTTTCGGATCAGCGTTCCATAACTGGGCCCTTTCCATACCTTACATGAAGGAGAACGGGATAACATTTAAGGATGTCATCGACGCTTACAACAACGACCAGTCAAAGTCCCTCCAAAAGAAGGCACCTATCCATGAGGTCGTACTTGACATGGTAGTCAAGCACCTGCCTAAACCAAGCGATGCGCAGAAGTACAGGATCCCAAAGATATGGAGAGGAGATCTTGAGTCAGAAGAAGGAAAATCACTTCTTAACTGCAATGCTGAAGGCGCACTCTTCTTTGTCGTGATCAAGATAGTAGTCGATCCTCAGGCAGGAGAGATAGCTGCAGGAAGGCTGTTCTCAGGAACGATGAAAAAAGGGACTACTGTATACCTTAACAATGCAAAGATGAACACCAGGGTACAGCAGGTATTCATATACAACGGAGCTAAAAGGGAGATAGTAGATAACGTACCTGCAGGAAACATAATAGGTGTTGCAGGCCTTAAGTCTTATGTCGGAGAGACAGTAACCCTCAGTCCTACTGAGCCATTTGAGGCGATAACGCACATATTTGACCCTGTCATCACCAAGGCAATAGAAGCTAAAAAGCCCTCTGACCTCCCTAAGCTTATAGAGGTCCTAAGGCAGGTAGGAAAGGAGGATCCAACTATAAAGATCGAGATCCACGAAGAGACAGGAGAGCATCTTATGCATGGTATGGGAGAGCTTCACCTTGAGATAATAGAGAACAGGATCAAGACCGAGAAGAAGGTCGAGATCCAGACAAGCCCGCCAATAGTGGTATACAGGGAAGCGATAACAAAGAAATCTGACGAGGTTGAAGGAAAGACACCTAACAAGCATAACAAGTTCTACTTTGTAGTCGAACCTGTTGAAAGGGAAGTTGCAAAGGCTATAATCGCAGGAGATATCCCAAGCGGAAGGATAAAGAAGAAGGACCAGGCTATAGTAGATGCTTTTGTCAACGTAGGATATGATTCCAAGACCGCTTCAAAGGTAAAGGACATCTTCAACGGAAACATCTTTGTCGACCAGACCAGGGGGATCGTCCACATAGGGGAAGTCATGGAGATGATGCTTGACATGTTTGAGGACGTCATGAAGTCAGGGCCTATAGCAAAAGACCCATGCATCAACATGAAGGTCAGCATAATGGACATCAAGCTTCACGAGGACGCTATCCACAGGGGACCAGCACAGGTCTATCCTGCAGTAAGGGATGGTATCAGGGGAGCTATAATGACTGCAAAGCCAGTGCTTTACGAGCCTCTGCAGATATTGCAGATAGAAGGTCCTGCTGAGTACATGGGAGAGATCTCAAAGCTTGTCTCAAACAAGAGAGGCCAGCTTCTTGAGATGAACCAGGTAGGATCCCTTGTCATAGCAAAGGCAAAGATGCCAGTAGGCGAGATGTTCGGATGGAGCTCAGACCTTAGGTCAGCTACAGGCGGAAGAGGAACCTCATCTCTTGTAGACCAGATGTTTGAGAGGCTTCCAGAAGAGCTTCAGGCAAAGGTTGTCAAGCAGATAAGGGAAAGGAAAGGCCTTACTGAATCGATGGTAGGCGCATAAAACCTTTTTTTTATTTTTTTATGATTTTCTTTGAGACTGTTGAAAAAGTAGGTAGCATCACTTTGTGAGCTTCTTAATGTTTAATGACTAGGCTGACTAAGGGGGAAGCCCCCTACGGGGGAGTCAGCCTATCCAGCATAAAAAGAACAAGCGAACCTGATGCTACCCGAGGCGACAGCCGAGTTTTTCAACAGTCTCAAATAGAGTTTTCTTAATATTTTATAAACCCTTACATATTCTTGCAAGTCCATGACCCAAAAGTTATCTCGTGAAGATATAAGGATAGGCATGATCGTCGAATCAGTAGGTCTTGCGTATCTGCTGGCAGGCGTACTGTTTTATCTCATTGCTCCACCCCCAAACAAAGATCTTACGGTTCTGACTGCAAAACATCCTGTAGGAGAGGTCATATGCATAACCAATATGTTAGGAGAAGATCAGGATAGGGGATTTAGGTTAGAAGGCTGTTGCAGGAGGGCGGATTACAGCCCTAAAGACTCAAGACACAATTATATTCCCAAATCGAATGAAGATCAGAACTTTGAAAGCTTCAAGAGGGGTCCTGTCAAGTATTACCTTATTTCTATGGCAGGAAGAAGATGACCCTCTTTTGAATACGGAAGGAGAAGGTAATACCTGTCATATCCTGCTTCTATAAACTTTTTTATATGTTCTTTTGGGACTAACATGGGGAACTCATCCATTGGGTCATATGCCTCAATGCGTTTTGGATCTTGTGCATACCAACTGATTATTCTAAACGCTGAAAGAGAGCTAAGTGAGTGCTTTCCTTTGAGATGTTTTAAGGCTTTGTGTCCCAATAACACAAGCAAGCTCATCGCGTATCTTCTTCTTTTTTGAGTTGCGTCCCTATTTTTCATATTGCTGCTTACTGAAGCAGATGCTGCCTGAAGAGACCCTACAAGATCCTCAATTCTTTTATCTCCTTCTTCAATACCCATGCAATACTTTTTTAGTATGCCATATGCAATTTCAGAACTATTATCCTGATTGCCAAGTGCTAGAACCAAAGGTATGATAGTAGATTTACAGGGGTCATAGGATTCATAAAATTCTTGGACTATTCCTGATAACCCTTCTTCTTTTAATGTCCCTACTAGGGGACCTGCCCATAGCTTAGGATCCACAGTCCTCAGAAAATCAAATACTTCTTGAGGAAAGATTTTTAGTTCGCAAGCAACTAAATAATCTATATATTTCCTTGGTTTAGGATGTGTTCTAAAATGATAATCATATAAATCAGCTTTATCTCCAGGATGTATTTTTCGTGCTGAAGAGGCATTTATTCCCATAAACCTGGAGAATCTATCAGGATTTATAAATACCACTTATCAAGAGTTACACCAAATCCCCCCCTCTCCCCCCTCTTTTTTGAGGAATATAGTGTTTTCCGACTAATATCCGATACATTTATAAATACCTCGCTATTTCTCTTTATTTGCTTTCAGGCATTTCATAGGCTTGAACAATCTGAAAATCAAACTAAAAGAATACCAAGGGGTGTTTTAAAAAATGGCAAAAGAAAAAATACACATGAATTTGGTCTTTATAGGACATGTTGATCACGGTAAGTCAACAACTGTAGGAAGGTTGCTTTTCGACTCAGGAGCAATCGACGAGCAGCAGATGAGAAATCTAAAGGAGAAGGCTCAGGAGCTTGGAAAAGTAGGCTTCGAGTTCGCTTTCGTCATGGACAACCTGAAGGAAGAGAGAGAAAGGGGAGTCACAATCGACCTAGCTCACAAGAAGTTCGATACCCCAAAGTGCGACCTTACTATAATCGACGCTCCAGGACACAGGGACTTCGTCAAGAACATGATCACAGGAGCATCACAGGCTGACGCAGCAGTGCTTGTAGTAGCAGCAAACGATGGTGTCAATGCACAGACAATCGAGCACGCAAGGCTTTCCAAGATCCTTGGAGTAGGCCAGCTTATAGTCGCTGTAAACAAGATGGACATCTCAGGAGTCGAGTACTCCCAGGACAGGTTCAACAAGGTAGTTGAAGATGTCAAGAAGACACTTATGCAGGCAGGATGGAAAGTTGACCAGGTCAAGTTCGTCCCTGTCGCTTCACTTGTAGGAGAAAACGTAGCAAAGAAGCCAACAAAGATGCCTTGGTACTCAGGACCAACACTTCTTGAGGCAATCGACACATTCAACGAGCCAGAGAAGCCAACAAACCTTCCACTAAGGCTGCCAATCCAGGATGTCTATAACATCACAGGAATAGGAGTAGTCCCAGTAGGAAAAGTCGAGACAGGAGTCATGAAGATAGGTGACAAGGTCGTAGCTGTTCCAGGAAGGGAAGGAAAAGGTGTTCCAGGAGAGGTCAAGTCGATCGAGATGCACCACTCACAGATGCAGAAGGCTGAGCCTGGTGACAACATAGGGTTCAACATAAGGGGCTTCGGAAAGAAAGATATCGCAAGGGGAGACGTAATCGGTCATGCTGATAATGTCCCAACTATCGCAAGCGAGTTCACAGCACAGATAGTTGTCATGAACCACCCAAGCGTCATCACTGTAGGCTACACACCTGTCTTCCACATACATACAGCACAGGTAGCATGCCAGGTGATAGAGATCGTGAAGAAGCTTAACCCAGCAACAGGAGAGGTTCTTCAGGAGCACCCAGACTTCATAAAGAACGGAGACGCAGCAATAGTCAAGATCAAACCAGTACAGCCCCTAGTGATAGAAAGGCAAAAAGAAATCCCTCACATGTCAAGGTTCGCAATAAGGGACTCCGGTACCACAGTTGCAGCAGGGATGTGCATAGACCTGGTTGAGAAAAAGATATAAATATATCTTTTATTTTATTTTCATGGTAACTTTAAATGATTATCATGTGGTAGGGTAAGAAGATGCAGAAAGCAAGAATCAAGATAGCAAGCACGGAAATAGCAAAAGTCAACGAAGTATGCAACTACATAAAGGACATTGCAGAGAAGACAGGAGTACAGATGAGAGGCCCTATCCCGCTTCCTACGAAAAAGCTTAGGGTTACAACAAGAAAAAGCCCTGATGGAGAAGGAAAAGCAAGCTGGGAGCGCTTTGAGATGAGAGTCCATAAGAGGCTTGTCGATCTCGGTATCGATGAAAGAGCTCTGAGGTTGGTCATGAGAGTACCTATCCCTGAAGGCCTTAACATTGAGATTGAGATGATTGATGTATAAACTTCTTCCGTATATTATAATATTTTTCTAATATTTTTTTATTAATTAATTATTAACACTATTAATTATATCTTTTATCAGAAAAAGCAGTTACTATTCCTCTTCTGCCTCTTTTAGCTTTTCAGCCTCTTCTTCCTCTTTTGCCTTCTTCTCGTAATAGGCATTGTACTTCTTGAAGCAGTCCGTGCAGTAGTGCTTGGTGTCCTTGTGGCTCTCAACAAAGAACCTTTTCTTGCATCCTCTGCAGTATCTCACGATCTTGTAAAACTTTGCCATCTTTCCCTAAATATATAGCTCAAGAAATCTTACCATCAAGAGATAAGAAAAAAATTCTTAATAAAAACTGTAAAACTTCCTGATGTAATATACTAAATAACGCTACTTTATAAGGTTATCTATTTTTTTAGGAGGGATAGCATCAATATGTTTGTGTCCCGAATGTAGTCAGCATCAATTATGCGAGGCTCTTCTTACTTAAGTATCAAAGGAGTTGAAGGGGGTTGCTTGCAAACGTGTTTGCAAGTCCGCCAAACGAATTTGGCGACACTCCCTACGGGACTTCAACGATACTTGTATAAATAAAAGCACAGCCGAGCCGATGCTGACCTTGCGAAGCAAAGATTCGGGACACACCACATCATATACTACTTTCTCATCCACCATATGACAAAAAACATGATAAAACCCAGGATTATGAAGAAGTTTACCGCAATGATCATTATGGTATACCACAGGTACACCTTCTCTGCCCGTTTAGGGTTCTTCAGCCACCTTTGGATGAACGAGTCATGCGGGATCATCTTTATTTCACCGTTACATACATCTCTTTTTCAGCATGCTTCTCGAACATGTTTGGGTCAGGGTTGCTGCCGTCAGGATTGAAATGGAGATCCCTATCACAGCTGCCATTCTCATCAGGAAGCGAGCTCCAGATGATAAGTTTTCCCGTATATGTGTCTGGACTTCCAAAGGGAGTTAACCTAGCAAGAAGCACAGTCGTGCTTTTTGGGCCCATCTTTTTGAGGTTAAATGTCTTAAACCAGCTCCATGAGCCTCTCTCATCTAGCATCTTGTTTGAATCGCATGGGCCTTCATCAAGGCTAAAATCACATACATACTGCATATAAAAACACATTGGCTTATCTTCAGGGTTTTTTAGGCCATAAAAGAACTCTTGAGGTTGGCCACTCTTCAGAATAAACTGAGTGGATAATATTTCTAGATTCAAGTCTTTATTGTTTTGCATTAATGTCAGTATCTCTTTTATATTTGGCGATTCATAGTAATCAGGGCCAGGATCTACATGAGACCTACCTATTCTTACTATTTCTGGATATGTTAAAAATAAAAAGAAGAATATCACCAGGATCAAGATAACCCTTACTGAGATAAATATGCTCTCAATAGCTGGCTTGTTTCTTATGGCATAAAACAAATAGAATAAAGATATAGCAAATATTATCAAACCTCCTAAACAGGCCCAAAACCAAAAAGGCAAATAGTGATGAGGCTGGATTATCATCAAAACAATAAAAAAAAGAATCAAGCCTGTTGCCGCCAAGCTATAGGTTGAAGCTGCAATATAGAACTTCTTTTGTTCTAAATCAGGGTTTTTATCAGATTTTGATAATTTAAGATAGAAAAACCTTATGGCGGGTTTTATGATCAGATATGGCAAAAAATAAACCAGACCACAGGTTATCCCTACCTTCAGCAGAATCATCAACGGACCATCCATAAATATAAAAATTTAGATGATAATATAAAAAACTTTCCTTGACATCAGCTAGCTTCCATCTTATCCTATCTATAGTCCAATCATCCTCCTGCCCCAAAATGCTCATTTAGTCTCAATTCAAGCATCTTTGTGCCAGGATTTGCGTATGCTCCCAACTCCTCAGGAAGGTCCTGCAATATCATACCACCATAAGCCATAACTCTATCATGCAAACTCACTTGAATTGTCCTGTTAGGCTCGGAGTTGCATCTTACAACACTTACGACCACGCAACCAGGCCTTTTTTGTGCGTCAGCCATCAGCTCCCTAACATATTCAGCGAGCCTCGCTTCCCTTTCATCATAAGGTAAATTATATCCGTCTGGCTGTCCATCAGCCACCATTTCGATCAGTTCGCGAAAAGTTATTTTTCTAAAATCAGAAATCCTTCTCACCAAAACAGGTCTTCCTTGACCATCATTAAATAAACAATCTTCAACTGAAGCATATATTTCTCCACCACCTAAGCTGTTATCTTGACTCATAGGCTCTATAATACAAGAAATATTTATATGGATTAACACAAAAAAACCGGAAAGTTTCCGATGAAAAAAGAATGTAAACCTAAAAAAGTAAGAAGCTCTAACTCGCTTCCATCTTCGCCTTGATGCTCTTTAGCCTTGAGAAGTTCTCACGCTCCATCTCTTCAAGCCTCATGACGATGTACTTGATGTCCTTCTCTATCCTTGGGATAAGCACCTGCTCAAGCGCGTTGACCTTCCTTTTGGTCTTCTTTATCTCCTCTGCAAGCTTGACTGCCGTAGCCTCATGCTGCGCAAGCTCCATCACGTTGACAAGGACTGACTCAAAAAGGTCAGCAGCCTTATCGATCTCTTCAGGATTCGCTATT
Source organism: Candidatus Woesearchaeota archaeon (assembly GCA_046705145.1). Classification (GTDB taxonomy): domain Archaea; phylum Nanobdellota; class Nanobdellia; order Woesearchaeales; family JBJKQO01; genus JBJKQO01. Next base: position 10,913 of record JBJKQO010000052.1, read on the forward strand.
ATGGAATATCCCTTCTCAGTTGCAGGCTTCTTGTCAAGCTTGAAGACTATCACAGGAACCTTGACACCCATTATGCTCCTCTGGCTGTAATCCAGGTTGTCCACAGGATGGACCGAGTTTGCAGCCCTTGCGACCTCAGTAAGCCCTGCAAGAGCCTGAGCCATGATAAGAGACTTGAATGCCTGGGCAAGCTCTGCTTCCATAACAGCCCTTTTCTCCTTCACAACATCGACTAGCTTGAAGAACTCAGAGATAAGAGCATCCCTTTTCTCCTTCAGGAGCTTGTGGCCTTTTTGGGCCAGCTTTTTCTTCTTCTTAAGCTTCAAAAGCTCCATCCTTGTCGTTTTTATCTTCTGAGCCATTTTTTTATCCTTTTCTTTACCTTTTTCTTAAAAGAGACAAACCTATTTTGGAAGGTACTTCTCGATGTGATCAAGCTTTATCTTCTTAAGCTCCTCTTTAGGGATCATGGAAAGAAGCCTCCATGCTATCGTCAGAGAATCGACTATCGTCCTGTTCTCTTCCTTGCTCTGCCTGATAAGGGTCTTCTCGAAGTCAGCAGCAAACCTGAGGTTAAGCTTGTCTATCTCGCTTAACGCTTCCTCTCCAACTACTGCGACAAGGTCCCTTAGGTCCCTTCCCTGAGCATAAGATGAATAGCTCTGGTTTGCGACTCCGCTATGATCTTCCCTTGTCTTTCCAGGACCTATTCCCTCGTTCATAAGCCTTGAAAGAGAAGGCAAAACATCGATAGGAGGGTAGATACCGTTCCTATGAAGCTCTTTGCTGACAACTATCTGCCCTTCTGTGATATATCCTGTAAGGTCAGGGATAGGGTGTGAGATGTCTCCCTCTGGCATAGACAGTATAGGGATCTGCGTCACAGAACCTGCTTTTCCCTCTATCTTTCCAGCCCTCTCATAGATCGTAGCCAGGTCAGTATACATGTATCCTGGGTATCCCCTTCTTCCAGGGATCTCGCTTCTTGCTGCTGAGATCTCCTTTAGCGCCTCGCAGTAGTTTGTCATGTCTGTAAGTATGACAAGGACGTGCATGCCTTTCTCATAAGCAAGGTATTCTGCTGTTGTCAGAGCGATCCTTGGAGTGATGATCCTTTCGATCGCAGGGTCGTCTGCAAGGTTTATGAAAGCTACCATGTTCTCGATAGCTCCTGTCCTCTCGAAGTCGTTCATGAAGAACTTTGACTCCTCAAATGTTATTCCCATAGCTGCGAAAACTACTGCAAACTTCTCTTTTGATCCAAGGACTGTAGCCTGCCTTGCTATCTGAGCTGCAATCTCGTTATGAGGGAGTCCTGCCTCTGAGAAAAGAGGAAGCTTCTGCCCCCTGACAAGCGTGTTCATAAGGTCTATCGATGAGACTCCTGTCTGGATGAACTCCTCAGGAAACTCCCTTGCGCTTGGGTTGATGGCAAGGCCGTTGACATCAAGCTTAATCTCAGGTATGATCTCAGGCGAGCCGTCTATTGGCTTTCCTATCCCGTTAAATATCCTTCCGATGACCTCTTCTGAAAGCCCTATCTTCATGGTCTCTCCGGTGAACCTGACCTTGACGTTCTTACTGTCAAGCCCACGGCTTCCCTCGAAAACCTGGATGACTGCGAGCCCTTCCCTTGCCTCAAGGACCTGTCCTGTCCTTTTTGTGTTATCAGCAAGGAATATCTCGACAAGCTCTCCGTAAGCGACTCCTTTGACACCTTCAACTACCATCAAAGGTCCTGCTATCTCAACTATTGATGAGTATTCAACCATCTGCTTGCTCATTTTGATCCCCCCATCTTAGCGAATTCCTGCTCCATCTTCTTGAGCAGCTCATCGTAATGCTTTTCAAATGTCTTGTTGTCATGCTCTTTCATCCTTGCTATAAGGTCTTTTATCTTCATCTTGTCTATGTCTGACACGTCGACCTTCCTTTCAAGGGACTGCTTTGCCATCTCATAGAACTGAAGTATAAGCTTAAGCATCAGGTACTGCTTTTCCACAGGGCAGAACGAATCAACCTCATGGTATGCGTTCTGCTGAAGGTAATCTTCCCTTAGCATCTTAGTCACTATTAGTATTACCCTTTCAGTTTCTGGGAGCGCATCTGGTCCTACCAGCTGGACTATCTCCTGAAGCTGCTCTTCCTTCTGAAGAAGCCTCATCGCCTCGTCCCTTATCTGCCTCCAGTTCTCTCCTGAGTTCTTGTTAAACCAGGCGGTAACTGATTCCATGTAAAGCGAGTATGAGTCAAGCCAGTTTATCGCCGGAAAGTGCCTTCTTGAAGCAAGAGACTTGTCAAGAGCCCAGAATGTCTTGTTGATCCTAAGAGTACCCTGGGTGACTGGCTCTGAGAAGTCTCCTCCTGGAGGTGAGATAGCTCCGATGATGGTTACTGAGCCTTCTTCTCCGCAAAATGCCTGGACCCTTCCGCTTCTTTCATAGAACTGTGAAAGCCTTGTTGCAAGGTAAGCAGGATATCCTTCCTCTCCTGGCATCTCCTCAAGCCTTCCTGAGATCTCCCTCATAGCTTCTGCCCATCTTGATGTCGAGTCTGCCATCAGCGCAACATCATATCCCTGGTCCCTGAAGTATTCTGCAAGAGTGACCCCTGTGTATACTGAAGCTTCCCTTGCCGCAACAGGCATGTTTGAAGTGTTAGCGATGATTATTGTCCTTTCAAGAAGAGGTCTTCCTGACTTTGGGTCTATAAGCTTTGGAAACGTCTTAAGTACGTCTGTCATCTCGTTTCCTCGCTCTCCGCATCCTATGTAGATGATTATGTCAGCGTCGCACCATTTTGCAAGGCTCTGCTGGGTGACTGTCTTTCCTGTTCCGAAAGCTCCAGGAGTACATGCCGTGCCCCCTTTTGCGACAGGCGCGATAGTGTCGATTATCCTCTGTCCTGTTACCAGGGGGATGGTAGGCTCTTCCTTTTGCTTTACTGGCCTTGCGATCCTTACTGGCCATTTCTGTGCAAGCCTTACCTCAACTTCTGAGCCGTCATCTTTTTTGACCTTAGCTATCATGCTGTCAACAGTGTATGATCCTGCAGCAGCAACCTGTGTTATCGTTCCGCTTATTCCAGGAGGGATAAGGATCTTGTGGGTGACGACTGATGTCTCTTCAACCTCCCCTATTATCTGGCCCTGCGTAACAGTATCGTTCTTGTCAACAGAAGGCGTGAACTTCCACTTCTTCTTGTGGTCGATAGCGTCTGCTGAGAGTCCCCTTGTAAGGAAGTGGCCGCTCTGTTCCTTTAGCGCCTCAAGAGGCCTTAGGATACCATCATAGATGTTTCCTATAAGGCCTGGGCCTAGCTCAACTGAAAGCGAGCTTCCTGTGGATACCACTTTTTCGCCAGGAGCGATTCCTGTGGTCTCCTCATAGACCTGGATCGTGACTATGTCCCTTTCGATCTCGATGACCTCTCCTATAAGGCCTTCATTTCCTACCCTGACAACCTCATACATCTGTACACCAGCCATGTCTTTTGCCTTTACGACCGGTCCAGAGATCTTGATTATTTTTCCTTCCATTATAACCACCTTTTCGTTTTAATATGATCTTTTTATTATCAGCCTTATTTCTTTAGCTTAACCCCTACAGCCTGCTCGAACAGTGCTGCTATGTTGTCCATCGCCGTGCCTTTGGACCCTTCCTTGTCAGGGATCTCTACCATCACAGGCTTTATGCTCTTGTGAAGGTTCTCTTCCCTAAGGAATGCCCCTACAGACTCTGTGACTATAAGTATCTGTGAGTCATTGACCTTTTCTATAAGCGAATCGATCTTTGTGCCCTCAAATATGAGGCTTTTCTTTATCCCTGCAAGCTTGAAGCCAAGCACAGTGTCCTCATCTGCTATTACTGCTATTGACATCTTATATCACCACTAGCTCCTTTACTTCGTCAGGCTTAAAGCCCTCTCTTTTTAGCTTGAGTATTATCCTGAGGTTCCTTATCTCAAGCTCCTTAAGTATGATAAATTTTACGACTGTTCCTGACTTAAGAGTGTATTTTGCCTGAAGCTCTGAAGCAAGCACCTTAAGGTATAAGTGGAAAGCGTGCTCCATGCCCTTTGAATCGTACTTCTTGAAGTGCTCAGCATAAGGCGTCTGGGAAAGGATAGTCTCAAGCTGAGCGATGTCAGTAAGGTCAGCAAGCTGCTTGATATCTATGATCCCTCCTGAGATCATAGGGATGTCATCTTTTGCCTTCATGTTCCTTGTCGCAACCCTGATGTTTGCTATATCTATCATGGTCCTCCAATACCTCATGAAAGCACCTTTAACTGATTCTTCCTTCACCCTTTTTATCGTAGCAAGTACCTTCTCGTAATACATCTTGTCAAGGGTGAAGTTTATGATCGCCATGTCCTTTATGGTCCTGTCGGCAAATATGTCCCTGTAGCTGCTCTTCTCAAATGCCTGTGTTACCTGGCCAAAATCCCTTGCTTCCTCAAGCTTGATCCTAAGCTCAGGATCCCTTATGTCTTTTGGGCTATAGTCCAGGTTTCCGAGGTTTATCGAGTTGATAACATTCTTGACCTCTCTTACCTCAAACTTAAGCGAAAGAGCCCTTATGAGAGGCACCATGTCCTGAGGCACTATCTTCTCAAGCCACTGGTAAGTCTCCTTCATGTCTCCGCTCAATGATTCTCCAAGATCCTCAGAATACTTTGCGTGCTCAACTATCTTTGAGTAAGGCGTTTCCTCAAGAAGCGCAAAAGCTTCCTTTCTTGATCCTGCACTTATCAGGTCATCATACTCTTTCTTGCTTAGGAGAAGGCCGTTTCGTGCAGAGCATCTCGTGTTCGTGTAGAGGAATGGCGCAAGGTCAAGTGCGAACTTTACAGTTGGGGCTATGACTACGAGGCCGCCAATTGTTGCAATCCCCACGACTGAAGGTACTAACAGATCCATTTTTTTAACCTTTTATCTTTTCTTATATTCTTGTTATATTTCTTGTGTTTTGATCGTTCAGATCAGCGAGATTATCGCCTTCCTGAGCTCATCCATGTTTCTTGCGACGCTGGAATCGATCGAGAGGTCAAGACGCTTGTTGCTGTTGTCTTCAGCGATCATGCCTCCGCTTATCTTCGCTTCCTTGATCTCGCATTCGATCTTCTTGTCTTTTGCTATCTTCTGGACAAGAGCCTTGTCTTCAGAAGAGCACCTGATAACAAGAGGCTGCTCCATCTCCAGCAGCTGCGGAGCAAGGGATTTCATATATGATTCATATCCTTTATCCTTGCTGATCTTTTCCACAGCCTCTTCTATGTAGCTTTTGATTATCTCTTCCCTTGCCTCAAGAAGCTTCCTTTTTGCAGAAAGCCTTGCCTGAGCAAGAGTCTTTGACTCATGAAGGTCAAGCTCGTGCTTTGCCTTGGAATCAGCCTCAGCCTTGACCTTCTTTATGTCGTCGTTAACCTTTGACTGGATATCCTTGATATCATCCTTTAGCTTCTGGTTTATCTTTTCAACTTCAGCTTTCGCATCATCCATGATCTTTTTTATGATCTTATCCTTGCCTTTCATGATTCTCACCTGTGCAGTTATTATAATATTATAGAAAATTTCTGTCGAAATTTTCTATCCCAAAAATTGGCTAACAAGATTAGCGAGCCGTAAAACTCCGACCTTTATGTCGGAGATAGGCGAGCTAATATTAGTAATTAGCCAATTTTTGTTATGATCTTATATTTTGATCTTAACCTATCACATCCTCATATCAGTTTCAACCCTATCAGTATCAGTATCGATATCAGCAGGCCAAAGATCGCATATGTTTCAGGGATGACTGACATGACAAGCCCTTTTCCCATGCTTTTTCCATCCCTAAGCGATCCTCCTATCGAGGATGCTGCAACCATTCCCTGGCCTATAGCAGATACTGCTGCAAATCCTATCGCAAGACCTGCTCCCATCCCTCCAATGCCCTGCATCATCGAGGTCCCTCCAGCTTTTGCAGCGCCAAGAAGGCCTGCTCCTGTCAAAAGCAGTATAGCGATTATTATCCCGTATAGTGCCTGGGTCTCAGGCAGTACTGAAAACAATATCGATTTACCGAACATCTTTGGCTTTTCTGTTACAGCACCTATACCTGATGATGCTGCGATTCCCTGGCCCAGAGCAGAAAGTCCTGCAAGGCCTATCGCAAATCCTGCACCGATAGCTATCGCGCCGACAGATACTGTAAGGTCTGATCTTATCGTTCCAAGCAGTCCGCCTCCAACTACCATAAGTATAGCCACAAGGAATCCGTAAAGAGCCTGGGTTTCAGGAAGGACTGAAAATAATATTGACTTACCGAACATCTTCTCATTTTCAGCTACAGATCCTGTCGCCGAAGCAGCAGTGATACCCTGGCCCAGAGCAGATACTGCTGCAAGTCCTACTGCAAGACCTGCTCCAACTGAAACAAGCCCTATAGGAAGGGTTATCCCTGGCTTGATCACTCCCATAAGCCCTCCGCTTACAAGGAGGATTATTCCGACAAGGAATCCGTAAAGAGCCTGCGTCTCAGGCAGTACGCTGAAAAGTGTTGCTTTTCCAAACATCTTAGGGTTCTTGCTTGTTGCAGATATTCCTGCAGCTGCTGCAATTCCCTGACCCACAGCAGAGACTCCTGCAAGTCCTACTGCAAAGCCTGCGCCAATTGCCACAAGACCTAATGGAACTGTGATCCCTGCTTTTATCGCCCCTATAAGTCCTCCTCCTACAAGAAGAAGGACTGCTATGAGGAATCCGTAAAGAGCCTGAGTTTCAGGCAGTACTGAGAAAAGGAT
>JBJKQO010000053.1:0-10929 GCA_046705145.1 Candidatus Woesearchaeota archaeon
AGCGTAAACCAGATGCTTTTGGTCGGCTTCATTCACAATCAAAGAAAAAGAACTATATCATTCTTACGCCCCACCGGTGTGCTCCGCTACGCTACGCAACACCGGATGGAAAGCACAGCTTCTAAAAGTGCAATTAAAAGATTTACGAGATATTATGGGGAAAGAAAAAACAATAAAACATTCGGAATGCCAATTATAGGTGAAAGAATATGTGGAGAATCAGAAAGGCAATATAGTCCAAGAAGCATATTTGGCGTATTCACTGAACGAAATTATAAGAATCAGAATCCTATTGCAGGCCACCCATGGGATAATGCAGATGAGCTATTTGCATCAATAACAGCCATAGCAAGGGTTTACACAGATGAACTAATAGAGAAACTCAACGATCTGCCAAAAAACAAGAGAACCATAGCAAAAAATGTCATAAGAAGAGTCCTCTCAATATATTCTGACTATTGTAGTTCAGGTGTTAATATTTTTCCTGAAAAGATTCTGGATTATGTGGGATACAAACCTACCACCCCACCAGCCCCTTCAACAGCCCGATTATATGCCTGAACTCAAGCTCATTAAAGGACAGGTAGCCTGGCTCAACAAATATCCCATCATAATTTATCCTGTTTCTTATGTTCTTAAGCTCGTGTATCGTCAACGACTCATATTCATATTGGGGATGAGCCTGCTTAAAGAAGGATATTAGGCATTCGTGATTGTCTGATCTAAACCCATCCCTAAGAAGCAGCGCAGTAAGCAGTTCCTTTATTATCTCATAATACCCTTCAACTATTATTGATGTTGTCTCATCGTCTTTCTTTATCTGCCTTATAGATTTTAGTCTTGCATCAGCCACCTTGATTATTGAGCGTATCCTTTCAGGATCAGGTTCTACTTTCCTCATATGTTTCTTCATACACTCCCCAATATCCATTATCTCTTTCATAATCGTATAATCCCATGAAGGACTATACCGTTTATAACGTTATTCCTCAATTCTTCGGAGATCTTTCGGATGCTTGGCGCGAAGAATAAGCTTACCTTATGGTTCAGTTGAAACTGGTTTAGGTCAAGCTTTTTCTCTGGTGCTTCCAGAAATATGTCGATGTCACTTTCTGAATTGTATTCGCCTTTTGCGCTGCTTCCAAAAAGGACTATTGACTTGGGATGAGCCTGCTCAGCCAGGTATCCTATAAGCCCTGACTTATGGATCTTCTCAAGGATGAACTGCTTCTTGTAGAACTTATATGAGGACATCCCGGTATTTGCGATATACCTATCAAAAGGTTCTGACTTGACTTTCAGGATTATCTTTTCTCTTGTAAGGTTATTAAGTATTGCTGAAGCAGTTGTTTTTGGAGTTTTTGTAAGCCGTGCTATCTGCCTCAGGTAAAACTCAGAGGAAGGGTTCTCAAAAAACAGCTCTTTGATCTCATCATGTCCCATTTTATGTCCACTTGTCCAATAAATAGGACATTATATATAAATCTTTCTAAATAGACCTACATCTAGAGTATCGTCACCCACCCAGTAACCTTTTTAAAAAATGCCTCATTCTTACAGGGTTATGACTATCCTAACCAGGTTGGAAGAAGGCAACATTGATGGGCTTGTGTGGGTTGAGATTTCCAGGATGACACCTGCCCAGTTCTATGGCAAACCCTGTCCTGAAGATCTTCCTGATCACCTGCGTGAGGATATCCCTGATGGGATAGGCGAACAGTATTTTTATAGCCTAAGCGAGGGAGAACGAGGCATTCTCTTTGCAAGGAGGTTTAATAATGCAAGCCCTTTGTCAGCCAGCAGGATATTAAACTTGTTTATTAGGGAGGATACACGGTTATTTCTCAGATTATATGATTTTATCCCCCAACCTATGGTAGAAGTGACCACTGATAGTATGCATCTGCTGCGTCAAACATCCGATTTTCCAGAAACATATATCTTCACAGAAGATGGAAACAGGATAATTGGAAGCCTGGTGTCTGCAAAAGATACGATATTAGGTGTGCCCGGATTAAGAGAAGATGCCAAAAAAGAACTGGAATATTTCCTGAATGTTCTTGCAGAAAGATATGCGTCAAGAGAGTTATTCCTCAGGACCCCTTCTTGTTCAGGTTAGATGGGCTCAATACCACTCAGGAAAGAAGTCCAGTTTCAGCTCATCAGTTATTGTTGCGAGGTCTATCCTTTTGATGAGATGCGGAAACCTGTTCTTGAGCTCTGTTATGTAATCATAGACTGGATTGAGATCGACTGTCTCCATCTCCACCTCAAGCTCCCATGAGCCTAGAGACTCAACAAGGTGGATGGTGTGGGGGTTTAGCTTAAGGTATGCTATCAGGCTGTTCTTGTTCTCATGCTTGTGGTCTTTTAGGTAGATGCAGAGCTTATGCAGTTTCAGCCCTAATTTAGTTATATCAAAAAAAACAGTCACTCCCTGGAGCACCCCTATCTTCTTTAGGTACGCTATCTTGTTTTGCACTGTCCTGCCATCTACTCCAAGCTGCTGCGCAAGCTCGTGTATGACATATCTTCCGTTGTTCTTGATATGGTGGACTATCTTCTTTTCTATGTCGTTTAGCACTATCCCTCCTGTCTCGCCTCCGAAGACAAACTCTGCCCTGTAGTCTGTCCTTGTGTCCATTAGGTAGTCGCGGTTAAAGATCATGGCGTCCTCTATCTGTGCGATGTCGTAATCTGCTATGAACTCGCTGAACTCAGACAGTATCTTCCTTTTCTTTTTCGCAAAATCGACGATGTCAGTGGTGTACATTCCTATGAAGAGGTCCCACTGGCCGAATGCTTTTGCTACCCATGCTATGTCTGGATTGTCAACAAGCGATTTGAGGAGCTTTTTCTCGTCCTTGTCTGTAAGGCCTTGCAGTTTTATGTATAGCTTGCTTGAAAATATGCCAAGTTTTGAGAGTGAGAAGACAGGGACAAATTTTGATATCAGGCCTTTTTTCAGAAGCTGTGTTACCCTGTATGCGACAGTGTCTTTTTTTGAGTGTATCTTTTGCGCTATCTGCTTGTAGCTAAGCCTGCCATCTTTTGACAGTTCATACAATATTTTCTTGTCTATTTTATCCAGGTCCATAATTTTTAAACAAAAATACTTTATTATTTATAAATATTGCGGTTATGGTTTAAATTCTATAGAAAAGAATTAAATAAATACTGAGTCTACTAATAGAAGTGGTGAATATGAAAACAAAAAAAGAACAGGTCAGTGTAGGAACCATCATATGCACGATGGAATAGAAAAATGAAAGTATACATAGAAACACTTGGATGCGACTCAAACAGGACAGACACCAACAGGATAAGAAAGTACCTGAAGATCAACGAAGTTTCAATTACTGATACTCCAAAAGATGCAGACTATGCTGTCATCATGACCTGCGGCTTTAACCAGATAATGTTTGACAGCAATATCAAAAGAATAAAAGAGATAAAGGATAACACTAAAGCAAAGATCATCATTGGAGGATGCATACCCAAGATCGATCCTTCAAGCATGACCCTGGCAGACTATTCTTTTGGCCCAAGAGATATAGAAAAGATAAATGATCTCTTTAACCTTAAGACAGATATCTCTTCAGTTACGCCTGAGTTCACAAGAAAACAAAAGAAGATAATAAGGATATCCAGAGGGTGCCAGGGAAGCTGCTCGTATTGCGTCATCAAGAGAGCAAATGGCCCTACAAGAAGCAGGAGCATTGAAGAGATAAAGAAAGATATAAAAGAAGGCCTGGACGAAGGATACTCAAGATTTGTGTTCACGGCAGAGGATGCAGGCTCATGGGGCCAGGACCTTGGATTAAGCCTTTATGATCTTGCAAAAGAGATCGATTCCATGGAAGGGGATTTTAGCATAACCGTGACTACCATCCATCCAAAGTGGTTTATCAAGAATCCTGATATGTATAAGATCTACAGGCTAAAAAAGGTCACCAAGAACATATATCTTCCGATACAGTCTGCTTCAGACAGGATCCTCGGCCTGATGAGACGGGAATACACGGCAGGGCAATACAAGGAGATATTCGGAAAGCTCAAGTCAGACAATCCTGATATCAGGGTAGAGACAGACCTGCTTATAGGGTTCCCTACAGAGACAGAAGAGGATTTTAAGATGAACATGGATCTCATAAGGGATCTGGAGATCTATTTCCTGCAGGTTTTCGCGTATACTGAGATGGATGGCACGCCTGCAAGCAAGATCTTCCCAAAAGTGCCTTTCAAGGAGGCAGAAAGGCGTGCAAAAGAGATAACAAGGCAGTTCATAGAAAACCATAAGGACTCATGCACAGACAGGGTGCTTGTAAACACGAACCTTCATTCCCTTTCTGAGAAGAAGGCAGAAATCTAAACATTTTTCATAAATCTTTCAGTCGATAAAAAAAATAGTATTTAAATTAATGAGTTAAATATTAAAACATAAATACAGTTTTTTATAAAAAAATGTATTTTGAATTAAAAAATTCTTGATATTATTTAAATATTATATTTACCATCCCAGATTTATGAAAACCGAAAAAGAAACAAAAAAAATTCATGAAAAGATAAAGGTAGGGGAGATAGTCTACGATCCTGACGACTGAGCAAGATACTGCAAACCTTAAACCAGATGCTTAGGTGAGCTCAGGGTTTCGAAAAGATCAATTCTTTTCGTAAACTTTAAATAGCCCCTTTTCCTAGATCACAATCATGATCAAGATCAAGGACATAATGACTCCAAGGGTTGTTACTGTTAGCAAGTCTTCTAAGGTCAGTGAGGCAGCAGCCACCATGGCAAAAAAGCGCCTTAGCTGCCTTGTGGTTACGGAAAACGATAAGCCTGTAGGCGTTTTCACCGAGAGGGATATGGTCAGGGAGATAGTCGTTCCTGAGAAGGATCCTGAGAAGACTAAGGTGGGAGACATTATGAACACCCATCTCGAAAGCATAGATCCTTCGACAAACTTTCTTGACGCTGTAAAGATCATGAAGACAAAGCACGTGAGAAGGCTTTGCGTGATAGACAAGGGAAAGATCTCCGGGATAATCACAGAGACTGACATCGTGAATGCCACGATCAAGCTTGAGACTGACCTTGTCGAGAAGCTTGCGAAGGTCAACCTTAGCGTGAAGGATTACCAGAAGGAGTATAAGGAGCTTCAGAAGCTAAAAGAGATAAAGAACCTCTACAAGAAAGTAGACACAGGATCAGAAGACCTTAACAAGGTGATAGATGGAGGGTTTCCGACAGGCGCAAACATAATGGTCGAAGGTGTTCCTGGAGCAGGAAAGAGCGTGATAGGGCTCACTTACCTTTACCAGGGAATAAAAGAAGGGGATACATGCGTCTACCTTTATTCCAAGGAGACGATCGATGATATCAAGAACGGGTTTAAGTCTGTCGGATATGATGTTCCTACCCTTGACAAGAACAAGGATTTCTTTTTCATACATATCGGGCAGAACGAGACCAAAAACACGAAGAACATGTTCAACATCAACACTGATGACCTTAACATGATCCTTGAGACACTTGATAACATAATAACCAAGAGCAAGGCTCCTGTAAGGTGCGTGATAAACATAATATCTGAGCTGATGATGCTGTGGAAGCCGCAGACAGTCTACCAGTTCATAGCGAAGCTTACGGAAAACCTCAAGACAAGCAAGGTAACGACCATCTTCCTTATAGAAGAAGGCATGCATGAGGAAAAAGATATCATCTCCATGGAGCAGCTCATGGACGGGGTCATTAAGCTTATGACAGAAGAGGAAGGCATGAAGATCGAGAAGAAGATGATAGTCAAGAGGATGGGAACTGGCTTCACTGCTCCTGACAAGCCGTTTGATATCTCTTTTGAGAAGAAGAAAGGTATCGTTGTAAAGAATTAGATTTTTTGTTTCTTCAGGGTTGAGTAAAGTGCTCTTGCCCTGACGTTGTCAGGGTAATTATTCTTCTCCCCTCAACTTCAAGGGGGGAAGAATAATTAGTCGCTTTAGCGACCAAGAGCACTAAAAGCAATACAAAAATCTCAGAACACGACTACTTTTCCGGACTTGACTACTATTCCTGACTTGTCTATGTCAAACTCGACTGTCTTTTCAGATATCTTTGTCCCGCGCATCTTAAGTATCTCAAGAGCTCTTTGCCTGATGCCTTTTCTCTTGATGTGGTAGAGAAGGACTATTCCGTCAACCTCAAATTCCATCGCTGCCGTGACTGCATTCCCTTCTTTGGAATCATCCTCTGATGTCATTATCCCTGTGCAGCCCCACTTGCCTATCAGTTCAAAAAGTGCAAGCGATGCCTCTTTTTTTGTGAGCTCATCCTCGTAGAGCAGCCCAAACGATGTTATGCTGTCGATGACCACCCTTTTTGCTTTTATCTTCTCTATTATGCTCTCTACCATCCCCCCTCCTTCGGTGATTATCTTCTTGACCTGTTCGGGTGTGTATTCAAGAAAGACGAATTTTCCCTGATTCTCAAGATCTTCAAGGTTCCATCCGAACTCAAACATGTCTGCATAGAATCTCTCTTTTTTCTCTTCAAATGTTATGTATATCCCTGCTTCGCCGTGCTTTATGCCCTCGATCAGGAACTGCATGGCAAATATGCTCTTTCCGCAGCCAGGGCCTCCTGCGACAAGGTTCACGCTTTCCCTGACATAGCCTCCCTGTATCATGGAGTCAAGCCCTGGTATCCCTGAGCTAATCCTATCAAGCTTCAGGCTGTTTTGCTTTTTTACCGGCTGCTTGGCGCTTGCCTTCTTCTGTTTGGTCTTGCTCATTTGCTATCATCTTTTTCGATAAGCGAGAAAGGCAGTTCCTTATGGTGTATCTCGACCCCTTTTGCCCCTATTGAGAAAGGGAATATGTCAAGCATGTGGTCCTGGCCTCTCAGCTTGGCAACAGTTATGCACCTCTCATAAGAGCTTAGCTTCCTTACCCTTGTCAGGATTATCAGCCCTTCAAATAGGAAGTCCTGCGGCTCGTACTTGAAAGCGTCAAGGTCAACAAGGTCTTTTTGGGATGTTACGATCAGGGTGACGCCTGCCTCTTTCATCCTCATGAGAAAGTCAAAGACCTCTTTTCTGAAGTCTACAGTTCCTGCGACGTGGATGTACTCAAAAAGCGTGAGTGAGTCAAGAACAGCCCTTTTTACCTTGTTCTTCTTGATAAGGTCTATGGGGGTTGCGATCGTCATTATCTTCCTTGTCGTTATCGGCTGCTGTATTATGGATATCATGCCATTTTTCTCATACTTTGAAAGGTCCATGCCAAGCGACTGCGCATATTCCCTGAGGGAATCAGCTGTCTCCTCAAACGTGATGTAAAGCCCTGCCTCGCCCTTCTTCGCTCCCTCGTATATGAACTGCAGGCCAAAAAGGGTCTTGCCTGTTCCAGGCCCTCCTGTGATGAGGACTGATGCGTTTTCCCTTAAGCCTCCCTTAAGCACGTCATCAAAGCCCGGGATTCCTGTCTTGATAAATTTGACTGCCATTCTTACACCTCTGTCTGAACTGATAAATACTAATATAAAAAGATTGTGCTGTTAAGGCTTCATCCTTCCTAAAACCCAAACAGCCCTCCAAGCATGTTCTTGATGACAAACCTTGTGAAGAAGAATACTGATATGGATACGCATATGAGGATAGGCATGTATGATATCCCCCTTTTTGCCTTTCCTTTGCTTATCATGCCAAGCAGAAGCGAGCCAAGTACTGAGTTTACTATCAGCGCAAGTATCGCGAAGTGTATTATGAAAGAGACGGATATAGCTACCTGGGAGAATGACATAGGAAGGTTTGCTGATGATGCCTGGCTCAGGTCGAGGTTTGCAAGGTTTTTGGTGAGGACCTCAACAAGGAATGAGCTCAGGCCAAAAAGCATCGGGCTTGCAAATCCCACTGCTGAAAAGATGAATATGACATACATCATGACGTTTGCCCTTACTCTTTCGTCAACAAACATCTGGTGTCTCAGGTTCTTGGCTGTCTGCTCAAGAAGTGATGCGAGCTGGCCGCCTGACTTAAGCCCTGACACTATGAGTATCATCGTCTTCTCAAGCCTTTCTGACCTTATCCTTTCAGTCATCTTCAGGAGGGAGTCAGAAAGCTCTTTTCCGAGGGTTATCTCTTTTCCTACATGGTTTATCTCGTCTGCAAGAGGCCCGAACTCCGGTCTTGCGCTGAGAAGTATCGCCTTGTCTATAGTGAATCCTGCCCTCAGGTTTGATGCCATCAGCTGAAGCGCGTCAGGAAGTATCTCCTCAACAAACTTTGCTTTCTTGTCTGCCCGAAGGATAAGTGTCATGTAGACCAAAAGCTCGACTCCAAAAAATGAGGCGAAAAATAAAAGTATTATGTTCATGTTTGAGAAAGCCCCAAGAAAAAGGGATGATGCTATCCCTATGCCTAAGCCGAAAAATATCATGAATCCCATGAACCTGTCAGGGTTTATAGTGATGTGTGAATATGTCAGTAGCTGCCTGTATCTCTTCTTTATGTTCTTTGGGTAAAAGTTTGACAGTAGCCTATACAATTCAATCACCCATCAGGTTTGGTCTTTTGGATTTTATTATTCCCAGGAACATGAACTGGAAGATTATGACGAATGTCAGAAGCGACCAGAAGATCATCTTTGTGCCTGTCTCTGAGAGCTTGATGAATGATGATATGATTATGAGAAATGTCATGCCAAGAGATGGCATGATGACTGCAACAAGCATGTAAAACATGGCCAGAGGGTTGAGCTGGCTTCCATACTTTTGGACCTGCAGAAGCTGCTCGTCAGAAAGCAGGTCTATAGATTCCTGTATGACCTTTGATATCTCAGCTCCGCCTTTCATCCCGTTGACAAGCTGCCATATGGTCCTCCTGTAGAATATTGATGGGTTGGATACTGCTGATTCTTCAAGGGCCTTTATCTGGGGAGTGCCTGTGTTTATCTGGTTCACTACCTTGCGAAATTCCTTTGAGACCTCGCCATAGTTGCTCTGGGATATGCTTACCATTATGTTGAAAAGCGGCACTCCTGCATTGAGCTCTATGAGCATGTTCTGTAGGGCTGGAAGAAGGTTTCTTTCTATCCCCTTTACTTTCTTTGATGCTCTTACCCTTGGGTACATGAGCTGCTGCATGAACACGAAAAGGGTGAGCAGAAGCGCTGTTATCGCTGCAGGTATTAATGGGCTCTTTTCTGATGTCTTGGCAAATACCATAAGCGAAAGGATAAGTGTTATGAGAAAGAGGAATGATGAGGAGAAAAAGCTCATCGTCAGGTAATCTACTGAGTCTATGCTTATCTCTGCCTGTTTTAGCTGGAGCTTTATCCTTGGGAAGAATCCCCCCATCAGCCTTCCGACTGCCTTAAAAGACTTCGCTAGTTTCTGCAGTATCTGCGGCGGCAGAAATGAGTATGGTATCAGCACTTTTTTCATTCTTCAGCTTTCCTTCAGCAGCACGGATGGGCTGCAGCCTTTTGCGATGTTGGAGGTTACGAATTCAGGGTCTGCGTAGTAGCGCAGCATTATCTTTCCGACCTCGTCGAGGCTTCTCAGGTTGTGCTTGACCATGTAGTCAAGGACGCTCTTCTTTTTGGCAAGGTCTTTTTCTATCTCCATGTGGCTCATCCCTGTGTGCCTTGTCATGTCCTCAAAAAGCTTCATCGAATCTCCGTGCTTGACTATCTCGTCTGTTGTAGGTTTCCACCTGTAAAGGACGTTCGCGTTTGCGCACATCTTCCCTGATTCCTCATTCACTATGAACTCGCCTATCTGGAAAACCCTTCTTATGCTTCTTCTTCTCTCACGAAACATCACGACATTTAGGTTTACTGCGCCAAGAAGGTTTGCAGGTACCTGTATAGGAGGATTTGTAAGCCTCTGGATCGTCTCTGCGCATGAGTCTGCGTGCACGGTAGCGTAGACGCTGTGGCCTGTATGCATCGCCTCAAATAGGACTTCTGCTTCCTGCTTCCTCCTCATCTCTCCAAGGATTATCCTGTCAGGCCTCATCCTCAGGCTGTTGATAAGAAGGTCAAGCATCGTTATCTCTCCTTTTCCTTCAGGGTTTGGCTGTTTTGTCGTGAGAGGGCACCAGTACAGGAACTTTGGCAGCTGAAGCTCTCTTGTGTCTTCCATCGATATTATCCTGTCTGTCGGCGGGATGAACGGCATGCATACTCCAAGCATGCTTGTCTTTCCGCTTCCTGTGCCTCCGCTTATAAGCACGTTCATCTCGTATTGGAACGCAAGCCATATCAGCGCGAATATCTCTGATGTTACTGTCTTGTTCGCGATGAGGTCTGTCACTGTCCACGGATCCCTTGCGAACTTTCTTATCGTGACTGTGTGGCCCTTGTTTGATACTGGGTAAAGCACTACATTTGCCCTGTCTCCTGTCACAAGGTGAGCGTCAAGCAGGGGATTCAGGGTTGTTACCTGCCTTCCTACCCTTCGGGCTATGGTGTTTGAGTAGTTCCTTATCTTTTCCTCGTCATCAAGGGATATGTTTGTCTCAAGCCATCCAAACCTCTTGTGGTATACCCTTATGGGCTCGTCAGATGAGTTTATGATTATCTCCTCAAGCTCTGGGTCGTTCAGAAGGTATTCCATATCTCCAAATCCTACAAGCTCGTTAAGTATCGTAGAAAGGAGCACCATCCTCAGTGACTGCGGTGAGTTTGGCAGAAGCTGCGCTATTATCTCTCCTGCTTTTTTTGCAAGCCTGTCTTTTAGTGCGTGGATGACTTTTGGGTCAAGCACTTCGCTTGGGCTTACAGCAACCTCTGTTATCATCCTTCTCTTGACGTCTTCAAGAAGAGCAATAGTTGGAGCTGCAAACTTCGGGTATTCGAGGAAGTACTTTTTTAGCATGCCTTTTTTCGCGTCTATCCTTACGTCTACTGCGACGTTGTTGCATTCTATCT
>JBJKQO010000054.1:0-78031 GCA_046705145.1 Candidatus Woesearchaeota archaeon
AGCGTAAACCAGATGCTTTTGGTCGGCTTCATTCACAATCAAAGAAAAAGAACTATATCATTCTTACGCCCCACCGGTGTGCTCCGCTACGCTACGCAACACCGGATGGAAAGCACAGCTTCTAAAAAAGAAAAGATCATTAAGAATTTTGAATTAAATCTAATAATCCTTTTTCTGCATTCTTTGCTCTTTTCCTTTTAGTTTTAGTTTGCTTGAGTGTGAGGGTTTCTCTCTTAACCCATCTTTCAGGACTTTCTCTCCCATCTCCTGTAATTTCTTTATTTACCCATCCTTTTAGGGTCTTAGTAGCCATTTTTGTTTATCATTATATCTTATTATTTAAAAATTTTGCTGTCTGTGGAAAAAAATGAATGAATCTCCCAACTGCAGCAAGCTGAGGAGTATAACCAAAAATATACTATAAACTCCCATCCAAAAACAACAACCTATATAAAGGGGGAAGGAATCATTCATAATCTAGGATGAGACCTAGAGAGAAAACACATGATGCGAAGCTTGTTCTTGAGGATGGATCTGTTTTTTATGGTTTTTCTTTCGGCGCAAGCAGTTCTTCTGCAGGGGAGGTCGTCTTTAACACAGGCATGACTGGGTATCCTGAATCTTTCACTGACCCAAGCTATAGAGGGCAGATACTTACATTGACATATCCTTTGATTGGCAATTACGGAGTGCCTGACTATGAGAAGGACAACTTTGGGCTTCTTAAGAACTTTGAGTCAGACAGCATACATATCAGGGGTCTTGTAGTCTCAGACTATTCTAAGGCATATAACCACTGGCAGTCAAAACGTTCGCTTTCAGAGTGGCTTGCGGAGGAAAAGATCCCTGCCATATGCGGAGTAGATACAAGAGCACTTACAAAGAAGCTCAGGGAAAAAGGAGTGATGAAAGGAAAGATTGTTGTCGGTGACGAGAAGGTTGATTTCTTTGATCCTAACAAGGAAAACATTGTGAAGGAAGTCTCGATACTTAAGCCTGTATCATATGGAAAGGGCAACAAGACTGCTGTGCTTATAGACTGCGGCGTGAAGTACAACATAATCAGGTCGCTTGTCAAGAGAGGCATTAAGGTAGTTGTGGTGCCATGGGACTATGACATATTCGGATCATACATGGAGTTTGACGGCATATTCGTAAGCAACGGGCCTGGAGACCCTCAGATGTGCGTAGAAACAATAAACACTCTTAAACAGGCTATCGCAAGAAACATCCCTACGATGGGGATATGTCTTGGAAACCAGATCCTTGGGCTTGCCTGCGGTGCCAAGACCTACAAGCTGAAGTACGGGCACAGGGGGCAGAACCAGCCTTGCGTCGATCTTGAGACGAAAAGGTGTTACATAACAAGCCAGAACCATGGTTTTGCTATAGATGCAAAAACTCTTCCTTTCGGCTGGAAAGAGTGGTTCGTGAACGCAAATGACGGGACAAATGAAGGGATAAGGCACAGCAAGAGGCCTTTTTGCTCTGTGCAGTTCCATCCTGAAGCTACTCCAGGACCAGTTGACACGAACTTCCTTTTTGACAAGTTTTCGGAGATGATAAGGTGAAAGATGAGATCATAGATATCATAGATGAAAGCGAGAACATAATCGGAACTGCAAAGAGAGATGAAGCTATAAGGAAGAACCTGATGAGGTGGGGTGTTGATATCTATGTCTTCAACTCAAAAGGGCTTATGCTGATACATAAGAGGGACAGGGTAAAAAAGCAGTTTCCAGAGCATTGGGATATTAGGTTTGGAGGATTTGTACAGTCAGGAGAAAGCCTTGAATACGGGGCAAGAAGGGAGATAGAAGAGGAGATAGGAGCAAAAGATGCTAAGCTTAAGTTCATGTATAAGTACCGGCTAAAAGATGATTCAAACAATGACCTAAACTATGTCTATTTCCTAAAAGGATATGATAAGAAGATCATCCCTCAGCCAGAAGAAGTAGCAGAGTGTGGATGGATTGATCCAAGAGACCTTCCAAAGATAATGAAAGAGAAGAAGTTCATTCCGGTACTGTACGGCATGTACGAATCGCAGAAGGATAAGCTTTTTCAGGATGATGAGATCGTCGACATAGTAGATGAAAAAGGTAAGGTCATAGGGACTATGGGAAGAGAAGAGGCAAACAAAAAAGGTCTGATGATAAAAGTATCCAGGACAATAATCACCAATACTGATGGTAGGATACTGGTACATAAAAGGGCGCTTGAAAAAAAGGACTTTCCTGGATTTTGGGATTTCGGGGTTGCCGAAACAGCGATCTCTGGTGAGAGCTACAAAGACTGCGCTGTCCGGGGACTAAAGGAGGAGATGGGGATAACTGCAAAAAAAGACGGCCTAAAAGAGGAGTTCAGGTACGTATACTCACACAAGAACACAAAGAGAAACTTCATGGTGTATTCTTTTATCTATGATGGGAAGATTAGGCTTCAGGAAGAGGAAGTGAGCGAAGCAAGGTATGTTTCAGAAGAAGAGCTTGCAAAGATGCTTGCAAGCGAGAAGTTTGTCAGGCAGGGAATGATGATATATGAAAAATACAAGCAGGATCATAAAAGATGACTGAAATTAAAAAGCACTGGACATTTACCGACGAGAATTATATAAATGATAAAGATTTCTTTTCATGTAAATTAGAACCACATTTTTACTACAGTTTTACGGTGCATAATATTCCGGATAATGTATTGTGTGGAATGAAGAATATACATAAATTCAGAAAAAAAAGTTGTAAGATGGAAAATATAACTAAGGAGACAAGTAAAGAATATGTAATCAAAAGAATAAGAGAGATAGCTGTATCTAATCGGGAACTTCTTAATCATAAAAAGCTGATAAAAAGCAAAGACAAAAGTATATATTATGCATCTATCAAAAATTTTGGAACGTGGAACAAAGCAATAATTGCAAGTGGAGTGGCCCCCCTATATGAAAATTGGTCAAAAGATAGAGTAATCAAAGAGATAAAAAAGAAACACAAGGAGACTGGGAAAGTCCCAAATTATGGTGAACTAAGAAGAAAAAAAGAATATAAATTACTAAATGCAGCAAACCAATATTGGGATAGATGGCCTAATGCAATTAGAGCTGCAGGACTTAAGCCTTATAGAAACGAATTCTGGACAAAAGACTGGCTCATTAAAGAACTTAAACAAATTGTAAAAGATATTGGACACGTTCCGCCTAAAAGAGAGTTAATAAAACTGAAGAGAAACGATTTAGTATCTTCAGGATCAAAATTTTTTGGTAGTTATAATAAGTTCTTGATCGCTGCTGGATTCAAACCAGTCTTAGTGCCTAATATATGGACTAAAGAAAATATAAAAAATGAACTAATATCTATAGCAAATGAGTTAGGGAGAACCCCTACGGAAAGGGACCTAATTGATTTTGAAAAAAGAACCTTGATTCCTGCAACATGGAAACAATATAAAGGCTGGAATAATGCGATTAGGACAGCTGGACTTGATACAAATGAAAAGTTTGTGAAGAATCGAACATGGAAAGTCTGGGAATCCCTTGTATTAGACATATGCTATGAAATATATCCTGACGGAGAGAAGCATAAAATTCTTCCAAACGGCACAATACCTGATTTCTATGATCACAGAAATAGATTAATTATCGAGATTAAAACAAATTCTCATGATAATGCTATCAGAAAAGACATCAAAAGTTATGAGAAATATTGCGACAAGATAGAAATATGGTATCTAAATGGAAAACCTGTAGGGGTGATGTCAAATAAGGTTTATTTTATAGGGCCTAATCAGATCAAGAATAGGTTTTTGGTTAAAGATGATTTAAGAAAAAGATTTGGTGATCTAATTAGCAAAAGAGATTAGTGGTCTGTTAAGAATGAAATATAAAAAAGTATTAATTATCGGAAGCGGCGGACTAACCATAGGACAAGGAGGTGAATTTGACTATTCTACCAGCCAATGCCTAAAAGCATTAAAAGAGGAGCATATAAAGACAGTTTTAATTAACCCCAATATTGCTACTCACCAGACATCTGAAGGGATGGCTGACCAGATATATTTCCTTCCTGTCACTCCAGAATTCGTCGAAAGGGTCATAGAAAAAGAGAAGCCTGACGGCATACTTCTAAGCTTTGGAGGCCAGACTGCGCTTAATTGCGGTGTCGAGCTTTACAGGAAAGGCATCCTTAAGAAGCATGGTGTTGAGGTTCTTGGGACTCCTGTCAAGACCATCATCGATACTGAGGACAGGGATCATTTTGTCAGGCGTCTTAATGAGATAAAGGCCAAGACACCGAAAAGCAAGGCTGTCACAAACGCTGATGATGCGCTGGCATATGCAAAAAAGATAGGTTATCCTGTGATGATGAGGATAGCATATGCTCTTGGCGGCCTCGGCTCAGGCATAGCAAGAAACCCTGGAGAGCTTAAGGTGATGGCAAGAAAGGCGTTCTCATATGCAGAGCAGATACTTATCGAGGAATATCTTCATGGATGGAAAGAGATCGAATATGAGGTTGTGAGGGACAGGTTTGATAACTGCATAACTGTCTGCAACATGGAAAACTTTGATCCTATGGGGATCCATACAGGAGAAAGCATCGTTGTCGCTCCAAGCCAGACACTTACGAACCATGAGTACCACAAGCTAAGGGAGATAGCGATACGCGTGATAAGGCATCTTGGGATAGTGGGAGAGTGCAATATCCAGTACGCGTTTAGCCCTGACTCTGATGATTACAGGATAATTGAGGTCAATGCAAGGCTTTCAAGAAGCAGCGCGCTTGCTTCAAAAGCGACAGGATACCCTCTTGCGTTTGTCGCTGCAAAGCTGGCGCTTGGATATTCTCTTGTTGAGCTGAGAAATTCGATAACCAGGTCAACGACTGCCTGCTTTGAGCCTGCTCTTGATTATTGCGTCGTGAAGATCCCCAGGTGGGACCTTAAGAAGTTCGTGAAGGTAAGCAGGAAGATAGGGTCTAGCATGATGTCTGTCGGGGAGGTCATGGCTATCGGAAGAAAGTTTGAGGAAGCGCTGCAAAAAGCTATCCGTATGCTTGAGATAGGTGCAAATGGGATTGTATGCAACCAGAACAACAATAATTTCAAGGATCTTAATGATGAGCTTCGTAATCCCAGTGATGAAAGGGTTTTTGTGATAGCCCAGGCCCTGAAAAAAGGCTATTCTCTTGATAGGATACATGAGCTCACGAGGATAGACAAGTGGTTCCTTCATAAGATACAAAACATCGTGAATACTGAAAGGGATCTTAGGGATCATGACATAAACAGTATCCCTGAGGGGATCCTTTACAAGGCAAAGACAAGAGGGTTTTCAGACACACAGGTGGGGCTGGCGCTTGGCTGCAGGGCTCTTGATGTCAAAGAGAAAAGGAAGAAGTATGGTATACTTTCCTGCGTGAAGCAGATAGACACGCTTGCAGCAGAATATCCTGCAAAGACAAACTACCTATACCTTACATACAATGGAGATGTGGATGATGTTGGGTTCAGCAGGAAGAAGAAGGTCATGGTGTTAGGTTCTGGCTCGTACAGGATCGGAAGCTCTGTAGAGTTTGACTGGTGCTGCGTAAGCGCTGTCAAGACACTTAAGAAGCTTGGTTATGAGACGATAATGGTCAACTATAATCCTGAGACTGTAAGCACTGATTATGATGAGTGCGACAGGCTTTACTTTGACGAGATGAGCATAGAGACTGTCATGGACATATATGACAAGGAAAAGCCTGAGGGCATAATAATCTCGATGGGAGGGCAGGTCCCGAACAATCTTGCGATGAAGCTTTCAAAAGCAGGAGCAAGGATAATCGGGACGACTGCTGAAAAGATCGATAATGCTGAGGACAGGAACAAGTTCTCAAAGCTTCTTGATGAGCTTTCCATAGACCAGCCTGAGTGGGAGGAGTTGACAAATCCTGGTGAAGCAAGAAAGTTTGCAAGAAAAGTAGGGTATCCTGTGCTTGTAAGGCCAAGCTATGTGCTTAGCGGAGCTGCGATGAGCGTCGCAAACAACGATTCTGACCTCTCAGAGTATCTTGGAAAGGCTGCTGAGGTGAGCCAGGAATATCCTGTCGTGATAAGCAAGTTCATAAGGAACGCGAAGGAGATAGAGATAGATGCTGTCGCAAGGAAAGGATCGCTTGTCGTGTGGGCGATATCAGAGCACATAGAAAAAGCAGGGGTGCACAGCGGTGACGCAACTGTTGTTTTTCCTCCGCAGAACCTGAATCTTGAGACCATAAGGAACCTTAAGAGAAGGACTACCCAGATAGCAAAAGCTCTTGACATAACAGGTCCGTTTAACATCCAGTACCTGGCAAAAGATAACAAGCTGAAGGTCATAGAGTGTAACCTTAGGGCTTCAAGAAGCTTTCCTTTTGTCTCAAAGGTTGCAAAGACAAACTTTATCGATACTGCAGTCAGGGTCATGATGGGAAAAGAAGCTGAACTTGGGGTGTCGACGCTTGACATAGATTATGTAGGGGTTAAGGCTCCGCAGTTCTCGTTTACGAGGCTTAAGAAGGCAGATCCCATACTTGGTGTTGAGATGGCATCAACAGGAGAGGTCGCTTGCCTTGGGGATAATATAGATGAGGCTTTCCTTAAGGCAGAGCTTGCGACAGGCATGAAGCTGCCAAGAAAGAACGTGCTTGTGAGCATAGGCGGAGACCAGAACAAGTACAGGCTTCTTGAGTCTATACAGAAGCTTAAAGAATCCGGTTTTAACATATTTGCGACAGAGCACACCTCAAGGTTCCTGAGCAGGCATGGTATAGAGAACAGGATCGTCTTGAAGGCCCATAACACTAACAAGAAAAACAACGTTCTCTTCATGCTTGACAGAAAAGAGCTTGACTTCGTGATAGTCATCCCAAGCATCAGGAAAAAAGAGGAAGTTACTGACGGCTATAAGATAAGGAGGAAAGCTGTCGATTATGCTGTGCCTCTGATCACAGATGTCAACATCGCAAGGCAGTTTGTGAACGCCATGACCTCTCTTAAGGCTGAAGACCTTGAGATAAAGGCATGGGGCGAGTATTAGTGATACTCCTTTTTAGTGGTTAAAATAGAAAAGTTTATAAATATAAATGTATATATCTCATATTATGAAAAATAAAGTTCATCTAAGCAAAAATGACTGGAAAGCAATAGACGCAGAGTTAGGTCTTGGAAAAAAAGAGCTTACAGTTCCTGAAACAAGAAACATATTTGAGGTCTTAGATGGATTAGGTATGCACACAGAAGCTAACATGGATGTACCTGGAACCCGGGTAATTCTAACCAGAGGGGATACAGGTGCATTGACAAGAATAACCATCGAAGTGACACCTGTTTATAACTACAGGTTAAGAATCGAAGATATTGGTGATAAACTGGATATTAAGTATAGAGGACTTTTTTCTAGGCCAACATCACTTTACAATGCAATCACAGAGTACTTTCGAGCAAGATAGAATAAATAATCCAAAAAATTGGATCATCCTAATGCTGCCCTGCACTCTGCAATCTTATCTTCCATGTAAGGTGCAATTTCCATAGGTAATGTTCCTGATGCATCGAGGTCTCTTGCAAGAGGAAGTGTTTTTGCCTCGACTGTCATAAGGTATCTCTGCTGCCTTTCCCTGGCAGTCATCCCGTTTTTGGGTTTCATGTGTTGCACGTCATGAAGGCTTGATATGGCATCGGCGACCTTTATCGCGTCAAGATAAGGCAGAAACTCAAGGGCTCTTCTTATCCTTAGATAAAGCTCAGCATCCACCTTGTCAGTATCTCCTTTAAAAGTTTCTACTGGTTTTTTTGATAATGCCATCATACCTGCAAGTACCCTTGGACCATAACCGTTAAAGCCTGCGTGTACCTTGTTCATAAGATCGTATCTTGTCCGCCTTACTGAACCAGGCGTCTTTCCGTTAGCATCTTCAAGAGTGTCATGCAGTGACGCTGTTATAATCTCGATAGGGCCATAACCAAGTAAGGTCATTATGTAAGCTGCATGATACTCATGAGATACGTAAGGCACTCCGCTATCCCTTTGCTGGCCATCATGCTGCTTCAAAGACAATGAAAAGGCAAGCTGGATCATCTCTTGTTCTCTAAGACTAAATGGAGAATAAGAATCTTCTTTTATAAGCCCGAATATGAGCTCGACAGTCCTTCGCTGCCTGAACAAGAAATCAATAACAATATCGTCTATAAAACCAAGGCCCATATCTAACTTCTGGACCTGCCGTAGTTGCATAGAAAGATCCTGCTTTTGTGCAGGAATACGGTATAAACCTACTCCTGGACCGACCATGGACCCCACCCCCTTTTGACATATAGGTAATGAAGGAAATAATATAAATATATGGCTAAAGAATGGAAAGAAAAAGGAAGAAGGAAATAGATCTTAAAAATTAGACAAAAATTGAGATTAAATAGTTTTACTATAAGTATTGGGCGCCGGGAGCGGGATTTCCGCGGTCAGTTCGAACCCGCGAAGCATCTTGGGTTGATGCTAACCTGATCTTCAGTCAGGCGTCCTACCTGGCTAGACCATCCCGGCTTTACCCAACCTTAAAAAATCTGACAAAAGATTTATATAAGAGTATGATATTATCTATTTACTTGGGTTGATGCTAACCTGGTTTTCAGCCAGGTGCTTTCTTTTTTTTCAGAAATTGCTCCTTAATATAGCTACCCCCCTATTTTTCGCAAGATTTGCGGGAGGATATAAAGAAATTCTGCCGCCTCAGGAAACTAAGATTAATTTCTTTTCTCACGCCATTGCCTTAATTTAGCATTAATGTAAGGTGCAATAATAGCCAAAGGTAAACCTACTAATCCTAACATAGTTGGATTAATATGAAGAAAAATAAATAATAACATTAATCCCATTAATATTGCTGCTATCGACATGCCCCAAGCAAAGTCTGTTGCAATCGGGCCTCTCACAGTCCCAATATATGATACAGATGTCCTTTTGGTATATAATCCCAAAAACAAAACAAGTACCCCATAAAGGATAAATAAACAAGGACCAATAAAAAAAGGGATTGATTTGTATTTTGAGGCAAAATAAGAAAAAGCAAATGCGCATATGAGCAAAAACCATCCTAAATAAAAACCAATCTTGAACACTTTGCTTTTTTTGAGGTTTTTTCCTTTTTTCCGCATCCTTCACAACCACCAAAACAAAATATTAATTATTTAAGGGGAAAGTACTGAAAATGCTATGGAAATTAATAAAAAGCCTCTGCGGGGATTTGAACCCCGGACCTCGTGCTCTTTGAAGCGACTTGAAGAAGCTTACCAAGCACGCGCGCTACCGGCTGCGCCACAGAGGCAACAGGAATCAAGAATCCATGCTTCTTTTATAAAGATTATGTTTACAATGAAAAAAACAATAAGATTTAAATAATTAAGAAAACGAAGGGAAAGATAATCCGTTTATACTTAAGAGGTGGTGTGATAAATATGAAAAAAAGGTTTTTTCTGATTGTTAGTTTAGCCTTGATATTCTCAAGTTCTCTTGTTTCAGCTGGTTTATGGGACTGGCTGACTGGACTGGCTGCAAGTGATATCTGCACAGATTCAGATAATGGCAAAGACTATGCAGTAAAGGGAACAACAACAAAAGGTTCCTCCTCTTACTCAGACTGCTGTTCAGCAACAAAATACGGATCCACATGCATCTATGAAGGCCCTTGGCTTTTTGAATATATATGCGAAGAAGACACCCTTAAAGTAACACAATATGAATGTCCTTACGGCTGCCAAGATGGGATCTGTGTTGAAGAATCAACGATCCAAAATTCATGTGAGGATACTGATAATGGAAAAAACTACTATACCCAAGGCACCATCATATACTGCACAAGTTCTGGTTGCGAAGACCTGGAAGATCAGTGCTCTGGCAGTACATTAACTGAAAGATATTGTTCTGGTTACACGCCTGCTTATGAATCATATGATTGCCCATATGGATGCGAAGAGGGCGGATGCCTGACAACACAACCAAAATGCCTTGACACAGATAATGGAGTGAATTATTATGAGAAAGGGATAGCCGTTATAGAAGGCATGAGCGCTCAATACATGGATTTCTGTTATGGTGATAACTATCTAAAAGAATATTATTGTGGTACAGACCAACTAGTCTGGTCTTATCAGGAAAAATGCCAATATGGCTGCACAGACGGAGCCTGCCTTAAGAAGCCGCAAGAGTTCTGCATGGATTCTGATGGCGGACTGGACTATTACGTCCTTGGCTATGTTACGACCAACGAGATCGCTTACCCGTCTCCTGATGGCTGCGTCGCAAACTCAAATACTCTTATGGAAGGATATTGCGACGGAAAGGTCTACAGGATCCAACCTTATGGCTGCCCGGATGGCTGCAAAGATGGAGTATGTGTCAGAAACACGCAGGAACCTGAAGATTACTGCATAGATTCAGACAACGGAAAAAACTACTTTGTAGATGGGAATGTATCCTTTTGTTATAATGGTGAATGTGATACTTTTGAGGATACATGTTACAACGGCTATCTTGATGAATATTACTGTAACTCATACGGCCATGAGAGCAGCGTGACCTATAAATGCCCTAATGGCTGCGGAGTTGGTGCTTGTATTTCAGATGAAGATGTGATAGAGTCATGTTATGACCAGGTAAAAAACCAGGATGAGACAGATGTTGACTGTGGAGGAAGCTGCCCTGCATGCGCAAACGGAAAATCTTGCATTATCAACTCAGACTGCGTATCCAGCAACTGCCAAAGCGGAATATGCAAGGCTTATGTTATCAGCTCTGATATTGACCTTTTTATATCGACTGCAAATGTAAGGCCTCCGCTGACCCAGGCACAATTGGACGCAGTCTGCAATAACGATAATAATCGGCCAGACAGCGGCGCACAATACCGGTTCGTAGGAAGATCTATGGTCGATAGGCAATTCTCTGATTATTTCAAGCCAAGATTCAACAAGCAGACGATCAAGATCAAAAAAGCAGATGGAACGATCGTCGAAGTAAAAAAAGGCGGGGCTACCGTCAACCTTAATGCTTACTTTAGGCCTTTCTTTTCAAAAGGGGATACCTATTTTACTGAGAGGGACAATAGGTACCTGGAGAATTCCGTCTATCTTAGCGTGTTCGGTATCCTGGAAAACTATGGCAGGACAGGAACCCGCGAAAGTTCACTATCTGACAATCCGATATTGTGCGCAAGACTTGAGCATAATCCTTTCACATGCACAGATTATGAAGGGGCGCGGGACCATTACCGCAATGGCTCAATATATACCCAAGAAGATCCTACAACGAACGCCGGATCTTACAAGAATGACGAATGCAGAGGGAGCCTGCTGATAGAAAAATACTGTGATTCATGGGGCTATTTGGACAGTGAGGAGTACGAATGCCCGAAGGGCTGCTACGGTGCTGCATGCATCAAAGCAAGCAGCAGCCAAACATGTTCTGACGGGACAGATTACGGGTCATGTTCAACAACTAAGCCAAAATATTGCGATGGTGGCTTTCTTCTGAACAACTGCAGCTTGTGCGGCTGCCCTACGGGATACCAATGCCAAGAAGACCATTCGTGCGCATCTGTTCCTGATATGCAAAACTGCAGCGATGGCACTATACATGATAACTGCTCCATCTCAAAGCCTTTATTCTGCGAAAACGGAGTTCTTGTTGAGAGATGCGTCGTCTGCGGTTGTCCTGAAGGATATGAATGTGATCAATCACAAGGATGCAGTCAGGCCTATAAGTTTGACATGTTCATGAGCATAGCAACATTAAGTGACTCTTATCACAAAGACCAGCCTGTTGCATTGACCGATCCGCCCGATGCCGCATCTGGAACCAGCCAGGCTGAAGAAGGATCATCCGAGGGGGAATCAGGACAAGAAGATCAGCCACAGTACAAGGGGTATATCATCAAATTCAAAGATGATGCGGTTGTTGAAGCTGAGTCAGGATGGGCTAAACAGGCAGAAAAAAACGACAAGAGGATTGAATCGATGGCAGATTACAACCCTGTAAAATATGCTATCCAGCCTTTCCTCCTTGAGTCTGATGAGGTTCCAAAAAAAGTGACACAGTACAAGCAGGATCTGATAGAAAAGAGGATCCGTCTGAAAGATAAGATCGCAAGAGAGCTTGAAAAAGAGGGGGCAAACAAGATTACAGGAAATGCTGTCAGCATTGACAAAGCTCAAGGCCCATTAGAACAGATCAGGGAAAAGTTTAGCATGAGAATCAACCAGATAACAGGATATGCAGTAAGTGAAGAGGATGAGATTGAAGTGATGAACGAATACTACAATGTATTTAATGGTATTGCCCTTAACATATCTGATCAGGAAGCTCAAGCGCTTAGGGGGATGAAAGAGATCGAAGAAGTCTATCCGAATATGATCGTGGAAGAGACGCTGATGGATTCCGTGCCTATGATCAAAGCAGATGAAGCATGGCAGATGACTGACTCAGATGGCGATCCGATAACAGGAAAAGGCATCACTATAGGTATCATCGATACTGGAGTTGACTATGAACACCCTGACCTCGGGGGGTGTTTAGGGGAAGGATGCAAAGTTATAGGAGGTTATGACTTCGTAAACGAGGATCATGATCCCATGGACGATTATGGTCATGGAACTCACTGTGCAGCAATAGCTGCAGGAAACGGCATCCTCAAAGGAGTCGCTCCTGATGCCAAAATCATAGCATACAAGGTCCTGGATAACAGGGGCAGCGGGAGTTTTGATGATGTTATCGCAGCGATTGACCTGAGCACAGATCCAAACCAGGATGGAGACACCTCTGATCATCTGGATGTTATCAGCCTAAGCCTGGGGGCGAAATGCAAAGAGTTCAACCAGTACTGCGGCCCAGATGACCCTGTTTCCCAGGCGATAGACAATGCTTACGATTCTGGAGTTTTAGCTGTAGTGGCAGCTGGCAACGACGGACCTGAGTGGTATACGATCGGAACACCCGGCACTGCAAGAAAAGCCATTACTGTTGGAGCAGTAGACAAGGAAGGTAATATAGCAAGGTTTAGCTCAAGAGGCCATATAGAACTGGAAGATGAGATAGTGATCAAGCCGGATATAGTGGCCCCAGGGGTAGGGATCTGTGCAGCACAATTTGACAGTGCCTATCCGGACTACCAGTGCCTGGATAATCAACACATAGCGCTCGATGGAACATCGATGGCAACGCCTCATGTTGCTGGAGTAGCAGCATTGGTCATCCAGAAGCATCATGACTGGTCTACTTCTGATGTCAAGGATGTTATCAAGAATACGGCAGATAACCTGGCAGATGATTTCGGACCAGAGATCCATCAATATGGGATGGGGGTTGTGGATGCGCTTGCTGCAGTCCAGCAGGATACAAAAATGCCGACAGCAAAGATTACAACTAAAGGAAAGGTTAAAGGCATCATCGATATAGAAGGGGTGGCCAGCGCATCAGATTTCGCAGAGTATAAGCTCGAATGTGGATTTGATCTGAATCCTTTCATATGGACTCTGTTGATATCCTCAACAGAACAGCAGGATCAGGTATTGCTTCCGGAACTTGACACTTCATTGCTTAAGAGCGGCATAAACCTTCTTAAGCTGACCGTAACAGACAGGTCTGGCCGCACAAGCGTCGACTACTCATTTATCACAGTACAGAACAATTATATCTCCTTTCCCACAATATTCGATCCATATCACCCAAAATGGTTTGGAAAGAACTTCTTTGGGGAAGGGACTATCGATGTGATAGGAAGTGCTGATGTTGATGACTTTGGGCATTACGAGCTTAAAGTAAGAGATGCCTATACCTATGAAGACAAGATCACTATACAATACGACAATCCGGTTGATGATGATGTCCTGGGGACGATCGATACTTCGTCATTGGAAAAAAATAGCCTTTACACATTAAGCCTTGAGGTATATGACACTAACAACCGAATTGTAGACTCTTATTCAGAAAATGTCCTAATCCACCCAACATTGGAGAGAGGATGGCCTTACTCTTTTGCAGACCCATGCGAAGTTGGTATATGCCGAATATTTTTCCGACCAACAATAAGTGATGTTAACCATGATGGTAAGGATGAAGTGATAATAACCAAAGAAAACCAGGTCGATGTGCTGGATGGGAACGGCAACAATCTGGCTGGCTGGCCACAGACGATCATTTCCTACAACCCAGTCGCTGTTGTCTGTGATATCAATGGAGACAATAACAAAGAGATAATAGTATCAGGAAGACCATTTGGTTATGATTTCGAACCATTATACGTCTACAAATTCAACAGCGACGGTTCGCAATTACCTAATTCCCCGATGCAGATAGGTATAGGATCAGCCAAGCAGTTAGCTTGCAGTGATATCAATGGAGATGGAAAAGACAATATTATTGTTACCAGCCCAGGCATTCTCTCAAGAGGGTATAACCAGGGGATGAATATAGTAAGAGTCTTTGATGAAAATGGCAACTATCTTCCAGGATGGCCCGTATCAGACAGCAGCTGGACTAATACCGACCCTGGAAATCCAGCAGTAGTAGTAAACAAGGAATATGGTAAGATGATAGCTGTCAATATCCGGACAGGGGAGTCTTCCTATGCCTACCTATTTGATTACATGGGAAATGTCCTGCCAGGGTGGCCGAAAACAACAACAAGCCAGGCATATATCAAAGCAGGAGACCTTGATGAAGATGGTAATGATGATATTATCATATTTGATGACAGAACCGTCCATGCATATGATTACCAAGGGAATTATCTGCCGGGATTCCCTGTTTCGACAACGATAGACTATCGTGATTTTGTCCTAGCAGACATCGACTCAGATAATAAACTCGAAATTTTCCTTGTTGAATACCAAAAATTCTTAATATTGAACAATGACGGATCTCAATACCTATACAAAGAGTTTGCCTTAAGCCATCCCGGCAAGCCAGTGATCGCAGATGTAGATAATGATGGTATCCCTGAGGTTATTTTGATGACAGATCAGGGGTTCAAGGTGTATAGCAAAGAAGGCGACCTATATGAGTATTCAAATATGTATCTTGATAGTCACTCCAGCGATATTATAGTGATAGGTAATATTGATGATGATCCAAACCTGGAATTCATCGGGTCTGATATAACAAACCACATTTATGCATGGGAACTTCCGGGTTATGGGAAGATCGAATGGTCACAATATCTTGGAAATGAGAAGCATACAAACCGTTACGGGCCTGATATCTCAATAATCCCCCCTACACCAGAACCCTCCCCTGAAAGGCCGCAGTCAAAGCTTGTCAATAACGGCCCGACGAAAGTATCCGGCACTTTAGTGATAAGCCTGCTTCGAAAGTCAGATGGGCAGTATCAAGATTACTTGTGGGTCGTGAACCAGACCGTTTCATTAGATCCAGGAGAGCTCTTGAAACTAGATGCGTTATTCAACCCTAATAAGGTTGTATTAAGTGAAGAAGGAGAGTACAGGGTCAAGGCAGAATTTAAAGACCAGTATGGGAACCAAGTGTCTGCCAAATGGGATTTTGAAGTGATAGGATAGGGAAAAGAGGAAAAGATGAAAAGGACCATATTGCCATTTATGATATTTTTCATATTAGTCTTATTTCCAATCTGTTGCCATGCTGATACGTTCAAAGTAGTAAACGAATACGCGTTTGCTGATTCAAGTCCAGAATGCTTTGAGAACGGGCAGATATCATTTAAGGTAAGCCACAGCAAGGCAAATGCAGACCTTGCAGAGGACCTGAAAGGGATAGGTGCAAGGTATGAAGGCGAAGCTGGTTATATAGACATTAAAGGGACATGGTATGACACAAGCTATAGGAAGATAACCTCTTCAGGCAGGGACCAGAAGGCAGTGTTTGTCTCAGATGAATACATGATAAAACGTCCAGGAAAATACCTGATAAACATTTCAGGGGTTCCTGTGCCTATAATGCAGTTCTATCCTGATCTTGAGACAAGATCATTTGAGGTAGAGTGCCCTGGTTACGTCCATAGCTGCAAGCTGGTGAACCTTAAGATCAAAAGGTGCTTCACAAGAGGAAGCTATTTTTATGCATACTTTTCAGGGCTTGGGCTTGACAAGTTCTCAAAGGTGGATTTTGACAGGGACATGAAAAAAGAGCTTAACTACAAGCTTCTTGAAAAGGGGCTTGGAGCGACACAGGATATTCCTGAGTCATCATCACTTATGGATCTCGGAGGCGATGAGTACCTTCTGAAGGTCCCTGCAGATGATCTTAGCGTGAATGTAGAAAGCATAAGGTTTTCAGTGAGCGGATGTTTGGACAAGCTTTATAACACCTCTTATGTCAAGGAATGCGAATTTTTTGAGGGCGCAGATGTGGAGATAGCAGGACAGGAGAGTCTTCCTAAAGCTGCAAGCGACGAGCTCAAAAAAGACAAGGAAGAATATGATAACATGCTGAAGCAGGAGCAGCTGCAGGAAAGCTCCCCCACTATCCTGCCTGAGCCTGAAGAGAAATATGCAACGATGAAAGTGCTAAAGTTTATATATTCATTGACCTCGTTTATCATATAAAGGTTAGTAGAAAAAGGCGTCTGTGCCATGAATGCCTTGAATGTTTTTTGGACATTCATGGCAGCGCAAACCATAGATTTGCTGGTGTTTGGCAAAGCCAAACACATGGCCAGACGAAGCTGACCAAGTTCGTATGATTCATTATACGGTCTTGGTCAGTGAAGTAGGCTTTTTCTACTAACTAATAAAGGTGAAAAAATGGGATTTTTTGGTAGAGGAAAAAAGAAGGACGATTTTGATGATTTTGCCAAAGGCATGGGCAATGGTGGCATGAACGACCCTTTTTCAACAGGAGATAATTTCATGCCAAAAAGCCAGTCAGAAAGCTACGGGAAATATGGTGATCCGAGCCTTGATTTTGCTTCTAACATCCAAAACCCTCAATCATTCGGAGACCCTTTTGGAGGTGAGCAATCAAGCTCGTTTGAAGGAGGAAACACGTTCCCAGGTAGGGGAAGCGACCCTTCAAGGCCTTTTCCAAGCCAAAGTCTTGGCCCTCAGCAGCAACCAGCACAGCAGCCGCAGCAGATCCAAAAACCAGGAAACATAGAGAAGGATATCGAGCTGCTGTCAGTCAAGCTTGACAATCTCAGGAACCTTATGGAAAACATCAACCAGAGGCTGATAAACATTGAAAACATCGCAAGAGAAGAGCAAAAGAAAAGCAACACATGGTAAGAGCGCGCTGTTTCTGTCAGTTTTTGCAGCTGTCCTGATACTGGACTTCATGACAAAATATGCAGCTGACTCGCTTATCAAGAGCAAGATCTCTTTGATACCTGGATTTTTTAGCTTCAATCTAGTGCATAATTTTGGTGCTGGTTTTGGGATATTTCAGCATCAGAGGATCGTGCTAAGCCTCATATCGATAGGTGTGCTTATTGCGATAGCATATTATTATAGGGAATTTAACGCGAAGCCTGAGATCATCGCAGCAGCGCTTGTCGCAGCAGGAACTCTTGGCAACCTGTGGCAGAGGATATATTACGGATACGTCACTGATTTTCTTGACATCTCGTTCTGGCCATCCTTTAACGTAGCTGATTCTGCACTATGCATAGGGGTAGGCCTATTTATCTGGGTGATGTTAAGGGAGAAGAAGTAAGATTATTTTATTATCCCAAACCCGATCAGTCTCCATCTGTTTCCAAGCCTTCTTGATATGGTGACTCTTGAGCTTTTCTCAGCGCAGACAGGTATCTTCAGGTTGCATTCAAACTCGCTTTTTCCAAGCTTCGTGACTACGCCTACTGTCGCAGCTGAATTGACGTTAAGCATGAGGGGCTCTCCCATCTTTATTGCGTCAACTAACAGCCCGTCTTTTGATCCTACCATCCTTTCAAGGAGGTGGGTCTCAAGCTTCAGGCTGTGAAGTACTGGAGGAAGCTTTCCTGGAATCCCTACTACTGATCCTGTCAGCTTGTCAGACTTGACTACAGAAGGGTCAAGCGTTGTCATCACTGCTATCGATCCTCCCGGGCCTACCTGCTCAACATTTTTGCTGCCTGTCATGACGCTTGTGATCTTGCTTTTTATAGGGTACCATACTTTCTTGTTCTGCTCTTCGACGCTGTATCCCGGCCTTATCTCTATCTCATCCCCTACTTTCAGGATGCCCTGCTTAAGCGATCCTCCTAGGACTCCAGCGACCATGTCGTTTATCTCTGTGCCTGGCTTGTTTATGTCAAAGCTTCTTGCGACAAACATCATCGGGTCTTTTGACATATCCCTTGATGGTGTAGGTATCGCTTCATTTATGGTCTCGATAAGAAGGTCTATGTTAGCTCCGTGCCTTGCTGATATCGGGACTATCGGCGCGTCTTCAAACGGTGTTCCTTTGAGGAATGCTTTTATCGCCTCATAGTTCTTTACTGCCCTCTCTTTTGATACAAGGTCTATCTTATTCTGGACTATGACGACGTGCTTGACCCCTATTATCTCAAGGGCCATCAGGTGCTCTCTTGTCTGTGGCTGAGGGCATTCCTCGTTTGCTGCGACAAGAAGCAGCGCTCCGTCCATTATCGTAGCTCCTGCAAGCATGGTTGCCATCAGGCTTTCGTGGCCTGGCGCATCGACAAAACTGACTTTTCTCACTGGCTCTGAAGCCTCGTTGCATTCTGGACACTTGTCAAGGACTGTGTACTTGTTGCATTTAGGGCATCTCCTGAACACTGCATCAGCATATCCTAGCCTTATGGTTATGCCTCTTTTAAGCTCTTCAGAATGCGTGTCTGTCCATTTTCCTGAAAGCTTTTCAGTAAGCGTGGTCTTGCCGTGGTCTACATGGCCTACCAGGCCTATGTTTATCTCAGGCTGGCTGTCTTTGCCTATCTCCCCTTTTTTAGGAGGTTTAGCCTTGCTTTCGGTTTTTGGTTCTTTTTTAGCCATCTCTAGTTAGAATTGCCCCTTTATTTATAAAGGTTTGGGGAATGCTGTTTGAAACCACATGTTTAAATAAATAGCTAGATTCCCGTTTATTTGTATCAAAGATGGGGATATTTACTAAGGTCAACGAGAGAATTGTTCTGCCTCTTGAAGTACTTTATGGTCTGACACCTGCAATAATCAAAGAGGGCGTAAGGGAAGGAAAGTTACCAAATCTAGACTTGTGTTATGCAAGTATAACCCATCTAGATAATACCCTGCTGATTTGGGATGGTTTTTTGCCAGCAGAAGATGTCCGGCTGATAGAGACTCCAAGAACCCTTGTCTTGGGAGATGAAACAAAAAAGCTTAGAAGTTTAGAGAAAAAAAAGGCAAAAACAGATCCGAAATATAAGCTGCTTCCGATATCAAGGCTGGAAGGATTGGTAGAAGATGATGGCGGCCTTGATGTTCTTCTAAGCAGGACGCATATAGCAGAACTTAAGGTGACAAGGCAGATTGAAGATCTTCTTATTGGGCAACAATCAAACCCTATAAGCTTTACTACACTGCAGGTCCTTATATCTCATGACCCTAAAAATAATGATCGGTTCTGTTATCATGTGCCTTATGTGATAAGAGGTGCTAGATCAGACTATTCCGGAGCGTTAGCTGTTTTAGGAGCAGGATTTGACCATCCCGAACTTAAGTTGGAGATAGGAAGAGAGAGAAACCTGGCAGAGGTTGTGGCAAGACGATGCGGAGCTGAGACAGCATACCCGCAAAGCTGCGGTATAGACTTAAGATGTATACCCCGAGAGGCTATACGACTTATGGGGGTGGTATATGGGAACAAAGAGCCTACAATGGTCCTTCTTGTCCCGGTCATAGCGCCTAATGTGAGAGTCATTGATAAAGATAGTGAAAACCTGACCCTGGCCCCTTTTGACGCAAAAGCTATATATGACATTATCTCAAGTGGGCTTATAGTTGAAGGAAAAGGTATAGTGCCACTTATCACTACTCATCCTTATGCTGCGCTGGCGCTAGCACTTAGGAAATATAGCCAGATCAAGGCTCATCTTGATGCTGTGGCAAGACAGTATCTAAGCAAGTGATTTATCCCTGTTTTTCAGTTAGGTTTTTATATGATTTTCGATTATTTACTGACAAATCATAATAGTTTGTGGTTTCTAAGAAAAGAGGGGAAAACCTGAAAAAAATAAGATTTTGAACAAGATGGTAATCTACCTCACTTCATACGATGCGCCGAAGTCAGATCCTAATAGGGTCAACTCCCTCTCTGAAAGAGTATATATGATGTGGGGGGATGCAGGAAAGCAAAGAGAGCTCGAGCGTTTTCTTGCTGAGCCCCATAATGTGAGAGTGTTTTCACGTAGACCCTCACAGTTCGGTTTTTCAGACGATCCTAATGAAGAACTCGGCTTAAAACTGATGGACAGACTAAGCCTAGACGATAAGGTACAGATCGCTAATGAAGAAGTAACAAAAGATGAGATCACTGAGTTCATGAAGTTCGTCCATCTTTATGGGAGGGTTAGCCATTGGCACCATACCAGAAAGAGCGGGGGGCAGTATGACAGCCACCCTATAGAAGCCATGCTTAATCTTGCTAAGCAGGACGTAAGCTATAAGTCGCTTGCTGCTATGAGGCTTCATGATGTGGTAGAAGAGAGGGTAAAAAATGAGATAAAAAGCAAGGATCCTAATAAGGAGATGAAGACTGCTGCAATATACTATTCTATCGGACTTGAAATTTATAACTTTGTAAAAAATAATGATAAGATAACCAATAAGGGACATTTCTACGAAAGCATAAATATCATTATGAGGATAGTGGCGAACTTATCCCATATTGGAGAGAAGACTTATTTCAGATACCTTCAGGAGCAGATAGTCTACGATGATCCTGAAAGCTCAAAGAAGAATACTGTCTGGGCTATGGATCCAAAAAGCATAGAAAATTTCCTTGGTATTTTCAATGGAGTGGATAAAAATTCAGCCCTTGTTGACGGATATATAAGAGATGTGCACAACCTTAGATTTAGTGATGAAAAGAAGCATGAAGATGCTATAAAAAGAAGGACTCTCATGTGCAAGCTAAGCGACATAACAGTAAACATCAATGACATGAAGCCAAGATATGAGACAAGAAGCAAAGGTATGCCTTCTTATTTCAGGCTTTGGAGCATATTTAAGGGGCTTGTGATAAGCGAAGCTGTTGGAGATCACATAAGAAGGCTTGGGTCTCAGGGAGTTTATGAACCAAGGATAAGGAGGATGTATGAGGAGTTCAGGGCTCTTTCTTTAGAGGAGCTAAGCAAAGATATTGCTCACTTAAATAGAACTTTTTCTCCAAGGTTGAGGAGATACATGTCTTTTGTTGATCATTGCTTAAACCATTATGATGAGAGTAATTTATGGGTCTTGACTAAGGCAAATCCTAAGTTTAGGATAAGAAATACATATTCCAACTATAAGAGAATTATTAAAGCCAAAAAAAGAGGGGAGAAATCCAATTTATATGTTGGAGACTTAATCTACGGCAATCCAATTGATGGAACATTGTTTACTTTTGTCAGGATGATGGTAGAAGGGAAAAAAGAGCTAAAAAGGTACAAGAAAAAAGATATTTATCTGGCAGCAGTAGTGCTCCATAAGTTGATAGAAACGATTGATTATAATTTCAGCATAATGGACAGGTCAACTCAGATTGAAGGGCTTCAACTTGATACCCTTGCGGGAAATTATGAAGAACTTAAAAAAGTTATGATGTCAAGTCATGACTCTTACTCTAAATTTTGGAAAAGATTGATAAAAAGTCTAAGAATGCCTTCAAGATCCTAACCCCTGATAACCCCAAGCACCTCGTCTCTTTTCTTTTCCATCATGTCTTTTGTCTTTGCCTCGAGGTTAAGCCTTAGGAGGGGTTCTGTGTTTGATGCCCTGACGTTGAACCACCAGTCTGAGAACGCTACGTAAAGCCCGTCCAGGTGAGATACTTCTCCGTGCCCGTACTTTTCTTCAAGTTTTTTTAGGATTGTTTTTATGTCCTGCACCTTTGAGTTTATCTCTCCTGAATGGAAGTACTTGTGAAGCGGCCTCACTATCTCGGAAAGCGACCTGTTCTCATCTGTGACAAGCTTCATCATGAGAAGTGATGAGATTATCGAGCTTTCTGTGAAAAAGCTGTCTTTATAATAATAGTGGCCTGAAAGCTCTCCTGCGAAAGCTGCGTCGTTCTCGCGCATCTGAAGCTTTATCGGAGCATGCCCTACCCTGCACATCATGGGCTTTCCGCCTTTTTTCTCTATCCTTTCTTTTATCGTCCAGGTCGATCTCAGGTCATAGAGCACTACAGATCCTGGGTGCTGTTCAAGTACCATCGATCCGAGAAGGGCTGTTATGAAATCGTTTGGTATTATCTCTCCTTTTTCGTCTACAAAAGAGCACCTGTCGCAGTCTCCGTCGATCGCGATGCCAAAGTCTGCCTTTTCCTCGATGACCTTTTTCTGGAGGTCTTTTAGCGTCTCGTACTTGAGTGGATTTGCCTCATGGTTGGGAAATGATCCGTCAAGCTCTGGGAAAAGGTGTATGTATCTCAGGTTAGGTATCTTCTCAAAGATTTTTGGGAATGTGTATCCCCCCATTGCGTTTGCAGTGTCAATGACTATCTTAAGCGGCTTTATTGGCCTCAGGAACTTCAGGTTATGCGCGATGAAGTCTTTCATGACGTCTTTTTTGGATATATTTCCTTTCTTTGAAGGATCTGAAAAATTGTTTTTCAGGACCATCTGTTCTATTTCTTTTATCCCTGTGTCTCCGCTTATTGGGATCGCATTCTCCCTGCAAAGCTTAAATCCGTTGTACTGCGCAGGATTGTGTGATGCTGTTATGACTATTGCTGCATCATGGCCTTGGGCAGCAAAATAGACCATCGGTGTTGATGCAAGCCCTATGTCGATCACGTCTGCTCCCTGGTCTGTTATGCCCCTTGAAAGCTCCCTCAGGATTATCACCGAGGATGGCCTCATGTCGTGGCCTATGACCACGTTTTTGCATCTGAGAAATGTCACAAGCGCCCTTCCTACCTTGTACGCTGTCTCTTCACTCAGTTCAGAAGGATATACTCCTCTTATGTCATATGCCTTAAATATTCCCAAAAGTCATCACCTACTTTTCCCATTCATATCCTTTCTTGGGTCTTCCGTACTTATCTTCTATCCTTACCACGTCTTCAACTTCAGGCGTTGAGACCTCAAATACTGATGCCTCTTCAAGCGCGTGCATCCTGTGGATCGTTCCTGGAGGGATTTCTACTATCATCCCTGGAAGAAGCTCAAATGTCCTTTCGTCAAGGGTCACTTCTATCCTTCCCTTGTTCACGAACCAGGTCTCGTGTTTTACTTCGTGGTATTGCAAAGAGAACATCTCACCTTTGTTTATCTCAAGGATCTTGAAGCAGTAGTGCTTGTTGAGGTTGAGCCAGCGCTCCCTACCCCATGGTTTTTCATATACTTTTTCGTTAAGGATGTTTTTTAGTGGATTTACTTTATGTCCTTCCATTCTTTTATTGCCTTCTCATATCTTTCTATGTTTCCTGTGTCAAACCATTGTCCTGAAAAGGGGTATCCAAAGAGCTTTCCTTCTTCTGCAAGCTTGGGGAATATGTCTTTTTCTATCGAGACCTTGCCTTCTGGTATCAGCTCTATAAGCTCTGGCTCTATTATGTAGAATCCTGAATTTATCAGGTTCGAGGGCGCTTCTTTTGGTTTTGGCTTCTCGACAAACTCAAGTATCCTCGAACCTGACAGCTTTGCCACTCCGTACTGGCTCGGGTCAGAGACTGTCGTGAGCGCTATCGTGACAGTTGCGTTATTCTGCTTGTGAAACTGGAACATCTCGTCGATGTCTATATTCTTAAGCTCGTCTCCGTTTGACAGTATGAACGTCTCGTTTAGTATGTCTTTTCCAAGGCGCAGGCATCCTGCTGTGCCAAGCGGCTCGTCCTCCTCGATATAAGACATCCTCACTCCGAACCTTGTGCCGTCCTGGAAGTGTGCTTTTATCTTCTCTTTCATGTGCCCGACAGACATCACGATATCTTTTACTTCGTGCCTCTTAAAAAGGTCAAGAAGGTGTTCTGTGAGAGTCCTGTCATGTATAGGTATAAGCGCTTTTGGGATCTCATATGTGAGGGGCTTAAGCCTTGTGCCTCTGCCTCCTGCAAGTATGACTGCTTTTTTTGGTACGTTTGTCCCAAGTGCTTTCATAAGAAGAAGCTCGACAGCGTGGCTTCTGTTCTTTACCTTGTGTCCGTCTATTATTGAGTCTATCTTTGACAGAAGGTTAGTGTCAAGTGTCAGTGTTGCTCTTTCTTTCATGGTATTTCCCCCCGAAGATAGGATTCATCATAATGACTTAATATATATAAATCTTTTGGTTTTGGTATGATAAAGTATGATATTCACAAAATTTAAATATTAGCTCATACATTATATGATATTATCATACTAATTATTGCGGAGGTCGGGAGGGGCCTACCCTCTGGCTCCGCAATTTTTTATAAAAAGGTGAAATGAGTATGGAAGAAGAGCCAAAAACCACAACTGTAGACCTTGATAAGGTTCTTGAGAAAGTCTTAGGCCTGTGATCAAAAAAGCGTGGCTTATTCGGCCCGCAGGTCATACCTAGTCACATCAGACACGACTATCTTGACCCATTCCCCTATGTTTTTCCTGCCAGAGATTATGACAGGCTTATAGGCATAGTTTCTTCCAACACTGGTGTTGTCCTTGCTATGCTCATCAACAAGCACCTCGCCTGTCCACTTCACCCACTTCTTGTTGTTCTCGTAAGCGATCCAGTCAAAAACAGAAGAAATGATCTTGATCCTCTCTTTTATCTCAACAAACGAGACTTGTTCCATTTCAGCTGCATCAGTGCCTTTTCTTTTCCAGTATCGTGAGATATTAAGCACGTCTGGTTTTGTCTCTTTGATCAGCCTTAAGGTGTCGTTAAACTCCTCATCAGACTCTGTGGGAAACCCGACTATTATGTCTGTTGCGACAGTCATGTCAGGTATCTCATGTTTTATATCCTTGATTATAGAGACGTAGTCTTTTGAGGAGTATCTCCTTCTCATAAGCTTCAGCACCCTGTCGTTTCCTGACTGGACGGGGATGTGGATGAACTTGAATATCTTTTCATCCCTGAAGGAACTAAGAAGGTCTGGTAATATTTTTTTCAGATGATTAGGGTTCATCATGCCGACCCTTATCCTGAAGTTTCCAGGTATCTTGACAAGCTGGTTCAGCAGGCTTGGCAGGTCTGTTCCTATGTCTGCGCCGTAGCAGCCTGTGTCCTGTGCAGTAAGCCATATCTCTTTTGCTCCATGTGTGACTGCCCTTTGGACTGACTCAGCGATCTTTTCAGGCTTGTAAGAAACAAGGTCCCCTCTTGCTTTTTTCACGATACAATAAGAGCAGCTTCCAAAGCATCCTGATGATATTGGCACTATCTCAATCATAGGGCTTTTCCTTTTTTTCGGAAGTGAAAGCCTGTCGATATCATCATCTGCTATAAGTGAGACTATGTTGCCGTTTATCGTCTCCTCAACTACTTCTACGATGTTCTGGATCTGCTTCGGGCCTATCATCGACACTCCAGCAAGCCTTTCAGGCGATATTTTTGGGACGCATCCAGCGACTACGACCATCTTGTCCCTGACAGACTCGAGATATGAGAAGAATTTCTCTTCAGAAGGCTGCTTGACTGCGCAGCTGTTGATTATTATAAGGTCTGCCTTTTCTTCAGATTCTACTATCTTAAAGCCTGCCTTGAGAAGCACCCCTTCTATTGCCTCTGAATCAGCCTGGTTTAGGGCGCAGCCGTAAGTTTTTATGTAAATCTTCACCATGAATATCAAGAAATAGGGCTTGGTTAAATAAGTTTTCTACGCCAGCTCAAAAACTTTTATCTTCTCATAGACTGGTCCTATCTTTGTGAGCGTGCTTTTCATCAGGTAGAAATTCTTGCACTTGACTGTCTTTTCCTCGGTCCGTATCATCGAGATGGACTGCGAGAAGAGCTTCTTATCTTCAAGCGACCGTATCCTTGTTAGGGTGATGTGGGGGACAAATCCTGCCTCCTTCTTAAATCCTAGGTCATAAAGTTTCTCGTCTATATCCTTGTGCAGCTTTTGTATCATGTCTCCTTCAGAGGACGCACCTATCCAGACTACCCTGACATAATCCGGGTTGGGAAATGCGCCTATTCCTCCTGTGTTTATGGAGAATTTTGGAAACTTGAGCTGCTCAAGGCTTGATATTAGGCCCTTTATCTTGGATTCTTCTATCTCTCCAAGGAACTTAAGGGTTATGTGAAAAGAATCTGTGGATTTGGATTTAGCACCTTTTATGTTCTGCTGGATATCCTTAAAATAATGCCTAAGCTCGTCAAGATCCAACGCTATAAAGAGTCTCATGTCGTTATGAATGAATAAATACAACTATTTATTTGTTTCTAAATACGGAATAATTCCGGAAAAGAGTGTTTAATCTTTAGAATAAAGTTCCATTAAATTTATAAAAGGGACACCAGTTCTCAAAAGACACAAAAATGAGAAAAAGAAAAGCGGTGTTTCTCGACAGGGATGGCACGATAAACAAGGATAAGGGATACACTTACAAGATCGAAGATTTCAAGTTTATAGACGGTTCTGTGTCAGCTATCCGCATGCTTAACGAAGCAGGGTTCAAGGTTATCGTGATAACTGGGCAATCAGGCATCGGAAGGGGCTATTATACTGTTTATGACATGCAGAGGGTGCATGATCACATGCTTCTTGAGCTCAATAAGAACGGAGCAAGGGTTGACAAGATATATTTCTGCCATCATGCTCCTGAAGATAACTGCCTTTGCAGGAAGCCTAGTCCTGCGATGATAATCAAGGCTATGAAAGATTTCAGGCTTGATCCTAATAACTGCTTCATGGTAGGCGACAAGGATGAGGATGTGAAAGCAGGAAAAGCTGCAGGATGCAAGTCCATACTTGTCCAGACCGGAAGAGACAAGAAAAGCGAGCATGCTGATTTTGTCTTTAAGGATCTTCTTAGCG
Source organism: Candidatus Woesearchaeota archaeon (assembly GCA_046705145.1). GTDB lineage: Archaea > Nanobdellota > Nanobdellia > Woesearchaeales > JBJKQO01 > JBJKQO01. The sequence goes on from JBJKQO010000054.1 coordinate 27,092, forward strand.
CTGTCAGGGACGGGATACTCTTATGACAGATTTGAGTGTGAGGATTTTCTTCCATAAATATTATAAACCCGGATGAGATTTAGCTGTCATGGAAAGCAAAATGGTCGAAAGAAAAGACATTGCAGGACTTGCAGAAACATTAAGGAAGCAGGGGAAAAAGATTGTGACTACAAACGGCAGCTTTGACGTGATGCATGCAGGCCACATGAGGTATCTTCAGAAGGCAAAGGAACAGGGTGATGTGCTTATAGTCGGGCTTAACAGCGACTCATCTATAAAGCAGAACAAGGGTGAGAACAGGCCTATAATCCCCCAGGACCAGCGCGCGTTTATGCTTTCATCAATAGGGTTTGTCGATTATGTGGTTATATTTGAAGAGACTGACCCTAGGGCTCTTCTTTCAGAGATCAAGCCTGACGTGCATGTAAACGGGGCTGAATATGGAGGAAAGTGCATCGAAGCTGAGACTGTAAAAAAGAACGGTGGCAGGCTTGTCCTTATCGAAAGAAGCGACGACCTGTCAACTACGGAGATAGTCAAGAGGATACTTAAAGTATATAAGGAATGAATTCTCATATTGTCTTATTTTGGAGGGCTTGCAGCTCACCTTTCGAGCGCTGCTCTCGCACAGCAGAGGCGTCTCGGGCTTCAATTCCCGCCAAGTCCATGATAAACCTAGGATAAATTAACTACTTCTAAGTAGTTAAAAACCGAAAGGTTTATATAGTAGTTGTATGTTTGTTTTTAGTATGGCAGAAGAAACTCTAGAAACAATCACCGAATCAGAAAAACCTGCAGTATTCCTATTAGAAGATAATCCCAAAATTGCAGAAATAACAAGAGAGATTCTTGAAGGACATGGGTATCAAGTAGTTACCTGTTCGGATTATAAAAGTGCACATGAACATCTTCTAAAAGGTCAAAATGGAGACAGGAATTTCCATGATTATGTGGCCTTCGTTTTAGATCATAACTTAACCCAAGATAGAAAAGAATCTGAAATTGATCCTGATATGGTTTCTGGATCAGCTTTAGCTGCTTTTCTTTCAATATTAGGTGTAAAATCACAAAAGATAATTATCTATTCAGGAAGCTTGAATGGGAATATAAGCTATTTAGCAAAAGAGTTAGGAATAAGATGCCTCCAAAAGCCAGCTAGCATGGAAGTGCTTGTAAAGGAAGTCAGATTATGCCACACAGAGGATACGCCTGCTAAGCCCTATAACTAAACCCAAAATAATATATACTTCATTTTCTTTGAGGGGTTTATGGCTCAGGAAATGCTCAACTACGTGCTTTTCACTTATAGGATAGATCATCTTGCGCAGAAGGACAAGGTGCTTTTCTATTATGCGCTTAAGGGGAGGGATGGCAAGGGGGGCATGCTTGCAAAGCCTGATGTCGTGCAGCTTGAGAGAGGGACTATACTTGTGCCTTTTTGCCTGGCAAAGGAGTTCGGGCAGTTCTTTGACTTCTGGAAGTGCAACTTCGACTCCAAGGACATGAAGGTGGATAAGTCTGAATTAAGGCAGTTCGCACACGATGCTCCTTAGCATGTGCTTCTTTACCTTCAGGTCATAGTACTTTCCTGTCTGAAGCCTTCCGTCCACTCCTACGATCAGGGGGTATGTTCCGATCTGCCTTCCGAAAGTGTGGTTGCCGTCGTATATCTCCATCCTGACATCTTTAAGCATTGTCCCTTCAGGAAGTATCTTTTTTAGCATCTGAAAGTCTATCTCTTCCCTTATCTTCTTCCGAAAAGAGAAATAATGCTTCTTGTTCTTGGATATGAACTTAGTCCCTGCTTCCTCGAAAAGCTTTGTCCCTGGAAATGGCACTACCTGCCTTATGTTTATCCTTCTCAGAAGAATGTTCTCATCAAGCATCTGCTTTAGAGCAAGATAGTTTTCCTCAAGCGTGCCTTTTGTCTCACCTATCAGGCCAAGTATCAGGTTTATCCCTGGAAGGAACCTTGGCATGCCGTTTTCTCCTCTTGCTGAACCGTACTGGTTTATTATCTTCGCTGCCTTAAAGACAAGCTCAGGAGTGCAGTTGAGGTTGTTCTTTTTGGCTACTTCCTTGTCAAATGTTTCAGCGCCAAACGCTGCCACATTCCCCGGGGTGCAGTAGGTCACTATCGCTTTTGTTATCCTGTTGTCCTTGTCAGCTATGACATTTACTGGGTTGACATTGTCGATATGGAGGGTGGAAGGCGAGCAGCTGTCGCTTATCGCCTTTACCATCTCTGCTGCCTTCGGATGCGAGTAATAACAGCTTTGTTTTCCAAGACGAAAATGCCTTGCTCCTATCTTGGAGAAAGCCAAAGCCTCAGAAAGTATGTCTTTTGCATCCCTGTATTCTGTCTTGTTTTTCAATGGTTCTGTGCAGAAGCTGCATCCTGTCTTCCTGCTGCAGCCTTTTCCTGTCTCAAGCTCAATAACCCTGATGTCAGGTATCTGGCTGAGTATGCCTGCGCCCCTGATGGCATAGGAGGCGATCTCGCTGTAGCTAAAATCATAATCTTTTACCTCATCAAAGAAGTCAGTTGTCTTTTCTATCTGCTTGCCGCCGTGAAGCTGGGTGCCGTAGACTGCAGGTCCTGTAAGGGTTATCTTAGCCTTTGTCTTAAGCGCCTTAAGAAGCCTTTCCACCTCACCAAGTGTCCCTGGGATCGCAGAGAGGTATTTTCCAGGCGTGTGGACCCCAAGCACTATTATTATCTCATCTGATGACCCTAAGATCTTTTTTGCGTTGCTGAAGTTCTTTGTCAGGTTATAGACAGAGATGTCTGTCTTCATGCTCTTTTTGACCTCTTTTGGAGCTATGCTGCCGTGCTTCACGCAAAGCCGAAGGTCATCGACTGTGAGGTAATAAGGCATGTCTTTTAGGCTTCCTGCGATATACCTCGGATACGTGCCCAGATAAGGCGGGACGCCAAGCCCTGCAGGCTCATCAGTATAGCAGTCAAGTATGGTTATCATAATAAATACTGTATAATCCAAATATATTTAAATAATTATGTCATATTCAGGTATAGAAGGGGGATGAAAAAAGAGATAACTGTCAGGACTTCAGGCCGCCAGCACATAGTTGAGATAAGCGGCAAGGTGAGGGAGATAGTGAGATCGTCAGGTGTAAGAAGCGGGATCTGTATCGTGTACACCCCTCACTCGACAGCAGCGGTCCTGATAAACGAGAACTATGATCCCGATGTCATGCTTGACATAATAGAATCATTAAGCACCCTTGTGCCTCACGGAAAGTGGAGGCATGACAGGGTCGATAACAACTCAGATGCCCACATAAAATCATCGATAATCGGCCCAAGCGAGACCCTGATAATAGAAGAAGGGGAGATACTGCTTGGGCAGTGGCAGGATATCTGCCTTGCAGACTTTGACGGCCCAAAGACAAGAAAAATAATAGTAAAGATCATACAAGGCTAAAAAAAGGTGAAACCAAGATGCAGTGCGACATGTGCGGACAGGAGCTTGAGGTGTTGTTTCTTACAGAGATCGAAGGCACAAAACTTAACGTGTGCAAGAACTGCTCAAGATACGGCAAGATCATAAAGAGCGTTTCTGAAAGGGTTGAGCAGGAAAAGAAGAAGTTTGCTGAGAAGTTCACGAAGCCCAGCCAGCCTGAGCTGATAGAATATATAGTGCCTGACTACTCAAGGAGGGTCAGGGCAGCGCGTGAGAAGCTTGGCATGATGCAGGAGGCGTTCGCAAAGAAGATCAGCGAGAAGGAGTCGCTTCTGAACAAGATAGAGAGAGGGAGCATGGAACCCTCGATCCCTCTTGCAAAAAAGCTTGAGAAGATACTTGGCATAAAGCTTATCGATGTCTACGAATCAGGAGAGGAGAAGCCAAAAGCAAGGGGCGCTTCAGAAGGGCTTACAATAGGGGATATTATTAAGGTCAGGAAATCTTAAAATCATCAAAATATGCTCCCCCTCCTAATACTCCTTTTAGGACTTCTTTTTCGCGGGGAAGGTAAAAAAGCTGCCTTATCCTGTGGCCGTGAAATCCGCCTCTTGGTGTGAGATGTATCCTCCCATCTGTCTCTGCAATCAAGTCATGCTGTTTTAGGTCAAAAAGCAGCTTTCCGTATTGCACTTCTGGCTCCTCTCCAAAAATCCTTAAGTATTCAGCTCTGCTTACACCTTCAAAGAAGAACAGTCCCATCACAAAGCGCCTTGCCTTAAGTTCTTCGGGAGTTAGGATCTTGCCTCGATCAATCGGAAGAACTCCTTTTGATACGTCTTCAAAATATTTGTTCAGGTTACGATGATTAAATAAAGATATGCCTTGTATATAACTGTAAGAGGCAAGGCCTATCCCAAGAAGGTTGCAGTGGTCTCTCCATTTGCGTTTCTGGTGTATCTGGTCAAATCCTGGCTTGACAAATGCGCCTTCTTCAATAGGGGTATAGCCTGACCCGACAAACATGTTCCAGGCCATCAGGTGCATCTGAAGTGTTTTATCCGGATAAGGAACCTGGTGACGCAGATCCCAAAAAGGAGTGCCTTGCTTTATGCGAAGCTGATGTATGGTGATGGATTCGGGGGATAACGCCAATGTTTGCTCTAATGTCGATTCCCATTGCCTCATGGTCTGGGTCGGAAGACCGTAGATCAGGTCCATATTTATGATTTTGATTCCAGCTTCTCTGCAGTTTTCAACCGCTATTTTTGCTTGTTCAGAACTGTGTGTGCGGTTGCAAAGATTGAGAAGGATATCATCAAAAGATTGTACTCCTATACTTATCCGATCTGCTCCGCAACTGAGGATCTCCTCTATCTTTGACTTGCCAATAGTCCCTATCAGATCGATTGGGTTAGCTTCAACAGTAAACTCATCATAAGTTTGGTTACTTGCAGGACGAAATATTTTTTCTGTTAGAGGGAGAAGTAATGATCTAAGATCAAATCCTAAAAGGGAAGGAGTACCTCCTCCAACATACATTGTCTCTAATGGGATAGGAATAACCTTCCCTCCTGGGTTAAGTGTTCTGCTCCACATCATGGCTTCAGCCAGGACAGCTTGAGTATACTTTTTCAATAATTCGCGATTGTGATCTGATGTGCGGGTATAGTGACAGAAGCCGCAACTGTCTGCACAAAAAGGGATTTGGATGTAACCCTGCAGCCCTCCAACTGGTGCTGCTATCCTCCCAATAATAATTCCTCCAAACATTTCAGGCAACCAGATTGGAGGGGGATAATTAAAGATATAATCATGATTCCATGGACTGGTTTCCCTCATATATCTTGTGCGTACATCATCTGAAGTTAGGTGTTTTGTGAACATTTTATTACTTTTGTGGAATAACCGGATCAAATTTAAAATAATGTCATCATAAATATTATGACAATAACAAAATTTATAAGCTTGGAGTGATTCTTCTGGCATATGGAAAGCGAACTGGAAAGGATAGGCCTCACGAAAAACGAGAGCAAGGTATACCTTGCGCTTCTAGAGCTGGGATTATCCTCTGCAAAACCGATAATCGAGAAGGTAAACATGCACAGGCAGCAGGTATATGATGCGCTTGACTCGCTTATGGAAAAAGGCCTTGTGTCATATGTGGTCCAGGCGAACAGGAAGCATTTTCGGGCAGAAGATCCTGGCGAGTTCCTGCAGTATTTCAACTCCAGAAAAGAAGAGATCGAAAGACAGGAAAAAGAGTTCAGGCAGATGCTTCCAAGGCTTGAGGCTGCAAGAGAAGAAGGCAAGGAAGAGCATGAAGCGACGATATTTAAAGGTTACAAGGGGATCAAGTCATTGCTTGATGATATGCTCAAGGAAAAAGGTGAGATCTTGACGATCGGCGCTTCTGACACAAAAGCAGAATCATTCCAGTATAACCTTAAGTTCAACCTTCCGATATTTCACAAGGTCAGGGAAGAGAAAAAGATACATTACAGGATCCTGTTCAGCGAGGAGATGAAGGGCCGTGCGAAAGAGCTCGGCGGGCTTAGGTATACTCAAGTAAGGACGCTTCCAAAAGCGTTCACTTCAAACTCGTCCACAAACATCTATGGGAACAATACCTCTATAATCATCTGGGGCAAAGAGCCTTTTGGCATACTCATCAGGAGCAAGGACATAGCGGAAGCGCAGAGGAAGCACTTTGAGATGCTGTGGAAGATCGGGAAATGATAAACCCCCACATAGTAGTCACTAAAAGAAAAGTTTAAAAAAGAATTTCTACCCCTTTCACTTATGCCAAAACAAGCAGCACTTGAAGATACTTTGGATTATCCTCATGTAGTCAAGCTTCCAGGGCTTAACATATCTAGAAAAATCATCAGAATCTTCCCAAATACTAATCCAGGATATCCTCTGGGCTGGAAAGAAGTTGATTCGGCCACACCTTGTGCAGATTCGCTCATTGTAGCAGGAGATCTAGCAGAAAGGATGCTGGAATTTTTGGATGTTGGTATTTTAGGGGCAGCTGAGAGTTCAGCATATCTAGAAGGGTCTAACTGCCATGGGGCTGCATTGTACGTAACTGGGGTGGCTGACGAAATAATATGGGTAAATGCTAGAATGATCCATCCATTTTACCAACATAAAAATGGAAAATTAAGATACTATGACCAGTCCCCCCCTGTTATAGTACATTTTATGACTAGAGGATTTGATATCAAGAAGGGTCCAAGTTTTGATGGATACGCCCACCATAGTGCTGTCATTTTAGGGCAAATAAATGGAGAAGCTGTTTGTTTTGAAAAAGATAGTGAATCACCTGCAAGAATCATGTTTCTAAGAAATGTAGAAAAAGAATGGATGAGAAGATACGGGATCGAAGACCTCTTTTTTGTTAAGCCATGCTAATGATTATGAGAATTGGTAGCTGAATACTATTCAAAAATAAACAACCCAGCCCATGGCAAGAAGGTAGAGTGCAGTATTGACCACAAATAAGCTGTTTCTGAATATCCCCAAAGGATAAGCCCCTATACTGCTGTCTTTTTTAGCTGATCTTAGGTATTCCCAGACCCCTAAGATGACAAAAACTGACGTGAAGACTATCTCTTTTTTCTGGATGCTAAAAAGCGAGAAGCTTATGTAGCTCAGTATGACAAGAGCGGATGATATATGCATTCCGGCAAGGGTGCTTTTCTCGGTGTAGTATCTAAGTGATATCCTATGCGAAGATGCTTTTCCCTTAAGCGTCCTCAGCTCTGAGTTCCTTTTTGCGAATCCAAGGAGCATGGCAAGGAAGAAAGGGCAAAGCACAAGCCAGGGTGAGATCCATACTGATATAGCAAGCGCTCCTGCAACCGCCCTTATCACGAAGTTGATGGAGATTACTGAGACGTCCATCACAGGTATGTTTTTCAATACTAGCGAGTACAGCAGAGATAAGAGGAAATATGCTGCTGTCGCGAGGAACAATCCTTTGGATACAGAAAAGGAAAGGAAGAGGGATATCACAAGAAGTATGAACGACAGTACAAGTGCCTGGTGAGGCATGATCTTTCCTGAGGCGATGGGCCTGTTTTTCTTTTTTGGGTCGAGCTTATCGTTTTTCCTGTCTATTATGTCATTTATCAGGTATCCTGAAGAGGAGATTAGGCAGAACACTGCAAATGCGCAAGACGAGTAGAAGAGCATGCTCTTATCAAGAAGGTTTCCTGAGAAGATGATCGCAAGGAACAATACGAGGTTCTTGTACCATTGCTGGGGCCTCATAAGCGATATGTAATCCTTGATCATTTTTTCCACTCATTTGAATCAGTAGAAAAAGTCCTACTTCGCTGACAATGTCAGTATACTTGCGTATACAAGCCTTGTCAGCTCCGTCGGGCCATGCCATGAATGTCCTAAGGACATTAATGGCATTCATGGCACCGACGTACTTTTTCTACTTTTTCCACTCATAAATATAGTAAAAGCACCCTCTCTGGGAGCTATTGTAGACAAGATTAAAATCCTGGCTGATATATGAGATCAATCCTTCTTCTGCCTGCTCGCAGGAAAGGTCATCCAGCGGGCATATCAGGCCTCCTGCGCAGTTGTCAAGGAAAACGTACTGGACATTGCCCTTGTTCTGCTGTATGTAAGAAGTAAACCTAAGCGCTACTTCGCTGTTAAAGACAGAGTAATAAAGCGGGATGAGCCTTGCGTCAGTGTACACTCCAGGATATGGGCTTGCTGCTATGACCTCGCCGCTCACTTCTTTTCCGAGCAGGAACCTGTTGTAAGCATGAGAGAGCGGCTCAGGGCTTGAAAGCTCATTATTGATGTAATATGCCATCGATGTTGCAAGCGATATGAGAGAGATCATGACAACAGCCTTTGAAAAGTGCCTGTTCTTTACAGATAATGATACGCCGTAAGCTGCTGTCATCGCAGCAAAAGGAAGGAACATTATCATGTACCTGTAATCCCTGCAGTGCATCTGCGAGAAATATATGAGCGGAAGCAGGAAGGATAGCATAATAACTGCCTTTTTCCTGCCAATCTTCCTAAAGTTTCTGGCAGAGAAATAAATCGCAGGAACCGCCATCAGGTAGAACACGTTCTCCCTAAGGAGGTAGTATGCGTAAAAGTACCATGGCTTGTAGAACAGGACGTTGCAGCCCATCACTTTTTTTATGACATATGATGCGTCTATGAGCGGACCGAAAAAAGAGCCGTGAAAAATATTGTTAAAAATAAGGTAAGGCAGGATTGAGGCTGCTGCTCCAAGAACAAGGTATGATGCGCTTAAAACATGATCCTTAGTGAGTTTCCTCTTCTCGATAAGGCTAAGAAGAAAATAAAAAGCGATGAGGACGAAGAATATCCCTGATGTGAACTTTGTCACAAAAGCAAGTCCCATGAAAAGCCCTGAAAGAAAGTTCTTTTCCTTGAAAAGGAAGTAGAACGAGATCAGCACGAACACCAAGGAAGGTATCTCCGTGTAGATCCTAAATCCCATGAAGAAAAATATCGATGAGAATGACACAAGTATCGAGGATATGATGGCCGTCTTCTTGTCAAAGACCTTCTCTGCGATGATATATGTCAGGAAGACTGCTGCAAGCGAGAACAAGATCTCAAAAAGCCTTCCAAAAAACAATATCGGAAGCCCCATCTTCCATACTGCTCCAAGAAGGATAGGCACTATCACCGGCCTTATCGGCTCCATTAGTCCTGATGCTCCTCCTGAAAAAAGGTATTTTCCTATGTCCACGTAGACTGCTGAGTCCCACCACACAAGGTGGAAATCAAAGAATAATATCAGCCTGATAGCTGCTGAGATGATGAGTATCAGCAGCAGCGGATTTTTTGTTATCTTGTTCATCTTGATCTTATTACTCGAACACAGGGTTTATGTCGCCAAAGGTTGTCTGGTTAGGGAACTCCCTGAAGAGGAGATATCCGTATGGGTAAGGCATCGAATGGAGAAGTATGACCCTGTTGTTCTTGTCTTCCATAAGCCAGGGTTTTAGTTCCTCATAATCTGTCTTGGAATATATCCTTGCTGCTATCACGTGCGCCCCGACATCCCTTGCTTCTCTTACAAGCCCCTTGTCGCGGTCGTCAGTCACATCATGTTCTATGATGTCAAGGCTTACTGCTGAGATCCTGTCCAGATCGTCAATATATCTTTTTGGGGTGTCATAGTACTGTTGGATATCAGGCGAACCTCTTGATTCGACTACTATCTTTTCAGTTATGCCTATCCTTACTGGCTGGTCTCCCAGTATGATGTTTCCGTCTTCAAGCTTTATTGGCGCGCTTCCTATCACCGGAAGCCCTGATCCCATAAGGTCAGGGACAAACCTGTCAGTGAAGCATACTACCTTTATCCCTTTCTCCGCAAGATATCTTGCAGCTTTTACTTTTCCGGGCGTGTCGCAGCATCCTACGACAACTGTTGCGTTATACCTGACTGCCTGTTCTACAAGCATGTTCACTCCGTGCGTGTCGACGACCATGGCAAGGTCCTTTCTTAGGAACCTTGTGGTAGGATAGCTTATCTTGTCAGGAGGAACTTCAAACCTGAAGATTCCGTTCTCATCAGGAGCGTACCACTTTCCTGATATCTCTGCGACAAGCGTACCTGAAGCTACTGCTCTCTTGAGCCCTATGTTGCTTATCTCTTTTATCCTTGCTCCTTCATGCCATCCCAGGTCATATCTCAGCTCGTCTTGCGGGAGGAAGAATCTTTCAGAGAACACGCTGAGAAGCTCGTCGCCATATGGTGACTGGGAAAGCTGCACTGACAGCCAGTCTCTTGTGACCCTGTCAGCCTGTGAGACCAGCATGTCTGAGCTTGTTATTGTGATTGATGAGCTTCCGATGATGATGTCTGAGCCGTATCTTAGCTGCTGCTCTGGTTCTTTTTCATCCGAAAGGTCATATTCAGGAACTATCTGTTCTCCGTAAGCAAGTTTCCTGTCAATTTCGGCCCTAAAATCATCTCCGATCTCTTTCCATATCTCTGAAGCTTTAAGGTAATATTTTTTTTGGTTGTAGTTGCAGCCAAGGGAAGCTATAGTCTCGTATGCCATGGCTTTTTCCTCTTTTGATCCTGATGTTTTCTTGTATTGGTCTACTGATGAGCATATGACGAGCGTGTTGTTTGTCATCCTGCCAAGGGCAAGCATGACATCTCCCTTTGCAAATGGTGTTATGTCTTTTGCTGAAAGCTCTGTCAGCTCAAGAAAGAACCTGTCCTTGTCTATGCCGCTTTGTGATAGCACTGAGTGGAAATCCACTTCTGATGGGACGTTCGTGTCTGCTTTAAGTTCTGAAAGGTTCCTCAGAGCTGAAGGGCCAAGGACGATTATTAGTGCTGCCATGAACGCTCCGACAACATATTTCATGTAGTTCTCCTTCTTAAGCAATAGCAGGAGTGTGATGATCATGGTAGAAAGAAGCGCTCCAAGGGTGTTGCATATCAGGTCCCATGCGGTGTTGTTGTATTCCCCAAAATCTCCTGTGCCGTAGAAGAGCACGCCTTCTCCTGGGCCAAGTGTTGAGTAACCTACAAATTCCACTATCTCCAGCAGCCCGCCAAGCCCTACCGTGAATATGACTGCAAAAAGTATGACTTTCAGGTAGATCGGCTTTTTCTTCGGTTCCAGTGAGATGAAGTAGTAGAACAGCATGAGCCCTAGGACAAATCCTGCAGTGAAATGCATTATCTTATCAAAGGGTATGCCTAGATAGACTCCTCCATAAAGCTTGAGGTGGTGCATGGTCAGTGCCAGGACTCCAAGAGCAAGGGAGTGAAGCTTTAGGTTTATCTTGTTCCTGAACCTGTATACAAATATTGCGAATGCTGCTGAGAAGAACCTGTCAAAGACAAACTCTGTGTTCTTGGTAAATACTGCCAGGACTCCCCAGATTAAGAAGAACACGGCTGTAATTATCGTGACTGCTTTTATTATCTTCTCTTCTTTATTGCCCTTCATCAGCACCATCTAATAGTTTTATGATCGCATTCTTGTCAAGATATCCGTAATATGTCTCTCCGTTTATCACAAGGACTGGAAGGACCCTGTTTTTTACGAAAAGCTCTTTTAATGTGTCAACTACCATGTTGTCCTGGTCTATGTCAAAAGTGTATACTCTTACTGAGGGATCTTCTTTGCGAAGATATGTGAGGGCGTATCCCTGCTCCTCACATCTTGGGCAGTCTCCCTGGTTTGAGTAAAAATAGACTATGAGGTTGAGGTCTCTGCCGCATTCTTCTTTTGTCTTCTGGAGGAACAGGAGGTGTCTTGCCTCAAGTATGTAATAATAGTTCTTGAGCCTGATAACTGTCGGGTCATCTGATCCCATCCTCTCTTCCATGAAGCTAAGCTTTGATCCCAGGCTGTATAGCTCTTCTGAAAGTGTTGCTGAATCAAGTACCTCGCACGGATTTTGTGAAAGGAGCTGGTACTGCACTTCCATGGAAAGCGTGTCTATCCGAAGCGACTGCTCCAGGTCTGTCAGTGTGTCCATCTTTGCGCTTGATATCTCATATCCTACTATGAGGCCTATTATGAAGATAAGTGTGGTCAGCGCGAATACTGTGAGGTATTTTGTCTTTTTTATCTTTTTTCTCTGGTCCATCTTACTTGTAGGTCTGAGCAGACCTTGCCCCCCATGATACTTTCTTTCCTAAAAATGTGTATATCCCTGCAAAAAGCCACCAGAATCCGAAAAGGGCCCAGTAGACTATAAGATAAAGGAAATAGAAGAACCTGATCTTTGTCTTCTCTTTTGAGAGCCTCTTGGCTATGACCACTATCCCTATTCCCAGGAAGAGGGAACATAACGAAAGGACTGTGAGCGAGTTAAAGCCCATGTAGAACGTGTCAAAGCTCATGTTCTGGAAAAGCCTCCAGAACTCAAAATTGATCGATGCAAGGTTCTGGTAGTTTTGTATTATTGTCCTTGTGACTATTTTATATGAAGTATAAAATAGTGTAATTAGGACTAGCAGCACAGAGAAGAATGATGCTGGAAGGACGAAAAGCCCGAGGTTCCCGTGTTTGGGATGGAACAAGCCCCTGTAGTTCATGACGTTTTCAGTGAACCCTATGTACCATCTTAGTCTTTGCTTGAGAAGCGGCTTGAACTTTTTAGGTGATACTGTGAAGACGCTTGCTGATACTGAGTTTTCTATTATGTAATTTTTTTCCTGGATCCTTAACGCTATCTCTATGTCTTCTGTGAGGTTGTGCTCGTCGTATCCCCCATACTTGTCAAAAAAGCTCTTCCTGTATATTGTGAGGGGCCCAGGAGTCACGTGTATGCTTCCAAGGAACGCGAAGACTTTCCTGAGGAATATCCCTATCAGGTATTCTACGTACTGTATCCTTTGGAGCGTGTTTTTCGGGTCGTGCACCTTGAGTGAGGGAGTTACGGCCATGACATTCTTGTCTTCGAAATAGCCTACCATCTCCTTTAGTGCCTGGCTTGATGCGAACGAGTCTGCGTCAAGAGCTGCGAAAAGATCTGAATCAGAACTACGAAGCGCAAAGTTAAGCGCTGAGGCCTTGCCTCCGTTTTCCTTCCTGAATACCTTGACCCCGAATCTTTCGAAGTTCTTTGATATCTCATATGTCCTATCTTTGCTTCCGTCATCTACGACCATTATCGTCAACTTGTCTTTTGGATAATCCAGGTCGACAAGCGACTTAAGTGTCTTGGCGATAGTCTTCTGCTCATTGTATGCTGGAACGACAACCGTAACTGTCGGGTACGCTCTTGGCCTGGGAGACGCTATCTTGTCCTTGTTCTCAAAAAGCGTAAGAAGGAAGAATATAGCTGTGAATAGGCCAAAGTAGGAAATCACATACATCAATATCGCTCCGAACTCCATTTTACCTGCCTATCACCTCCTTGTTTTCAAAGGGTTAATCATAGTTTTTAAATCTTACTGTTCAGGCTTACTTCCCATATCTCCACTCCTCCTTCAGAATACACTTTTCTGAAGGTTTCGCGGTTTAGGAAAAGGAACAAAAGCCCCTGTTCATCCTTGTTCCAGACAAGCCCTTGCCTCATCTTATCGTTGATCCAGACATACTTTATCCTGTTCTTTTGCATCAGGCCTGCTGTCGTCTCAAGGTCTCTTGACTGCAGCATGGTCTGGCTCTCTATGAACCTTATGTCGTTTTTGGTGTTCATGTCGATGAAAGGATGTCTCTGCGAGTAATACTCTACCCAGAAACCGTATTCTCTTGCGGTGAGGACTATGTCATCTGGTGTTGAGTGTGATTTGAGCCACTTGAAGCTCTGCACATATTCCGTCACTGGATCTTCTTTTGACAGCTGTTTTACCATTGATATTGTGGGGAAGATCAGGCCGCACACTACAAGTATGACAGACAGGCCTTTTATCGTCTGAAGATCCCATCTTATGCTAAACAGCTTTACAAATCCCGATCCTGCAAATATGCAGAATACTATGTTAAGGTAAGCGTTCGCTTCGCGGCTGAAAAACGAGATCACTATGATACCTAAAAGGATCAGCAGAAGGTGAAGCATCTCTTTTTTTCCTGCGCGCCAAAGCATTGCTGCTCCAAAAAATGCAAGCATTATCATGAATAGGCTTATTCCGAGAGGGGATCCAAGCTCAGACAGGTAGTTGACAGATACTGCCACTATCCCCTTGTCAAGTATGGATGAAGCTATGAAGGTGCTGTAGCTTTTTGATATGAGGAGTGAAGCTATAAGGAACGCTAATACGAGTATGGTCTTTTTTGACCTGTTCCTGAAGTATGAAGCGTATGCTGCAAGCAGTAAAGCTGCTGCCAAAAAATGCACAAGCCCAAAGAAGGGTATCATCACAAAAAATGGTATCGAAAGGAAAAAAAGCTTGTTTTCTTTGCCGATAAAGTATGCTCCTGCCAGGAAGATTGCTATGACTGCTGAAGCTGGCCTTGCGAAGATGAACTATACAAGAAAAGCAGGTGTGATAGCAAGTATGAAAGATGATATGAAACTCTCATTTTTGGGAAGTCCTGCTTCTTGGAGGATGAGGAAGAACAATATTATGCTTATGACTCCAAAAGCGATGGGTATCACTATAGCTGCCAGGTCCAAAGGAAGGTAAGAATATGCTAGGATGTACGGAAAGAATCCGTATTCTCCAGATTCGCCTGCCCTTATCTTCTGCGCCGATATTATGTTGTAATAGGTATCGTCGCCTATCACAGGGTACTGCTCTGAAGCAGAACGTATAAGGTATGGTGAACAAAGTATCACCAGGGCTGTCAGGGCTAAAGCAAAGAAGAAGAATTTCTCTGTCCAGTTAATCTCTTTGTATCTCATCTTATCCTGATTTGCTTAGCTCACATATCTTCTTGTATATCCTTTGCTGGTCATCATATACCAGGGTGAAACAGTTCTGGTCTGTTAGGTAGCTTACGTCTGTGATATTGTAGTATGACATCCCTCTTCCTGACAGGTATATGTAGTTTACGCCGTATTTCTCAAGCACCTCAAGGGCCTTTGTCTCAAACCTTATGGTGTACGCTGTCCTTATGTCATCAAACCTCTGGTCGACATCGCTTTGGTACAGAAAGTTTGAGTCCATCACGTTTTTCCTTTTTGCTTCAAATGCCAGCACGTTTCCTTCAAAAGGTGAAGCGAGAACAACCGAAGATTGTGGGGAGTTTTCGCTTAAGAAAGCCATAGCCTTTATCTCGCTCTGGCGAAAAGCCCCAGTGTTAAGCCTGTCAGAAAATATGAGTGAAGGGAACAATGATGTCAGGACAAGAAGTGCCATTATTATGATTACGAACATGGCCTCTACCTTGACATATCTTATCTTTCTCACGTAGGATATGGAATCCCTGAGAAACTGTGATGATAATATGGTCAGGAAGAACCCTGTGAAGATAAGGGCGGTCTCAAACTGCACCATCTTGAGAAACATGAGGATTATGACTGACAGGGAAAGCATGGCAAAAAGGTATATGTGCTTCCTTTTCTCTACAAGTGTGTACTTGAATATCGTGTACATCCCAAACACGAAAGGGATAAGCCCTATAAGGGCGAACGCCTCTGCTATGTTTATGCTTGTAAAATATGAATCTGCTATCTTAAGCGGGATGTTGTTCCATAAGGCAAGCGGGCCGTGGAGGAGAAATGCTTTCTTGTAAAGCACAAGCTGGGACCATATTATGAAAAAGAATGTGAAGAGTACTGTCTCTAGTTCTGCCTTGCGGTAGTCTGCCTTTTCAGCCCTTACCAGTATGACATAGAACAACAGGCCTGCTCCGACAAGGGCAATGCTTGAATGTGTGAGAGATAGGGCGGCAAGCGAGGCGAGGTAGTAGTAGACGTATTTCACGTGTTTTTTTATCATCATGAAAGAATATATCATGAACAATGATAAAGGCACTGCAAGCGAGAATGGCGAGACAGTATTTATGGTCTCCTTCATGTATACAGGGATGAATGTTGCGCCAAATGAGGTTATCAGCGCCACGTTAGTGTTCTTGGTCATCTCCCTTGCTATAAGAAATGTAATGAAGACTACTGTCGAAGCGAGTATGTTTGGTATGATCTTTCCGACAAGCTCAATCTTCATGAAAGCTCCAAATGTCGCAAGCACGTAATAAAAAAGCGGGGGGAACATGTGAAACCTTCCGCCATAGCTAAGCGGATCATTGAAAAGTGGAAGGCCTGTCTGCAATATGCTTTCCACCTGCCTAAGGCCAAAATATGCAGAATCTACAGCGAAGTTAGGCGTCTTGAACGCTACTATCAGCCTTACAGCTATGCTGAACAGGAATATCATTGGAAGTATCCAGTAATGGGGATTCTTCGGCTTGAGTTTCTTAAGTGAAGCCATCTATTGCAGCACAATGCATGGAAGGTATATAAAAGTTTAGGGTTTGGAGGTGTTTGAGGTATCGATCCGGAAGACATAACATGGATGATTTTTGTAAAGTAATATATCCATTTTAAAAAAGATATCTGTCCAATGAATAGACACTACTCTTAAGTAAAAATTAAAGAAAGGTTTATAAAAAGCGACTAACCTCTCATCTGGATGGAGAAGAAAGCGAATCTTGCTGAAATCCTTTCAGAATATGAAAAAAAGTATCCTGGACTTACTATTTTTCATCATGATCTTTTTTTTCATGTCAATAATCCAGGTGAGACAAGGATTGAGCCCGCTAGAAAGATCGAGGATCTTTTTCTGTTAAGTAGGGATATCGCTTCATGTGATGAAGATCCAAGATTGGTCAGATTGTATCTTGATAAGGTCGACGAGGTGGCTATCAAGACAGCGATGATACAAATCAGGGGTACTAGGGGGTTTAGTCAGCTTGGGCATTACCTATATATTGAACGATATGTCGAAGAAAATCCTGGGTTCATAAGTACGATAAGGCAGGCTGCCCTGGGTATCCTTGCAGATGCAAGAAGGTTTCCCAAGCAGGAGAGGTATATCGGTGCTGAAGTCATCGCTGATGCCTTTGGCGCTGCTTTTACAGAACTAGGCATCCAAGACCATGTCCAGATCAATATAACAGCTGGCAACTCGATGTGCATGGACCAAGATGGAACTCTCAATATAGGTCAGGAACTGATGAAGTCAGAGCTTGAGCTTGTCAAGTCTATCTCTCATGAAACACTGCATGCTATGCCTATCGTCAACAGCAGGGATCAGAGTAGGTTAATACTCCCACTTTCACGTTTTGGCCTGCCAAATTATGAATCAAGCATAGAAGGATTCACAGATCATGCTGAAGGATTGACGTTTGAAGAGCTAAAAAACGCAGGGCACATCGATGATTCTCAGGTAGATGCCATCTTAGGACTGAATCTGAGGAAGATGGCAGCTTATGTTATCGCAATATTAGATTATGCTGATGGAATGACCAGGAAAGAGCTTTATGACGTTCTAAAAAGAAACGTCTTGAGAAAGGGTAATAAAGATGATGAAAAAATCGCAAGGGAAGTTGCCATGCGAGTAAAAAGGGCAAGTGATGATCCTGATAATGGTGTTCTCGGATGTTTCCCAAAAGATATCATCTATCTTGCTGGAAGGATTAGGGTTAAAGAATATCTAAAAGGAAAACCTATCCCTGAAGCAGTGATGGTGGCTGATATGGATGTAAATCATATTCCTATGATGGAAAGCCTTATCACGGAAAATATTGTGAAGCCTCCACTATATAAGCACAGGCCTGTCTTAGATATAATGGTCGAGATCCTCCAGGGTAAGTACAGAAGAGATGTGCAGGATCATCACAGATAGGCAAACAGGTTTTGCTGATGTTCAAACGCATAAATATAAATATTGAGGATGGTTTTCTGGATGCATGGGGTCGGAAAGGATCAGCACGGGATGCTCTGTGCTTGATGAGTTCTTGGAAGGAGGATATGAGACTGACATAATCACTACTGTATACGGTCCTGGTGGGAGCGGGAAGACAAACCTTTGCATGATCGCTGCGATATCAATGATCAAGTCAGGAAAGAAGATAATCTATATAGATACTGAAGGAGGGTTCTCTGTCGAGAGGCTTAAGCAGGTCGATCCGGACTATGAGAACACTGTCAAGGGCATGCTTTTTCTTAAGCCGACGTCTTTTGCAGGCCAGAAGAAGGCTTTTGAGAAGCTAAAAGAGATAGTGGACGAAAGGATCGGGCTGATAATAGTTGACACGATAGCTAACCTTTATAGGGTCGAGCTTGCAAAAAAGGAGGAGAAGTTTCAGGCAAACCGCGAGCTTGGGCTGCACATGTCTTATCTTTCGGAGATAGCGCGAAAGAAGAAGATCCCTATCCTTGTTACAAGCCAGGTCTATCAGAGCTTTGATGATGGTTCTGTCCGCGTGGTAGGTGGTGATGTGCTGAAGTACGGAAGCAAGTGCCTTATAGAGATCCAGCAGGGACATAATGGAAAGCGCAAGGCGATACTTATCAAGCACCGCTCGATCGCAGAAAAAAAAGAGGTCCTGTTCAGGATAGCTGAAACAGGTATCGAAAGGGCTTGAAAATCTTACTCCTCAGCGAAATCTTCAAGTGAGTAATCTTTCAGTTCTTCTCCATCTTTTAGGATCCCTCTTGACTTGAGGTATTCCCTTGCAAGAACGTAAAATATGAGCCCCAGGCTTTTCTTTCCTTTGTTGTTGCATGGAAGGACAAGATCTATGTTGTTTGCGTTGTTGTTCGTGTCGCATAGCGCGATAACAGGCACTCCTATCAGAAGCGCGTCCTTTATCGCGTTCCTGTCTGGCCATGCGTCAGTCACGATTATAAGCTTTGGTTCCATGTAGCTCTTAAGGTTAGGGTTTGTCAGGATCCCTGGAGGGTACCTTCCTGCATAGACGTTTGCTCCTGTGACCTTTCCGAAAAGCTTAAGTGGTTTCCATCCGTTCTCCCTTCTTGAGACTATGAGTATCTCTTCTGGCTGGTACTGGGAGATGAAGTTTGCTGCTGTCTTTAGCCTTTCATCTATCTTCTGGAGGTTAAGGACTGAAAGCCCGTCACTTCTCGTCTTGTAGATGAAGTTTTCCATGTATTTTGTCCTAAACTTTGTCCCTATGTGGATCCCTGCCTTCAGGTAAGTGTCCTGAGGTACTAGCAATGATTCTTCTGCCATATCATTCACCTTTAGTTCATGTTATTTATGATGTCTGTGTTTTTTATCGCCTCACACAGCTCTTGCGCGCGACCTAGCTGGTCATGCGCTTTAGGCGCTATAGGCTAGGAACCAAGTTTCATTTAAAAAGGTTTTGGTTTTAGAAAAAAGATGAAGTTTTTTTGCCACACCCCAAATTATAAAAGATAAAACTTATCCTTACAGGACATGGGTAGAACTTATAGAGGGTGGGAGAGAAAAGATCTGATGGGACTTTTATTTTTGAAAGAAATTAGGGACTTATCCTTCCTGAGAAGTGTGATCCAGACCATTATAATGTGGGACTATGGCATACAAGAGACTGGACAAAATGCTTGGCCACTCAAAAAAAGATTAAGAAGAAGGTTGTTTTACGCCTCGCTCAGACACGAGATAAGGGATGCTTTGAGAGAACACTTAAGGATTTCTGGCCTGATTGGTATGGACTATCAGGATACAATAGAAAAAAAGCTGGATGTTGTTTCAGATCAGGAGATATTTAAGTGCGCACGCTTTATCTCAAAAAGAGCAGAAAAGTATAACCACCAATTGTTCTATGAGTCAGCAATAGCAGCTTATCGTAAAGCGCTTTTGGTACATGATGGATTTGCAAACGCAGTAAACCAATTGACAAGTCTAAGGCCAAGTCTTGAGTTAAGGGTTAATGAAGGGTTTATACCTTTCAAAAAATTAAGATTTTTTTTGGGTGCTGCTAATGCAGAACAAATCTTAAATAACCTACCTTACGATCACGCCCAGGCCATGAGGTGTAATGGATGTGTAACCATAGAGTCTATCCAAGAGCTAAATGAGTCATTGCGTTCATTTGACATAGAAAGAGATAGACTTCATAATATGATCGTAAATTATGCCAAAAAACATTTGGGAAAAGACCGTCTGGATGTGGGGATGGATATACTATTCAATGATGATGCTATAATCTATGTTGGGGGGCCTGATAACAACAGGCTTGTGTTCAGTATAGGGGCTTTATTCACAGATTCTTTACGGTATGAATTTGTGAGAGAGTATGGGAAAAGTACAAGATTATATGATAGGGATGAAATTGATAAGGATTGCGCACAAAAGTTAGATGCAGAAAGAACAAAAATGAGCGAAATAAAACACAAAATAGAATACAAAAGCTTTTTTGGGGAGCGAAGAACAGAAGAACAAGATAATTCTGTTCTTGAAGATATGAAGGCAAGATATCCTGAATATGTGCATGAAATTATCGACTACGGGACTTCCTCTATGCATAGACACCTTGTATTGACCAAGATGATTGTGTTTGATCTAGACAAGATCAAGAATATGAATCCTGACCCTCAACAAAAGCTTGAGGAAATAAAAAGGTATTTTTTATCCTGTTTTCCTAAAACAGAGTGATCCAGCCTCATGTTGGTCATCAGAGTAGCCTATTTACGGAAGCCTTATTATCAATACTTTTTTATAATAGCTTTCATGAGATACGCTTATGATCAAGGTAAGAAAGGCCAAAACTTCTGATGTCCCTATGCTTGTAAAACTCTGGGTCGAATTCATGAAAGATCATGACGGGATAGTCATAAGGGCAGATCCCAGGCTTAAGGAATACAAGGGCATGAAGAGAAATGCTCCTCTTATCTATAAGAAGTTTATCTCAAAGCATATCAGCTCAAGAAGCGCTTCTGTATTCATAGCTGAAGTAGAAGGAGATGTTGCAGGATACGTCCTTGTCTACGTACAAAAGGAGATACCTATCTTCACGCTGAAGAGGTATGGTTACATAAGCAACCTTTATGTGAAGCCTCAGTTCCGTTCGATGAAGGTAAGTTCTGCTCTTGTCTCTGAAGCTATGTGCTGGTTCAAGAAAAAAGGGCTCAGGTACGCCTCGCTTAAGATGTATCCTGCAAACAGGCATGCCCACATGATCTACACGAAGTGGGGCTTCTTCGACTATCACCTGGAGATGAGAAGGAAAGTATAAAAAAATTAAAAGTCTCTTGCTGCACTAGGGCATAAATCTAAAAGATAATCGGTTGGCCCTTTTCTTGCTCCCTCTGCACCATATCCTACTCCCCCTGTTAGGGCTATTACTTTTGCTTTAACATCATCAAGCCTTGCCTTTGCGTCAGGACCAGGATGGCGTTGATGTTGGACTTCAGCAAACTCAACGGATCTAACAAGATCTCCCACATTAGTATCTCTTACAACTGGTTTTATCTCAACTACAGTTACTTCTCCTGCTATTCTAACCACCCTTATTGTTTGTGTATGATTCCCTCTTGTCACTAGGGAATTTATAAAGGATATAAAAACTTATCTCTCTGAAAAGAGGATGACTCACGCGACCCCCCACCAATACTTTTATATATCAAATTGTTTTTGGACTGGTAAAGGGGGTTTTGTATGGGTAAAAAAAGGTTCTTTTCAGACAGGTATAATCTGGCGCTGATAGGCTTTATTGTACTCTTCTTCCTTTTTATGAACCTGAACAACCATCAGGAGATGCTTTTTGACGAGGCTGTGAGGGCTACCCAGGGAGCTTTTTTTCATGATCTTTTCAAGACCTGGCTTTCGGGGGATTTAATGTCCCTATCAAATTTCTTTGATGCTTACGCAGAGAGGTATTCCATAGGATGGGGTGTCTTATATCCTCCGCCTGCGCATGGGATATTACAAGGTATATTATTCCTGTTCTTCGGGGTGAAGGCTTGGTATGCCAAGCTTGCGACAGAGCTGTTCATGGTGTTTGGCATAGTGATGATATATCTTATCTCAAAAAATGTTTTCAAGAGCAAGATGATGGGACTTGCATCGGCGATGTTCATCTCGCTTTCTCCGTTCATATTTGAGTTTTCAAGGATCGGCATGCATGAGGCAGCGATAATGTCCATGACTGCAGGATGGTTCTATTTCTTCTTTTATCATCAGGGAAAGAAGTTCATCATAAAGCTTGGCAGGATCAAGCTTCCTTTAAGGACAAGCGTGATATGGGCAGGATTATGCATGACTGTTGCCACGCTCATGAAATATCCTACGATAATCTACATGATATGTTTTGGGGTCATATACTCGATATTCCTCGTCATCAAGAAGAAGAAAGAGGTAAAGGTCGAAAACTATGAGGATATTTTTAAGATACTTAAGCAGTCAGGAGTATACACCCTTATCTTAGAGTTCATCATCATAGGCATCATATTCCTCATGCTTGGTGGGTGGTGGCTCAAGTTCTCATTGTTTGACCATGGGATGTTTGGCAGGGTCATGCTTGAAGGTATGGAAAGGGAGGTGTGGCAGCAGCTCGGGTGGAAATATCCTGTAAATGCGCTTACCAAGCCTTTTGCAGCGCTGCTTGAGATAATGGCTGTGAACTCGTGGGTGTGGTTGCTTTGTCTGGTCCCTTTCATCTACAGGATATTTTGGAAAAAAGACGGATTTCTCAAGGAAAACGCTAACCTCTGGATGTTTATCTTGGGAGTCTATGTGTTTTACACTTTTGGGATGAGCCATCATGAGATTAGGTATGCCATACAGTTCTTTCCTATGATTGGCATCCTCGCTGTCAAGGGTATGCAGGATATTGCAGGGATAATATACAAGAAAAAAGAGATGATCATAACACTTTTGATAATAGCATTATCCATAGGCTTTTTCGCGTATAAGGACTATGGGACTACAAAGTATTATCTTGATACGTACGGAGCAGAGGAGAATGCCGTGCCAAACTACATCCTGTCAAAGCCAGACCCTAAGATAATAATAAACGTGAAGGGGTATGGTGCAAGGACCGTGAATTATTATTATTCTCCTGAGCTTTATGTCTTCAAGTTCATGGCCCAAAAAGGTGTTTCAGACCCAAACAAGATAATGCATTCTTACCAGTACATCTATTGGGATCAGCTTGAGCAAGATGACCAGTACAAGGCGTTTTCGCAGCAGATAGCGCAGCAGGCAGGCCAGGTGCCCGTATACATATTCATGTTTGAGGGAGAACCTGACAATAAGGTAGGGAAACTCGGAAGCGAGCTTGTCAATGATGGGTTTAAGGAAACTTCAGTAAAGTATTTTAAGATATACGAAAAGCTTCCTGTGCAGGGTTGAAAAAGATGAAGAAACTTAAGATTGACGTTGTGATCCCGGTGTATAACAATGCTCATGAGCTTGAGGCAAGCATAGACAAGCTGCACGGGTTCCTGTCAAAGAGCTGCATGCATGACTGGAAGATAATAATTGCGAACAACGCCTCAAAAGATAATACTCTTGCGCTTGCAAAAGAGCTTTCAAAAAAGTATGACCGCGTCGGATACACCCATACTGACATCCAGGGAAGGGGTAATGCTCTTTCTGAGACCTGGCTTTCTTCTGGTGCTGACATCCACACTTACATGGATGTTGACCTTAGCACCAATCTTGAGTCTTTTGAAAGGCTGATCGATCCTATAATAGAGGGGAAAGCTGATATCACGACCGGCTCAAGGTATGTGCCAAGATCCAGGATAAAAAGGGTTCCTACAAGGTATGTCCTTTCAAAGGCGTATAACACTATGACAAGGGTGTATCTTAGGGCGAAGTTCAAGGATGCACAGTGCGGGTTCAAGGCTATGAGCGATTCCTCTGCAAAAGCGATTCTGCCTAAAGTTAAGGATGGGTTCTGGTTCTGGGACACAGAGATGATGTATATCGCTCAGAAGCTGGGCTTTCGGGTAAAAGAAGTGCCGATAAAGTGGGTGGAGGACCCTGATTCCGGAGTGAAGATAGTGAAGACAGTCACAAGCTTCCTTAAGAAGCTGCATGAGCTTAAGAAGAGGAAGATAAGGTAAGTAAGATATTTAAAGCATAAAATAATCCTGTTTCTTATGAGATTGCTGCTTATATCTGCACCGACTGTGATGAGCTACAAGGCAAAGGTCACTTCTACGCAGTATCCTATCAATCTTGGAGGGATCGCCTCATTCCTTAAGAAGAACGGCCATGAGGTGAGGCTTATCGACTTTAATGTTGACTCTTTCTCAAAAGAGAAGTTTCATAGGTCAATAAGTGTGTGGATGCCTGATGCGATAGGCATAAGCTCGATGACGCCGGCGATAAAGTACGCAGGGATCATCGCAACTGGAGCAAAAGAGTCATTTCCTGATATCCCTGTGCTTATAGGCGGGGTGCACTGCTCTGCGATACCGAAACAGACACTTAAGGAGTTCCCCCAGTTTGACATAGTTGTCATGGGAGAAGGTGAGGAGACCATCCTTGAGGTGATGGAAAGGCTTTCAGGAAAGGAAAAGCTTTCGGGTATAAAAGGGACTGCGTGGAGGAAGGGAAAACAGGTTATGGTTGAGGAAAGAAGGCCTCTTATACATGATCTTGACTCGCTTCCTTTTCCTGACAGGACTCTTGTCAGCATGAAAAAATATGAGAACTCGCATGCTTCAAGGGGGTTCTCAAGAAAGTTTCTGAACATCGCTGAGATAATGACTTCAAGAGGGTGCCCTAACCAGTGCATATTCTGCGCAGGCCATATTAATTACGGCTTTAAGGTGAGGTTTAGGTCTATCGACAATATCATGGCAGAGATAGTTGAGTGCAAGGAAAAGCTTGGGGTGAACCATGTGAGCGTCGAGGATGACACGTTCACCCTTAACAAGAAACTTGTGTTTGAGTTCTGCGAGAGGATAAAGAAGCTTGGGATCACCTGGAACTGCAATACCCGTGTCAACACTGTCAGTCCTGAGATGCTTAAGGCCATGGTAGGGTCCGGATGCCTTAAGATAAGCTTCGGTGTGGAGTCAGGCAGCCAGCGTATGCTGGACCTGATGAAAAAGGGGATCACTGTAGAGCAGGTGAGGCAGGCTTTTTCATGGGCTCGCGAGGCAGGGCTTAAGTATGGTGAAGGCACGTTCATGATAGGCGCGCATCCTGACGAGACTATGGAAGATGTCAGGATGACTGCTGGCCTTATGAAAGAGATATCTCCTGATTTCCTTTCAGTCGCAATACTCAACCCTTATCCTGGGACAGAGGTCTATGATATTATGAGGTCTAAAGGGTATATCGAGCATTTTGACTGGGAGAAGTTCATAATATACGGAAGCGTGCCTCCCTGGAGGACGAAAAACTTCACGTCACAGGAGCTTTTCGAGCTGCAGAAGAAGCTTCTTAAAGATTATTACCTGAGGCCAAGGACCATGCTCAGGATACTTAGCAAGATAAGAAGCTACAACGAGTTCATGTACTGGCTCGAGATAGGCATGGGTTTCCTGAGAGGATGAGATAGGATAATTTTTAACTTGATTAGGAAATATTTATTAAATAGAAAATATTCCTGAAGAACATGGCAAGGAGAAGAAATAAAGGCTCTAAAAATGGCCCTAAAGGAAGGGATAGTACTCCAACTACAGATAGGTTTAGACCTCGTTTTAATAGACCTGAACAAGTTTGTACCAATGTAGACCCTTCTAAACTTAAAGAGAACCTAGAGGGGTTTGAAGCTTATCGCCAAGCTGTTCTTAGTATAATCCAATATGCCAGGTCTAATCAAGAAGGGATAGATTCCTTATTCGGGTTTCTTGATGATGAATTAAATGGACTCTCGGGGCGTCTTGAAGGACCTGAAGATAAGCGTGAAAAAATAAGAGGATTAATGCAAAATTGCGGGTATGAAGATAAGGCTAAGATGACCTCCAAAAGCGAGGGAGTGATGACAAAATATCTAGAAGGATTCACTGAGTTTGCACAGACTTTGCTTAGTTACAGGTCGCCTGAGACAGATTCAAGACTATACGGAACAATAGTTGATGAAATAGCAAAAGAAGCAAAAGAATTCCAAGGAAGCTTCCTTGAAAGGGCATTAGCTGCTTTAAGAGATGATAATATTAAAAAAGTAATTAATAATTTCAGTAGATCAGAAGAGCCAACCGAAGGAGATGGGACGCAACCCCTCGTAAGATATTCTGAAGATCATATCGTAACAAATATAATCAAAAAAGTATTTTACCTTGTCAAGACAGGAGAGGTTTATCATGCCAGTACTTATTTTATAGGAATGACTGGGATTTCTGATCCAAATGAGCTTCTTAAAATGATGGATGATGATTCAATTCCAGAAGACCCTGTTGAAAAAGCTCGGTTTTTTCGAGATCCTCGAGGTACTCCTGGTCATGTTGATTGGTGAAAACAACTGTAAATTAAACACGATAAAATGTTATAAAAACCTTGACAAAAGAAGATTCACTCCAAAGTCGCTATCATCTATGGATTCTATTAAGTTAACCTTATAAAAGAAAAAGGGTTTCTTCCTGTTAAAAAGGTGATTTCTGTAAGGTATTACAAGATGAGTGAGTTAGAACAAACACTAGAAAGTATGAAGGGGCTCATACTAGAGCTAGGAGATATAGTGCTTGAATGGCCCGATGTTTTTGCTAGAGGGTGGAATCTTCCGCTGGAAGGGGAGAAGCTTGAGGAAGCTAGGACTTATGTTGATCTATCTTTTTTAGAGAGAATAAGTATAACTAAAAATGGATTATTGCGTATTCCTACAGAATATCCCACTAGCCTAACTGATGATGTTTCTTTGGCAGTAAGGATCAACAGGCATGATCTTGGGAATATTAATAACAAATTTTTACTACAAGCAGTTGTTTTTCCTTCAAGGTTAAAGAAAGAAAAGCCAATAAGTGACGATGAACTCACAGATTTCTATACCTATATGACCCTATCAAGAATATTCTTATCAACGATGGCTTATGTTGCTTCAGGAGGAAACGAGAAATATTTAGTCAATGTACCTCTTAATCAAGTTGGTTATTTACTTGAGAAAATGTCAAAAGAAGGTAATAAAAAGAAATATTTTGGATTCTCAAGTTCGATCAGAGGAAATATTATTTCAGCAGAGTTTGTTGCACTGCACCAGTTCTTGAAGAATGCTTTGCAACAGACAGATAAGATAGAACCAGTAGAAGAGGCATTGGTAACAGATTATGTTCCTAGCCCCCAAGTAAGGATATATGATGATAAAGATGAGGGTTATAGGATATTAAGCGTGCAGGACAGCGGTGGAGGAGTTCCTAAAGAGATAATCCCTTACATATTCTTAGGGCGGACAACAAAAGAAGAAGGTACAGGTTTGGGCCTCACTCTTGCAAGAAGGATTGCAGAATTGTCGGGGGGTTATGTAGGGGTTGAAACTAGAGGAAAAGACAGAAAAATATGGGATTATAGTACTGCTACAGGATTTGTAGGCGATGTAAAATATGAGGGAAACGATAAACCCCCCATACCTAAAACAGGCTCCATCTTCTACATAGCTATCCCTTTAAAAAATATATAGGCTAGTTGTCTCAAGTTTCTGGTGTGGAGCGCTGACACATATCCCTACTGAACCTACGATTAAAAACGAAAGGTTTAAATAGTCTAATTCTTTACTACTATATAAGGGTGAATTAGTTATCAGTTGATGGATGGTTGTGGTAAAATGATCTTACAACAAGCCAGTACGGACACTTTACAACGGGATCCGCTAGAGGAAATCATTAGAGCTATCTTTCTTAATTCATTAGAACTTCCAAAGCCTATGGAAAGCGGATGGGCAGTCCCGTTATTGAACGAGGAGCTGGAACAAGCCAAAAGCCTTATAGATCACACATTCTATGGTTCTCTAATAGAGATCCTCACCTTAGCAAAACAAGAAAGAGAATTGTTAGGAAAGGAATACAAACCTGATGATGTGACTCTTGCAGCCAGGCTAAATGGCCATGATATGATCGGAAACCTGAAAATCCTGACAGCGGCAACTGAATCGTATTTAGAAAACGAAGTGGATAACCCCGACCTGATTGTGAATGGAATATTTCTGAAAACTGCGCTTCTGCAAGTCCATAGTTATGCCAGGCATTATCTCGTGAAACAAGGAACTCCTGATTTCAGGTTGGACATACCTCCAGAATTGTTAAAAGACCTTCTTGCAGCTCAGTCATCAACTCATAAAGGAGTCTGTATAACTGATCCTGACCCTCTGCCTACACATGCAATGGCGTTTGCAGTGATCAGTCAATTCGTAAAGAACGCTTACTCCCATAATCCAGGAGCAGAAGTAGGTATCGAATTTGAAAGAAGAGGAAGGTATCGTATCATAAAAGTGACTGACAACGGAAAAGGGATAAACGTGGCAAGAGAGGAGATCCAGAAAATATTTGGCACATATAGCAGCAATGGCGGAGGGTTTGGGCTGCAATTTAGCAAAAGAGTTGCTGAACTTATGGGAGGCCATATTGAATTAGTAACAACCTGCCCACAAGGAAATACTTATGCTTACACGACCGGAAAAAAAGTCTATGATAGGCTAATATCAGGTCATACAAAAGGAAGTGTATTTGTTCTTGTGTATCCTGACACATCATACCTTTCTGTTCTTGGTCCAGTAGGGCCAGCAAAACCAGATATGCCTAAAATACTGACCCACTGATCAAAATCCTCTAAAGTAACGATATTTTTATAAACCTAAAAATAACCCTGAAAGGATATGGCAGTCAACCTAAAAAACGCTTATTCAGGCAAGAGAGTCCTGATAACAGGAGGCCTGGGACTTATCGGAAGCACTATAGCGAACAAGCTTGTGAGCTACGGCGCAAAAGTGACCATCCTTGATGCAATGCTTCCTCTTTACGGAGGAAACATGTACAATGTCAAGGAGATAAGAAACAAGATCCAGGTGCATGTCGCTGACATCCGTGATGAGGGAGCGATCAATTACGCAGTAAGGAATAAGGACATAATCTTTAACCTTGCAGGCCAGGTTAGCTACGTTGACAGCCAGACAGACCCCCTTCTTGATCTTGACATAAACTGCCGCGGCCACATAATCGTCCTTGAGGCTATAAGGAAGTTTAACCCTGATGCAAAGGTTCTTTTCTCAGGTTCGAGGATGCAGTTTGGAAAGCTGGATTATAATCCTGTCGATGAGAAGCATCCGCAGGACCCATTGTCAATATATGGGGTGCACAAGCTTACAGGAGAAAAATATTACATCGCTTATAACCGGCATTACGGTATCAAGACTGTCTGTTTCAGGATCGCTAATCCTTACGGCCCAAGAAGCCAGGTCAAGCACTCAAAGTATTCTATGGTCAACTGGTTTATCAGGATGGCGATGGAAGGGAAGACCATCAAGGTGTTTGGTGACGGTGAGCAGACTCGTGACTACATCTATGTTGAAGACATCGCTGACGGGTTCATCCTTGCAGGAGTCAACAAGAAAGCTGATGGTGAAAGATTTAACATAGGATCAGGCGTCCCGACAAAGTTTATCGACATGGTAAACACTGTTGTCAAGACTGTCGGCAAGGGAAACTTTGAGAAGGTCCCATGGCCGAAGAACTATGAGAACGTCGAGACTGGAGGCTATGTCACGGACATAACCAAGATGAAAGAGGTGCTTTCCTGGAAGCCCAAGGTAGGGATGAAGGAAGGCATCAAGAAGACCTATGATTATTACAAGAAGAACTGGAAGTATTACTGGAAGGGATGAATCACTTTTTCTTGATACGGCTCATCAAAAAAGCTGCGCCGATGGATAACACTATGATTATCAGGATTGATATCGTTATCGATCCGATCAGCATCCCGAGAAGGTAGGTTATGCTTGGGACAACCCCTACTCCTGCCAGGAAGGAGAACAGTATTGTCTCTCCTTTTTCAAGGCCGCATCTTCTCAGGACTAGGTAGGAAGGAAGCATGAACACTATCGCCATGGCCAGGAAGAACCTTATCCCTTCAAGCCTGAAAAGTACTGCTCCTAGTATGACTATCAAAACAAGAGGTATAAGCAAAAGCTTCAGTTCTTCCTTTGTCTCTTGATCAATCTTCAATCTTATACACCCTCAGCGAATCTGTATTGTAGACAAGGCTGTACTTGTCTTTTGAAAGGTTTTTTTCCCAGGAAAGCAGGCCCTGGGCTATGTCCGACCTTTGCGAAGCGATTATGTCGTTATAATCTACGAGCAGGTAGTTTGCCTGTGACGCATTTGGGTGCGTGTCACCCAAAAGCTGGTAATCATAAACAGGATAGTCAAAAGCAAGAAATCCCATGAATTTTTTCTTTGCTGGGACAAGTGTTCCTGCTATCCTAAGGTATGAGTTTTCAGGCGTGTTCTGGGTTAGCCATACTGTCGCGTCATACTCTGAACCGGTTATCCTTGATGCTCCTGAATAAGCATACTTCATGTTCTCATATGCTAAAGGAGCGCTCATGGTGATGACTGCTATCATGAATGCTGCTGCAAGGCCGTACCTGAAAAAGGTCTTTTTCTGTTCTGAAAGCTTGAAAAATGATACTATCCCAAGAAGGCCTATTGTCATGAGAGGTATGAAAAGGTGCGCTTCTCCTGCAAGAAACCGGTGTATCCTTCCTGTGAATCCTATTATGCCAAGATGGTAGCATAGGTAGATCGTGACAAGCCATGAGAGCATTAGGAAATCGCGGCGCTTCCTGTTGAGCGCAAGCGATAATACCCCTAAAAGCAATAGTGGCAGAGTCCATATTCCGAAAGTGTAGGAGTATGAAAAAAAGTCATTTGGCACAGACCCATTTGCTATGCTTGCCGGAGGGTACCACCTGAATAAAGATGAGAGGGACATCTTGTCTGCGTTTCCTTTCGATACGTCTGTGTTTTTTGCGTAAAGGAGAGGAAACTGCAGGAACGGTGCGAGGAGAAGTACGAAGACAAGTGCGGCAACTGCTGCTGTCTTCCAGTTGAAAGGAAGTTTTTTCTCCTTGAATGATATCACTGCAGTGAACAGGATTATGGCAAGAAGCGAGACTCCGAATGTTTGCGGGTGGAAGAAGAACTGTGTCGCTGCAAGTATCACTGTCATGATAAGATATGTCTTTTTCTCTTTCTTGTCCATCACAGATTCGACATAAGAATAATAAGAGTATAGTATCGCAGGGATCATTACAAATGCTGCCTTTTCAGGCCAAAGCGCCCAAAGGAATGTCTGGTAGTCCCTCACTGAAAATATCAGCGCAAATGACGATATGAAAGCAGGAAGAAAGCCGTATAGCTTCCTTATCAGCAGATAGCTTGAGAACACGAACATCATGGACATCACTGTGACAAAAAGGTAAAACCCAAGTATCCTTGAGCCTGATGTTCTTTGGGCTATCGCAGCGTCAAGATGGAACTGCGGCGAATACCACAGCTTACCGTTGGCAAGCGAGCCGTACATGTAGCTTATGTAAGGCGGAAGAAGATACATCGGCATGTTTGTCTTGGCCATATAATCCGAGATCGTGAAGTGAGCAGGAGCATCTACATCTCCAAAAGGCATCTGGCTCTGCTGCATGGGAAGGGTCCAGAAGAAGAGCGCTATCATCACAAGCGCAAGCACGAACCACTTCTCGTTCTTCCCCGGCAAAGAAAACCTGACCATAAGTTCCCCAAAACAAGGATAGTATTAAAAGGTTATGGAAAAGGAGGCTTTTGTCCAAAAAGTCCTACTTCGCTGACTTCACGCGGAAAATATGTTTCCGCTGGGTCACACAAAGCTTCGCTTTGGTGACTAACCCTATACTTGATGTATATGAACATAGTCAGCTCCGTCGGGCCATGTGTTTGGCAAAGCCAAACGCCAGCAAATCTATTTGCGCTGCCTTGATTTGCATTCGCAAATCAACGCAAAACAAGGCACCGACGAACTTTTTGGACAAAGCCTGAAAAGTATCACAGTTCCCAAACGTTTTTATAATCCTTCCATTCTTTTGTGTGTATGAAACTCAATCCGTTCATGTCTGTGATAATAGGAGCTACTATTGGCGGCTTGGGCGGCGTGTTCATAAAGATGTTGGGGCTGCCTGCGACGACAATCACTTTCTTCAGGCTGGCTGTTCCTGTCTTGCTGCTGTCCTTATACCTTAGCTGGAAGAAGACAAAGATCTTCAGGGGAGATTACAAGATAATGCTTTTTGCATCCTTGCTCAATGCAGCCAGGATGTTCCTGTACATAATTGCGTACTTGTACACGACGATCGCAAACGCGGTGATCCTTCTTTTCACTTATCCTATATTTGCGACAATATTTGGCATTTTCATACTTAAGGAAAAGGTCACGAAAAAAAATATCATTTTGCTTGCCCTTGCTTTCTCTGGCATCATCTTCATGTATCTTAACAAGGAGATAAGCATGCAGAACAAGGATTTCATAGGCATGGCAGCTATGCTTGTTTCAGCTATCCTTGTCGCACTGATGTTTGTCATACTTAAGAAAGGGCGGGAGACCTATTCAAAAGCAGAGACCATATTTTTTCAGAATCTGGTTGGAGCGGTGATCTTTCTTCCGTTCATCTTCATCAACAGGCCATTGCCTTCTCCTGCACAGATAAGCGTGGGTTTCAGCTATGGGCTGGTTGTGGGGCTTGTCGGGTTCATATTCCTGTTTTACGCGCTTAAGAGGATGAAGATGGCTGAGTATTCCCTGTTTGCGTATTGGGAGATAGTAGCTGCGATAGTGTTCAGCATAATATTCTTTAAGGAAATCATCACCTGGAACATGATAGTTGGAGGAGCCCTTATAATCGTGCCTGGACTGCTGCTTAAGATAAGTGAGGAAAGGAAGAAGTGAGTCCGTCTTCTTAAAGAGGCTTTTGTCCAAAAAGTGCGTCGGTGCCGTGTATGCCATAGTATGCCTGAAGGGCATACATGGCATGGCCCGACGTAGCTGACAGGGCTTGTATACGCAAGTATACTCACAAGTTTGTCTCACAAACTTTTGAGTCCGCCAAACCCTAGTTTGGCGACACTGACATTGTCAGCGAAGTAGGACTTTTTGGGCAAAGCATCTGAAAGAAATAGGTTTATATAATATTGTTCTTCTTTTCATGTCATGGCAGACAATTCACTGGATAGATATTCCAAACCTATAAGACAGGAGGACACAAGGCTTTCGACTGTGTTCTGGCTCAATCCGAGGGACTCAAAGAAAGGCAGGCTTTTCATCCCCCTGTTTGATGAGAGGTACCCTCTTAAGTTTCGCGCAAGGTTTGTTTATGTATCAAAATTTCTTGAAAAGGATAATGCTGCAGGAAACCATTACCATAAGAAGAAAGAGGAAGTGCTTGTCCCACTACAGGGGAAGTTTGATTTTTTCCTAGAAGACATAAACACAAAAGAGAAAGAAGTGTTCTCTCTTGGCTCGGATGATAACAAGGCAGTATACATCAGGACTGGAGTGTCCCACAAGATAGTCTCAAAGGATAAGACAGGGATACTTATCGTTCTTGCATCAAGCCCCAGCAGCACGGATGACGAGATAGAATATGATTTGTGATATTCTTACTATATTATGACACTGTTGAAAGTCTCGCTTGCGCTCGGGTAGCATCGTGCTCGCTTGTGATTCTTTATCATTCTAGGCTGACTTCCCCGTAAGGGACGCCCCCCACGTCAGCCTGAATACTAAATCAAAAAGAAGCTCGCAAAATTGATCCTACCTTCACTTTCAACAGTACCTGCCATATTACGATAATTTTATAAACAAAGTAAATTTTAGGTGACTCCAGAGGGGTAATTATGGTTGGAAAAAAAGACGTGTTTGATATAGTTAATCAGTCTTCTGAGAAGGTCTATCTTGACACCTTAAAAAGGCTTGACACTGCAGTAAAGGCATATGGAGAGGAAAAAGAGCTTTCTTTTCCGCAGACCGAGTTTGAGCTTCCGGTGGTTTTCTGCCTTTACAAGGAGAAGATAAACAAGCTAGGGCAGCTTGTTACAGAGCTCAAGAAAAGGGGGTTTAAGAAAGGCGCAGAAGAAGATGCTGACACGCTTATCTTTAACAGCCTTACTGCGGCTATCTGCATCGAGATAGAGAAGGCGCTTGAGCTTCTTGAAGGGAAAAAGGATGATAACACATCCGGATTTATCCACGATGTCACGTTAAGGGAGCTTGGCGTGCATCTTGTCGATGAGACCATAACCGGGATAGGCATACTTATCGGTAAGGCAAAGGATCCTTCTGCTGTGAATGAGCAGCTGGTAGAGATGCAGGAAAACGGCATACTCACGCTTGTCTGCGGAGAACTGGCAGGTCAGCTGAAAGACACGGCAAAGATAGGCATGCAATACAGGACGATCATCCTAGGAGAGGATGAGGCTTCTATCATATTTGCTGTCAACCTTGCGCTAAGGGCTGCTCTTACTTTCGGAGACAAGAAGAGGGGGCAGGCGCAGGATATCGTGAGTTATGTGAATGCAAGGATAAAGGCTTTCATAATAGCTGTTGGCCTTCCAAAAGAGACAACTCTCAGCCTTGCAGGCGCGGCACTTGCTCTTGGCATCCCTATAATTTCAGACCAGAATCTTCCTCAGATAGACGGGCTTCTTTATCCTGTTAAGACAGATGAGCTTGTGAAAAAGGCATTTGAGCTAAAGAAGATCAAGACCCGTGCTAAAAAGATCGACCTGCCTATAAGGTACGGCTTCATATACACTGGAGAAAGGATAAGGAAAGGCGAGTACCAGATGGAAGGCGGTGGGACAAAGTCACCTGGGTTCCTTCTTGTAAAAAAAGCTGGCCTTGATGAGATAAAAGATCATGATATCACTGTCATAGGGAAGGATATTGATGGGATTGAGGAAGGAGGGGTTCTCCCTCTTGGTTTTTACATACAGCTTGCCGGAGAGAAGATGCTTGAGGATTTCGAGTCGATAATCGAAGGCAAGATGGAGGATTTCATAAACCAGGGTGAGGGTGTCTGGCAGGTTGGGAAGAGGACTTTCACCTGGACCAGGATAAGTAAGGAGGCTTTCAAGAAAGGATTTAGGCTCAGGCACCTTGGGGAGATCATCTATTCGAACCTTCATGAGGAGTACGGGCAGATAGTAGACAAGGTTTCTATTAAGATCGTGACTGATGAGTCAAAGGTTAATGAGCTTTTAACTGAGGCAAGATCAAAATATGAGAAAAGGGACAAGAGGATGAAAGGCATGACTGATGAGAGCGTTGATACTTTTTATACCTGCCTCTTGTGCCAGAGCTTTGCGCAGGACCATGTCTGCATCGTGTCTCCTGAAAGGGTAGGGCTTTGCGGTGCTGTAAGCTGGCTTGATGCAAAGACCGGAAACCAGATAAGCCCAAGCGGAGGGAACCAGCCTATAAGATTAGGTAATCAGACTGATGATGACAAGAGGGTCGGGCACTGGAACGAGATAGACAGGGCGATCGAAAGGGATTCTCATGGCGTGTTAAAAAGGGTGAACATGTACAGCATCATGGAAGATCCTATGACAAGCTGCGGCTGTTTTGAGTGCATCGCAGCGATCCTTCCTGAGGCAAACGGCATCATTCTTGTCAACCGCGAGTTTGAAGGCATGACTCCGACAGGCATGAAGTTCACGACGCTTGCAGGGACTATAAGCGGAGGCCATCAGGTGCCAGGGTTTATGGGTGTCAGCAGGGCTTATGTCTCAAGCAAAAAGTTCATCCTCACAGAAGGCGGCATGAAAAGGGTGGTCTGGATGACAAGCGCGCTGAAGAAGTACCTTTCGGGGAAGATCGAGTCAAAAGAAAGCGAGATAGACCCTGCACTTATTGACATGATCGCTGATGAGAACTCCGCATCCACCCCCGAGCAGGTGATAGAGTACATAACTAAGAAGGACCATCCTGTGCTGAAGATGTCAAGCTTGATTTAATGCTTTAGTGTCCTAAGGTGAAAATCCTTGCGCTAGTATATCAAGCGCGTAGACGGGGGTCGCCCCCTACGGGGAGGCCGCGCCTTCACAATCCAATCAAGGATTTTCAAGACACTAAAGCATTAATCCTAAAAACAAATATCACAGATCAAAATGCAG
This sequence comes from Candidatus Woesearchaeota archaeon, assembly GCA_046705145.1. Classification (GTDB taxonomy): domain Archaea; phylum Nanobdellota; class Nanobdellia; order Woesearchaeales; family JBJKQO01; genus JBJKQO01. The sequence goes on from JBJKQO010000054.1 coordinate 62,995, forward strand.
TTTCCAAAAGAGAGTTATCCGGGGAAGATAAGGGAGATAGATGCAGGAGGAAAAAGCATAGGTGGAGAAGCTGCTTTTCCGTTTCTTGACTTTGATGGGAAGACAAGCAGGCCGCTTCTTGGCCTTGAGGTCTTCATAACCCCTCCTGAAAACGAGCTGTCGATAAGGGAATGGGGGCCTGTCTCTTCAGATTGTGCTGCCTGGGCGAAGGCTGCAGCAGAAAAAGCTGACATCATCTGTCTTGTAGTGAAAGAGGGTGATGATGAAGGGAAAGTCATTGCTGCATTGAAAGGTGTTCTTTCTTCTGTCAGTGTTCCTGTGATGGTCTCTTTTCCTGAGACTGAAAATTCTGTCTCGCTTATGCAGGCCTGCGCAAAGGAAGCGTCTGGGATGAAGAGAAGGATAATGATCGCGATGGCAAAAGAGGAGAATTACAAGAAGGTCGGAGCACTGAGTCTCGTGTATAATCATGTCATAATTGCGCAGACACCCATGGATGTGAACCTCATGAAGCAGCTTAACATACTTCTTTCTGAGATGGGCGTGAAAAAAGAGAACATAGTTATGGATCCTCTTTCAGCGGGCCTCGGCTACGGCCTTGAGTACACTTACTCAACGATCGAAAGGCTGAAGATCGACGCGCTGAAAGGAGATGACGGGGTGGCGCAGCCTATCATCGCTTACGCATCAAAAGCATGGGATGCGAGGGAAACTTTTGATGAGAGCAAGGAAGTCGGAGACATAAGCAGGAGAGGCAAGGATTGGGAGGCAGCAACAGCTTTAAGCTTTCTTTGCGCCGGAGCAAACATCATAATGATCAGGAATCCTGAAGTGTTGGAGAGAGTAAGATGCCATCTGCAATAGAGATATACAAGGAGCTTCCTAAGACCAACTGCAAGGAGTGCGGCTATCAGACCTGCTTAGCTTTTGCGATGGCTCTTTCGCAGCAAAAAGAAAGCATAAGCAAATGCCCTTATGTGAAAGAAGATGTCAAGCAGAAGCTTCTTGATTCTACAAGGCCTCCGATAAGAGAGGTGATTTTCGGAAACTTAAAGCTTGGAAACGAGACTGTGATGTTTCGGCATGAGAACAAGTTCGTAAACAGGACAGCGATAGGCATCCTTATCTCAGGGGTGATGGAAGAAAAAGAGATAGAGAGAAGGATAAAGATCCTGGAAAGCTTTGATTATGAGAGGGTAGGGGAGCAGATAAGGCTTGATTTTGCTGCAGTTGAAGCAGATGATGAGAACGTGCTCAAGACGCTTTTGGATAAGGTAAGCAGGATCAAGAACATGCCTGTAATGATAATATCAGACGCCAATACTCTTGAGAGGACAGCAGATGTCTGGCAACCTAAAAGGCCTGTCTTAAGGTTCAAGGATGGTGATCTTGGCAGGGCTTGCGAGCTCGCCAAAAAGACTGGCGCCTTGCTTGTGGTCGGGGCGCAGGAGATAGATGATCTTCTTTCTTCTTGTGAAAAGGCTCAGTCTGCAGGGGTGAAGGACATACTGCTTGAGGTTGTCTCAAGCACGACAGGCGACCTTGTCAGGAAGCACACTATCATCAGGAGGCTTGCTGTCAAGGATAAGGATATAAAAGCAGGATATCCTATGGTCAGTTTTCCGAAGAGCTTTGAAGAGGCTTGTATCAGCATGATAAAATATTCTTCGGCTATCGTGCTTGACAAGTTTGAGGATCAGCAGCTTTATCCTCTGGTCACGTTAAGGCAAAACATATTCACTGATCCAAAGCGGCCGCTTCAGATAGACCCTGGAGTGTATGAGATAAACAATGCGAAGGAAGGAGCCTTGCTTCTCACCACAAACTTTTCGCTCACTTACTTCACTGTCTCAAGCGACTGCGAGTCTGCAAGCGTTCCGTGCAGGCTGCTTGTTGTCGACACTGAAGGCCAGTCTGTGCTGACTGCTTTTGCTTCAGACAAGATAAATGCTGAAAAGATCGCCAAGTTCATCAAGGAAAAAGATATCGAGCACGTGGCAAATACCAAGACCCTTGTGATACCTGGTTTCTTGGCGCACCTGAAGGGAGATCTGGAAGAAAAGAGCGGCTTTAAGGTGATTGTCGGGCCAAAGAACTCATCTGACATCAAGAAGTTCCTAAACGAGATGAAAAAATGATGCTTTAGTGTCACAATTCATATTTACCCAAATAAAAAAATGGCAAAGATAATATTCATAGTCGGAAAAGAGGAAAAAGAAGCACAATCAAAGGAAGGTGAAAGCCTTCTTGACATCGCAACAAGGGTTGGAATCAAGATAAATGCGCAGTGCGGAGGAAAAGGCATATGTGGCAAGTGCACTGTAAGGATAGACGGCAGGATGGTCCTTGCATGCACGACATTTCCTGAAAATGATGTAACGGCCTATGTTCCAGAAACGCAAGGGAAGATACTTGGCGCACAAAAGAAGTCTCCTGAAAAGATAGATCCTATAGGAAAAGGTATTGGGCTTGCTGTTGATATAGGCACTACAACTGTTGTCGCTGCTCTTGTTGATATGGACAAAGGAGCTGTCATCGACAGCGCATCCGACTACAACAGGCAGATCAATCTTGGTGCAGATGTGCTTTCGCGGATGCTTCACGCAAAAAAAGTTGGCGGGCTTGATAAGTTAAGAGATCTTGTTGTCGCAACGATCAATGACCTTATTTCGGCGCTTCTTGATAAGAACAGCCAAGTATCAAAGGATGATATCAGGACTGCTGTGATAACAGGAAACACTATAATGACTTACCTTTTCTTCGGAAAAGATCCGAGTTCTATCAGGACTGAAGCAGTTGTCGAGACATCTTTTGATGAGGTAAGCGGAAAACAAAGCATGCTTGGCATAAGTGATGATGCGAGGGTCATATGCTTTGATGCCATATCAGGTTATGTTGGGGGAGATATTGTCGCAGATATAATATGCACGGGCCTTGACAGTGAAGAGAAGAACACTTTGCTTATAGATGTCGGGACAAACGGGGAAGTGGTGCTTGGGAACAGGGAATGGATGATGTGTGCAAGCAGTTCTGCCGGGCCTTCATTTGAAGGTGGTGAGGTAAAGTGCGGGATGCGGGCTACAGGCGGGGCCATAGACTCTGTGAGGGTGAAAAGCGAGACAGAAGTAACGTATACCACGATAGATGGAGGCGAGGCTTTGGGGATCTGCGGGACAGGGCTAATAGACCTTATTGCAGAGCTGTTTGATAAAGGCATGATAGACAGGAGCGGAAACTTTGATGCCGCAAAGCTAAAGGTTAACAATTTGCATCTGGGGCAGGGGTATGACAGCCAGGACCCTAGGTTTTACTTGACAAAAGATGTGTTCATATCAGAGAGGGATATCAAGAACATAATAAGGAGCAAGGCTGCGATATTCGCTTCCCAGGCAATCCTTCTTGAGAACAGCAACCTGAAATTTGATGATGTTGACAGGCTTGTAATCGCAGGAGGATTTGGCAACTTCCTTGATATTGACCACACAATAAGGATAGGGATGTTTCCGAACATCACAAGGGACAAGGTGGTCTTTGCAGGAAACACTGCTATAAGCGGTGCTGTGTTCCTGCTGCTTGACAAGGCAAATCTTGAGAGGATGAAAAGGATCTCAAAAAGCGCAACATACATAGACCTGAACAGCGATACAGGATTCATGAAGCAGTACACTGCTGCGATGTTTCTGCCGCATACTGACACAGATATGTTTGATGTGAAAAACCAATAGATCAAAGAAGGTAACAAAAAATGAAATCAAAACTAGGATACTGCAAGACTTTTCCGATAGGGTCATTTCCGCAGGGTACAGCAGCAGAGGCTATGAAGCTTTGCATGGAATCATTTGACATACCGTGCTGGCCGCAGCTTCCAAAGCTTGGCTTCAATGAGAACATGTATGCCCAGTTCAATGAGGGGATCAGCCCGCTTGTGTTAAAGGACGATAAGATATACGCTGACACTACAGACGATGAAAGGATAGCAGAGCAGGTAGACAAGATACTTAATGACTTCATGCAGGGAGAAACTAAAGACTATGCGATATCAGAGGAGTTCTCAAAGGGACTGTATCATTTTTTTGGAGAAAAAGATGCGCTTTCAAAAAGAGAGTTCATAAAAGGGCAGATCACAGGCCCGATAAGCTTCTGTCTTCAGGTGACAGACCAGGACAAGAAGCCTATACTTTACGACGAGCTTCTGTTTGAAGGTGTTACGCAGGCTCTTGCGCTAAAGGCGCAGTGGATGCTTGATGAGATGAAGAAGATCAACAAGAACGTGATAATCGCTGCAGATGAGCCTTTCCTTTCAAGCTTCGGATCAGCGTATATCAGCCTGACAAAAGAGCAGGTGATAGAAAGCGCTAATACTGTCTTTGGAAGGCTGGACTGTATCAGGTCCATGCACTGCTGCGCGAATACCAACTGGAGCATCCCTATGCAGACAGATGTTGACATAATATGCTTTGACGCTTATGAATATGCGAAGAATCTTCTGCTTTATCCCCAGGAGCTAAAAAAGTTTATTGATGACGGAAAGTTCCTTGGCTGGGGGATAGTGCCAAGCAGCAATGATCTTATCGCAAAAGAGGATGCACAGAGCCTGTTCAAAAGATTCAACGGGCTTGTGAAAGAATTTGCAGCAAAAGGCATAGACCAAGACAAGATGCTGAGGCAGTCTGTGCTGACTCCAAGCTGCGGCGTGGGATCACTGACAGAAGAAGCAAGCATCAAGGTGTGCAGGATGATCAAGGAGCTATCAAAAAAGATAAGAAATGAATACTCTCTTGAAGGTGATTAGATTGGCAAAGATAATATCAATAACCGGAAAAGGGGGCACTGGCAAGAGCACGATATCTGCTCTTCTTGCAATCACACTTTCAAAAAAAGGCAGGGTACTTGTCGTCGATGCTGACCCAAACTCAAATGTGAACGAGCTTTTGGGCCTGCCTGTCAAGGCGACAGTCGGTGGAGTGAGGGAAAGCGCGCTAAAAGAGCAGGGTATCACAAAGCAGGAATATATCAGGTTCCACATAGAGGATGCGATAAGCGAAGGGGATAATATAGACCTTATCGTGATGGGAAGGCCTGAAGGAAGGGGCTGCTACTGCTTTGCAAATTCCATGATAAGGGACTATACTGACACGATAATGAATGATTATGATTTTGTGATAATAGACAACGAAGCGGGGCTGGAGCATCTTAGCAGGAGGACTACTGTCAGGTCTGATTTCGTGCTTATAGTGAGCGACTCGTTTCGTGCGACTGAATGCGCAGCAAGGATAATAGACCTTGCAAAAGAGGTGGAGATAGATGTCGGAAAGGTTTTCCTGATACTAAACAAAGCAGCAAAGCAGGCTTCTGAAAAGACAGAAAATCTGATAAAAGAAAAAGGCATAGAAGTGATAGCAAGGATACCTTCTGATCCAAGGATAACAGAAGCTGACGAGAACTCAGTCCCTCTAAGCAAGATAGGAAAGGAATCAGACATGGTCAGGGCTGTTGAAGGTATTGTTGAGAGGATGGTCGGTTAGGTAAAGAAGTAATATCCTCACTCATCCCCTTTTCCCGCAGTCTTTCTTTTGAACCTTTTGGAGGTGAGCCTGTGGAAGAATGGGTACACTGCCTTGAACAGGTCTGTCTGGCTGACCACTCCCACCATCTTCTTTCCCTGTACTACGACGATGTGCCTGTATTTTTTCTGGAGCATCTCGTCGCCGGCGTCAAGGATGCTGATGTCAGATGATATCGTAAAGACAGGCCTGCTCATAAGCTTTCCTATGGGTGTAGAGACAAGCTTTTCTGGCGCGCTTACAAGGCAGTGAAGGAAATCCTTCTCTGTGAATATGCCTATCGGTTCTCCTGACTTGACAACAACAATGCTGCTTATGCCTGATTCTCTCATAAGAGACAGGGCTTCCTCTATCGGCGTGTTTTCTTCTGCCTTGACGACTGTCCTTTTCATGACAGAATTCAGGGAAGGTATAGATTCAGGTTTTACTCCTTTTGACAGATTGATGCTAAGCATGTGGTCAAAGACATGGGTCTGGGTAAGTATGCCGTCTATATCTCCATGGTTCAAGATGGGTATCTTCCTCACTTTCCCTGATTTCATAAGCCGCGCTGCCTCGTATACTGCAGCGTCGACTTCCACAATTAGAGGTGATTCGTCCATGACATCTGCAACTTTTAGTTTCCTGTACTTGCTCGTGTCATCTATCTTTCTTAGGATCGTTTTTTCTGAAAGCGTGCCTTTTATCTTTCCTGCTTCAAGGACGCATGCGTAATTGAAGTCCTGGTCATCCATAACAGGAAGTATCTCTGAAAGCAGCGCTTCAGGGGATGTGGCAGGCACTTCTTCTGACATTATTTCCTGTACAGGTGAAAGAAGCGCGCGTTCGATCTTTTTTTCAGTATCCTTTGTTCCAAGATATTCCATGGTCTTGCCAAAAGCGAAAAGCGCCCCTATGAGGAGAGATATTATAGCGACAGGAATCCCTACGATCCATATCAGTTTCCTTAGTGATATCCTCTTGTAAAACGCTTCCTTGTAGGTTAAGGATCCCTGCTTTTGCTGCTCTGAGGATGATGTTATGTTCTCGGGCGTGTTATTTTCTTTTTGTCCAAGAAGGTCTTCGTTTCCTGATGTGAAATTTCCTGAGCAGTTTGAGCAGTTTCCATCAACTTTTTTCAGGTTTATGTTTGATACGTTTCCTATCCCAGAATTTAGTTGGTCTGGGTCTCCTGCACCCTGAGATGCTCCTGCGCCTGATTGGTTGCTTGTGCTTTTTGGATTAGTTGTGGTTTCTTTTTTCTTGTTTGGGTCTGGCTTCAGGTATTTTAGCCACTTGTCAACTATCCCTTTGGCTGATGAGTTGCCTCCATCATCACCTTCTGCTTCCCTGCTGTCATGATCAGATCCTAAAGATCTCTCTGAAGGACCTGATGAATCTCCTTCGCCTGAAGACGTGTCTGATGATTCCTGCTGCTGCGAGCCTGATGATCCTCCAGCGGCGCCTGTTCCTGAAGATGATCCTGCAGAGCTTCCCCCGGAATCATCCCCTCCAGACCCTCCCTCGCCAAAATCTGATCCTCCACCACCCGGTGGTCCTGTACCTTTTGATGGGCCTATGCCTATTTTTGAAAGCCAGTCAATAAGTTTTGAGTTGAAGCTGCTAAACACCCCTCCTGATACCTGGATGACGAGATTTCTTGATGCCTGGACTGTCCTTCCTGGAGAAGCGTCGATGATGACTGAATCAAAATCTGCTACTTTCAGCTCTATCGGCGACCCTTCCGGAGCCATTATGGTGCCCTGGTTGAAAAAGTAGTATCCTTCAAGGGTCTGGTCGCCTAATGAGTCTGCCTGGCTTTTTGTCAGTGTAAAGGCTGTGCTTGTATGCTCGCTTCCTTCCCCATCAACCCATCTTGCTGTCACTGCAAAGCTGGGCTTGGGGTTTGAGTCCTGGTCCACTACCTTTCCGTAAACTGTAGTGGGAGGTTGTGGTGGCTGGGCTAATACCAGCAAAGGTATGATAAGGATACAGATAAGTGATAAGAAAGAAAATCTTAGGTTCATTATCACGGCCTCCAGAGGACATCTGTCTTTACGTCAATAAGGTATCCTGTTCCTGGCTTCGCATCGTTGAGGGTGTTTGGCTGGAAGGCTGGAGGTATGGGGCTGTAAGTGTTCCACTTCTCAAGATCTGTGTTGTATGAATATATGCTGTAGTAATATCCGTCTATCGAAGAGAAAGCGGATGATATATTAACATCAGAATCTGAATATGGAAGCCCAATGAAGTTCCAGCCTGAGACCAGGTTTCTCGTGAAGTTGACTGGCCTGTATCCTGTTATCTCCAGAGTATCATCAGATATCATGTCTATCCAATAGCTTTTTCCGACGCTTAGCTGGAGCAGGCTGTTAGGGCTGTCAAAAACTGTCCTCTGGGGGTTAAAGACCTCCCAGCTGCCTGATTCTGAGTTGTAGTAGTATATCCTCCTGTAGTTTCCTGAAACTGATGCCAGGACTGTCTCAGTCGACTGGTCTTCAAGTATCAAAGGTATTGATATGAGGTTCCAGCCAAAAACAAGGTCTATGCTGAAGTCTACCGGAAGCGTTACGTTTATCAGCTGCGTCACCTTAGGGTTTCCTGTTCCCCTCATGCCTGAGGTATCATTGACCCTGAAGTTATAGGTGTATGTTGTCCTCTCATAATTTTCAGGGTCCCATTCATAGTAGCATGTTCCGTTCTGTGCTTCTTCCTCAAACATGTTCACTACATTTGTTCTGGTCCATTCAGTGTCGCATATCCCGTCTTTTGACAAGCATACTTCGCAGCTCTGATCAAGGCCTGATCCTGTCTCGATCAATGAGGCAAAAAGCACGACTTTTCCGATTATCTTGTCTCCTACGTCGCTGACATATACTTTTGGCGGCAGGTTGTCAGTTACGTTTATCCTTTTTGCCGGACCTACATAGTACTGCTCGTTTCCTGATGTGTCTATGGCTGTGACAGCATAGTAATATGAGGATCCTATCTCAACTCCTGGATCATCATAAGATATTCCTGTTGTGTTTGCTATAGGGATCATTCTGCTTACATCATAGAAATATGATCCTGACCTGTATATCTTATAGTAGCTGACATCAGAAGCGTTTGTCTGACCCCATGATACGACCACCTTTAGCTCGTCTTCTGCCTGCACAAGTGATGTTATCTTGACCTGAGGAGGAGGGGTTGTGTCTGGGCAGTTTCCACAGTCATATGGACATGTTTCGCAGCTTTCATCATCATCACATATGCTATTACCACAGGATGCTGTGCAGTTTCCGCAATCGATGCTGCAGCTGCTGCAGTTCTCATCTCCATTGCATGATCCATCACCGCAAAACTGTTGGTCTGAACCGCAGTCAGAAAAGCAGCTTGTGAAGTTTTCATATCCGTTACAGATACTGTCACCGCAATAGAAAGGCGCCTGTGTGCCGTTGTTTATGCAGTATATGTGGCTGTAGTTTCCGCAGACAGTAGTGTGTCTCCACTCAACCCAATCATCATTGTTAAAGTAGGCGACGCCCGTAGTGCCATAAGTGGAGCTTGTGTTGGTGAACCAGTTCCAGCACGTGTTCGCAACAGAGCCGTTAGAGCTTGTTCCTGTCCAGACATAAAGGTTTGCTCCCAAAAGTTGATACCCATACTCGTTCCTGTTGATCGCGTTGCTTATAGAACCATCAAAAAGGTCTGCCTTGCTTTCAGCCATCAACCTGCCATCCATAGTCATATATCTTCCTTCAGGTATCCTGTCTCTTGCACTAAGAGGGTCTATGCTTAACATCGCTATCCAGCTCCCTGTCCTGCCTGCCTGGTTAGCCAGGGCCTGACACTCATAGTCTGCTCCTCCAAGACCGTTGAAATTTCCTGCATATATCTTGCTCGAGACAAATATGTTCCACGTATCATTTTGTTGTGGCTGACACTTGCCGCAGTCTGCCTCGCAGCTGGTGCAGTCCTCATCACCATCACACACTCCGTCTCCACAAGAGCCCGTGTTATTATAATCAAAGTTTCCAACTCTAAGAACAATGTTATCATAAGCGCATCTTTGCCTGTTGCCTGGCTCGCCTCCAACATTTGATGTCAAAAATAATTTTTTGAACCTATCATCCATGTAAGTTGAGTCCTCTTTTTGAACGACAAGCTTGCCATCTATCATAACCCTATGAACACCATCTATTCTTGACCAAGACATATCATACCACTTATTGATCTCGTGCGGAACACCATAAGCAGCAAGATTTATCGCATCATTATCATCCACCCTCATGAGGCTGTTTGTCCACCATAGGTTAGGATTTGCGCCAGTGATCCAGAAATATCCTGAAATAGGATAAAGTGAGTTGTCCCCTGTCCACTCATCACCTATCATTATATTGCACCAGTTTTTATCAGGGGTCTTAAGCATGTAGCTTAAAGACAGGTTCCAGTCATCTGCGCATCCAGGAAAATCCACATCAATCATTATAGCCCTCATGTTCACCATATCAGTCGTCTCGAGATAACCATTAACAGCAGTCCATGAGCCAGTACCGTTATATATTGTCCAGGAAGGATTTGAAGTGAAATCATTATCCGAGAAAGTGTCACTGATCAATACCTCATTGCATCCCGATGTGCATTCACCGCAGTCAGCAGGGCTTGGCGGCTCGTCTGCAGATCCCTGTATCTGACTTGCGCTTCTTGCATAATCATATATCTTGATCTCATCTATGAGCCCGTTAAACGCGTGGCTTGCGGATACGTCAGAAGATCCGAAAAACATGTCATAATCCATCCCTGAAGAGGGCCAGTTAAGGGCTATCGTTCCCTGCCATGGCTTGCTTTCAACTTCTTTTCCGTCGATATAAAGGTGCCTTCTGGTGCCGTCATAGACAACTGCAAAATGGGTCCATTTGTCTGTCTGGACTGCTGTTTCAGTGACATCTGTCAGGTCGACTGAGTAATCATCCTTTTCCTTGAATAGGTGGTACTGCATCTTGCTGTTGTCGTTTATCCTTATGTAGAACGTGTCTTTCTTGGATAATACTTCCTGCCATCCTAGGTTAGCGACAGGACCGTACCAATATATCCAGCCTTCGATCGTCACGCTGCTCCACCCTCCAAGGGAGGGCTTGTTTGGTATCCTCACAAAGTTGTGTACCTGGTCAACATCATTATAGATGAACTTTAGGCCTTGGTTCTTATATCCCTGGCCCCATCTTGGCTTGTGAAGAGTGTCTGTCTCGTTCATACCAAGATAGCCCAGTTGCCCGTCAATATCATCTTTTACGGTATCTCCTATGCATAAGTTGTTTTGGCCCTTGCATGAATCATCAAATCTCCAGTAGTTTGTCGGCTGGCCATCGATGCATGTTCCGCAGTCAGAGGGGCACGTGTCGCAGCTCTCATCACCCCCACATATCCTGTTGCCGCAGTATTCTTGCTGGGCCCCTGTTTCTTCCAAAACAAAGATGTTTCTCGTGTCGCTTGCATAATAATCGTTTATTATCGAGGGGTGTGATGGGTCGCTTATGTCTATGACCTGGACTCCCCTGAAGCTGTCAGCGACAAAAGCATAGTCTCCTAAAACATCGACGCCGTATGAATATCCTGGAGTGTTGACGTGCCCTACTGAAGTAGCATTATACAATGATTCTATCGTCATGTCTGCTATGTCAAGCCCGCTGAAATCCGCGATGAATGCAGTGTTGTTCCTTACATATACGTCATTGTACACTCCGTAAGGCGGGCCGTAAGTTCCTTTATTTGGATAATAATATCCTCCTGCCCCATCAGGCACGCCGTCTATATCTGAGATGTCATATCTTGTCAGGTCTCCTGTTGCAAGTGTCAGATATAGATAGTTTCCTTCTATGTATATCCTTCTTGATGTATCGCCGAATGAGTAGCCGTAAGCGACAAGTCTGGGGCTTGACTTGTCAGAAACATCAAGCGATTTGAGCTCTTTTCCTGGCTCGTTGCATGATATGAATATAAGCCCCCCATGTCCTGTGACGTCATACATGCTGTTACAGTTAGGATACTCCCCAACTATTCTCATCGCGCCGGGTTGTGAGATGTCTACTATCTTAAGTCCTGAGTCCTGGTCTGCTACATAAGCATAGTCTCCTTCAACGTACACTGCGTATGACTGGCTGGGTATGGCAAGCGAGCCGACAGGCCTGATGTTTCGTGGATCAGAGACATCAAGTACTGTAAAGTATTCGTCTCCTGATACATAAGCAAGGTTTCCTACTACCTTCACGTCACGCATGACATTTCCAAAATCATAGCTTCCAAGAAGGCTTATGTTTGATATGCTGGAAACGTTCAATATCTTAAGACCATAAGTTCCGACTATGAAAAGGCTTGTTCCTGATCCTATCGCAGGACACTGCCCGCACTCAGATGGGCACGTTACGCATGTCTCAGCTCCGTTGCAAGTGCCGTCGCCGCAGTATTCTGGAAGGTCTATCAGGAATGAGACATCGTTCCTTCCTGTGTTTCCTGAAAGGTCGCTGCACATCACTGTAAGGTTATGCCTGCCTTCAGACAATAATAGTGTGCCTGGAGGAGATATGGGCCTGTATCCTGCACTATCAAGAGAATAGCTGCACCACTGCGTGGGCTCGTCTACTGTGAAATCTAAAATTATATCCTGGGTCTGATATGTCTTAACGACAGGAGATATCAGTGTTATGACAGGAGCTGTCTCGTCCGCCAAGGTGATGTTTTTGACTATCACCTGCGTGTTTTCCCTGCCAAAGACATCTTCAGGAGCTACAGCATAATAATATGTTTTCTTTTCATCTACCAAGAAGTCATTGTAGTAAGTGTCTGATGTTGAAGCGTGGGGGAACATGCCTTGCGTGCTTGAGAAAGGAGATTCTGACCTGTATATGTTATACGTCAGCTGTTCAGTCATGTCTTCAGGTGACTTGTTCCATACGACCTGTACATATTTTGTCGTGTAGTAAAGCTTTTTCTGCTGCACTGAGACCTGATAAAGCATCCTTGGGGGTATAGTGTCTACGCTAAATGGAATGATTGAGCTAAGTCCAAGATTGTCAAATGAGTCATAGCATCCTATCCTTATGGTGTTTTGGCCTTCCTGTGCTGTTATCTGCTGTCCTGATATTATAGGCTGGTATGACGCGTTGTTAATCGAGTATATGCATGACTTTACATACTCGTTTACAGCATACTGGACTTGTACACCGCTCGTGGTGTAAGTGCTGGAATAAGAAGGTGATATCACCTGTATCAAAGGCAGCTCGTGTTCAGGAAGGATTTCTGATACTGTTGAGACTGTACTGAAGTACTTGCCAGCTTTATCGACTGCAACTACGGCATAATAATACCTGTTTCCTGGCGTCGCTGAGATGTCGATGAACTCTGATGCTGCCTGGTTCGCTATCTTTGATATGACCATCTCCTCACTGACCTTCGTAAAGTCTGCCTTGCTGCGAAGTATCCAGTACTCCTTTAAGTCCGTGTCATGGTTCTGGTCCCATGATACCTTAAGCAGGTTCTGGTCAGATATCAGCGTGACAGAAAGTCCTGTTATCCTTAAAGGAGGGTTATTGTCGACCTTCACTATCTTAGGGACTGACTGTCCTGTGTTTCCTTCTGTATCAGAGACCCTGAAACTCACGACGTAAGCAGTGTCATTATAATATAGGGTGTTCCATGAATACCTACAGGCGCCTGCTGTGTCTCCTGTGCTATAATCGCTGACGACATTATATGATATCCATCCATAGTCACATATGCCATCTTCTGATATGCATACCTGGCAGTCTCTTGCAAGTGAGTTTGAGTTGTCATGTGCGTATGCGACAAGCTCTGCTGTTCCCCAGGCATATTCGGAATAGTTGAACTGCACGATAGGCGCTTCGTTGTCAGAGACAACAAATGACACGTTAGCAGATGATATGGATCCTGCAATATCTTTTGCGTATACTACAAGATTGTTTGTGCCTACCTTAGGTGTTATGTTTATATCCTTGCCTGCAAGTCCTGTGACTGTCACTGTGTCTGCAGAGTTAAGGGAGACTCCTGCCCATGATATAGGCTCATTGACCTCATAGACCAGCTTGACATCTGTGGTCTCGTACGTGATAGGGACAGGTGATACTATGGTTATTATAGGTGGCGTGCTGTCTATTATTATGTCTTCAGATGCCATGACTGCATCTCCTCCAGGAGAAGCAAACGCAGATGACTCAAGCGGGTTCACGTTGACAGGAGAGTCAAGGATTATCCTGGTTCCAGGCCTTGCGTTTATCTTGCCCTCATTAAATGAGTAATATCCAAGAAGCGAGATGTTCTCTGGTCCGACGCCTGCATCATATGATGATGTTGTCGTGTTGTGAAGTATGCCGTTTGTGTCCTGCCAGAGTGCAGTGACTGCTGCTCCTGCTACTGGGGCTCCGCCCTCATCTCTGACATATCCATAGACTGTTGTTGGAAGCGCTGGAACTTCCCTTAGGTTTAGCGTCGAGAAGATGTAGTAGGCCCCTTTGTTGTCATCTTCTCCCTGGTTTCCTGCAAGGTCTGATGATATGACCTTGTAATAGTACAGCTGCGAACTGTTCAGGTCACTAAGGACTGTCTCATGGGATCTTATGAAAGAAGGATCATATGATTCTCCTTGTTGTATGAACGTTAGGTTATCCATCGTGCCGTACACTACCTTGCTGTCGCTTAGCTCGTTTGTAGCCCAAGTTACCACAGCATAATAAGCGCCTGTGTTAGCTGCTGCAACCCCATTTATCACTGGCTTATCTGTCTCAACTATTTCCGAGGTGGAATAATAGATATCGTTTCCGCTCTGCCAAAGCGCATGGACCGAGCCTATCGAGAGGTCCTGTGAATCTGAGTTTTTGGCGACAATCTTCTTTCCTGTTATTATGCTGTCATCCTTGCCAAAGCCTGCATAATACGTGTCGTTGTTCTCCTTCCATAATATGTGCCTGTTGCCCAGGTAGTCTATGCTGCAGTCAAGGTCTGTCGCTCTTGCAAAAGGCAGCAGAGTCGTTGAGTTGGTCTGGTTTACAGATCCTATATCAAGATACCTTATGGCGCTGTCTGAATAGAAAAGTATGGCTGAGTCTTTCTTTGCAAGGTCAAGATATGTACCGCGGCCTGCAAGCGTTTTCTGTTTCAGAAGGTTGCCGCTCTCATCAAAAACCGAATAGTACACCTGTCCTTCGCTTGACCATGCAACATACACTTTGCTGTCGCTAAGTATGATGTCATAGTCCTGAGGATCCCTAGAATCAGGAACCTGCCTTGAGGATGCTAGTTGGGCTCCTGGGATGATCTTTGCAAAGTACAGGGAGTAATATCCGTTCCTGTCATCCTTCCATAAAACGTATGAGTCATCGATGACAGGGATCTCTGAGTTCTCAAGGTTGTTTGTCAGCGGCTTCTGGTTTTCTGTGACAGAATTGTTGGATGAGCTTATTATGCTGTAGTATATGTCCTTGTTGCCGTTCCTGTCATCG
>JBJKQO010000055.1:0-32386 GCA_046705145.1 Candidatus Woesearchaeota archaeon
GGTCGAGACCCATAACAGCCCTTCTGCTCTTGATCCTTTTGGCGGTGCAGTAACAGGCATAGTTGGTGTAAACCGTGATACTATCGGGTTTGGCATGGGCGCGCTTCCTGTTATCAACAGGTACGGGTTCTGCTTCGGCTATCCTGAAGACAAGAAGACTATCTACAGGGGGAAGAACAAGACAAATGAGTCTCTTCCTCCAAGAAAGATTTTGGATGGCGTGATTCAGGGTGTCAATGTAGGAGGCAACTGCTCAGGCATCCCGACACCGCAGGGTTTTTGGTGCTTTGATGACAGGTACAAGGGCAAGCCTCTTGTTTTTGTCGGGACTGTCGGGCTTATGCCAAGAAACATCGGGCACCAGTTCGGAGAGCATAAGAGCGCTCTTGATGGCGACAATATAGTTGTTGTCGGAGGAAGGGTAGGAAAAGACGGCATCCACGGCGCAACTTTCTCATCTGAAGCCATGGACTCTGGAAGCCCTGCAACTGCTGTCCAGATAGGCGACCCTATAACCCAGAAGAAGCTTTCTGATGCCCTGGTAAAGGAGGCAAGGGATCTTCATATCTATAACAGCATAACTGATAATGGTGCTGGCGGGATCTCATGTTCTGTCTCTGAGATGGCTAAGGAATGCGGAGGCTACGTGCTTGACCTTGACAAGGTGCCTTTGAAATATCCCGGGCTTCAGCCATGGGAGATATGGATAAGCGAGTCCCAGGAAAGGATGACGCTTTCTGTTCCTGATGACAAGCTTGATGAGTTCATGAGCCTGATGAAAAGAAGGGGTGTTGAGGCTACTGCGATCGGAAAGTTCAACTCTACAGAGCGTGCTGTCGTGATGAGAGACGGAAAGAAGATCCTTGACATGGACATGAAATTTTTGCATGACGGCCTTCCTGACAAGAAGCTGAGATCAGAATATGTCAGGCCTAAGCGCAAGGAGCCTGACTTTAAGATGCCTTCTGACATGAACCAGGTGATGAAGGACGTGCTTAAGCTGCATGACATAACAAGCTTCGAGTTCATCTCAAAGCAGTACGATCATGAGGTGCAGGCAAGCTCGATAATAAAGCCTCTTCAGGGGAATGGAAGGGTCAACAATTATGCTACTGTTACAAGGCCTGTGACAAGTTCAACTAAGGCTGTGGTCCTTTCGCAGGGCATCAACCCCAGATATGGTGATATTGACATGTATCATATGGCAGCATGCGCTATAGACACTGCAGTGAGGAATGCCGTGAGCGTAGGCGGAAACGTCAACCATATGGCTATACTTGATAATTTCTGCTGGTGCAGCTCTGATGAGCCGCAGAGGCTTGGCCAGCTTAAGGAGACTGCGCTTGCGTGCTATGATGTGGCTGTGGAGTACATGACTCCTTTCATATCCGGGAAGGACAGCATGTTCAACGACTTCAAGGGTTATGATGAGGATAACAATCCTATAAAGATATCAGTACCCCCCACTCTTCTCATATCTTCAATAGGCGTCGCTGATGTCAACCATACTGTCACTATGGATGTCAAGGCTGAGGGTGACCTGATATATGTTCTTGGCGAGACCAAAAAGGAGCTTGGCGCATCTGAATATTATCACCTTATGAGCCCTGATAATGTGGGCAGTTCTGTTCCTGTCGTCGAAACAAAAAGCGCCCTTAAGCTGTATCATGATTTTCATAAGGCCTGCAGGGAGGGGATCATTGCGTCTGCTATCAGCGTGAACCTTGGCGGGCTTGGAGTCGCTATCGCAAAGCAGGCGATATCAGGAAACATAGGCGCTTATATCGACCTTTCAAAGCTGAAGAGGGATAGCGATGTCAAGAGGGATGATCTTGCACTATTCTCAGAGACCCAGAGCAGGTTTGTCGTAACGATAGACCCTTCAAACAAGGAAAGGTTTGAGAAGGCGTTTGAAGGGACTGCCATGTCGATGATAGGCAAGGTGGAAGGTGACAAGCTCAGGATAAGAGGCATCAACGGCAAAGAGATCGTGAACGTATACGTTGAGGAGCTTGAAGCAGCATACAAGGAGAGGTTTAAGGATTATTGATAATAAAGAGGTTCAAAGTTAGGCACTGTTGAAATTATGTTGCCATCATTTATGCGAGCTTATCTCCTTTCATTTGCTTTGAGTTGAGGGGGATGGCCCCTACGGGGCTTCAACGGTTGGAGCAAGAAAAGAAGCACAAGCGAGCACGATGGCAACCGAAGCGATAGCTGAGAATTTCAACAGTGCTAAAAGAGGGTTAAAACAAAAATGATACCAAAAGCATTGATACTTTCAGGATACGGGATCAACTGTGAGAAGGAGACAGCAGAGGCTTTAGCTCTTGCAGGAGCAGTTCCTGAGATCGTGCACATAAACGACCTTATTGACAGAAGGAAGGATCTTGGCGATTTTGACATACTCGTGTTTCCTGGGGGGTTCTCTTATGGTGATGATACAGGTGCAGGCAACGCTTTTGCGAACAAGTTTCGGAACAACCTTTGGGAGGATTTTCTCAGGTTCATAGGTGATGACAAGCTTGTCATAGGAATATGCAACGGCTTTCAGGTGCTTACTGCGCTTGGCGTGTTTGCCCTGCCTTCTACAGAATATGGGTGGGTGACTTCTGCTCTTATCTCAAACACCATCAACAGGTACGAGTGCAGGTGGGTCAACCTTAAGGCGCAGGATTCGATCTGCGTCTTTACAAAAGGGATAGACCAGACTTTCCTTCCTGTAGCGCACGGAGAGGGAAGGTTCCAGTGCAGCGATAAGACCCTTGCAAAGCTTAAGGAGAACAGGCAGATCGTATTCAGGTATTGTGATGAAGAAGGGGCTTATGCTGAGCAGAAGTATCCTATAAATCCTAACGGCGCGCTTTTTGACATTGCAGGGATATGTGACATGAGCGGGAGGATCCTTGGGATGATGCCTCATCCTGAAAGGGCTATCCATTCCATCAACAGGCCTGATTACCATCTCAAAAAGGAGACTGCAAGGAGGAAAGGTGAAGATGTGCCTGATATCGTAGACTCAAACCTGCTCGTGTTCAAAAACGCTGTAAGGTATATCCGGTCTAAAAAAAAAGATGATAAGGAAGGCCACGCTAATCCTGAAAAGAAAAGCGAGATAAGGGAAAAATCAAAAGAGATAAGGAAAAGCTTAAGCAAGGAAGAGATAGCTAAAAAGAGCGAAAAGATAATCTCAAGCTTAAAGAGCCTTGAAGAATATGATGATTCTCACACGCTCATGTGTTATGTTTCAATCGAAGGAGAGGTCGATACCAGAAATCTTGTCAGGTCAGGCGTGATGTCCGATGATAAGAGGTTTTTAGTCCCTTATATCGAAGATGATATGATAAAAGCTTCTATCGTGGATGACTTTGATGACCTTAAGCCTGGCAAGTTCGGTGTTCCCGAGCCTTCTGAAAAGATGAATTATGACGGCAAGATAGATCTTATAATCGTGCCCGGACTTGCATTTGATGATTCAGGGTCAAGGATAGGCTTCGGGAAGTCTTATTATGACAGGTTCCTAAAGCAGCATGATGGATCGCTAAAGGTAGGCCTTGCTTTCGAATCCCAGATAGTCGGGATGGTGCCTGCTGAACAGCATGACGTGCCTGTGGATATCATAATTACTGAAGAAAGGGTCATAAGATGCAAGAATACAGATGCATAGGCTAAAGTTGCCATCAAGTTGTGAGGCTTTTCAGATATATATACTCGGAGTTGAGGGGGTTGGCCCCTACGGGGCTTCAATGGTTGAAGCAGTATCTGAAGCACAGCCGAACCGATGGCAACGCTAAAAGCCTATGCATAAAGACCATGATGCAAGAAGGGGGATAATGATGGCTGAAATAGAATATGTGAAAAAGATCGATGGCATGCTCAAGCTAAACCTTGTGCTTGTAAGCTGCACTGATAAGGACGGCCTTATATCAAACGCAAGAAAAGACGGCACTTTTATAGAGGGAGTTCCTGAGATAGGTCTTCTTGGCTTTATCGCAAAGGTCAATCCCAAGGTCACATTTATCTCGACCGGCGGCACTTACAGCCTTATCAAGAAGGCCGGGCTTAATGTCATAGAGGTGGCAGAGTACACGAAATACCCTGAGATGAAGACAGGTCTTGTGAAGTCGCTGCATCCAGCGATACATGCTGGCCTTCTTGCGCACAAGTACACAGCTTCTGATGATGAGTTCATGAAGAAGCAGGGGCTGAAGTATATCGATGCGCTTATCGTAAATTTTTATCCTCTTGATGAGATGATGAAAAACAAGGACGCTACATTTGAGATGCTTAGGCAGACGATAGATGTGGGCGGCCCTTCGATGAGCCATAACGCGAGAAAAGCGCTTATCAGCACAGCGCTGATAACAGACCCTTCCTCCTACAAGGAGGTCATAGAGGAGATTGATAAGAACAAGGGTGCAGTAAGCCTTGCCACAAGGCTTGCTCTGGCAAAAAAAGCCTCAAAGATGATAACAGAATACATGGTATCTGTCGACAAGGTCATACAGAAGACTGAGATCAAGGATCTTGAGAAATGTTATGAGATTGTTAATTAAGAACTTAATCAGGGTGATCATATATGGCTGAAAAGAACGTTACAGACCTAAAGAAGATGTATACGACTGTTGTTGCAGGCGACTTTCCGCCTAAGCTTCAGATAGAGCTTGTCAAGGAGTCTGACATGAGGTATGGGGAAAACCCAAACCAGCCCGGAGCAGTCTATCGATTCGGCAAGTCAGAGCTTGCAAAGCTTACTGACATCAGGCTTGTAAAGTCAGGCAAGGGAGGGCTTAGCGCGACGAACTGGCTTGACGTTAACCGCGCGCTTGAGATCCTCAAGTATTTCAAGAAGCCTTCTGTCGCTGTGATGAAGCACGCTGTCCCTTCAGGATTTGCGACACAGTTTGGCGGGAATTCTCTTGTCGATATCTACAGGAAAGCAAGGGATGCTGATGCAAGGTCTGCTTTTGGCTCTGTCGTAGTTTTCAATGTCATGGTGGACAAGGAGACTGCTGATGAGATAATGACAACTTATGTTGAGGCTGTTGTCGCGCCTGAGTTCGATGATGAGGCGCTTGAGATATTAAGCGAGAAGAAGAACATGAGGCTCATACTTTTCTCAAACCTTGACAAGGTGCCTAAGTTTGCAGGAGATGATACTGGCGAGGTATTTGACATGAAGGTCATGGGAAACGGAAGAGTGATAGTGCAGGTGCCTTATCTTAGCAAGATAAGGTCGCAAGAAGACCTTGTGCTTGCTCCAAGCATAACAAGCAAGGAAGGTGCTGAGGTCAAGATTAAAAGGAAGCCTACTGATTCAGAGATGGAGGACCTGTTTACAGGATGGTATGTGAACCTGGGGGTCAGGAGCAACGGCGTGATAATAGTAAAGGATGGGATGACGCTTTCGATCGGCTCAGGCCAGCAGGAACGCGTGGGAGCTGTAGAGCAGGCAATACTTAAGGCATACCAGAAGGCGCTTGACAGGGAAAACATAGAGTATGATCCGCTTGATGTCATGGCCTCTGTGAAGAAGCTGTCAAAGAACCCTCTTAAGGGCGCTGTGCTTTCATCTGACGGCTTTTTCCCTTTCAGGGATTCCATCGACCTTATCGCAGCGCAGGGGATAAGCGCCATAATACAGCCAGGAGGCTCTGTCAGGGACTTTGAGGTGTTAGAAGCAGCAAACGAGCACGGCATCGCGATGGCCTTCACCACAGAAAGGGCTTTTGGACATTTTTGAGAAGACGGATTCATCCAAAAAACAGTTGCCATCATCTATGCGAGCTTATCTTGATTAAGAAGCAGGCGCGTCGCGGGGGGATGCTTGCGAACTTGTTCGCGAGTCCGCCAAAACTTGTTTGGCGACACCCCATCCGGGGACGCAGCGCCTTCACAATCAGAAGCTCAAGCGAGCTTCGATGGCAACTTAGGCGTCAGCCTAATTTTTGGATGAACCAAAAAATGATAGGTGGTCTGATGTACAAGATACTTGATGGGAAGAAACTATCTGAAGAGATACGGCAGAAAGTGAAAAAAGAGGTTGATGATCTTAAGGAAAAGCCATGCCTCGCAGTGATACTTGTAGGAGATGATCCTGCATCAAAAGTGTATGTTAACATCAAGGAGAAAGCATGCAAGGAAGTAGGGATAGTATCACGCAAATATGAGCTTGGAAGCGATGCTTCTGAAAAGGATGTTCTTGATCTTATCGGCAAGCTTAACAAGGACAAGAAGGTGACAGGGATACTTGTACAGATGCCTGTTCCCCCTGGAATATCAAGGAACAGCATAATGCTTGCTGTCCTTCCTGAGAAGGATGTTGACGGGTTTCACCCGCAAAATTATGGGAAGATGGTCCTTGGTGAAGATGCTCTTATGGCATGCACGCCTCTTGGCGTGATGAGGCTTCTTGAGAAGTACAGGATAGGCCTTAAGGGCAAGGATGCTGTTGTTATCGGAAGCAGCGCGATTGTCGGAAAACCTATGGCTGCCATGCTTCTTAATGCGTGCGCAACAGTTACTGTATGCCATATAGACACGAAAGACCTTGCCATGCATACCAGAAATGCTGATATGATCATCTCTGCTGTGGGCAAGAGAAACCTTGTGACTGAAGGCATGGTAAAGGAGGGCGCAGTAGTTGTTGATGTAGGGATGGTCAAGGAGGGGAAAGATTTATATGGTGATGTTGACTTTGATAAGGTGAAGGCAAAGTGTTCATATATCACGCCTGTGCCTGGAGGGGTAGGCCCTATGACTGTTGCCTGCCTGCTTGAGAACACGCTTTTTGCTTACAAGATACAGAAAGAGGGTGGTTTTAGATGAGTAAAGAATCCGAATACAAGAAGATGATAAAGGAGAATCTTGACAACACGCTTAATTCTGGTTTTATCCCTGAGCTTGGCACCCACAAGTCCGGAAAGGTGAGGGATGTCCACTTCACTTCAGACAAGGTCGGAAAGCCGATAATAATGGTCGCAAGCGACAGGGTCTCATCATTTGACCATATCCTTGACAGGAGAGTGCCTTTCAAGGGAAAGACCCTTAACCTTTTTACGAGATGGGCTTTTGAGAACACAAAAGACATCGTGCCCAATGCCATGATGGAAAGCCCCCATGATAATGTTGTTGTGCAAAAAAGCATGAAAAAGCTTGATTTTGAGTTTGTGGTCAGAGGGTATGTCTGGGGAAGCATGGCTGAGGACTACGAGAACGGAAAGAGGAGCTTTTGCGGCTTTAAGCTTTCAGACAACCTTCTTCGCTACCAGAAGCTTGCAGAGCCCATGTTCACCCCTGCAACAAAGGCAGAGGACGGGGATCATGATGTAAACATCAGCTTTGAGTACATGGCTGAAAAGCTGGGCGCAAAGCTCGCATCAGAGCTTAGGGACATTTCGATAAGGCTGTTTAACAGGGCAACTGAGCTTGCGAAAAAGAAAGGTTTCCTGTTCATAGACACCAAGTACGAGTTCGGGCTTGATGAGAAAGGAAAGATATTCTTGATAGATGAGGCCAATACTCCTGACTCATCAAGGTACTGCACGCTTGCTGAGTATGAGAAGTACAAGGATATAGAGAAGGAGATGACGACAGGAAAGTACAAGAACGTGACTGAGCTTGTCAGGAAAAAGCCTGATCTTAAGATCAAGGAGCTTTCAAAGCAGTTTGTGAGAGATGTGCTTGTCGAGAAAGGTTTTAGCTACGGAAGCAGCGGCAAGGTGCCTTCTCTTACTGATGAGGATGTCATCGAGGTATCCTACAGGTACATAAGCCTGTATGAGACAGTGACAGGAAACGATTTCGTGTTTCCTTCATCTGATGTCAGGCTTGACATGCTCTCAAGGCTAAGGAAGAAAGGGTTTATCAAAGGAGGCATGGCAGTGATAATTGCGGGTTCTGATTCAGACATGCCTCATATCGAGAAGATCAGGGCTGCATTAGCTGAGTATGACGTCCCTTCAGAAGTGAGGATATGCTCTGCGCACAAGCAGCCAAGCAGTTGTGAAAACATCGTGGGCAAGTACAACGATTCTATAGAGCCTCTGGTCTTCATAACTGTTGCAGGCGGGACTGACGCGCTTTCAGGTGTCGTCTCGTTTCACAGCGTGCATCCTGTGATAAGCTGCCCTCCGGATGACAAGAACTATGAGTCCTGCCTGAGAAACCCTCCAGGAAGCTCAAACTCTCTTATCCTAAACCCTAAAAATGTTGCAAGGCATGTTGCCAAGATACTTGGAAGAAACGACCAGAGGCATCATGACATGATACTTAAGGGAAACTCAGGCAAGGTAAGGAAGCTTGAGGAATCTGATAAGAAGGCGAGGTCAAAGAAGCAGTGAAAATGGCAAGAACAGCAAACCTAAACATCCTGTCAAAAAGGTACGCTACATCTGAGATGAACAGGATATTTTCCGAGGAATACAAGATAGTGCTTGAGAGGGATTTCTGGATCGCAGTCATGAAGGCGCAGAAAAATGCGGGTGTCAAGATACCTGATGATGTCATCAGGAAATATGAGAAGGCGAAGGAAAACATCGACTTTAAGCTGATAGAAAAGATCGAGAAGGTCACAAAGCATGATGTTAAGGCAAGGATCGAGGCATTCGTGAAGACTGCAGGAGCTGACGAGCACATCCATAAGGGGCTTACCAGCAGGGATGTCACTGATAATGTCGAGCAGCTGCAAAACCTTGCTGCTGCAAGGCTTATATTCGGGAAGATGGTATCTGTCCTGAGGCATTTTGTGGATAAGTCAAGGCAGTACGAGAACATAATCATGACTGCAAGGACGCATCACCAGCCTGCGCAGCCGACGCTTCTTGGAAGGAGGTTTTCGATGTGGGCTGAAGAGCTTTACATCCATCTTGTCGAGTTTGAGAGTTTCATATCAGGGTACAGCTTCAGGGGTGTTAAGGGGCCTGTCGCGACGCAGTTTGACATGATGACTCTTCTTGAGGGAAAAGACAGGCTTAAGAAGCTTGAGGCTGATGTTGCCAAGCTCATGGGCATGGAAAACCTTCTTGACTCTCCAGGCCAGGTCTATCCGAGGTCTCTTGACTTCAAGCTTCTTTCGCATCTTGCTGCGCTGTCATCAGCTATCGAGAACTTCGCTAAGGGCATGAGGCATATGGCAGGCTACGAGCTTGTGACTGAAGGGTTCAGAAAAGGCCAGGTCGGATCAAGTGCCATGCCTCATAAGATGAACACCGCAAAGTCAGAGAGGATATGCGCGTTTGCTGAGCTTCTTAAGATGTATTGCGACGGAGCATCAAGGCTTGCCGGAGACCAGTGGGAGGAAGGCGACGTGTCATGCTCTGTCATAAGAAGAGTGATAATTCCTGACTCGTTTTATGCTTGTGACGGCATGATCGAGACTGCGCTTACTGTCCTCAATGGCATGGAGCATTATGAGGCTGTCATAGATTCTGAGCTTGAGAAGTATCTTCCTTTCCTTGCAACAACAGAGATGCTTGTCTCTGCAGTGAAAAGGGGCATCGGAAGGGAGAGGGCTCATGAGATAATCAAGAAGTACGCTGTTGAGGAGGCGCTAAGCCTTAGGACCAAGAAGGGTGCGGAAAACAAGCTGATAGAAAGGATCTGCAGCGACAAGGAGTTTTCTGCTGCAGGGATAACAAAGGAGGATCTTAATGCCATCATGTCTGACAAGAAGCATTTTGTCGGAAATGCAAAAGACCAGATTATGGCAGTCGATAAGAAATCTCAGGCTCTCATAAAAAGATACCAGAAGGAATCAGGGTACGAGCCTGGAGAGATGATTTGAGTTATTATTAATATTATTGCAGGTAGCATCATAAGGTCAAAACTCCTTCAGTTAAAGAAGCTAGCGCGTCGCGGGGGGTTGTCCCTTACGGGGACGCAGCGCCTTCACGCCACACAGCAAGAGTTTTGAAGATGCTACCTGCATACACATAAGAAGGTAATAAAAATGGACTACGCAAGATCAGGAGTGAACATCAAGCTTGGGGATGAAGCCTCAAGGATGCTGTATGAGGCAGCTAAAAAGAGCTTTGCTCTTCGAAAAGGAAGCATAGGTGAGGTGATCGTCCCTTTTGATGATTTCTCAGGACTTAGGGTGATCGACGTATCAAAGCTTCCCAGCGGAAGCGTGATGTGCCTCGGATTTGATGGCGTAGGCACAAAAGTTGAGATAGCGCAAAGGATGCAGGATCATTCCACTATCGCTTTTGACCTTCTTGCCATGGTCTGCGATGATGCTATTGTTCGCGGCGGAGAGCCTGTTCTTGTCGGAAGCGTGCTTGACGTCTCAACCCTGGGAAAAGATGATGATTCCAATTTGAAGTGCGTGAAGGACCTTGCCAAAGGATATCTTGAGGCAGCAAAAGCTGCAAATGTTGCTATAATCAACGGCGAGCTTGCAGAGCTTGGAAACCTTATAGGAGGACATGGAAACTTCAAGTATAACTGGTCCTCTGCTTGCATCTGGTTTGCAAAAAAAGAGAGGCTTTTCACAGGAAAAGAAGTCAGGGAAGGTGATCATGTTGTTGTTCTTGAAGAGAAGGGCTTTCGGTCAAACGGGCTTTCGCTTACAAGAAAAGCGTTCGAAGAGAAGTACGGTGAGAACTGGCATGAGACCAAGCTTGACGGAAAAAAGCTTGGAAGCCTTGTCCTTACCCCTTCAACAATCTACTCAAAGCTTGCTGTCCATCTTCACGGCGGATTTGAAAGTGATGGGTGCTGCGAGGTCCACGGCGTTGCTCACATAACTGGCGGTGGGATCCCTGGAAAGCTTGGGAGGGTGCTTAAGCCTTCAGGGCTCGGAGCAGAACTTGAGGGGCTGTTTTCTCCATGCAAGGCGATGCTTCACTGCCAGGAGATTGGCGACATCAGTGATGAGGAAGCGTACAGGAGCTGGAACATGGGCCAGGGCCTTGCGATAATAACACCTGAGCCTGACAAAGTGATATCAGAAGCGAAGAAGTTCGGTATAAAAGCTATGGTTGCAGGGAAGGTTGTCAGAAAAAAAGGCATCTCTCTTGTGAGCAAAGGGTATTTCTCAGAAGGAAAAGAGATTAAGTTTTAAGGAGAATAAGGGTTATACTGCTGGTCTATGTCCTTCTAATAAGCGATACACGATTTTCTTAAGATTCGTAAGATCAAAGCTTTTGAGAACAAAATCATTAGCATTTGTGGTTTTCATATCATTCATATACTCATCATAAGCAGTACAAATTATGACTGGCAAATCAGTTTTACTTATGCTATATTTATCCCTTAGGTCGCATAAAAAATCAAGACCGCTTATTTCATATGGAAACCTGACGTCTAATATCAATATATCTGGCTTTTCTCGCGTTATCAGTTCAAGTCCCCCTATAGGCGTATCAGCAGTCACAACTTCAAAGCCTTCATCCTGAAACTCTTCCTTGTACAGAAACCTGATATGCTCTTCATCATCAATCACAAGTATCTTTGCCATGACTTGAAGGGAAATAAAGATACTATAAAAATGTTACTATGGGCGGATAGTGCAGTTGTAGAATTTCTTAAACCAAATGATCATGCAGATGCTGCAATCTTCATAAAAGGGGATTCCAGGCTGTTTAGTGTAATTGCAGCTGTGGCTTTTTGGTCTAGGGCGCGGATCATCAGAAAGACTAAAAGCGAGCTGTTCCTGACAACAGCCTTTAGCTCAACTTCCTGGATGTTTTCAAGGTTTTTTTGGGGGATCCCGTATTCGCTTAACATCTCAGAAGCATTAAGTATCTCAACTCCGACAAGCCTCATCTCCTTGTCAAATTCAAGATGAAACTCCCCTATCATCACATTTGAATAAACATAAGAATCTTTCTTATAGATATAAAGCAAGTCGTTTAATTTATCGTAACCGAACGCAAGGTTTCTTATGATAACCTCTTTCCTATTTCTGATAATACTTGATTGCTTCATCTTGCACTTTCCTCCTTATCTTAAATACGGTTATGAGATATAAAGATTTCGGTTTGATGATTGCCTTAGCCAATATGAAAGTGCAATAAGCTTATCAGCAAAGAAAAGGCTGTATCAATCAAGTCTATGTTCATGCTTTTGCAGCCTCCATCACATCAAAGATATCTCCCTTTACCACGTATCCTCTTAGTACATTCTTCAGCAGTCCAGATCTTATCTCTTCCAGCTCTTTTTTTGAGTTAAAAGTATGGACCTGTACTTCTCTTGATCTTCCTTGAAATCCCAGGCCTTTCCAAAGCCTGCCGAACTTGAATCTCTCGCTTTCTCCATAGACAAACACATCAACATCGCTGTCAGTGTTCCAATCTGTCCGTACAAAACTTCCGAAGATGATGATCGTCTTTGCATCTTTTAGTCTTTGTAACTCCTGGATAAGCCCTGTTTCATAGAGTTTCTGCAAGGCATAAAGCTTCTTTCTTGCATTGAATTCAGGAGAATCATAGTTTCCTATGAAGTAAGGCATCTTTCCTTTTGGCTTGATCCGATTTATTATCCTGTTCTTCTGGTACTGCCTTAGCCACTTGCCTGCGATGTTTTCGCTGACACCTGAGGTTTTCACTATCTCTGAAAAATGCCAGTGTTTTGACGGCTCGTTCATGAAGATTTCAAGTATCCTTTCTTCTTTTGAGGGAATAGCCATTTTACTAACCTTGAAACGCAGTATTATTATTTAAATGTTTCTTTTTGATCTGGATCTGGATCAGAACTTAATATGCCTTACTCTCTTTTTTTCGCAAGATTTTCAGAAAGAATAGAAAAAAAATAAAATGGCCCTGAAGGGACTTTCAAAGCTGCGCTTTTCGGTCGTTGCCGCAAGCACAGGCTATTTGAACCCTCGACCCCCGGCTCGCTTAGGAGCCAGCGTGTCCTGTTACGGAACACTGCCATATAAGACCGGTGCTCCAATTGTCCGAAAATATTTCTCCAGACTAAGCTACAGGGCCAAAATATTGCCTATAGAGGAAGAAGTAACAATCTATTTTTAAAGTCTTCGTTTTTCTTGACTCTGCTAATGGCATCATAAGGTCTAGGCTTTGCATGATCCTATAGTCCAAAGGTCAGGGGGTTGTCCCTTTGAAAACCACAGCTTTTCAAAGACCGCCAATCATAATTGGCGACACTCGTTAACTTGTTAACGAGTCCATTAAGCTATGCTTAATGACACTTACGGGGCTTGACCGATACTCACAAGCTTGCTTGTGAATCCGTCAATGCTTGCATTGACGATACTGATTGCTTCAGAAGCACGAAGCCTAGAAGATGCCATTAGCAGATACGTTTTCTTTAGGTTTAGGTGAGCTACTAAATGGATCAGGATCGTATAAGTTTCCGGTCTTAATATGCTTCATCGTGATGCTTCACATAATGTACTGTGATAAGATTTCCTTTTACATCAAACACTATCACGAATGGATCAAGGTGCGCTGCCCTGTTTCCCTTAAGAACGTTCTTTAGGGGCTTGTAATGTTCTGGATTTTCAGATAGTTCTTTGAGCTTCTTGCATAGCCTGTAAAAAAGGATCTTGTCCTTTTTCTTAAGTTTCTTCAGCTGTTTCTCAAAGAAAGGTGTAAACCTGAATTGGTATCTTAACATAGTGCCTTAAAGTACTTGTCTATCTCACTGTCTGACTTAAGGATCCTTCCCTTGCCGGACCTGGCTTCTTTCATGCTCTGCTTCACGCCTGCTATCAGTCTCTTATCCTTATAGATCCTGGCATCAGAAAAAGCAGATGGCTTTGCTGTCTTAAGCTCGTTTTGGCTTTTAAGAAATTTTTGTCTGTCAGACATTGATCTGTCAGGACCAACCATATTGGATTTTATGAGAGCAAGGTCTTTTCTTATCTCAACTAATTCCTTATGGATATCTTTGAGCGATAATTCCCGTCTCATAAGCCAATAGATGTTACTCAACATATATAAATATTGCTGAAGTGTCCTTAATAAGCATTTGGCAATATTTTTCGCAAGATTTTCGGGATATAATAGCAATTTGCAGGGCTTCAGCAGTTGATTTAACCGAAACCTTTAAATAATAATTAGTATATTATAATATACTAAATGAGAAAATTAGAAAATTACATAAAACTGGGAAATCTGGAAAGCTCAAAGAAGTCATTAGTTCCGCATATATTTACAGAGAATTATTACAATATCCTAAGATTGAGGCTTGCAGGCAAGAAACTTACGGAGAACGAAAGGTATTATTACAACCATTTTATCAAGAAGAAATTAAGTGGGATGATGGACCTGATGGAGATTGACATGATGATTGCAGGAAGAGAGTTTATCAGGAAAGACAGGATCAGTAAAGCCAAATCTATCCTAAAGACGTACTCAAGAAAACACAAGGGGATGAAGATGCTTGTTTCCGGCTCTTTTCTGTACAATGAGAACTACAAGGATATTGACATATTTATCATCTCAAAATATGAAAAGGAAGATTATAGGGAAGGAAATATCCATGTGAATTACCTGCCGGCAGATATTGAGAAAACCCTTTTTTTCCAGTCAATAAACGCGATAAGCATCTCAAACTTCAGGCCAGACAGCAATATTGAGGAGGATTTTGATATTAACGATATGCTCCATCTCTATGAGGTCGTTATCCTCCTGATGATCCAAAAAGACGAATACCTGCAGGAGTTAAGGGACCTGATCGTAAGGCTGGAATATGCCTCTAACAAGGTCATCTTGAATTCCATGCAGCTTAAGATGATCACAGACAAGATCATAAGGTCCAGGAATCCAAAAGAAGTGATCAGTAAATATCTGATAGCAAAGATCATAAACGCTTACAATTCGGCAATCTTAAGAAAGACACTAACAAAGTTTATCGAGAAGAACAGCTCTCCGGAAAATGGGCATGAGACTTATGAGAACTGGAAGATCTACAACCGAACATATAAAGAGGCGATTGAAGTTGTTGCATGATGAGGCAAGAAACAAGATTGAGGAAACATTAGGCGGCAAGATCCGGTTTGAAGGGCATTTCAATACTGTGTTTGACAATCTCAAAGAAAACCGCCAGGAGCAGCTTATCGGATGGGTCAGGAAATGCAAGGAAGGGATATCGATCCCTATAAGCTCAGACATGGATAAAGAGCTGCTTGGGTTCGTATTGCGTTTCAGGGACACAAACTTCAGGGCGATACTTACAAAAAAGAAGAATGAGTATTTCATAGCATTATTCTTAGACAAGCACAAGTATTACGAGAACGAAAGAAGAAAGTTAGGGATATAAGCATTTCG
Source organism: Candidatus Woesearchaeota archaeon (assembly GCA_046705145.1). Lineage (GTDB taxonomy): Archaea > Nanobdellota > Nanobdellia > Woesearchaeales > JBJKQO01 > JBJKQO01. Next base: position 15,240 of record JBJKQO010000055.1, read on the forward strand.
CAAGATTTTCGAATTTTCTATAAATCAAAAGGAAATCTTTATATAATAGTTTATAGAAGTGCTTATTGTATTAAAATGGAGCAGATATCTGTCCTTCAAATGCTGAAATCTGGACAAAGCGATTTGGCTTGGTTTGAATCAAATTTAGATAGCCTTAAGTCTAAATATAACAATAAATTTGTTGCATTCCACAATAAGGAAGTAATTGAAGTAGATACAAATGTTGATAGTCTAATGAAGAAATTAAAAGAAAAAAGGATTGATACTTCTACTGTGTTTGTTAAATTTGTAAGTAAAATAAAGGCTATCTTATAAATCCAAAGTGATCTTATGAAAGAAAGAGTACAATTACAGATAATTGAAGGGAGGTTGGTATTGACTTCTGTAATTGAATGTTCTTCTCTTAGGATCCCAAGACAAATAATGGATTTTGTGATTGATACTGGCAGCCCAGATTCTTATCTGAGTGATAAAGATGTTAGAAGGTTGCAAGTGCCTATTAAAGAAAGATCCTTCAAATGTGAAGTGGACTTTGGAGGTTCAAGATATAAGCAGATCTCCCTGCCTAAGATTACTATGTATCTATTGAAAGAAGATAAGGGAAAAGGATATCACAGATTAGATGTTAGCTTGTCTGCATTGAAGACGACAAAACTATCTGAAAAGAAGATCGTCATGGCACAAGCATTACCTTCCATATTAGGTTTAGATTTTCTTAAAGAACAAAAGATTTCTTTACATGTCGTACTCAAAGAAAAACTAGCATATTTAGAGTTTGATAACTAGATGGATCACCTATTGTTTCCGCTGAGTAATATTAAGTCCATCCCCTATAGGGAGAAGTTCCTTCTTTTAATTGCCTATTGATCCCATATCATGAACCTCTATTCAAAGGATTCTTTGATGAAATCACGCTCGTTTTTCATGCCCTTAATTGCCCATATAATGAGATCATATCACGTTCTTACTGGACCTAAATTAAAACGGCTTTTTCACTGATGTTTTTTGTGAAAAAAATTTGTTATAACAAGGTTACTAAAATCGAGTAAAAAAGTTTTTTCTCGTCGCTAAAAAGCGTCATCTTATTACAGTACTAAAAACGTTACCCATTTTTATCATATAGTTTGAAGCATAAAAAAGTATTTAAACAATGAATTATTTAACTACCACTATTGAATTAGATAAAGTAATGATTATTATAAAATAATAAACTTTATTAAGCATTAAATAATAACAACAACAATCAAACATCGGTTATCGTCGTTGGGGGTAAAAAAGGTGAACAAAAAGGTGATTCCCAAAAGAGTGAACAGTCTTGCAATGAGATGCAGGAATATAGATTCTAAGATAGGATTATCTTCATTAGTTTCATCATCAGATAAGATAGCTTTTGCTATGTCAATTTAATGTTCCCGGTAATGGCACTAAAAAGGGGTGTGTGTCAGTTACTAACATATTACAGTCATATAGATGACAACAGTAAACTGAGGAATTTGCTGGAAGATTGCAAAATGGAGCTTCAGGTGGTGAAGAAGCTTCATGCAATTTCTTTCAGTTGACATTCGATGAGGTTTACAAGGTCGTGGGGTAAAAGCCCACAATCAGCTGGCTGAAGCTTATGTGGATGCCGGCAAAAAAAGTTGGAGGAAAACGAAAATGAAGAAACTAATAGCAATATTGGCTGCTTTGGTGTTAGTTATGCCAATGACCCTAGCAGTAAGCGTTGGTTCTGGTATTGGAATCGATATAGTGACTGAAGACTTCGCACCACTAGTATGGCTTTGCGATAACAGGCTCGTTATGGATGACGCAACAGAACCTGGAAGGATAACCATGGATGGTGAAGAGATGTTCGAAAGGATAAACAACTATGCTTTCGAAGGTGAGCAGATCCAGTGGACAGTCCTTGTAATGGACAAAAACGGAATCAACAAAGTTGAGGATGTATATGGAACTGTTGGAACAGTCCAGGGCGAAGGAAATGATATCGAAGTTAACTGCGTCGAGGACTTAGGAAAAACAGGAATTGATGACAGCTGCAACGCAAGAATCTTAGAAGAACAACTTCAGGGTTGGGATGCAGCAGTTATGAGATATTACACATGCACCCTGACAGTTGAAACACCAGCTTCAATGTGGGGAGAGTATTGGATAACAGTTGAAGCAATGGACCTTGACGGCCTAATGGGAACAATGGATGAGAATGAGTACTGGTTCCTAAACCCTGAGATCGCTCTTGCAATCGAGGGTGCACCACTAACATTTGAGGATGTTAGGCCAGGAACAATGACTTATTCAAACACATTGACTGTTACAAACGACGCAGATGACGGCTCAGGAGTCGCTCTTGATATGTTCATATCAGGAACAGACTTCTATGACTCATCAAGCAGCGGAGCAATGTGCCCAACAACAAACCAGCTAGTCCTAGGAGATGGAGACTCAGACTGTGATGCAGCTGACCCATTCTGCTACTACGCAGTAAATGGAGCATACAGCACAGCTGCTGACCTAAGGTCAGATGCTGAAGGATATGTTGGTATAAACTACGCAACAGGCTTCAACAACCCAAATCCATTCTATGGAGCAGCAAATGGAGATAACACAGGATACGAAATAATGCAGTCAAACACAATGTTTGGAGCAACTTATTTCGCACCTAACGTGTTAATGCCAGGAGCAGATATGTCAATAACCTTCAGGCTAAACCTACCAGAGCCATGCAATGGCGACTTTGACAGCGGAAGGATTGACTTCTGGGGAGAGGCAATCTAAGTTTGTTGTAAAAGGGCGAAAGCCCAATTTTTTATTTTTTTATTTTTATTTAAAAAAAAGAAAAAACACAAAAAAAAGTCGGGAGCTAAAAGGAGTTGGTTTGTTATGAAAAAACTTGTCACAATGATCATGATTATCGTTTCATTCGTATCGCTAGCAGGGATCGCAACAGCAGAGTTCTGGGCATGCTTCAGCTATGGGGAAGTAGTGCATTATTGTAATGACTATAAACCTTCATGGACATGTGATCTTGAAGGTGGATGCCAAAGATGTATGTCGTTTCATGATGAAGCAACAAATTGTTATATCCATGGAGTATGGCCTGTATGCAACCAGGTAACTCAAGAATGCTCTTCATTCGGAGGAGATACATCTTTTGATGTTGATCCACCAGAGATAACACTCATAAGCCCAAGCCCTGACAATAACTCTATCTTTACAACAAGATCTGTTCCTTTTGAGTTTACAGTCAATGAAAAATCAGATGTGTATTATTATGATGAGATCTACGGAAGGGGAAGATGGACAAGTGTATGTAACAACTGCTTTGGTAAATCTCAAAAGCGAAGCTTCAAGGAAGGCTTCAATTACATAACTATAAAGGCAACAGATGTTGTCGGAAACGAAGCAACACTCGGTGTCACATTCTATGTTGACTCGAAAAAGCCAAGGATAAACAAGGCTGAGCCAAGAAACGGGTTTGCAGGGTCAAACTTCTATGTGGAGTTCACAGAGGACAATCCTTCGATACTGACGATGCACTACGGCAACGATATCACAGGATATAAAGAGTATGATGTTGACCTTGATGAGTGCTATGAGCCAAGAAGGGGAAGAAAAGCATGCGACTTCGAGGTCAACATGGATGAGTATGACGGCCAGGAAGTTGATTACTGGTATTATCTGGAAGATATTGCAGGAAACTATTTCCAGTCAAAGCCTAACACCATAGAGATCGACAGGACCTTCCCAGTCATAGACAGCCTGCAACATATCATTGACAGGAGAAGCGTAACATTCAATGTGGCTGTGACAGAAGACAACCTTGACACGATACAGTACATGGACAATAATGACCTAAGGCCAAGATGGAGGACCATGTGCTCAAGGCTAAGAGACGGTGTCTGCACAAAAAAGGTCACGTTCAGGACAGGCGATCATGATATAAACGTGCAGGTCACAGATGAAGCTGGAAACGCTGTAGCGCAGAGCGTGCAGTTCACGATAGAGTGACCATATAATTTTTTATTGTTTTTGTTTTTTTTGTTTTACCATAATCAAAAAAAAGGTGTGGGGAAAGGGTGATAAAAATTATTTCAAAAACATGTCAGGGGAATGCTCAAAAGGTAATAAAAAAGCTAGCTTCAATATTTCCTATTCTTGCTATACTGATCCTGTCTTCTGCTTTCGTATCAGCAGACAGGTATGTCAACTGGCATGTCTATTATGGTTATTGGGATGTGGACAGCCACTTTTTCACAACATCAACCCCTATAACTGATTCTAGCATGATAAATTATGTCTGCTCAAGCGCAGGATGCGGTTCTGTGAGTGGCGTGCTTGGCTCGGGTTCTTCAGGCCCGTCAAACCTGATATCAAACATCTTTCCTACTACTCTCATGTCGCCTTACGGCTATGGGCTTTATTTCTACAAGCCAGGCTACATAACATGGGAGGTTTCAGCAGACTACTGGGGAGACTGCCCCTGGTGTGACCCTCAAGAGAATAATGTTTACATCGGAAAAAAGGTGGACTGCCAGTCAGCAGTACAGAGCATGGCTATCACCTCCCCCCAGCAGGTAGGGGTCCCGATAACTGCAACAGCAAGCATACCTTCCGCGCTTCCTCATGGCGGACCTCTTGATTATGTCCCTCCATCCCTCAAAGATGCTTATTATTCTGTATATACGGATATCATGTTTCAGGTAATTAGGGTCTCTGACTCTGCCGTTATAAATACCCAGACCACAAGCAGGCTTATACCATTTAGCAGCTCTGCTCCTGTAAGCTTTACATGGACACCCCCTGCACCAGGAGATTACAGGCTTATAATCACCACTACTATAGGAGGGGATTCGAAGTGCTTGTCTTTCATCCCAAGAAGTGATGAAAGGCTGGTAAGCATACCTGGATGCGTAAGCGATTCTGACTGCGATGATGGCGTGTTCTGCAACGGCGCAGAAACATGCAACATGGCAACTTTTACCTGCCAGTCAGGAACTCCAGTAACATGCAATGATGGTCTATACTGCAACGGCCTTGAAACATGCAACGAAGCAACAGACAGCTGCCAAGCAGGAACTGCTCCTGTCTGTACCGATGGACAGTTCTGCAACGGCCTTGAAACATGCAACGAAGCAACAGACTCATGCCAGGCAGGAACACCACCAGCATGCAACAACGGTCAATGGTGTGACGGAACAGAAACATGCAACGAAGCGACAGACTCATGCCAGGCAGGAACACCACCAGCATGCAACAACGGACAATGGTGTGACGGAACAGAAACATGCAACGAAGCAACAGACAGCTGCCAAGCAGGAACTACAGTCGACTGCTCTGCAAACAATCTTCCTGAGATCGCTACGTGCACTAATGTTCCTGATAGCATAGATGCAACATGGGATCATGCTGATGGCTTCACCTCAACGTGCAACGAGGCAGCAGATTCTTGCACGACAGGATCATATTCTTATACTCATAGCTGCAGTATCGCAAGCTGCGGTGCAGAATGCGAATCAGATCCAGACTGCAACTCGCACTGCGTAGGAGACACATACTACTATGATGGAGACTGCCTGTCAGGATGCACCTGCGACTATGATTCCCAAGACTGCAACGTCAACGACGGATGGTATGACACAGGCATATCCCAATGGGTAAGCACAGGAGCCTGCACAGAAAAAGAGCAAAAAGAGCAGGAATACAGGGATTATACCTGCGGAGCTTCAGGATGCGAGTACTCAATAACATCAACACAGTGGGTAGACACTGGCCTCACGCAGAACAAGCCTGATGGAACAACATGTGATGACGGAGCATTCTGTACTCTTGACGATCAGTGCGTCTCAGGAACATGCACAGGATCCCCAAGAGATTGTGACAATGGGATTTACTGTGATGGAGCTGAGTATTGTGATGAGAACGCAGACAGCTGCATGTCAGGCCCTGTTGTTGATTGTGATGATAGTATAGGCTGCACTCTTGACAGCTGCAATGAGGCAGCGCAGAGCTGCGATAACACTCCTGATGACAGCATATGCGACAATGGTCTGTTCTGCGACGGAGCAGAGACATGCGATATTACGCTTGACTGCCAGGCGGGAACACCTCCTGCATGTGATAACGGGCAATACTGTGATGGAGCAGAAACATGCAACGAAGCGACAGACTCATGCGACGCAGGAACGCCAGTAACATGTGATGACGGACAATACTGCAACGGTGTTGAGACCTGCAACGAAGCGATGGACACGTGCTGGGCTGGAGCGCCAGTCGACTGCTCAGCAGACGACCTTCCTGAGATAGCAAGATGCGACAACAGCCCTGATGACAACAGCATGACATGGGACTATGCAGCAGGATTCTCCTCAGGATGCATAGAGGCCACAGACACATGCTCTACAGGTTCATATTCATTCTCACACACTTGTGATGTTTCATGCGGCGCAGAATGCGTCTCTGATTCTGACTGTACTGATTATCCTGATGGAAGCTGCCTTTCTGACTGTACCTGCGATTACGTGCTTCCTCATGATATAGCCATAACGACAAGCTATGCTAACTCGGTTCATGGGGTCAGGCTTACCCATGCAAACTTCACCCCCATAAATGAGGACATAGCTGTTATACGGACAAACCGCATATACAAATTGATATTTAAGACGATAAACGAAGGAAACTATGACGAGACTGTGGACTTTGAGGCTTATCTTTATGATGAGTATGGAAACCCGGTCTACGCGTGGTTCCCAACGCCAGGTTTTCTTACTATACCTGGATTTTTGACAAGGACATTGACCCTTAATACAGGCTATATAGGGCCTGGGCTTTACAGCTTCGATGTCAATGCCTCCATCATCCCGCCAGAATCTGACTATTCAGATAATGAAAGGGTAAGGATGATCAGGGTTGCTGAATGCATAAACGATGGTGATTGCGACAACGGCCTTTGGTGTGATGGTGAGGAGTACTGTGATAGTAACTACGAATGCCAGTCTGGCGCAGCTCCTGACTGCAACGATGATGTTTCATGTACTGTTGACTCATGTGATGAGGATGCAGATTCTTGTGTTAATACCCCTAACGACAATATCTGTGATAATGGTTTGTGGTGCGATGGTAGTGAGACATGCGATGCAGTTATGGACTGCCAGTCTGGTGATCCTGTAGATTGCGGTGATGGTGTCGGCTGCACTGTCGATTCATGTGATGAAGGGACAGACAGCTGCGACAACACGCCGGATGATAACATATGTGATAACGGATTATTCTGCGACGGAGCAGAAACCTGCGACGCAACACTTGACTGCCAGGCAGGGACCACAGTCGACTGTGGTGACGGGGTGGGCTGCACTGTCGATTCATGCAATGAAGGGACAGACAGCTGTGATAATCTCCCTGATGATAGTATATGCGACAATGGATTATGGTGTGACGGAGCAGAAACCTGCGACACAGCGCTTGACTGCCAGGCAGGAACAGCAGTTGACTGTTCATCAAACGACCTTCCTGAGATAGCAGCATGCGATAACTCTCCTGATGATAACGATCTTACATGGGATTTTGCAGCAGGATTCTCATCAACATGCGATGATTCAGCTGATTCGTGCACTACAGGAAGCTATGATTACACGCACACGTGTGACAGCTCGTCATGCGGAGCAGGATGCGAATCTGACTCAGACTGCGACGATACTGACTGCGACTTCCTTGACGGCTGCGTAGGAAATGATTATTATGACTATAGCGATGTTGCAAACACATGCGAAGGATGCGCGTGCACTGACAATTCGTGCAGCTCTCCAAGCATAAGCTATAATGACCCTAGATGCGTCAACTGCACTGTCGATTCTGACTGCGACGCGCTTGACAGGGATTACTGCGACGGAGACGTCGTTATGCATGATGAAGGGATGTGCGTAAACTACCAGTGCCAGGCTTTCACAGATCCTGAGATCGACTGCGACACGATGGATGATACGTACTGCAGCGGAACACAGGTCATGACTGATGATTACACCTGTGACAGCGGCTCGTGCGTGCTTGACAGCCATGACTCATTTGAATGTGATGACGGCCTTTATTGCGACGGACAGGAAACATGCGACAGCGGAGCATGTGTTGATGCAGATGATGTTGACTGCTCAACATTTGACCTGGCTGGAATCGCAACATGTAATAACGTTCCTGACAATAACTCTGTCACCTGGGATTATTTTGCAGGATTTACCTCATCATGCGATGAGGCATCTGATTCATGTACAACAGGTTCAGTGGCTTTGACCCATACTTGCGAGACCTCATGCGGAGCTGATGCAAGATGCGATGGCATACTTCCAAATACCGGGAACTGCACTGTCCAATGCAAGTACAAGCCACCTGTAAGATGCTACAGGGATGGCCAGTTTGGAGTTGATTTTATAGAAGGACATGAATACGTATGCAAGGATGATAATACCTATTACAGGTGCAATGCTAACGGATCAGCATACGTGCATGTGAATGTCTGCTCTTATTACTGCAGCGCTGACCTTGCCTGCGAAGGAAAGATACCTGGAGCATCGCTTAACAGCTGCGATGAGTACGGTGAGGATTATCTTGAGGATTACTGCGACATGGAATGCCAGCTCCAGGATGACAACTGCGAATCAGGATTTGCAGGCTGCACAGCTGATGCAGTATGTGACGAGCTTGCTCCTGGAACAGGAGACTGCTCCATGGAATGCCAGTGGCAGTGCAGCGATGATTCTGACTGCGACAGCGCTGATGATGACTACTGCCTCGGTTCTGATCTGATGCATGATGAAGGAAGATGCGTGCTTGGATCATGCGAGGTCCAGACGACAACAGTAGAGGAATGCGATGACGGTATCTTCTGCAATGGTATCGAGAGCTGCAATGCAGTGACGTTAGGATGCGATAGCACCGCTCCTCTTGACTGCTCGTCATATGATATCCCAGGATTTGAGGTCTGTGATAACTCACCTGATGACAACCCTTTCACGCTTGATTATTTTGCAGGATTCACTTCAGAATGTGATGAGGCTACGCAGTCATGCACTACAGGCATAATCGATATAACCCATACCTGCGACACGACATGCGGAGCAGAGTGCTCTGATGACTCTGACTGCGACCCTCTTGACTGCGGTGAAGGCTGCTCTGGCTACAGCTATTTCAGCTGCGATAACATCCACCAGTCATGCGTGGATTGCGAGTGCAACTCTGTGAGCTGCCCGCCACTAGACCAGTGCCAATGGACAGGAACTGACTATGACCAGGACACATATGACGAAGAATGCGGAGACTGTGACGATGATGATGACACAGTATATCCTGGTGCGCCTGAGATATGCGATTACAAGGACAATGACTGCGACGGTGACATAGATGAAGGGCTTATCGAGGAGTTCTTCAGGATATCCTACAGTACGAGGGATACAGGAGATGTCCTATACATCGATGACTACGACTGCTTCACAGAGGACAATATCGACTTTTTCCACGGTTATGTCCATAACAACAGAGGATCATACCAGGGCTTCGGAAGCCTTGCTGCAAGAACAGTCACCTGTACAGGTGAAGAAGTGAAGATAAACATAAAGTTTGATGTTACTGAGCTTTTGGAGCAGGACTGCGAGCATATCACCTGGAGAAACTATGCAAGAGGAACCTACTGGGTCTACAACCAAGGGCTTCAGACAATCACTCTTGACTACATGGACATAACCTACCATACCTCAACAGGGATGATAGATGCTGTTGGTGTCGGAGATATCGGAAGCTTCGAGTTGAAGCTGCTCGTCGATAACAACTTCATAGGTTAAATATTTTTTATTTTATCATTTTTTACTCAAAAGAGTGGTGAAGATCTATATATTGTATAATATATATTTTCAAATACAGATTAATTTATGTAGGATAGATCCCAAAACAGGAATAAAATAAACTTTTACTAAGGGGGTGTAGGTCAATGGCTTTCGCTATCAGGAGAAAAAGCAATGCATCATTCATTGCTAAAACACTAGTTCTGACACTTTTGATGATCGGAATCATGGCAGGTTCTGTTATGGCTGCAACGATAAATGTTGATAATGGGGTTCCATGTGATGATGTTACTGGTACACCTTACTGTAAGATACAAGCAGCAATTGATGCAGCAAACGTAGGTGACACCATCAATGTCGCTGCAGGAACCTATACTGAGGACCTTTCAATGTCAGAAGGACAGGGAAAAGAAAATATTGAGCTTGCTGGCGCTGGCCAAGGCATCACAACCATCAAAGGTGTGGCTACAACAGGAGGGCCAAACATCAACATACATCTAGTGGATGGAATCAAGATACATGATTTTACTATAGAAAGCCCCGACCTTGCAGGAGCCCAATCAGGAGGGATCACTTTAAGCGGACAAAATATTGAGATATATGACAACACATTTGTCTCAAATTTTGCATCATCTGACTCATATGCTGTTGCTATCCAGACTTATAGAAGCCAGTGGGTAGGGGATATATGGAATATCTGGAAAGAGCATGATGTTTCTGGTCTTCACATACATGACAACACTTTCCAGGACAATGGAGGAGCCAGCGATAATGGATATATCGGTATCTGGATCAACAGGGACAGCGGCTCCGGGACTGCTACGATAGAAGATAACACATTCTCCGGAATCGTAAGATGGGGTATTTTCACAGAGCGCTCAAACACCCTCATCCAGAATAACATTATAGATATCACAGGTGGGCTTAGGACAGGGATAGGAGTCTTTGATTGGGGAGGAGCTGACGCAAACGACCCTGAAAGCGACCATGGAGAGCCACGCCCACAAGAAAATGTCCAGGTGCTTGGCAATACTGTAAGAGGATTTGATAACCCTTCATGGGGAGGTATAGTCCTGGGATATGATAGCGGGACAGATGAGCAGGTATTGACAAACATAGATGTCAAAAGTAACACTGTCCAAAACAACGAAAATGGCATATTAGTATTATCCTCTGCTGATGAGATAGAATCAAATTTTAACTTCATCTCTGGAAATGTGCTCGGAGCTAAAAACGACGACGCAGCAAACACGTTAAATGCAGAGAACAACTATTGGGGATCAAATGACGGGCCTTATATCCCTGGTGTTAATCTTGGGACTGGAGACAGGGTTTCAGGAGATGTTGATACCTGTCCTTTCTGGAACGCTTATCCGAGCGGAAGCTCAACTGCTTGCTCGGTAAATTATTTTATCGTAGATGAAGACGGACTCGCTTACATAGACAATAGTGGAGTCTATGCCTGCGAAGCAAGCGATACTGCATACACGACGATAAGCGCTGCTATCGCTGATGCTGGGATAGGCAGCACAATAATTGTCTGCCATGGAGATTATGTTGAGGATCTTGACATAACAAAGTCTATGTCTATAATCGCTGACACAGCTAGCAGGCCAAAAATCACAGGCTCTCACATGATAAGCGCTGATGATGTTACGCTTGACAGTTTCGAATTAGTTACGACAGGTACTGCAATAACTATAGATTCATCAGCTTCAGCGATAAATGGTGTTTCGATAACAAACAACATATTTGACCTGACAGCTTCTCCTTCTGTAGGAGTGTATATCGGAGGGGGAACACCTAACTTCAGGGTTTCAGACGTGACTATGGAAGATAACGTATTTAACGGTCCTTATGACAAGGTATGCAACCCCTGGAAGATCGGCGGCTGGTTTGGAACTCCTATCTCATGCCAGGTCGATGATGTAGATTTTGTGCATAATCTCGTAAATAACTGCTCTATCCCTATCAACCTTCAGGACAAGAGCATAACAGATATACTGATAGATGATAACATTTTTAGGAACACTGACGGAGTGGTCTATGTATGGGGAGAAGGGACTCCGACTGGAATTCTGTCAAGGTTTGTCTTCACAAACAATGATGTTGACGGAACAAATTCTTATGGTATAGGGATAGATCTTGATGGTGCAACAGTTTTTGATGATGATAACTTCGGATCTGGAAACATGATAAGCTATAACGATTTTGTGGACATATCTGGAAAATACGGATTTGATGCTGTAAGCATACTATCAACACTTACCGCTTACGAGCTTAAAGCTGAGAACAACTGGTATGGAGCTTGCGATGGACCAGGACCAGTAGGCCCAGGCTCTGGCTCAGCAGTCTCAGCAAACGTCGACTACACCCCATGGCTTGGCATCTGCATACATAACAAGACCAATTCCACATGCGTGTTTGAGTCAGATGAGGCAGATCTTAGCGCAAACGTGACCTCATCTTTAGACATAGAGGACGTATGGTTCTCATACACGATTGATGGAGTGAACCATAACCGGACCTATGACCACAGGATAGGTGATATCTATTACTATACTATCCCAAGCTCTGACCTTGTAGGAGGACAGCCTGTACAGTGGAACGTATATGCGACTGACGCATTCGACCATACGTTTAACAATTCATGGAAGGAGTTTTATGTCAACAGGAAGACGGAATTGACTGTAAATCCGTTATCGCCTGACGGGCTTGAGGAATGGTATGTTACAGAGCCTCTGTTTACCCTGACAAATCCTGACTCGGCAAACATACAGTACAGGTGGGATGCTTCAACTGCACTTGCATATTTAGGACCTTTCGGGCTTGAGAACATATCTAACCCTCCAAGGCCGGATTCTGCAGGAACACTTACTCTTTCATACTGGAGCAACCTTGCCTGTGGTGTTGAACCTATCCAGAGCCAGCAGTTCAGGGTAGATCTTACTGATCCAAGGATAAAGAACCTTGTGCCCCCTAACAAAAGCTCGGTCTTCAACAACAGGAGGCCGATAATAAGAGCTTATGTTGATGACGTGTACGGCAGCAACTCAGGCATAGACCTTGATTCTATAGCCATGACCCTTGACGGGAACATTGTCATCCCTAATACATATCCTTCATATAGGTTTGTAGGAGACACTGTTGATGCGATAGTCAACTATACTCCTGAAGCAGATCTCGACTTAGGAACACATATCGTGGAGCTTAGCGCATCAGACAATGCAGGAAGAAGCTCGTCATTAAGCTGGTTCTTTTCAGTGAATGAGACGCCCATCTTCACGATGGATGTCAATTCTCCAGAGGAAGCATATTATGGCAACAAGAGAGTTGCTTATGATATAGAATTTAGCGAGACTGTAAGCCTAGTAGAATACATCGATTACATGGATGTTCGTCCAAGATGGAAGCTGCTTTGCAGGGACTGCAACCAATATGGAAATACCCGTGCAGTCTTTAAGACTGCAAAAGAAGGCAACAACTCGATCGGCATCAGGGCTACTGACAGCAGGGGTCTAACCCAGGAACAAAACGTCTCGTTTTTTGTAGACTCCAAAGTTCCAAGGATAGCAAGGACCTTACCCAGAAGGAATGCTGTGAGTAACGGAACAGGATTTTATGTCAAGTACACTGAAGATAATGTCAGGAGCGTCGAGCTTTTCTGGGATGGAGGAGAGAATGTCTCTTGTGATTCTGGCATAAACCAGGAATGCGCATTAGGCTATGTTAACCTTTCAGCGCATGATGGTGAGTACCTGAACTACTATTTCCAGGTAAGCGACTATGTCAGGAGCGTGCAGTCAAAACCTTTGACGATACTTATCGATACGACACACCCTGACATCCAGGTAAGCTCTCCTGAGGATGGAGCAGTCTATGGAAGAAGGGTGCAGTTCAACATGTCAGTATCTGAGGATGTCATAATCGAGTATTATGACAGCTCAGAGGCCAGCCCAAGATGGAGAAGGCTTTGCAATAACTGCGATGAGTATGGAAGCGCGAGGGCAAAGTTGAGAGGTCTCAAGCCAGGAACCCATGATATGCTTTTCAGGGCAACAGATAAGGCTGGCCAGACAGACATCCAAAGGGTAGTTTTTACTGTCCTTTGATTTTTTTCATTTTTGATCTGACCTAGCAAAAAAACACCGAATTTTCTAGTTACTACTAGATAATACTATCATTTTCCTCAACTTGTATTTATAACCCTATTGTAACCTAACCAAAGTTACATTTTTTCTACCTGAATAGATTTATCGACGATATAACTAAGATTCTTATCGTTATTCGCATCAACAAGGTGACAACTAAACATTGCTAAGAAAACTATATTTTGAGAGTCAACAATGTTTAAATATCATTTTTTACTCCCTTCTAACCAGTAGTTAATGTTTTACATTACTTACTAAAAGTAAATTACTAACATTACTAAGTAAAAGTAAAAATCTTTGTAATCCGCAGGATTACAAAAGAAGGCTGAAGGGTGATATGAAATGAAAAAAGCGATCTTTGTCTTATGCATCTTGTTGTTGGCTCTGCCTGTAGTTCATGGGCTGACTGCAGCTATCGGAAACGGAAAAGCCGTCATCCGTGTCAATGCTACTCCTGAAGATCCGGCGATCCTTGAAAGGACGCTTCAGATACCAAACAAGAACGACATACCTGTTATCGTAACTCTTACTCCTACAGATGACATCGTCAAGTTCATAGACATACCTCAGCCTGAATTTGTCATCCAGCCAGGTGAGACAAAACTGGCAGAATACACACTGACGATAGATAGGGGAGGAAAGTTCGAAGGAGGGATCAATGTCGCTTTCACACCTGAAGACCCAGACTCAAAAGAGAACGGAGTAGGCCTTTCAGCATCCATAATCATACTGTCAGAAGGTCCTATAATAGAAGAGCTAGAAGAGCCAGAACAGCCAGAAGATACAGGAGAAAACATAACAGGCGATGAGACAGAAGGCACAGACAACAGTAGCGTCTCAGTGAATCTCGGCGGCGGAAAGAAAACTCCTGTGGAACCAACAACAACTAAAGGCAGCTCTTCAAACAAGCCTAGCCCTGTAGTCGGCGTCCTGATAATAGCTGTGATACTTGTAGTAGGTCTAGCAGCAGTGTTTTTCATGATAAACATGAGCAAGAAAAGGTAATGTCAAGATGGCACTTCCAAACAAAAAACTGAATCTTTTCTTATTTGCATTTCTTTTGCTAGCAGGCAGTTCGGTAGCGTACGCTGACAATGTGGTATACATACTTTCAAATACAGCAAACCCTAACGGAAGGCTGCTCTCAGAGCTGCAAGGCATGGGATTTACAGTAGATCTGGTGGATGATTCTGACATAGGCACTATAGATTGGTCAGAATACAAGTTCATGCTTATAGGAGATGACACATTCAGCGATCCTACAAGCATACCTGTAAACACTTATCCTGCTCTGATAGTCAACTCAAAACATATGGATGAATGGCACTGGGCATCGAAGATGTCGCAAAAGACATCAAGCCAGGCGATAACAGGATACGTCAACAACCAAAGCGACCCAATAACATACGAGTTCCCTATGTTTGTTAAGGTATATAACGCTTCTACACCTACACTTTATTATCTTCATAGATATTATAAAGCAACCGGGATCAAGACAAAGATAGCAACTGATGATGGTATAGACTCGACCAATTCAGTTATAGGCACAGCAAAAAAAGGTACTGTGCTAAGGGATGGCGTCGTATCAAACGCAAAGACTGTCTTCATAGGAGCAACTAATACAAACTACTGGACAAACTACACTGAGATAGCATTCAAAAACGCAGCAACATGGCTTGCTACAGATTTCGTGACTCCCGGGCTGTACAACATAACAGTATCAGGGATAACCAACTCTTCAGCAACAGTCATATGGGGCACAGACAAGCTTGCAACATCAAACGTAACATACTGGAGCCCTACTGCAAGCGTAAAAAACAGCACTCTCACAAAACATCATATGATCCAGCTTAACAGCCTCAGTGAGAAGACAACCTACAGCTATAAGATAAGATCATGCAATGAAGATAACTTCTGCAACACATCCACAGTAAGGACATTTACCACTGCAGACTGGACAGCTCCTAAGCTGACCCTTACAGCTGCAGCACCGACCAATGAGTCAGCTGACCTTAACGGGCAGACAAGCGAGCTGGCAGGAGTAAAAGTATATTATGGCACGATCAAGACAGACCTTGCTTACAGCACTACAAGAAGCGCTCTTGAAAGCTCATGGACATTCACGATACAAGGCCTTCCGGATAAGACCTTGTTCTACTATAAGGCAGACATGTGCGATGATGCAGGAAACTGCAGGAACTCGTCAATATATAACTTCACCACACAGGACATAACAGCGCCACAGCAGGTGACTGGCCTTATGCTTGCGGTCAACAACACAGACAACAGCCTGATCCTTAGCTGGGACGCAAACAGTGATGATACTATCAAGTATAACATCTACAGGTCTGAAGACCGGGATGGACCATGGGATGTTACCCCTTATGCTGCAGTCACAGCAGATCATTATCACGACAGCACTGCGCAGAACTTCGGCCAGCTATATTATATAGTTAGGGCTGAGGATGCGCATGATAATGAGGAAGGGAACCAAGATGTCGTCGGAAAGTTTGACCTGGAACTGAAGACAGGATACAACCTTGTATCTATTCCGCTTGAGCCTTTCGACAGCGACCTAAGCACTGTGATGCACCAGACATCATCATACCATCCTGTCTCTGAGATCAAAAGATATGACGCGCAGAACGGGCAGTTCCAGACACAGGTATTCCTTGTGCTGACATGGAACCTGATGTCAACATTCCAGGAGCTTGACGCAGGCGGAGGATATTTCTTTAAGACAGATGCGGATACAAACTTCACGATAGTAGGAATGCCAAAAGACAGCCTACAGATCGAGATGAAAGAAGGGATGAACCTTATAGGGCTGATCTCAGATGATGATAAAGCGATATCTGATGTCATAACCCAGACACCTGAAGATCTTGACGTGACAGAGATCGGAAAGAGGGGAGCTGGTGGAAAGTATATCCTTGCAACATATTATCCTGACGGATGGCACAACGCATTCATGCTTGAGCCAGGAGTAGGATACTGGCTCAAGGCAAACAAGGACTTTACTTTGGAGTTGAACGATTAAAATGAAAGCAGCAAAAATACTACTCATAAACCTGATAATACTTGTAGGATTCGTGTCAACAGCTTACGCAACAGACCATGTAGTTATAAGCGTAGTTATGTTCAACCCTATAGTAACAGATGAGATGGGAAA
>JBJKQO010000056.1:0-51587 GCA_046705145.1 Candidatus Woesearchaeota archaeon
TCACTCATCTTCCTTGCCATCTCCTGCAGGCGCCTGTTGCATGCTACTCCTCCTCCAAGAAGCAGCTCTTTCTTGTCGCAATGCGCAAGAGCTCTCTCGCTAACCTCAACAAGCATGGCAAAAACCGTCTCCTGCGCAGAATAAGCCAGGTCTTCCTTGCTGTATTTTCCTGTCTCAAGCTTGGTCTTAAGGTTTGTGAGGATACCTCCAAAGCCCACATCCATCCCCTTGACTGTGTAAGGCAGCTCAACATACCTTTTTCCTTTCAAGGAAAGCTCATAGACCTTCGGTCCGCCGGGAAAACCAAGGCTCATGTCCCGTGCAAAAGAATCAAGAAAATTTCCTACCCCTATATCAAGAGTTTCCCCAAATATCCTGTACTTCTTGCCTTCATAAGCTATAACCTGCGTGTTGGCTCCAGATGCATAAAGAAGCACAGGATCCCTGCACTCCTTAAAGAGCATCCTCCCTATCTCAAGATGGGCTATGCAATGGTTAACTCCTATCAGTGGCTTCCTGTTCAGCCTGGCAAGCGAGCGTGCTGCAAATGCACCAACTCTAAGTGTGTGCCCTATCCCCGGGCTTTGCGAGAATGCGATAATGTCCACATCCTTAATTCTTAATCCTGCCTTTTCAAGAGCCCCCCTTATCACCTTATCACATACCTCAACGTGATGCTCTGCGGCATTTGCAGGTATCATCCCTCCAGACTTGGTAGTATAAGAATCCTTGACATTAGCAAGAACCTTCCCCTTGTCAGTCACTATACCTGCACCAAAGGTATGTGCTGTTGATTCTATCCCCAGGCATATCATAATCAAAGGAAAATGCAGGAGGTTTTATAAAAATGTTGCTCCAAAAGAGCTTTGTTGTAAGTTAAGGTTTGCCATCATTTATGCGAGCTTCTTTGCTAGAACAATTAGGGCTGACTAAGGGGGATGCTTGCGAACTTGTTCGCAAGTCCGCCGAACTTGTTTGGCGACACCCCCTCCGGGGAAGTCAGCCTTTAAGTTTTCAGAAGTTCAAGCGAGCCCGATGGCAAACTTATGCGATAGCATAAAACTTACAACAAAGCCACCCAATACCCCTCTCGAAAAAAGGCAATATTTATAATATGGCCAGGAATCGGACCTGCTATGGCAAAAAAAGTGCTTGCTTTCGGGACATTTGACATACTGCACCCTGGCCACCTCAAGTATCTGAGGGATGCAAAAAGGCTTGGTGATTCTCTTACTGTAGTTGTTGCAAGGGACAGGAATGCCTTTATGGTAAAGAAGAGAAAGCCTGACATGCACGAAGATGAGAGGCTAAAAAATATCTTGTCACTGCCCATGGTCGATGATGCCATACTCGGCCACATAAAAGATGCTTACAAGGTGATAGAAGAAGAAAAGCCAGATATCATAGCTCTTGGCTATGACCAAGCAGGGTTTGCTGAAAGGCTTGAAGAAGAGCTTGGCAAAAGAAAGGTCGCTTCAAAGATAGTAAGGCTTAAGCCTTACAAGAGAAAGATATATAAGAGCAGCTTGTTAAGACAATAAAATGGAGTACTACCGGCACATAGACGATTCGATAGAGAAGAAAGAGAGGTTTGTCTTCAACTCTAAGATCGTCAACTATTTTGATGATTGCGTCAATGTCCTTCACTATCTCACGACTATAAAAGGGATGAATGTCATCCTGATAAATTTTGATACCAATACAAGAGACCTTGTCGAAGCGCTGAAGTACAACAAGGAATCAGACATATCAAAGATCCAGGTCATAGACGCTGTATCGATAATCTCCGGGAAGGGCACTCCTCCAGTCCCAAAGGTCATAACTGTCTATAGGCCAAATGCTTTCTCTGACATACAGATATACACATACGTGTTCCTGCAGAGGCTTGCGTTCGATAACACGATAGTCGTCCACATGTCACTCCATATGCTTGAGCTGTATGAAAACGTCAACGAGGTAGGGATATTCATGAGGGTGTTTAGGGATTACATGAAAAGATATAATATTCCTGAGATAGTCCTCACCCATGATTCTGTCAACTCGACCATACAAAAGATAATAGAGAACAATGCTGAAAAGATGTGGCTTCATCATTATTATGATGGGCCAAAGTCAGAAGTTGTAGAGCCTAAAGATGATACATCAGAGTGATGCAAATCAGACCTTTTCTTAATCGCTTACTGCCTCGTAAGGATTTTCTCCTTCTGCAAAAACAGGAACAGGCCCTGGCATGCCAAGCTCATCAATATGCTTCGCTTCGATCCCTATCTCTTTTAGCCCTGTAAAATCATAACCCTCATAATTTCTATCAAGCTCATCAAGGATATATGATGTCTCAAGAACAAGATTTCTCGTATTTTTAGCATCTTCTATAGACTCCCGGTTCATCACGTCATCTCTGTAATCATCAGGATCTATCTCCTCTGCCATCGCAATGTCCCTGAGCTTTAGGGCCATCGTGACAAAAGCCTTGTCAGAAGTTATCCTATCCCAAATAAGAGGATCAGTTTTTGCATAGATAAGCATGATATTAAGATGGTAAAGCTGCCTTTGCATAGCCTCATAGCTGCTGACTGCATTATCCGTATCAAAGTATTTGGAACACCTCATGCTTTTAGTATAAGAATTAAGCTCATCCAAAGTGCTGTAGCCTGATCCCTGCTCAACAAGGTACGTATGATCAAAATCAGTATGGTTTTTGATCTCATGAAGCATCGCCTCACCTGCTTGCGAGAATGATTCATCAAGGCTGTAGTCATAAGGAAATCTTACAAGGTAACCATCAATAAGGTAGGTCTCGTAATTTTTCTCCTTCTCACAAGTTCCTGCAACATTATCATCGTAAAGGCACTCGCTATCTGCTCCGTGGGAAGCCTCATGGATTATCGTGTTTATCGAGCTGTCATCCCCTTCATAATAAGCCTCAAACTCCTGCGGCTCCCTTGAGCACATCTTGATGATTATGAAATAACCTTCAGGATACCTAATCTTCAGCCTTTCAAGCCTGTTTCTGACAGAAGCAAGCTCATCCTCGCCATAATAAGCGCTTACGCGGTCATAAAATATTGCTTCCTGATCAGATGTCACTGCAAACTCCCCCATGCCCTCTTTGGCTTGGGTTTTGGTTGCGCTCTTGTCTTCAGCTTGCTTGCCGCTATAACACCCGCTGATGATCATAAGAAGCAGTATTAAGATCAGGATATTTCTCATTTTTTATTGCCAGGACCATTGTAGTGGTTGAAAAGGTTTATGTAATCCTGGAGGTGCCTCGTTATGAGGAAATTCTTCTTGACATGCATATGGCCCTGGTTTCCGAGCCTTAGCCTTAGATCCTTATCCTCGATTATTTTTATGGCTTTTTTTGCACCGTCATCATAATCTTTTAGTATGAATCCTGTCTTCCCATCAAGTATCTGAAGCGGGATCCCACCTACTCTTGTTCCAAGCACAGGCGTCTTCTTCCATAAAGCCTCAGATACTGTAAGGGCAAACCCCTCCTTAATGGAATTCTGGAATACCAATTGCGACTCCCTTTGCAGCACGTTGACAAGAAGGTCGTTCTTCTCTGTTATTATCTTGATCCCTTCTATCTCTTTAGCCTTTTGCTGGACCTTATGGTAAATGATAGGCCCCTGCGGATCGTCGCTTGCCATGTCACCCATAAGGACAAGCTCGCAGTCAACCTTCTCCCGTATCTTCTCATACATCTTTATGACGCCAAACGGGTCTTTCCAGGGATCAAACCTTGAAATCTGGGTGATGATGGGCTTGTTTAGGTCAATGCCATATTTAGAAAGCAGCTTTTTCCCTTTCACATGCGATACAGGCTTGTTTTTCTGAGATAAAGGGTCTATGCTTGGAGGTATCAGGAACTGGGGCTTTTTTAGGCCTTTAATCTTAAAATCCTTTTTTGAGACTATTGCCCCATCATAGCTTTTTATGTAAGGCAGAAGAAACCTCATCGTTTCCTGGTTAGGATGCGAAATGTCGATGTGGCAGCGCCATATCCATGTTGATTTCTTCTCATACCCCCTTATCATGCCAAGAGGCTGCGGATCATGGATGACAACAAAATCATGGTCTGATATGTGGTTAATCATCGAGTTTCTCCTGCAAAACTCAAGATACACCTTCTGCCTTTCAGAAGTCATCTTCCATCTTTTATCTCCCTGAAGAGAGTTATGTATACCTTTTGTTATCTTAAAGAATGAATGGTTTCCAAGGATCACACGCCATCCTGTCCTTATCCCAAGATCATTCATGAGAAAGACAAGAGTGTTAAGGATCTCAGCAACCCCTCCGCCATTAGCTGTTGCATTGACGTGTACTACCTTTTTTCCGTTCAAAGGCTCTGCACTCTTCCTTATATCATTGATAACTTTCTTTCCGACAACTTTCTCATAGCTTTTAAGGTTTGGGATCATGCTTAAATAATTCTTTTCAAGGTCTTATTTAAGTTTTTTGCATTTTCTATGTTCCAAACCTTTAAATACCTCTGCTCTCTTCCCTGCTCGTATGGCAGGACATAATTATGAGAGGATACTTGTAACAAGCGCGCTTCCCTATGTGAATAACATCCCTCACCTGGGAAATCTTGTCTGCGTGATAAGCGCTGATGTCTACACCAGGTTTCTTAGGCTTAAAGGAGCTGACGTTATATCTGTCCTTGGGACAGATGAGCATGGCACGACAACTGAGGTCAAGGCATTAGAAGAAGGCATTACGCCAAAGGAAGTCTGCGACAAGTACTTTAAGATACATAAAGAGATCTATGAGTGGTTCGGATGCAGCTTTGACTGCCTCGGAAGGACATCTTCAGAGGAGAACAAGGAAGTAACCCTTGACATATTCAACAAGCTGGACAAGAACGGGTTCATAATAGAGAAGGAAGTAGAGCAGTCTTACTGCCCTAAATGCAACAGGTTTCTTGCTGATAGGTATGTTGAAGGCACATGTCCTGTATGTGGATATGAAAACGCAAGAGGGGACCAGTGCGAAAAGTGCGGCAACCTCTTCAATGCACACGAGCTGAAGGATGCAAAGTGCAAGATCTGCGGGACCACTCCAGAAGTGAGGATGACAAAGCATCTTTTTATCGACCTTCCAAAGATCGAGCCAGAACTTAGGGACTGGATGGAAACAGTCAAGGATAACTGGAGTAACAACGCTTTGACCCAGACTGAAGGATGGCTAAAGGAAGGGTTAAGGGAAAGATGCATCACAAGGGACCTTAAATGGGGGATTCCTGTTCCTAAAGCAGGTTATGAAGGCAAGGTCATCTATTCATGGTTTGACGCGCCTATAGGCTACATAGGTATAACCAAAGAATGCAGGCCTGATGAATGGCAAAAGTGGTGGAAGTCAGACAAGGTCAGGCTTGTGCAGTTCATGGGAAAAGACAACATACCTTTCCATACCATACTGTTCCCTTCGTTTCTCATAGGCACAAGGGACAATTACACCTTGCTTTCAGACATCTCTGTCAATGAATACCTGAACTATGAAGGAGGCATGTTCTCAAAATCAAGAGGTGTAGGTGTTTTTGGGGATGATGCAAAAGAATCAGGAGTGCCTTCTGATGTGTGGAGATATTACATCATGGTCAACAGGCCTGAAAAGACAGACACAGAGTTCTTGTGGAAGGACCTTCAGGCAAAGATAAATAACGAGCTTGTAGCAAACATCGGGAACCTTATCAACAGGACCACTGTCTTCATCAAGAAGTACTTTGACGGAAAGGTCCCTAAGCCAGAACTAGGCGGCCCTGACAGTATCGCAATAGAGAAACTAAGAGAAAGCTATGCTGAGATAGAGGCCCATCTTGAGGCTATAAAGCTAAAGGACGCCCTAAAAGGAGTGATGCAGGCAGCAAAGGCAGGAAACCAGTACTTCCAGGAAAGAGAGCCCTGGAAAGACATTAAAGAGGATCCCAAAAGAGCTGCAACAACAATGTTTATCCTGGCAAACTTCGCAAAAGACCTTTCAATAATTGCAGAGCCTTTCATGCCAGAGACAGCACAAAACATAAGAAAGCAGCTCAATATCGAAAAGAAGCTTTCATGGGATGATCTTGGAAAGGATATCCTAAAAGAAGGCCATAAGACCAGCGAGCCAAAGATACTGTTTGAGAAGCTCGAAGACGAAACATTAACGACACTATCTGAAAAGTACGGCGAGAAGAACAAGGAATTTCCACTAGCCCTCAAAGCAGCAGAGATCAGGTCAGCAAAAAAGCATCCTGAAGCAGACAAGCTTATAATCCTGGAAATTGACATAGGAGAGCCAAGGCAGATTGTTGCAGGGCTTGCAGCCTACTACACACCAGAAGAGCTTGTAGGAAAAAAGATTGTCGTAGTAAGCAACCTTGCTCCTGCAAAACTAAGAGGTATCGAATCAAACGGAATGCTTCTTGCAGCAGAAAAATCAGGCAAGGTAAAGCTTCTTGAGTCCAAAGGTTCAAGTCCTGGGGATGACGTGCTTGTTGATGGCTATAAGATAAACCGGAAGCAGATAAGATATGAGGATTTCTCAAAGGTCAAGCTTTCAGTCAAGAAAAACAGGATATATTTCAGCAAGATACTGCTTAAGACACAAAAAGGGGATATTACAGTTGAGATCGAAGACGGCGCGCAAGTCAGATAGGAAAAGAAAGGTTCTTCTTGCCCTAACCCTGTTACTGGTTGTCCTTACACCCCTGATAATACTACTGCTATCGTTTGATGCCTTAAAGAATACAGAACTGTTCTACTCCTACGAGTTCAGAAAGAACGCAGCGTATGAAAACAGGCCTGATGCTGACGAGATCTCAGGATCAGTCATGGATTTTCTTGACAAAGGCATAAAAAGCAGCCTATTTGAGGAAAGCTTTGAACAAGACGAGATATCCCATCTTGAAGACGTAAGGAATATAATTGTCTCAGTGAAGATCATAATGTGGGCTTTGATACTTATTTATGTCCTTGTTCTCGCTTACCTGTGGAACAAGGCTAAAGACCAGTTCAAAGAGCTATACACAGGAATCCTTCAGATTTCCGGACTGACATCCATATTTTTTATAATCATAGTGTCCCTCATGCTTATCAACTTCGAATTCTTCTTTGTCAAGATGCACCAGGTACTGTTTCCGCACGGAAACTGGCAGTTCGCCCCTGAAAGCATGCTCATGACCCTCTATGGAGGCAGCTTTTTTGGGGACTACCTTTTTTGTACTGTAATATTAGGATTACTATTTTCAGGAGTGATTACAACCATTGGTTTTATCATCCCATGGATCAAGAAAAAACAAAAATCTTAGAATATTATACATAATCCAGCCTATCAGTTCATTTCCTTTTCATCTCTGGATGTGAAAAGTCAAGTTTTTCTGCATCCTTATTAAACCTGTAGTAAAGCCTTGACATCCTGTCTATGTACCTAGACCTAAGCTGCGCATCTGCCATCTTCTTTCTTTTAGGTTTCAATCGGAGGATTATCCCAAAAAATTTCCTAAAAACCTCATATGTCCATGAGTCATTATTGTCAAATATTAGATTCTGAAGGGTCCCTGAATCTATCGCTTCAAGGACATACCGTTCAAACGAGTTTTTCGGAACAAACTGCGTCTTTTTCCTGCGAGCCATCCTTATCGCATCAGATCCGCAGAACCTTTTGCAGACCCCACAGCCTATGCACTTATTCCTGTCAACGACTGCTTTTTTTCCGACAAGGGTTATAGCATCAACAGGACACTTCTTAACGCAGGCTCCGCAGCCAGTACAGGCTTCTTTTATCTTCGGCTCGTAGTTAGTGTTTATTTTTGGCATATAGCCAAGCCTTTTGTATCCCAATAAGGCTTCGCAGCAGCATCCGCAGCAGTTGCAGATAAAGCTTACATTATCCTGTACGTTATCCCCTATCTGGACAAGCCCTAAGGAGACGCATCTTTTCAGGACTTCATGGGCTTCTTTTTTGCTTATCTCTTTTGCAACACCATGCTTTGAAAGGCTTTTTGCGCAGTTATTGAAAGTCAGGCACACGTCCTGAGGCATCTTGCATGCTTTGCCCATGTGCTCCATCTTATGGCGGCAGTAGCAGGTTCCGACAGTGATGCAGCTTGCGCTGTCAATAACCTTTGTTGCCCTTTCATAATCAAGTATCGTCAGCTCGTCCTCTTTTTCAAGAGATCCTTCAGAAACAAACGTTCTTGCTATAGGAGGATTAAGCGTAAACACCCTTTTTAGGAACTTGTCTTCGACATTTATGTACTCATGAAACAATTGTGAAAGAAGCTTCCTGTCAAACCTGCCGTCTGTCCTCATGAGGGAAAACTCAAAAAATCCGGCCATGGTCGGCGCAAGGATGTAATGTTTGGTGTTGCCCTTTGAAAGGTCTATCATGAGGCCTTTGTCAGCAAGAGTGTCAAGGATCTGCCTTGTCTCTTTTTTTGGCTTTTTCCATATCTTTGCAGCTTTTTCTACAGTAAACATCCTTATAGGCAGCTTTGAAACCAATAGCGCCTCTTCTTTTGTGAAGAGTATCTCAAGGATCTTAAACAAGGAATCTGTCGCAGGAGCGCCCTGCGGAGACTTGTCAAGCCTTTTTTGAAGGTCAATGTAAGCTCTTGAGGTTTTATGTCCCATGAACCATTGGACTTATTTATGGTTTAAATAATTTGTCAAAAACAACCTGCTCTGTTGAAAAAGTGCGTCTGTGGCAGGATTGGCAAGGATTAGCCTTTAGGCTAATCCTGCCAGCCCAGACAGAGCTGACCAAGTCCCCATACATAGTATAGGGGTTTTGGTCAGCGAAGTAGGACTTTTTCAACAGAGCCCAAAAACCAACAATCAAAACAAAAAATAACAAATGACAGGCAGCAATATGCATCCCATAGCATGAGTCCTGCCGCAGTTAGCTATCTGGGGGATTATCCCTATAGCAGTCGCAACTATCATCACAAGCAGGCCTATAGGACCAGTCATTATGATGACAAGCACTGTTATGAAAAGTATTATGCCCCACACCAGCTTCTCATAATTTACTTTCGCAATAAACCTTGAGAACCACCTTGATATCACCATAGCAAGGATTGCAGCGACAGATCCCGCGACAAGTGCTGCTGAAAGGAACAGCACAATAACCCTAAAATTAGGATCAGGAAGGATATCCTTCACAGCAATCACAGCACCATTTCTTGCCTTGTCAAGAACATAAAAAGCAGCAAGGCTCAAGACGAAGTTAACAGTTGATATCGCTCCTATCAGGACAAGAAAAGCCTCCTCTTCTATCTTTCCAGCAAGCTGCACACCTATGACTGCAGCTGTCCCTGAACCAAGGCCAGGCATAACAGCGGTGACAAATCCTGAAAACTGTCCTGAAAGCAGCGCTTTAATGACAGACCTACTGCCTAGATCCGTATCTGAAGAGTCTTGCTGGCAAGGATAGCTCTGCTTTGAATTAAGGCTCATCAGAAGTGTTGATATCCCGAAAAGTCCTGAAAGCAGCGGAAAAAGAGGGTTCTTAAGCATTGGAAGGTCAAATACGCTCAGCCCTATGATTCCTGACAAAAGGAACACTATTATTGCCCATACCTTTCTCTTGTCCCTAAACACCATGAAGATGACAACTGCGACAAGCAGGTAACCTATCAGTATCTCAAGAAAAGGGTATATAATGTCAGTCATAAAAAGAAAGACAGGGAAAAAAGCTATCGAGATAAGCAATGCAAA
This sequence comes from Candidatus Woesearchaeota archaeon, assembly GCA_046705145.1. GTDB lineage: Archaea > Nanobdellota > Nanobdellia > Woesearchaeales > JBJKQO01 > JBJKQO01. Next base: position 9,705 of record JBJKQO010000056.1, read on the forward strand.
AAAAGAGCCTATGACTGTAAGCTTAACAGCAGCTACCCCTTTACCCTTAAGAAGCATCCTGTGGCCTGGCAGGACTCCAAGAGCAGTGTCAGATTCAGGCGCTCCAAGAAAGATTGAAGGTATAGTGTCAAGGAAAGTATGGGTGACGCTCATGGCGATTATGAAACAGCATACCGGAACAATCCCAAAAAGAGGGAGGAACACCCCTGAAAAAGAGATGACAAGAGCGCTTATCAGGTTGATATGGATGCCAGGAGTAAGGCCTGTTATAATGCCGGCAGACACCCCAACAAGAATTGCTATAAGGATTTCAATAAACATTCAAAACTCATCTAATCCCCCTTTTATATTTTTATCGTCGATAAAATCGGAGAAGTTTCAAAATTTATGTAATAATTTTCGGCTTAGGTTAATGTCTGATCGTAATACCACCACAATATTTTGACGAATTTATCCCCTTACACCTCTCTTTTTAAGGCTTTGTTAAAAAAGACATAAATTTATAAGGGGGAAGTCATTTCTATGATTTATTAAGGTATTTTCACACTTGAATTTTAGAGTCTTTTTGATTCTGAGTCTGACGATTTCTTAAGGTAAATAAGGAAGGTTTGATAATATGAGAAACAATAATGATAGACAAAGAAAAGGATCTAATATGCGAAGCGGCTTTAGATCTGAAGGAAATAGGTTTGGAGGGGATAACAATAGAGGATTTCGGAATAATAATAATCCTATGAGAGGTCCTCGAGAGATGCATAAAGTAACTTGTTTTGCATGTAAAAAAGAATGCGAAGTCCCTTTTAAGCCTACTGAAGGCAAACCGGTTTATTGTAAAGAATGTTATGAAAAGCAAAAACCAAAGAGGTTTTAAATGAAAATTTGCAAAAAATGCAAAGGGACCAGCATTAAATCCCGTAGAAACTATTCACATGGGAAAAATTCTAGATCAATAACTACTCTAAGCTGCAAAAACTGCGGTTCTTCTGATATAGAAGTCACTTCAGAAAATAGGAGATATCAACGCAAAAAAAGGTAGAATTTGATCATGTCCTATTAGGATGGTAATAGATACGAAAAAAGAGGTACAGGCAACTCACAGGAGGAAAAAAAATGAAAGGAACAGTAAAATTTTTTAACAACACGAAAGGATTTGGATTTATATCCGGTGAAGACGGTAAGGAATATTTTGTTCATCAGTCAAGCGTAAATGAGGGCGTTTCCTTGGAACAAAATGACTCTGTCGAATTTGAAGTTGAGCAAGGAGATAGGGGCCCAAAAGCTGTAAAAGTAAGTAAAAACTAGATCTTACAAGAAAAAACCGCAAGATTTACAGGTCAATATAAGTAACGTCAGGTATGTTCACTCCGTCATCCTTCTGCCTGCCAAATATTGCGAGGTGCTGAAGCAGCGTCAGCTTCAGTTTTGTCTTCTTTGGTATCTGCCTGTATTCAACAACAATCCTCTCAGGTTCGGAATACACCCTGAAATAGTTCAGCCTAAAAGAAGGATAATATACATCAGGAAGCAGGCTAAACCTTGATTTGATCCTCTTAAGCTTCTTGAGCCATGTGCCTGTGTTGATAATGACCTGATTGTTTGCCTTGCTAAGGAAAGAAACATGGGAATGCGCAAATATGCATAGTGCAATCTGAGGATCACCACCAAGGATATCTAGAGCGGATTCCCTAAATCTTTGGCCGCGGTCTGCCTTAATAGCCATGCTTGTAAACCCATATCTTCTCAAGGTCTTTTTAAGGTCTCTTACCACCAGGCTGAATGGTGCTGAAAGTAAGATCAGCAGCAATATGAAAAGCCCGTTAATTATGAAGATTATATCAAGAAGATTGCCAAATATCCAGAGGTAACTGCCAAACCCTTTTGTGATTATCTCAAAAGGCACCACTCCCAGCTTCTCAAGAAGTGAAACCACTAAAACAAGGATTGTAACGCTAAACAGCATGAGAAAAGGCAAAAGAGAGTATCTTAGAAGAGGGCTCATCTCCCTGTAGAAATAATTTGAGAACATCCAATGAAAAAGCTGGTCATTAGGATGGACTGATGATATATCCCTAAGCCAGGTATCACGGCCGTATATCGCTTTTTTAGTGGCGTTCTGTATGACCCTTTGGTTGATGAAATACCCCACAGGCCAGGCATGAGGGTTTCCGAAATCAGGAAAATAGTTGTTCTCGTCATACTGGTTTCCGTGCTCGATCCATAACTTTTTTCCTGCAATAAGCCTTATGATGCTTACCTTCTGCTCAAGCCTTATGTTGTAGCCCTTCAGTATGCTCATGAATTCACGGTAACAGGCAAGCTCATAATCATGGTTCCCCGGTATGATCGTTATCCTTATCTTTTCCCCTGTCTTTTTGAACTGATCAAAAAGCTCCTTGTGGTTCTTTATGATATACCTTATCTTATCCACCCCATGCCTGCTTGTGACCTCCCAGAAGCCGAAAGTGTCACCTACTATGATAAGCTCTGTGTTCTTGTCTTTTTTCTCAAGACCCTTAAGGAAAGAAACCAGCTCATGCTCGAAATCACACCTGTCAAGCTCACCTTCCCCGCCTATGTGTAGGTCGCTGATAAAGTAATATTCCTTTGCCATAACACAGATTAGACAACACTTATTTTTATAGTTATAGGAAAGTCGAGCCTAATACTATTTCCTTTAGGTTGTAGGTACAGGCTCGACTTCCCTATTCAAATTAAAGCGAAGCTTTAATTGAACACAAAAATCTTTGATTTTTGTTGTTCCGCAAAGTCGCTAAGCAATATTGCGAGCCCGTAATACCCTTTCCTTCAGGTAGGGAATAGGGCGAGCTTATTGGTATGCTAAAAAATGCTTTGCATTTTTTGCACCCTAAAAATCTTTTATTTTTATGGATTAGCGACTTTGCGTTATTTGAAATTCAGAAAAACTCCTTGCCTTTGCTGACTTCATTTAAGCACATGGACTTCTGGTGCTCAGGAGAATAGACCTTCGTGATGATGAACCTGCCAGAGGTTGTCTTTGAGTCTGCATGTATGGTCTGCTCGATAATATGAACATGACCCCAATAAATCCATTTCCCATCAATGTTATGGACAAGAAACACTCTTGTCGGAGCAGGATGAAATACTCTCATATCAGGCTTGTCCTTAAAAGAGAATATTCTGCCCTTGAAATCATCGGCAGTGAATGGCTTCTTCAGGTGCTTTTCCAGCACTAACTCATTCGGAAATCCTTGCTCTGTCGTCAACTGCAAAGTGTCATTTAACTCTATGTTGCTTCCCATAATGCCTATGTTAGGATTGATATTAATAAATTTATCGTTAGAAAAGGCTCTTTTGAAAAAGTACTACTTCGCTGACCAAAACCCCAATACTAAGTATGGGACCTTGGTCAGCTCCGTCTGGGCTGGCAGGATTAGCCTAAAGGCAAACCTGCCAATCCTGCCACAGACGCACTTTTTCAACTAAGCCTTTAGAAAAATAAACAAACGCCGACGCCCGGATTTGAACCGGGATATCCGTGAGGAAACCAGCTCTCAAGGCTGGCGCGGTACCAGGTTGCGCCACGTCGGCTTGATTTATAAGGGATTATGGTGCTTTTAAAAACTTTACTGTTTAATAACACTATCTCCCCAGAAAGGTTTATTAATAAGAAGTTCTGATTCTTGGGTTATGTGGAAAAAGAGGTTGGTCAGATTTTTATTAGTAATATCTCTTGTTATCCTCATTGCTCCACTAGCATTTTCTGAAACTGTTTATCCTTTGATCAATTTTACAATCCCAACAGTTGCAAACGGCACAACTACCACAAACACCTCAGTCAAGATCAATGTAACAATAACTGAACAAAATTTAAAAGAAGTGATATACAATTGGAATGGAACAAACCATACCTTGTACAATGACTCGCTTGTCTTGATGATGAATTTTGATGATTATACACGATTAAATGATACAAGCAGGCATGGAAATGATGGGAATTGCTCAACCTGCCCTGCTTTTGATCCAGCTGCTGGAAGATATAATGGGGCATACACATTTAATGGGGCGGATCAATTTGTAAATGTTAGTGATGATAACTCTCTTGATTTGAGTTCAGCAATAACATTAAGCGCTTGGATAAAATTTGATTCTTTTACTAATGCATGGGGAAGGATTGTTGCTAAAGATATGGATGATGATTCTCCAGAATATGGGCTCATAGATGGGGATAGCAACTATGTAAGGGCAACGTTACGTAATGCCGGCGGAACTGAGATCGCTGCAAATACTGGTTCTTTATCTACAGGAGTCTGGTACCACATTGCATTCACTTATGATACTACTAATGGGCTTGTTGTTTATACTAATGGGATTGCTGGAAATATATCTGCAGCTAATGGCAATTTAAGGACAAGTAGCGAGGACCTATTGATTGGGTCGCCAGGGGATGGAGCTAATCTTTTTGACGGCACCCTTGACGAAATCAAGATTTGGAATATATCCTTGTCTGCAGAAGATATCTATTTAGAATACATGTCAAATCTTTACAAGTTCAATTCAACACTATGGCATCTATATGTTAATCAATCCAATCTGACTGCTGGAAATTATACTTACCAGGCCTTTGCATCAGACAGTTCATCCAATTTGAATAAGACTGAAAAAAGATCCTTGGAAATCACATCTGAGATTGTCGGCAATTATACAGTTTGTTCAGCATATTGCAATCACACCTCGATTAAAGCTGCAATCGGCAATGCAAGCAACGGCGACACGATAACTGTCGGCCCAGGAGAATATCATGAAAATGTCAATGTCAATAAGGCATTGAAAGTTATTGGAGCAGGGATGGGAACAACAAGAGTATATTCTAAATCTAATGCAAATGTATTCTATATCACTTCACATAATGTAACAATATCTGGTTTTTCTGTCCTAAATATCACTGGATATAATGCAGGAATTATTGCAACTGGTAAGAACAGGATTAATGCCAGCAATAACAACATCTCCGGCGGCTATAACTGTATCAAGCTTTATTATTCAAACAGGTCTATGGTTTATAACAACATAATGAGAAACTGTGAAACAGCGGTAATTCTTGTTTCAAGCAGCTTTTCAAGGATTGAAAATAATATTGTAGATAATGCAAGCGTTGATGGCCTTGTGTTCTATACCGGGAAAAATGATACTATGATAAATAATATCGTGGATAACACTACTACCTCAGGCAATTCCCTGAGGGTTGAACATGCCGCGAATGTTACAGTTCTTAATAACAAGGTTCGCCAACATCCCAGCACGCAAACCACGGTAGTTAATTATGTAAATTATAGTGTATTTCGAAATAACTCTTTCTTGAATTCAAGCTATGCTTTGTATTTAACTTATTCATTATTTAATAATATTACAGGGAATATTATAAATGAATCAGCTACTGACGGGATCAGGATAGGTTATACGAATAATACTATAGTCGAGAATAATACCCTTTATTCAAATTATAACGGTGTTTCACTAGTTTATGCAGTCAATAATATTATTCAGAGAAACGTAATAAAAGACACAAAATATGCAATTAATTTCATTACTGCTGCAAACAACAACACGATATATCACAATAACATGACAAACATATCTTATATTTTTGATAATGCCGACTCGATATCCGGAAACAGGGTATATGATAACCTATTCAATAACTCATTGTATGATTCAGATCCTACTGGCAACAGCCACTTTTTCAACACATCTCAGGGAACAGGCACAAACATCCTTGGCGGAACTCTCATAGGCGGTAATTTCTGGCTAAACCGCACGCATAACGGACCAAGCCAGAGCTGTGTTGATGCAGACGTAGACGGTTACTGTGATTCTGCATATACCTTTTTTTCAGGAGCTACAGACTATCTGCCTCTGGCGCTTGTCGCGGGACAGAATATGCCCCCACCACAGATAACTATAGCCTCTCCCCTTGCAATTAACTACTCAACTCAGAAGATTAATTTCAATATAACATCAAACAGGAACCTTAGCAGATGCTATTTCTCCATCAGCAACTGGGCAAGCAACAGCTCACTTCCAAGCATCAGTTCAAATAACAGGACTTTCGGCTTTACAAATAGCACAATGTCCCAAGGCCAGTATACCGTCAAGTTCTGGTGCAATGATACTTATGGCAACATCAACAACACAGAACAGGTCACTTTTGGAGTGGACACCACAAGCCCTACTTTTAAGATCATAAGGCCTCAATCAACAGTCTACAACACAACAAACACTGTTTGGATTAATATTTCTGCAAGCGAGACCATAGATGTATGGAAATACTCTCTTAATGGTTCGGCAAACGTTACATTTGTGCCCAACATTTCCTTAAGCAGCCTTGCAAACGGGCATTATAACCTTACAATATTTGCAAATGACACAGCGGGGAACTCTGTAAGGAACCATACAAACTTCACAATTAACTTCGTTGATTCAGATGGGGATGGGATTGCAGATGTAAATGACACCTTTGAAGGCAACGAGACCAACGTCAATGCCTCAGGAGTCAGCAACCTTAACATAACTGTCGGAGGAAATACCACAAACGGAAGCTTCAGCGACATCCAGTATGTTGTCTTTTACAACAAGACAGACAGGATAATGAACCTGTCATTTAATTTTACTGCGGGACAGCTAAACATGAGCAGGATCAGCCTGAACATAACGGCTGACGCTGTGATAGTCAACCTGACAGACCAGATGCAAAGCGCAAGAAGGAAAACATTATACATCAAGGATAACAGCTTTTACGGATTGTGCGTAAAAGACGCCCCTGTCAAGACTTCATATGGCATCACTTCAGCTTGCACAGGCGCAAATGAGACAAATTTCACCTCATGCATAGGCAACAGCACAGGCGTGAAGATAGGCTTTATCACCTGCACAGACTCAGGAAACTGGATATACATTTCAAATGTTTCACATTCAGGCATTAGGGGCTACAGGACCATAACCTCCAGTGTCGTTGCAGAGGTTGCAAGCCCGGCAGGAAGCAGTTCAGGAGGACTCGGCGGTGCATCAGTATTAAAGAAGCCTGATTTTAGCTCAGGAAGCGTAACAGAAGATTTCAAGTATGGCATGGCTCTTGAGTTCGTCTTTAAGGATGTAAAATACACCCTTGTCATAGTCAAGGTGGATGATGACTCGATAAGATTAAGGCTTAAGCCTGGAGCAATAAACATCGACGTAGGATCAGGAAAAGAGGTCACTCTTGACCTAGATAAGGATGGAACGATGGATTTCTCAATAGCTCTTGAAAAGATGATATCTCTGGGAGGCCAGTTCACATTCAGCTTTATCGATGATCATCCGAAGGAGCAGACTGTTGCTGCACCCCCTACAGATGATTCAAGCCAAGAAACCATGGAACAGGAGGCAGATTCCAAAGAGCAAGATATAGAGCAACCAACTGAAAAGGAAGAATCTCCAGAAGAGGAGGTATTGAAGGAAGAAAGATGGTACTCTGATAGCAGGAAGGTGACATTGGCAGTGACATCAATCATAATCATAGCGCTAATAGCTGTAATCCTGATATTTTATAGAAGAAAAGATTTCTGGCGAAGTTAAAATTCTCAGCTATCGCTTCGGGTAGCATCAGCCTTTTAAGAAAAGTCTGGCGAAAACATAACGGGCATGAAGCCCGTTGTCGCGGCTTTAAGGTTATTCTGTTAGCCGCGATGCATGACTTTATGTCATGCTTCTTTTGGTCCCGCTTTTTGTAAAAGGGGGTGCTCGCTTGTGCTTCTTAAACGATATAGGCTGACTTCCCCGTAGGTGTCGCCAATTATGATTGGCGGACTTAAAAAAGCTGAGGCTTTTTTAAGGGCCTCCCCTTAGTCAGCCTTGTTTTTGAAAGCAAAGAAGCTCGCATATTGATGCTACCTACCATTTCAACTTCGCCAAAAGTAGTTCCATAAACTTTTTAAATGAGGTAGCAGTATCCTACACATAATTATGGGATATCCAAAAACGCCAAAACACATAGGCATAATTCTTGACGGAAACAGGAGATACTCGCGCAGGCTTATGATGCAGCCTTGGAAAGGCCATGAGTTTGGAGCCAAAAAAGTAGAGCAACTTTTAGGCTGGTCTGCAGAACTGGGGATAAAAGAGCTGACACTTTACTCTCTTTCTGTTGAAAATTTCAAAAGGCCAAAAGAGGAGCTGGACTTCCTCATGCAGCTTTTTAGGAGCAACTTTGAGAAGATAGCCAGTGATGAAAGGATCCATAAGAACAGGATAAGGGTTAAAGCCATAGGAAGGCTCCACATGCTTCCAAAAGACGTGCAGGAAAAGATAAAAGTGCTCATGGATGCGACAAAGGACTATTCAGATTACATGATAAATTTTGCTGTGGCCTACGGCGGCAGGCAGGAGATAGTGGACGCCGCAAAGAAGATCGCTGAAAAAGTAATGGCAGGAAAGATGAAGGTCGAAGAGATAGACGAAGAAGCAATATCTGAAAACGTTTATCTGAGTGATGAGCCAGACCTTATCATAAGGACTGGAGGGGATCACAGGACAAGCAATTTCCTGCTTTGGCAGTCCTATTACTCAGAGTGGTTCTTCATAGAAAAGCTGTGGCCTGAATTCGAGAAAGACGACCTGATAAGGATAATAGAAGAGTTCAAGAGCAGGGAAAGAAGGTTTGGGAAGTAGTAAAGTATATTCTTCTTGTGTCCTATTTAATGAAAAATACAGATTAATCAAGAAAAAACTCAGAGCAACCTACTTAAAAGGATTCTCTCCTGGGCCTACCCAGATGTACTCTGTCGGAACGCTTTCCTTCTTATGTCTTGTGTAGACAAAATATGCCCCGTATCCTATGATCGTTATACCAATTATGATCCCTAACATTATCCCACCTTTGTTTACTTCTTGCCAAGCGTTATCTCGATAGTGCTTACCCTGACATCCCTTCCTTCCTTGTTTCGGAAGTCTTCAGAGTCTATGTTTATGGTCTTGACTTCAACCTGGCCGTCCAAAAACCTCTTTTGAGCGACTTCTGCAACATCAACTGCACGGGATATGAACTTACCCCTTGCCTTGAGGATAACCTCCCCTGCGCCTTTTGTCGTAAACTGCATCACTACGCCAGTCACATAGTTCATGAATGGCTTGCCTCCAACAAAAATCGAGTTGTCATCTGTCATAGTCGCACCCCCCAAAACTAAAGTTGTTGTATGTTGAAAAGAGTTAATAGCCGTCAATACGACAATCAAATCTCCTGCCTATTCTTAGTAAGCCTAGTAGCATAACCTGCAATTATGTTCCTTAACTTCTTAGAAGTACAGCTGGTGTACTTTTCTACAACTTCCTTGTTCTTGTCAAAGTCCTTGTGCAGCTTTTCACCGTGGTCCTTGACCAAATCCATCGTTATTCTCTTAATAAGTTTTGTCTTGATTCTTCCCATGTAATAACCACCTACACTCACTGGAATTTCTCTACTGAAATATCGCGTAGATATGCATGGATATCCTGTTTATTTATAAATCTTTTGTCAGGAGAACAGGTAAAACCAGATTTTAATATACTTTTTGGTGATATTAGTATACTAAAAAAAATTGAGGAATATCCATATGCAAATATCTCTTTTATTACCATAAAGTTTATATATGTGTTTAAATTTAAGAATGACAACAATTAGCATTAAAAATAGGTTAATTACAGCGTGGGGAGACGTTTTTAACTGATTTTAAAAGATTGGAAAATAAGGATTATTAAAAAGAAACGAGGTGATTTTAATATGTACAAAAAGGTATTTACGGCCCTGATTCTTACAATGATAATAGTGATCGCAGGGTGCGATTATTCATACAAGCCCTACGGCTCAGAGGTCCAGTGCGACCCTCCTGCCCAGAAGATGACAGACATAAACGGGAACACTGTCTGCGTCATACCCTCAGCAGATACCAAACCCGCTGAGATAATCACACCTAAAGAAGATACTTCTAAAGAGACAGAGCCTTCAAAAGAAGCACAAACCCCTTCTACTGAAGATACCAAGGAAACCTCAACAGAAACGAAGCCTGCAGAAGAAAGCAAGGAAAGTGCTGTCAAGGCAGATCAATCTGACATAAGCGGGCTTCCTAAGAAGACCGTAAAAGAAGGGGATCTTGTCAGCTTCCCAAACCTAAAGGCAGTCGATCCTGACGGAGATCCTATCACTTACACGTTCAGTGCCCCTCTTGACGCAAAAGGAGAATGGCAGACCAAAAAAGGAGATGCAGGATCATACATTGTCACGATAACAGCATCTGACGGCACAAACAAGGTAAGCCAGAAGGTAGCGATAGTCGTTGAAGCCGCAAACTCAGCTCCTGTGATAACCCTAAAAGACGAGGTCAGGATAAAAGAAGGCCAGACGATAAAGATCGTGCCTGAGGTCAAGGATCCTGACGGAGACAAGGTAACAATAACATATTCAGGATGGATGACAACAGACACCTACCAGACCAAGTTCACCGATGCAGGAACCCACGAGGTTACAGTAACAGCATCTGACGGCACGCTTAAGTCATCAAAGACTATAAAAGTCATAGTTGAAGATGTCAACAGGGCACCAGTCATAAGCCAGGTAAGCCCAATAACAGTCAATGAAGGCGAACTTGCAAAGATCGACGTGAAAGTGTCAGATCCTGATAGTGACAAGCTGACGATAAAATACTCAGACCCATTCAATGAAAACGGCGAATGGCAGACCAAAAAAGGAGATGCAGGCAAGTATTCGATAGACATAACAGCTACAGACGGAAAGCTCTATGACATCGAAAGCGTGCTGGTCACAGTAAAAAGCGTAAACAAGGCGCCAGTCATATCAGGAGTCAGCGACATGACAGTGAAAGAAGGAGAGACAGTCACATTAAGCCCAACAGTAACAGATCCTGAGGGAGACGAGGTCAAGGTCACGTATTCCGGATGGATGACAAGCAACACGAAGAAGCTTGGATATGACGACCAGGGAGAACATAAGGTGACAATAACTGCCACTGACGGGATAAACACAGTGACAAAAACAGTCACGATAACTGTTGAAGACGTCAACAGGCCTCCTGAATTCAACCAGGACTGGTTCAATTAAACCTTTTTTTATTTTTTTACTCTTTTTTCTATTACTCCATTTTTAACAATAAATATTTAAATTTGAAGTATATCAAAGAAGATATGACTCATCTTGGAGAAAGCAAATATGCAATCCCTGTAATATCTGCAATAATCGAAAAAAAGATCAAGGGAGAGCCCCACATACTTATCCAGACCAGGATTTCTGATTATGATAAGGAATATCATGGCACAATAGAGATACCTGCCGGAAGGATAGATAGCTTTGAAAGCGTCTATGATACCATTAAAAGAGAGGTAAAAGAGGAAACTGGCCTTGATGTCATCGAGATATACCCTAAACCTGAGACCCGAAAATACAAGACTATACGTAATGATGAAGCTATCGCTTTTGAGACCTTCTGCTGCCAACAGATCATCAAGGGGAACATTCCATGGATAGGCTTTGTATTCATCTGCAAGGTAAGGGAAGGGGATTTTATCCCTGAAGAGAACCACACAAAAGACCACAGGTGGGTATCATTAGAGGAGCTGGAAAGCCTGATCACAAAAGAACCTGATAAGATATTTACTCTTCAACTCCCTGTTTTAGAAAAATTTCTCCGGGAAAGACAGAAAAAATGAGATTTCACCGAAAATCCATAAGACCTCCGAAATATAAAAGAAAATCTATATAAATCATTGATGAACAGCTAATCTAAAAACCAAGAGGAGTGTTTTAGAATGAAAGTAAAAGAATTGAAGGATAAGGCAGCAGTTGAGGAAATAACCTTAAAGATAACTGCTAAAGAAGAGCCGCGAGATGTCAGAGGCGGATCGCTTAAGGTGTGCAACTTCACAGGCGAGGATGAGACCGGGAAAGTGACAGTCACATTATGGAACGCAGACATAGACAAGGTAAAAGAAGGCAATAAGATAAAGATAACAAAAGGATGGTCTTCAGTCTATAATGAAGCGATGCAGATCTCGACAGGACGGTTTGGAACACTTGAAATAGTCGAGTGATTTTTTTTCTTTTTCATGTTTTTTCTTTAGACCACCCCATTTTGACCAAAACATTTATATTCTAGTATAGTTTTTAGTACACTAGTATGGTTGATGTATCCAATGTTAAGAGGTTTGATAAAAGCTGGAAAACAGCATTTTTCATATGCATGGGACTAAGCCTTGCAATATTCCTGATAGAGATATTCCTTGATCTGGGCCATGATACCGAAAGGATCCTTGAGATTATAGAGCTTTTCATACTGCTATTTTTCGCAGCTGACCTTGGTGTAAACTTCGTAAGAGCAGAAGACAAAAAGATCTTCCTCAAGAAGAACTGGTTCATGATAATACTTCTTCTGCCACTGCTAAGAAACCTGAGAGCATTAAGAGTGACGAGGGCAGCAAGCCTTGCATCCCACATATCCACAGCAAGCGAGGCAGGAGTTGAAGCAAGAAACATTTTTATAGGAGAACAGGCACTGATGGCCCTCAAAGGGATGAAAATAGCAACACACGTAAAACATGGTATCGGAACAAGAGGGAAGACAGTCAGGATAACCAGATTCATATCTCCAAAAGCAGATAAAGATACTGCTGAAGGGATCAAAAAGGGGGTTGACACCTACCTAAGAAGAAACCTTGGCATAACCCCAAAATATAAGGATAAAGACTGGTTTGATTTGTTTAAGATAGAGCAGACCCAACAAAAAGGGCTGATAAGCGTAGACGGAGAAGGCTTCTTTTCAAGACTCCCCCAAAACAGCATAGTGATAAGCGGAGAAAAACTTGATTTTAGCTATCCTGAAAAAAGGTATGCGAAAGGAGATCTCAAAAACAGGCTTGTCTTTTTAGGAACTACAAACGGCCTTGATTTTGAGACTGATCTACATATGGACTTCAGCTACCTAAAGCGGCTAAGAGGGTTTATTGCAGCATATAACACATCTATAAAAGATAATGAGTACGAAAGATGCTTCCATCCTAACTGCATCCACCATTCTGTAATGGATGAGAACAAGCTTGATAACCTGGCTTTCATGCTACACCTAAACAAAGACATCCCCTTCTGCAACAAGCATCAAAAAGAAAGTTAAGAGTGATATAGGGTTCAGGTGATCCTGTCTGCAAAAGCCAGGGTCTCTTTAACATTCTTTATCTTAATCCTTACCTGCTCCCCTTTTTCAGCGTTCTTGACAAAAACAGTATAGCCTTCTACTGTCGCCATCCCGTCTCCCTTATGGCCTATCTTATCAATCGTCACGTCAAATTCCTGGCCTTTCTGTATCTCTGTCATATGGCTTCTTTTTGCCGAACCTGAACCAGGCTTCTTTTTTTCTCCAGCATAACTTGCCCGCTCATACCTTTTTGCCTGCACCTGTCTCTCACCCATATTTCTGCACCTCATCATAAGTCATAATGTTTCAGCTTGTCAGTCTTCCCACAGTAAGGGCACTTAAGGTTAGTCTCAGTGTTAGGCCTGAACCTGAAACTGTACTTGCATCGCTCACAGTAATATGACTCTTTTTCTTCATCTTCTTCTTTTTTCATCTTCTTTTCCACTACAGGCTTAAGTCTGGTTCCCATTGCTGCACTTCCCCTAGCCCCATTTGGTTTGGGTTGTACAGGGGGGGTCTTGGATATCCCTAACTTGAACCTGCATGAAGGGCAAAGAGCGATCATAGCCCTGTCACCTTTTCTGACATATTTCAGCTCAGAAACAGGATATTCTTTCCTGCAAGCAGCGCAGGCCATCTCAGTAGTGTCACTCATGTTTTTACCCTAATTTTTCGCTCCTTAAAAGCGGATTATCGTAGGAATACTACTATAAATACCTTTGTTTTTGCTTATAAACTAACAAAAAATGTAAGCTAAAAAAATCAAAAAAGGCGAAACTAAAAATCGTTCTCTTTTACCTTGTCTGACCTTCCGCAATAAGGGCATTTAAGCTCTGTCTTTGACTTAGTATTATACTTGAACTTATACATGCACCTTTCACATATGTAGTTGACCTTCTGGCCTGACTCATCAGAAACCTGCCTTGGCTTTGCAGCCTCAACTTTTCTTGAGAGATCTGCTGCAGATGGTACCTTCGGTTGCATCTGACTCTTAGGATACATAGGCTGTTTAGTTACCGTTTGTTTTGGATCCTGAACGCTTGTTTGAGCCCTGCATGCAGAGCAAAGCGTCCTCATCTGATCCTTTCCTTTAGCCACATAACGCACGTCAGACAAAGGCACTGTCTTCTTGCACCTGTCACATAATATTTTCCTAGTATCTTCCATACTGACACCTCCTGTCAAAGCGCAGATAACTATGAACACCTGTATAAATACCTTTGTTTTTGGTTATAAAGACCTTATCTTGAGAAGACAAAATTGATGCTGACCTTAAAATACTTAAAATAAGAACTACCTGAACCCGAAAGTCATTATCTTGGTCCCGCAATAGGGGCATGCAGAAGGGTACTTTCTTGCCTCATCATAGACAAACTTGTACTTGCACTTGACGCAGGTATACTTTACCTTATCATCACTTATCCTCTGCACTTCAGGACCTATCTTTGTCCTCTGTTTTGCTGCTTTCTCCAGATAATCATCTTCGCTGTCCCAGCCTGCAGGCCTTGACTTCTGCTCCTGCGCCTTAAGAGCGTTCTCCTTCTCTTTATGCTTAAGAGCTTCGTTTATCATAACCTTGTCCTTCCTCTCCTTAACGCAGAGCGGACAGACCATCAGCTTGTAAACTGGGTCAAGCACAAAGCTGCTCGCAGGCATGCTTCTCTTGCATCTCTTGCATACGACCTTTATCTCGTTGTTGTTCATCATGATTCAATTTTCCATCCAGATATTTCCAGATATTTATACTTATCGAGTTTGATCGGTCCTACTGCTTGCTCCCTATCCACCTTATGTAGGCATAAAGCACTACAGCAAGGTTGAGCATCCTCATGTTATGCTCGTAAGCTCTCTCGACGCCTTTTCGTATCTCAGACATCTTGCGACCTATGACCTCTACTTTCTCAATATCTTCTTGGGGAATCCTCTTAATTATAGAGCTAATGTCCTCCTTCTTCAGGTGCTCCTCAAGTTTCACCTTAAAAAAAGATCCTTTTTCCATCATCTCAGCAAGTGATTTAACCCTTGCCATATGGGCCTCGTTGATTATATCCTCAAACTTAAAAGAAAGATCTTCCTTGCTTCTTAGGGTCCTTTCAAATATTGCGCTCATCTCCTTGTCAAATGCCTTCTTCTCATCATCAGTCTCCAAGGATCTTATGCTGTTCAAAAGCGTAGTGACCTGGCCAACCACTATATCCTGCCACTCAAGCATCTTCTGGGCATAATTCATGTTCTTCCTCAGAGCATTAGGGATCTCCTGAAGCCCTGAGCAGGCCCTTTGAAGGTTTATGGGCTCTATATTTAAGGTTGCCTTTGAGAGCAGTACTATGTCATTTGTGGTTCCGTTGATAAGGTCAAGTGCCCTTGACATGGAATCTATGTCAGTCTTAGACACAAAAAAAGCAGAAAGGTTGTCCCTTACCATATCTTCTGAAAGGGGTAATGAATTCTTAGACTTAATTCCCCTTATCAGCTGCACCGATTCTATCTCAGCTGACTTCGGATTCAGATCCCTTAGCTCATGTATGTATAGCATTTTTGTCTCCCTTCCTTATGGTCTTTCTAATCACTCAACATGGCATGACTTGAACCATTCCTCCTTGTAAAGAGACTGCACCATGCGGTTCATCTTTTCGCTTGAGCCATCTACAAGATAAGTAAGATGTAGCTCATGAGTTTCCTTGTTTACGTTCACACTTATTAATTTATTCTTTTTTGTGTAAGTAAGCAGATAGTTATGGATCTCTTTCTCAGTTATCAACCTATTTGTGGATAGTGATATCTTCCTCTGGTAAGATCCTACCCCCCTGGCTTCAAGCCTCAGATCAAGGACTATGACTACCCATATAAGTATGTATAATAATCCTGCAATAAGGTACTGCCCCACACCTACTGACAGTCCAAATATTGCAAAGACCCATATAGATGCTGCAGTCGTGAATCCTGCCACCCTATCTGTCCCCTTGATAAGGGCTCCTGCACCAAGAAATCCTATTCCTGTCACAATTGCTGCAAGAAGAGATACTGAATTTTGCATAAATTCTGAAACAGCAATGGTGCCAAGAGCACAGGCTCCCAAAGAGACGAATATGAAAGTCCCAAATCCTACCATCTTGTGGGATTTCTGCCTTTCAAGACCAAATATTGTCGCCAAAAAGAAAGTTATGCTTAGCTTGAGTATGACTAATGAACCGTGCTTGATCATCAATAGGATCTCCATAACGCCGCAAAAACAGGTAAGCTAATATTTATAGATTTGTATTAGTATAAAAATAGATTAAAAAAATAAAGAAATAAAAGGCTTATTTAGCCCTTCTAAGGTTAGCTCTCTGTGAAGGCCTTATCTTCTCAGCGCCTTTACCTTTGTTCCTTAATCCCCTTGATTTCCTTCCAGCAGATGTAAGGCCCCTGTGGGTCCTGCCCTGCTTAAGGGAGATCCAGTTCCTTTTCTCATCAGCAAGGACTGCAGGATGGGTCCTGTCAATCATGATTATCTCGTACCACCTGCACTTTCCGTCTTCAGCAACAAGATAAGAGTTAAGGACCTCGCAGTTCTTGTACTTCCTGTTTGCTCTCTCTTCTGCAACCTGCTGGTAGTTCAATGATAATATCTTTTTTAGCCTGTTATGCTTAGGTCTCCTTCCTCCGAGGTTATGCTCTCTTTGCCTTCCCCCTCTTGAGACTCTCTGCCTAACGATAACAAAGCCCTGCTTTGCCTTATAACCCAAAGAACGCGCCCTGTCAAGCCTTGTAGGCCTGTCAATCCTTATAGTCACAGGCTCCCTTCTCCACTCGATAAGTCTCTGCCTGTAAAGCTCGCCCATGTTCTCCTTTGGCTGCTTCCAAAGTTCACGCATGTATTTGTATACTCCCATTCTAATAGCCTCCATTGTTGTTTCTAAAGATTAAAGATTCAGGCAAGCAAGCGCCCACATCTCTTTAATGACCTAAAAGAACACTGTTTTATTTATAAAGGTTACGGGTTGGTGGGTTTGTGTCCCGAATCTCGCTTTGCGAGGTCAGCATCGGCTCGGCTGTGATTTTATTTATTCAAGTATCGTTGAAGTCCCGTAGGGAGCAACCCCTTCAACTCATTTTATAATTAAGCAAGAAGAGCCTCGCATAATTGATGCTGACTGAATTCGGGACACACTAGGGTAGAGAGGTTTTACTGTTTCTTGAACCCCTTCCTAAGCTCAAAACTGACTTTCTTTGCGTATTCAACTTCGGGCTGGTCAAATGGGTCGGCATCCCTAAGGAAAGAGGAATACACAGCAACATACTGCCAGAAAGCCATTAGTTCCCCTATATTAAACTCATCAACCTTCTCAACCTCGATCACCGCATGAGGTATCTCATTTGTCTGCGAATGCTTCTTCACTCCTGAAAAATCAAAATGCATGGACTTAGACAAAGGCATCTGATCCATTACCCCCAGGGTTGAATCCCTAAGCTTTATAGGCTTGAGGCTGTCATCAACTTTTAGCGTGATCTCAGAATCCCACATTTTTTGGGTTATGAATATTCCCACAACATTTTTCGGCCCTCCAAAGAACCTCTGGGTTGTGTGGTGCTGCATCTCAGGCCCGAGATACCCATAAAAAGTCTGCCCTGTCATCTTCTTGCACACGCTCTCATGCATAAGCTGCCTTATCAGAGGGACTGCACCCTCAAGCCTTACCGAATAGACTGGCATGAATACCTCAGAATAACCTTCTTTCTCAAGAAGGAAAAGCGCTGCACTCAATCTGAGAGCAGGATTGTCTGAAGCCTTGACAGAAGGAGCGCATATCTTATACATGGACTTCGCGCCCTTGACCACCTCTTCAGAATCCACTCCGACCAGCAAAGCGGGGAACAACGCACATGATGTTAAGCCTGAAAACCTCCCTCCTACATCAGGGTGAACGACAATATCAAGCCCTTTCTTCTGGGCTATCTCCTTTAGGACGCCCCTATCATCAGATGTCAGAGGAAGCCATTCATATCCCTCAAAAGCAAAAAGCGCCTCAAGACAATCAATGTTAGTCCCTGACTTAGTGACAGGTATGACAATAGTGTCTTTCTTGCTGCACCTTGACTTAACGTGATTGATGTAATCAGGGTCCATGCCGTTGATCACATAAACCTGCTTTTCGGTCTTGAACCTTGCAAGAGCTTCGTAGAGGATTATGAAATTATTATCAGAGCCGCCGTTCCCAATAACAACTACGTTCTTCTTGCCAGAATACTTTGCTGCCTGCTTCTTCAGCCTCGCAACATCTTCAGTATAAGCTGCAAAAGAAGGTATCTTGACAGAGCTTATGTTGTCCAGCTTGCTCTTTATCCCTGAGAGATCAGAAGGGAGGGTTCCAAAATCGATTTTGAGTGCCATAATCTGCCCTATGATAAGGTATTATATAAGTTTTATTATATTCTTTATTCTTTTAAGCGCTGCACTAAATCTCACTCCGTTCGGTCAGCATCTGGCTCGGCTGTGCTTATTATTGCTCAGTATCGTCAATGCCCCGTAAGGGACATCCCCCTTGACTCAGAAATAATTAAAAGAAAAGAGCCTCGCAAATTGATGCTGACCTTACTTAGTACAGCGCTTATATTCTTTTAAGATATCCGATAACATCCTGGATTATGAAATCAGGAGTTGATGCTCCTGCACTGACCCCTACCTTTTTAACGCCCTTAAACATCTCTTTTTTCAGCTCTCCCTTAGTCTCTATGTGGATAGTCTTTACTATGCCTCCGCATATGTCAAAAAGCCTCCTCGTGTTGCCAGAGTTCTTTCCTCCAATGACTATCATAAGATCCACTTTTTTTGCAGTATCCCTGGCTGATTCCTGCCTGAGCTTTGTAGCGTTGCATATAGTGTTCTTGACCACGCATTCCTCTGCACGTCTCTTAAGTTCCCTGGCAACATCATCAAACTTTGACTCTTCCTGTGTTGTCTGGCTTACAAGAAGCACCTTTGCGTACGAATGCTTAAGGTCCCTGGCAGAGCTAACAACCTCACAATCCTTTAAGGTATCCACTATCCCCTGAACCTCAGGATGACCCAATTCCCCAAAGATCACAAGCTTATATCCCTTGTCCAGATACTCTTTCTTGATGTCATGGATCTGCTTGACAAAAGGGCACACAAGGTCTATAACCCTTAATCCCTTGTCTTTAGCCTTCTTTATTATGCTCTCGCCAGTACCGTGAGCCCTGGTTATAAGTATGCCCTTATCAACATCATCAACAGAATCAACAATCTCCACGCCTTTTTCAGTAAGAGTCCTGACAAACTGGGGGTTGTGGATGATAGGCCCAAGAGTCCTTATCCTAGCTTTAGGATTATCCTTGATTGTCTTTAACGTGATATCGACAGCATTCCTGACCCCAAAGCAGAAACCCGAGTTCTTTGCAAGCATTATTTCCATTTCCAGACACCTGAATCAGGAAACACTGCTCCAGGTTATATAAAGGTTGTGAAGGAATGAGGATTACAAATCTTTATTAAGCAGATTTATAATTTTTAGACAGTATTTTCTTGTAGGCCTTTCAAATCCCAAGTAAAACGCCATTCTTGTTCTGAGCCTGAAACTTCTTCTTGAAATAGCATATCTGCTTTCTTCAAGTCCCTTAGCTTTTATCCCCTCTTTCGTGTTTGCCAGTTCCTCAGGCACCTCTGTCCTGTTTCCATTCATCATCTCTCTATGCTCCTCCAGAAGATTGAGTGCTTGCCTTGCTTTGTCAACATACATCTTTCTGAAACTTTTAGGTAATGAGCGTAAAAATTCCTCTTCAAGGAGTTTAAGTGTTCTTTTTCTTTCCCTTCTTTCTGCAAAAGAATAAGGATTTATCATTTCTACCAAAGATATAACTATATTAGAAGGCCTGTTCTGATTTCCTCTGATTTCTTTTACAGTATCATAATAAAGAGTAGCAATCATGGTTATCTCACGAATATCCTTTGTTGTTATATTATACCTAATGCAATCTTCCAAAGAAAAATTGAAATATTTTGAAACCTCCGTATCTTCATCCAGGTCTCTTAGGTCATAATATAGGCGTACTGCCCTTCCAAGAGGGGTAAGAGCATCTACCTTTATTCCCAGTACTTTTTCTTCATGCTTATCTTCAACAAACTCGCCAGTCAACTTCAGGAAGGCTCTGCCAACCCCAAAAATGTCCAACAAGAAATAGTGGTGATCTAATTCTGCTTCAGGATGAATTTCATACTTCCCTCTACGTTTGGCATCAAAAAGCATAGATTCCAGAACTGTTTTTGTTTCAGCCTTAAAATCACAACCAAGTTGTTCCCCATATCTTATCCCCCTTATTAGGGCGATTTCTAAATCAGACAAATGCTGCTCGTCTAAATCAACTAAAGGATCAAGATGATTCCGCATTAAATAAAGGTACTTTTGTGCAAATCCCTCTGGAGAGTCAGACTCTTCTGGTAAAGGGCTGGTCCCATCTATAATGTTATCTATCGTACGAAGTGGACCATATATAACAGGTAATGCTTTTCCCCGTTTTTCAGGAGTCAAGAGAGCGAATAATCGCATACCTAGCACAAACCAGAAATATTTATCCGGTCTTTCCTGTGTCATAGCTTTAAGAGTAGAATAGGGGTCGTAATTTCCAGATGGTGTAGTTCCTGCAGGGTCTTGATTCTCCATACTAACGCAAAAATAACAACAATCCTTTATTAATAATATCTTTTATTTAAATTGAAGCAAAAAGTTTAAAAACCATTTTTCTTTCTTGTAAAGCATGGATTTTGACATGTTATTTCTGATTGATACCAAGGAAAGCTCCACAAAGAGCATTATAATCCGAGTGCTCGCTTTATCAGGGGACCTGTCAGTAGCTGAGATACAAAGAAAGCTAAAAAAGGAGTTTAGCAGGTCATTAAGCTACCAGGCAATAAGGCAGACCTTGCTTGAACTGATAGATGTAGGGGCAGTTGCAAAAGAAGATAAGGTCTATTCAGTTAACCATGCATGGTTAAAAGAGCTGAAAGCTCTTGTAGAGATAATGGAAAAGGCAGTTAACAAGCAGGAAGTAAAAACAATTGATAGGTATACCACACAAATAACACTGAAGAACTTCGCAGAATTCGGGTATTTCCTCTTTTTCGGGCTTAGGCAGAGATATTTTGACTTATCAGAATCAGACGAACTTTTCCTGCAGCTAAACCACCTCTGGATACCTTTTGCAGACAAAAGAAAAAGAGAGGAACTCAAGGAGATATTCGGAAAACACAAGACCTATGTAATCATCAAAGGAAACACAGTAACGGACAGGTTCCTGCTTAGATGGTTCAGCAAATACACAAATGTCAAGCTAGGTGTGAAGTTCGATTCGCCGAGCGAGTACATTGTTCATGGTGATTGCGTTGTGCAGATATTCATGTCAAATGAGTTCAATTCCAAGTTAGATGATATATATAAGTCAAAAAACATCCTCAAGATACCCTTCGCGATACAAGACCTGACCTATAACCCTAACGAGATCCAGATAATCATCACAAGAAACAAGAAGATAGCTGAAAGCATAAAAGCCAGTATCAAAAACAGAGTTTAGCCAAAACACTAGCCACTTACGCACAAAATCTTTAAATATCCTTATTTATTCATAATAGAAATGATTCTCAGATCGATCAAGCTTAACAATGTCAGGAGCTATCGCAACCAGGAGATAACATTTCCTGACGGCAACGTCCTTCTTGCAGGTGACATAGGGGCAGGCAAGTCAACCATACTTCTGGCAATAGAGTTCGCGCTTTTCGGCCTTGTCAAGGGGCATATAAGCGGTACTGCCCTCCTAAGACATGGAAAGCAGGAAGGAAGCGTGGAGCTTGCAATCTCTGTAGGAAAAGATGATGTGGTCATAAAAAGGACCCTTAAAAGGCTTAAGGCCGGAGTCCAGCAAAACTCAGGATATATCATATACAAGGACCGGAAAAAAGAAGGGACTGCAACAGAGCTAAAGTCACAGATCTTTGAGATCATGGGCTACCCAAAAGAGACTGTATCGAAGAAGAACATGCTCTTCAGGTACACTGTCTACACGCCCCAGGAAGAGATGAAGCAGATCATCCTTGAAGACAAGGAAGTCAGGCTTGAGATTCTGAGGAAGCTTTTTGGGATAGACAAGTACAGGCGCATAAGGGAGAACTGCCTGATGTACATAAGAAAGCTAAAAGAATCCCAAAAAGAGCTCTTAGGAAGGACTATTGACCTGGATGAAAAGCTTAAGCAAAGGCATGATCTTATCAAGAGGCAGGAAGAGATAGGCAAGATGGCAGGAGATATCAAGCCGCAGATACTTGCCATAAAAGAAGAGCTAATACTCATGACCCAGGAGATGAGCCTTTATGAGCAGCAGATAAAAGACCTGGCTGAAATAAAAAAGCAGGAAGCGATCGCAACACTTAGCATAAGGAATTACGTTGAAAAGAGAAACGAGAACCAGAAGATGATAGAAGAGATCGAAAAAACAGCAAAAGCAACTGAAGCAGAGATCGAAAAAGAAGGCATAATCACTGCTGAAAACATAAAAGAGGAGCTAAAAGAGCTTGAGAAAACCCTTAAGGAACAAAGGGATATGGCTGAGGAAAGCACAAAGGCGCTGGCAAAGATTAAGGCTATGATCGAGGTCTCAAAAAAGATAAAAGACAAGATAACCCTTCTTGACGAGTGCCCTACATGCATGCAGAAAGTCAGGGAAGACTACAAGGAAGAAGTGATAATCAGGGAGGAAAAGGCGATAAGTGAAAGCACTATCAAGATCGACGCCTTCTCCGAAAGGATCCACGAAGCAAAAAAGAGCGAGGAAAAGATAAGAAAAGATATGGAACAGCTCAGGCTTATAGAAAGGAGGATAGAGATAAACCTCCTAAAGAAGAAAACCCTTGAAGAGAGCAAAAGAAGAGCTATAGCGCTTGATATCCAGCAGGAAGAGCTGAAAAAGAAGATAGGCGAAGAAAACAGCAAGAAGATCATGCTTAACAGGAAAGCAGAAGAGCTAAAGGAATCTGAAAACAAGCATGCCCAGATAAGAAAGGCTATAGAATCAAAAAATGATGTGCTTAGAAAGATTGAAAGCTCATCTGCAGCGCTTGACAGGGAACATGAGCTAAACCAAAAGATGATAGCGCTTCTTGAAGCAGAGATACTTAAGAAAAACGAGGCAAAAGAGAAGATAAGCCAACTGTCTGAGACCCAGGTCTGGCTTGAGGAATACTTCATAAACCTTATGGCAGTGATGGAAAAGCACATACTCGCAAGGGTACATTCTGAGTTTAACAGCCTCTTTGAGAAGTGGTTCGGAATGCTGATAGAAGACGAGAACATGACAGCAAGGATAGATGACGAGTTTTCTCCTGTGATCACGCAGAACGGATACGAGACAGAGCTTGAAAACCTATCCGGCGGAGAGAAGACAGCCTGCGCCCTTGCCTACAGGCTGTGCCTAAACCGGGTCGTAAACGACATAATGAGCAGTATCAAGACAAAAGACATAATCATCCTTGACGAGCCAACTGACGGATTCTCTGCACAGCAGCTTGATAAGGTAAGGGATGTCCTTGAAGAGCTTTCTATGAAGCAGGTCGTGATAGTATCACATGAACCCAAGATAGAATCCTTCGTGGACAGGGTCATAAGGGTTGCCAAAACCGAGCATGTCAGCGGTGTTTTCTGATTATATCTAATATCTCCTCTGGCCTTCCGACTGTATAATCCGGACTGTTCTTCTTTAATGCTTCCTTGGAATTATATCCCCAGGCCACAGAAATAACCTTGATCCCTGCTTTTCTTGCAGCCTCTATGTCCCTTATCTCATCTCCAACATAGAATGTGCTGTCAATACTGAAACCTTTTTCCCTGACAGCATTCCTTATAAGCGCAGCCTTGCCAAGAAGCGGCGAGCTTGCTTTGATAAAATCAAATATTCCTGCAAGACCCTGCTTTTCAACAAACCGGTCTATCCTTTTCTTGCCAGAAGAAGAGATGACCCCTATAAGATTATCTTTTTTTAGCTCAACAAGAACTTCCTTCATGCCAGGGAAGATTTCCGCACATCCCTGCTTTTCCATAAGATTTTTGCCTTCCTTAAGGACTGAAGGTATCCTGTAAGATGGGACTCCAAGCTCTTTTGCAAGCTGCATGACAGAAAGCCCTTTTAGAGGGTCTGCGCTTTTGACATTTTTGAAGCCGTGCTTATCAGCAAGAACGTTAGCTACCTCTATAACCTGGCTTAACGTGTCTGCGATAGTGCCGTCAAAATCAAAGATTACCAGCTTCATAAGACACATTATATCCGAAATGTTTATAAAGATTTACAAAGTTCGTATGCGCATAGCATCTTCAAAACTCTTGCTTTAAAATTTGATGGCGCTGTCTCCCCGGATGGGGCAACCCCCGACGACGCGCTTAATACTGGGCTTAAGGGAGTTTTGACCTGATGATGCTATTCGCATAAGTAAGGTTGTTGGCATAAAGGGGTAATATGACAAAAGAAAAGATAAACAAGCTTCTTAAGGATGTTCAGGTACTTGCAGTGATATGCAACCAGTGGGGAGACACCGGAAAAGGAAAGTTCTCGGATTATTTCGCTTCAGAATGGGCTGACATAATAGCTCGTGGAACAGGAGGCAACAATGCAGGCCACACTGTAGTCATAGGAGACAAGGAAAGGATATTTCACCTTATTCCTGCAGGAATAGTATATGACAAAAAAGGCAAGATAAGCGTACTTGGAGAAGGTATGGTGATTGACATAAAAGTCCTTCTGGAAGAGCTAAAAGAGCTAAAAGAAGAAGGATACAGCTACAGCAACCTTAAGATAAGCAAATATGCGCATGTCATAATGCCTTACCACATAGAACAGGACAAAGCAAAAAACCTATCCCAAAAAAAAGGGGGGATAGGCTCAACAGGACGAGGGATAGGACCTTGCTATGCTGACAAGATAAGAAGAAAAGGCATAATGATAAAAGACCTTTTTGACAGGGAAACCCTGAAAAAAAAGATATCTGACATAAGATCATATTATCCTAACCTTAAGATAGAAGAAGAGCCAATACTGGAAGAGTTCGGGCAGTACGCAGAAAAGATAAAAGGATATGTCTGCGATACCGGCCAGCTCATAAGGCAAGCCCAGGAAGAAGGCAAAAAGATCCTCATTGAAGGAGCGCAGGGCCTCCTCCTAAGCATTGACCACGGCACTTACCCCTATGTCACATCATCTGACTGCTCGCTTAACGGCACGGCAAACGGCGTAGGCCTTGGAGCAAACAAGGTCGACATGGTGCTTGGGATAATCAAGTACCCCTTCATGACACGTGTCGGAGGAGGGCCTTTTCCCACAGAACTTGGAGGACAAAGATCAGCAGAATACTGCAGCAACGATGAGTACAAGAAGGAATACGAGCTAAAAAAGTATGGTGTGCCACACAAGATCGTAGGCGAAAAGGCAAAATATGATCCTTCTGACAAGAAGATCATCGAGATGATAAACTCTTCAGACGAGTTTGTCCAGGGCGTCGGAATACGGCTTGCTGCAGGAGAGTATGGCGCTACAACAAGAAGGCCAAGAAGGACCGGATGGACAGATGCTGTAACTGCAAGGTATGCAACAAAGATAAACGGGCCACTTTTCATACTCACAAAAGCAGATGCCCTAGCTGGCGCTGACAAGTTTAGGATATGCTTCGGGTACAAGAAAGGCCAAGAAACGCTTACTGAATTTGAGAGGGACATAAACATACTGGACAAGGTCTCCCCTTACTATAAAGAATATGAAGGCTATGATGACATAAGCAAGATAAGGGATTATGAAGAGCTGCCAGCAAGCCTAAAAGAATCAATAAAAGACTTTGAAGATTTTACGGGAGGCAAGGTTGTCATAGTGTCAGTAGGCCCTGAAAGGGATGAGACGATAGTAAGAGACCTCAGTTAGCATATCATCTTGATCTTTTCTGCTTTGTCTTGCCTTTATCCTCAAGCGATCTAAGCTTCCTTTTTATCTCTTTTAGGTCGCTCATCATATGAGCTATCTTCCTGTTAAGCTTTCTCGTGGAATACATGTTGTAAAAGAAGCTCAAGACGTATATGCCAAAAACTCCTCCTACCAGAAACGATATGTACTTCATGAATACTGATACTGTCTTTGCAACAGGCTCAACCAGAGGCAAAGACGTGTTGATATCTGCCATCTCAAGCCACCTCCTTTCCAGAGATAAATTCCCTTGCAGTATTTAAAATATCTTCTTTTGTTATCCCGCCAAACCTAATCGATCCTGCCATCTCATGGCCTCCTCCGGATATTAGCGAATCCTTATGCTTGTCCCTTATAAAAGCCATAAAATCGTGCAGTCTTGTGATGTCATTATTTGCCCTAAAGACCATCAGGCTGCCAGCAAATCCCAGAGTCATAAGCCTGATCTTTTCTTTTGAAAGCTTCTGGTTTATTATCCCTGTAAGCATGCCTGCAGTAGGATAAGAGGTATCAGGCACATCATAATGGGCAAGGCAGACCTTGCCTTCTTCAACTGCCAACGATTTTCCAGCTAAAACCTCTGCTTTTTGCACTAATTCGATTATCTCATTGTGGATCCCCTGAGAGAGCGAATCGTTTGATATCACCTCAAGATATGTTCCTGTTGAAGCGTCATGGCTTAGGTTAAAAGCGCAAAAATCAATGACTCTTGCAAGGTCCTGAAGCTCATCCCTTGACTTTCCTGACTCTTTTATGTAGGATTCAGCCTCCTGTGAGCTGCTCTTGTCCGCAACAGCTGCAAGAGCAGGAAGGATCCTCATCTCTGTGCTATCATCAACCATCCTTGATATCTCAAAACCAAGCATCCCTGCAGTGATGCTCTGATCATAGCCGAAAAGGTAAGGGTTTAGGTGAAGCGAGGCGTGCTCGCATGCTTTTGACCTGCCATCAACCACAGCGCCAGGGCTGTGGTGATCTATGATCAAAAGCTCAAATCCGAAGAGTTTTACCAGTTTAAGAGAAAGCGTCTCCTCATCAGACGATCCGTTGTCTATCGATATTATCAGAGGCTTGTTATGACCTCTTGATTCCATAAGCTTTTTCGCAAATGAGATATCCCTGAAAGCATCAGATGTGTCATAATAAGGTATCCTTGTAGGAAACCTGTAAAGGTGATAATCAGGATTGTTTCCTCTTGTTCCAATAAGATTCCTACAGGCAAGCTCAAGTGCAATGGCGCCAGTGATCCCATCAGTATCAGCATGGTGCCTTATAAGGATAGGCTCGCCATCAAAAACAGCCTTCCTTATGCGTCTTGCAATCTCAAGCATCCTTGCGTTCATAGTTATCATAGCTTCTGTCTTTGCATAGGGCTCTGTGACTTTTGGGGATACCAGATCACTTACCAACTCTTCCTTGGTCTTATCTGAAAGCTTGACAGATTCTAGTGAAATCTGGAGCTTGCCGTATTTCTGCTCAGCCTTTCCTGAGATGTCAACAACCTCTCCCACATTGTAGCTGCAGTCAGAGCATACAGCATCCATACTGCCCATGTAATCAGTCACATGAAGGACAGTAATGCCTGATTTTGTCCTGATTTTCTGGACTATCTCTACTGTGCCTTCAAAATGCGAATTCTCGTTTAGGTCTTTTAATCCCATAGGAGATAAAAAGCCAGAGGGGTTTAAGAATGTGTCGGTTTTGTTAGGTTTTTTAGATATATTTTTTAATTATCTCGCTGACCTTCTTTCCGTCAGCCTTGCCCCTGAGCACTTTCATAGCTTCACCCATGACTGCAGCAAAAGGCGCTCCCTTGTTCTTTTCGATAACCTTCCTTATCTCTTTTTCTATATCAGAATCACTCATCATCGCATATCTAGAGATGTCAAAACTACCTTTCGTGATATCCAGAAGAGCGTCAAAGAAAGATTCCTTTGGAAGCTTTCCTGAATCGATAAGAAGTATTGCCTCTATGCATTTCTCATCATCCAAAACGAATTCTTTTCCAGTCTTCCTCCTTATCTCTTTAGGAGCAGACATGACAGAATCCACTATAAATGCTATCTTAAGTGTCTTGCACTTCTTGCTTAAAGAATCGATAAGATCAGCTTTCTCTGATTTTGCTGCCTTTTTTGCGATCTCAGCAGTCAACCCCAAAGACTCAAACCTCTTAGCCTTGTCCTCAATAAGCTCAACATCCTCGATCTCTATCCTTTCTGTCCTTATAGGAGGGATGTCAGTTTCAGGGTACATCCTTGCAGCACCTGGCATAGGCCTAAGATAGGATGTTGAAAAATCAGCCTCAGCCTTCCTGACGCATGACTCGACCTTCTTTCCTTTCTTTATCTCAGAAATCTGCCTTTCTATCTCGTTATCGATAACTTTAGGTATTGACTTAAGGTCCTGAAATCCCTTTATCTCTATCCTTGCACCGCCTTTGATCGAAACATTGACATCCTGCCTTATGGTCCCGATACCCCTTTTCACCTTTCCTGTGCTTCTTAGGATAAGACCCAGCTTTTCGGCAGCCTCTTTTGCGTGCTGCGGATCCTTGATATCTGTCTCTGTAGCGATCTCGATAAGAGGTATGCCCAGCCTGTCAAGCCTGTACTCTATATAGCTCTCAGTCTCTTTTATCTTCTTTGCTGCCTCTTCCTCAAGACATATCGTCGGGATCCTGACCTTGCCCTTGCTTGTCTCTATAAAGCCGTCGGTTGCAACAAGCGCAGTCCTTTGGAATCCCGAAACATTCGAACCGTCAACAACAGTCTTACGCATCACCTGGACCTCATCAACCACCTTTGCGTTTAGCATGCCTGCAAACTGCAAAGCTATGCTTAAAGCCTCCTGGTTCATAGGGTGCGGCGGCTCTTCATCAGCCTCAACAAGACAGCATGAAGTTGAGCATCCGACATAATGCATCTCCTTTGCCTTTTTAGCCTCATAAGCAGCAGCCCTGTCAATCTCGCCAGTCTCACCAACAACTGGCCTAAGCCTTCTTTTGAACCTTAAGTCAGGATTCTTGTCATGCACGATAGATGGGCAATTACAGAACAGCTTAAGCGTGTCAAGCTGCTGGTGTATCTCTATGCCACACCTGAATCCGAGTTTTTCGTAGTCGTGCTCCATTTTAACCATCAATATCAGGCAAACGCCTTGTGTTGATCTCCCCTCTGATATCCTGCCTTATCATCCTTTTGACCTCATCAGTCTTGTAGTTCGCAAGCAGCCAAGCAAGCTTGACAAAAGCCGTGTCAGTAAGCATGTCTTCTCCAGGGATCACACCAAGACCCTGAAGGTCCCTTGCCTTGTCATATACGTTCATATTGACCCTTCCAAATATGCAGTTTGTCGTCATTACAACAACGCATCCTGAATCAACAACCTTTTTTATCGCCGGAAATATCTTTTCATGGATCTTAGTCAGCTCATTTGGAACATGCCCAGGTGTATGGCCAAGACCTGTCCCTTCAATAATAAGACCTTTCCATCCCTTATAGAATTCAAACTGCTCAGGGATCATGTTTATGGAAATCTTGAGGATAGCAACTTTCTCCTCAAACTCTGGCTTTAAGACAAGTTTTTTGCCTTTATCTTTTTTATCATAATCTGACTTCACAAAATTTATCTTCCTTGTGCCATAATACACACTTGCAATAACAGTATCGTTAACAGGCTTAAAAGCATCTCTTCTTGAGGAATGCAGCTTTTTTGTCTTTGTAGGCGGCAAAATAGAGCAGACCTTATCATCAGTTGCAGCGTGCATGCATATCGCAAGCCCTGCAAAATCGGTCTGCCTGATAAATTCTGCTGCGCAGATAAGGTTCATCTCAGCATCAGAACTTCCTCTGTCTGAGCTTCTCTGCGCGCCGACAAGGATTATAGGTACAGGCGTTTTTTCGATCACAAACGCAAGCGCAGCAGATGCAACAGCAAGATTATCAGTTCCCATCCCTATGATTATACCATCTGAGCCTTCATTAACCTTTTTCTCAATAGCCTTTGCAATAAGCTTAAAATGAGCAAATCTTAGGTCATCACTCCACATGTTTGCTATAAGCTCAGAATCAATATTTGCGAGGGTTGCAAGCTCAGGAAACATGGATATCAGGTCTTGCGGAGTAAATGCGCAGACAACTCCTCCTGTCCTGTAATCTATCTTTGATGCGATAGTGCCCCCAGTATGAAGGATGGATATCTTAGGAAGCCCCTTCTTTTGCTTAACCTCTGATTTTTTCTCCTCTTTTTTCTCGTACCTTGACAAAAGCTCTACGGAAGTTATCCTGCTACTCTCAATCCCTATGTTATACCCATTATCAAGCTTAATGACCATGATATCTGAACCAAGGGTCTGGGGCCTTGGCATGAGTACCCCTGTAAATTCCTCAGAACCTGATATAATTTTGACTTTGTCACCTGGATTTGCTTTTTCTTTCATAATTATGACCCTTATCTTTTATAAGCCTAAACCTTATGATGCCAATAGCATCTTTTAGGCTTGTGGATGAGATCTAATCAGTATCGGTCAAGCCCCGGATGGGGCGACCCCCTGACCTTCGTATCCGTCTGGTATATAAGCCTAAACCTTATGATGCTATTGGCATCATAACAGCTCATAACCCTGTTGGTATATCAAGGAAGACAGTCTCTATATTAAACTTTTGCTTCAAAAGTTTTTCCAAAACCTTGACGCCTACTGTCTCTGTAGCATAATGGCCTGCCTGGATCACGCTAACCTTTCCTTCTCTTGCAACAGAATAATTCTCATGCCCAAACTCTCCTGTAACCAGACAATTGATCTTCTTTTCTGCGGCTTCACCTAAAAGAGATGCCCCCCCTCCACTTACAACTGCGACCTTTCTTGATTTTCCACCTGAGAAATCATACAGTTTAGATTTTACCCCGAAGGTATTATCTAAACAGGATTTCATCTTGCTTAGGCTTGATCTGGAGATTCCCTCATAACCTATAGTCTGACCTTTGTATACCCCAAAAGGCTTAATATCTGTTAGGCCTAACCTCCAGGCAATCTGTATATTATGGCCATACATGGGGTGCTTGTCAAGTGGCAGATGCGAAGCATAAAGTGAGATATTGTTCTTTTTAAGAAATTCCATCCTCTTACTAAAGGTTTTATCGTGGTGATGTCCTTTCCATATTATGCCATGATGCACAACAATAAGGTCAGCTTTTGCCTTTTTTGCCATCTCAAATGACTGCATGCTGGCATCAACTGCAAACGCTATCTTTTTTACTTCAGCTTTGCCCTTGAACTGCAGGCCGTTTCTTGACCTGTCATGGACTGATCTTGGCTTGAGGACTGAATTGAGAAACCTTGCAACTTCCATAAGTCTTACCATATCAAAAAAAGAACCCTATATATTTATATACTTATCCCTAGAAAACCTATTTTTGAGAATACCATAAGATTTATAAAAGCCATACGGTTCCGGTACTAAATATTGTCTATTATAATAAACAGAGGGGGTAATTAGATTGGCAGAAGAACACAAACATTCTGAAGACAGCCACCATCATGCTGAAAGCCATGAAGCGCACCATCATGATGAAGAGCATCACAAAAAAGAGCACTCTGAAACTCATGAGCCAAAACATGAGCACCATGAGTCCCACGAGACAAAAAGCAAAGAGACTCATTCTGAAAAGAAGCATAAGACACTAAAAAAGCCGCCAGTACTTACAAAGAACCAGATATGGATACTTGTAGGAGCAGCTATCGTAGTGTTCCTTATAGCATCGTACATGACACAGGGTTTTGGGCTTCTAAAAAAAGGAAGCAGCACTGATGAGAAAGTGGACTTCACACTTTTCGTGATGAGCCAGTGCCCATACTGCAAGACAGCAGAAACTGCAATAGCCCCTATCCTCAAGGACATGGGAGATAACATCAACTTCAAGATGGAATTTGTAGCAAACGAGAACGCAGATGGGACATTCAGAAGCCTTCACGGAGACAATGAGGTTCTTGGAGATCTGGTATGGCTATGCGCTGAAAAATACTCAGAAGGATACGAATACTTTGATATGATAGAATGCATGGACCAGGACACAAGCAAGATCCCTGACAACTGGGAAGGATGCGCGCAGGAAGCATCGCTTGACGTTGAAAATATAAGGGCTTGCTACGAAGGAGATGAAGGAAAAGACCTTCTTAGGGAAAGCATACAGGTATCAAAAGACAAAGGTGTCACAGGAACGCCTACAATCGCTATAAATGACATGAAATACAGCGGAGCAAGGACAACACCTGAGCTAAAAAGGGCGATATGCAACAAGTTCAAAGAAAGGCCTGAAAGCTGCTCTGACATCCCGGAGCCTGCTAAAGTCAACCTTATCGTAGTCAATGATAAGAGATGTGAGGAATGCCAGGAAGCAGATAGGATAGTAAACCAGCTTGAAGGGATATTCCCTGGACTTGAAGTAAAGACCTATGACTACTCAGATGATGAAGGAAAAGCGATCTATGAAAGCACAGGCGTGCAGTACCTTCCAGCATTCCTTTTTGATGATACAGTCACCAAAGATGACAACTACATGCAGGTACAAAAATACCTTAACGAAGCAGGAGACTATCTCTCACTAAGGGTAGGAGCAACATTTGACCCTTCAGCAGAGATATGCAACAACGGAATCGATGACACAGGAGATGGTGTTGTTGACTGCGAAGATGAGACCTGCAAAGAGAAGATGGAATGCAGGCAGGAGATAAAGAAAAAACTTGACCTTTTCGTGATGAGCCAGTGCCCATATGGGGTAAGGGCTATGGACGCCATGAAAGACGTCCTTGACCAGTCCAAGACCTCATCAGGCTATGATATGGACTTTGACCTTTATTACATCGCAAATGACAACGGAGACGGAACATTTGACAGCCTGCACGGACAAGGGGAAGTAGACGAAGACCTAAGGGATGTATGCGTAATAAAAAACTACCCTGACAACTACAAATACATGGACTACATATGGTGCCAAAACGAAGTATACAACTCAAAAGGTGATATGTCAAAGACATGGGAAAAATGCCTGACTGATAACGGAATGGATGCTGAACTGATAAAGAAGTGCTCAGAAGGGGACGAAGGAAAGGCTCTGCTAGCAGAAAATGTTAAGCTGGGAAACGGCCTTGAGGTAGGGGCATCTCCAACCTGGCTTGCAAACAACAGGTACGAGTTCAGCGGCATAGACTCAGACACTGTCAAAGAAAGCTTCTGCGAGTACAACGAAAACGCAAAAATCTGCGGCTAAGAAACAGGCAGGAGACGACGCAAGATGAAAAGCAAAGCACCATTTTATTTTTTTATATTTTTCTTGCTTCTTTTACATATGTCTTTTGCATACGCGTCAGATGTTCCTGATGACTACGAACCTGACAAGATATGCATAACCTATTTTTATGGCGACGGATGCCCTCACTGCGCTGCAACCAAGCCATTCCTTGATGAGATTGAGCAAAAGTACGGGGACAAGATCCAGCTTTACAGGTATGAGGTATACCATGACACAGAAGCTTTCAAGAAGTACAACGAGTTTTGCAGCGTCCAAAACATCCCTCTTGAAAAAAGAGGAGTCCCTATGCTTGCTATAGGCGAAAACTTCTACATGGGAGAAGATCAGATAAGGGCTAACCTCGAAAAAGACATAGAGGATTTGCTTGACAGCGGCGAAAGGATATGCCCTATCTCAGGAACAGAAACATGCAGTGAGATAAACCAGACCGGGACCAAGACAGACCCCCTCATACCCGACCTAAAATCAAAGATCACTATGCCTGTGGTCATAGGGACAGGCCTTATCGATGGGATAAATCCCTGCGCAATAGGCGTCATAATATTCCTTGCA
Source organism: Candidatus Woesearchaeota archaeon (assembly GCA_046705145.1). Taxonomy (GTDB): domain Archaea; phylum Nanobdellota; class Nanobdellia; order Woesearchaeales; family JBJKQO01; genus JBJKQO01. The sequence continues at coordinate 43,742 of JBJKQO010000056.1, forward strand.
AGCTTCCTCATAATGGTCTCTTCTTCAAGGAGGAAGATACTTACTGTCGGAAGCGTATACATACTTTCAGTATATGTCACATACCTCCTTGCAGGAGTAGGGCTGCTTTACGTGCTTAGCAAGCTTTCTTCAATAAGGTTCATACTTATAGCTGTTTTCGGGGCAATATTGGTCATTGCAGGCCTGATAAACATCAAGGATTACTTCTTTTATGGAAAAGGATTCTCGCTTAAGATACCTGAATCCAAGAAGGATAACATCAAGAAATGGGTCAATAGGGCCTCCATACCCTCAGCGATAATACTTGGCTTCCTTGTAAGCGCATGGGAGCTTCCATGCACAGGAGGGGTCTATCTAGGGATACTTGCGCTTATGTCAGACACGCTTACAAAGATGCAGGCATTCTGGTACCTCCTCGTATACAACGTAATGTTTGTCCTTCCGCTGATCATAATAATGTTTATGATGGCTTATGGAGTGACAGAAGAGCACATACAGAAATGGGTTTCAAAGCACAAGAAGACGATGAAGCTTGTTTCAGGGCTTGTGATGATAGTACTAGCAGTCATCATGTTCCTTTTTGTCAAATGATCCTAAAGATAAGAGGATCATAACCATTTCTTTTTTCTAAAGAACATAAACATTGAGAAAGCTATGAAAAACATGATGATCCAAAGGATAGGATAAGCAAATCTTACATGAAGCTCAGGCATAGACTCAAAATTCATCCCGTATACCCCTACTATGAAAGTAAGAGGTATGAATATTGTCGCAATTATCGTAAGGACCTTCATTACCTCATTCATCTTGTTGCTCATGCTTGACATGTAAAGGTCTATCATACCCGAAACAACATCTCTTAAGCTCTCAATCGTGTCCATGATCTGGATAGTATGATCATAGACATCCCTAAGGTAGATCAAAGTCGAGTCTTTTATAAGCCTTGACTCAGACCTCTGCATCATGCTTAAGACCTCCCTTAACGGCCAGACAGACTTACGCAGAAGGATCATATCATTCTTTAGCTTGTGAACCGCATTCAGAAGGTTAGGCCTTGGATCCTTTATCATCTTATCCTCAATCGCCTCGATCTTATCCCCTATCTTCTCAAGGATCACAAAATAATTGTCGACTATTGTGTCCATCAGGGCATAAGCTAGATAATCACTGCCCTGAGCCCTTATCTTTCCCTTGCCACCCTTTATCCTTTCTCTTATCGGGTCAAAAACATCCCCTTCTGTCTCCTGGAACGAGATAACATAATTCTTACCGACGATAAGACTTATCTGCTCAACATGGATCCCTTTTATAGAAGGATCATAATAGATCATCTTAAGGACTATGAAGACGTAATTGTCAAAAAACTCGATCTTTGGCCGCTGATTCGTGCTGAGGACATCTTCAAGCACAAGATGATGGATGCCAAAAAGAGCTCCTAAATCCCCGATTATATCAACCTTATGAAGACCTGAAAGGTTTATCCAAGTTACTGAAGAAGAATTCCTAAAACTTGCGCATTCAGCAACCTCAAGGATCTGCTTTCGCTGAAAGCTTGACTTGGAATAGTCTATCAGCTCTATCTTGATCTCTTCAGCCTTCTTATCCCCTGTGTAGATAAGGGTTCCAGGAGGCAGCCCTGCCTTTTTTGATGATTTCCTGAAAAACCTAGCCATATCCTGGATGAATATTTCAGCGCTTTAATACTTTTATTTTCTTCAAAATATACAAACCCAGGAAGAACAGGCCTATACAGAAGTACTGCCAAAGGGTGAGGTGAAAAAACAAGGTGTCATCACGCCAGAAATCTGTTATGAACCTAAAAAAGCCATACATCATGAGAAAAGATGCAAATACAAGGCCCTGAGGCAGCTTTTTTTTGATCTTAAGTTTCATGACAGCAATAAGTATCCCAAACATGACAAAGTGAGAAATCGCGGCATAGATCTGGTATGGGTGCCTGCAGCCATAATAACCTGTGAAATTAACGCACCAGGGAAGGTCAGTTACCCTTCCTACAATCTCCTGGTTGATGAAGTTTGCGATCCTTCCAAGAGCAAGAGTTACAGAAGCAGGGACAACAACAAGGTCAAATACCGCAAGCATGCTCACTTTTCTCTTCCTTAGGAAAAAGTATGCTCCAAGGCACGCACCTACCAATCCTCCAAAAAAGCTCATGCCCCCATGCCATATCCTTATCAGCTCCAAAGGATCATTCCAAAATATGGAGATATCATCAAAGACAAAGTGTATAAGCCTGGCAAAAACAATAAGTCCTGCCATAGCCCAGATAGCCAAGCTGTCAACTTCCTCATCCTTAAGGCCCAGCTCATCCCTCCTGCTCCTAAGAAGAAAATAAGAGGCAAGAAACCCAAAAACATATACCAGACCGTAATACCGTATCTCCAGAGGGCCTAGGTGTATAAGTACAGGGTCGATCATATGATCTTATTTTGGCCAATCCTATAAAAAACTACCGAAAGATTCATAAATGAAAAAGGAATCCTTATTAAAAAGGAAACTATCAGGGGGTAATGAATATGAAGATGATCAAGGCAGTATACCTTTTCTGTGCAGTTCTTGCCATAGTCCTTGCAGCTGGATGCCAAAAGCAGGCAGTTGGACAGGACATGCCATCAGCAATGGAAGCAGTGGTTCCTGGCGAGATGCCACAGGCAGATGAGATCGTGCACGAAGTCAGGATTGTAGACAACAAGTTTGTCCCTGAAACGATCGAGATAAACGCAGGAGACACTGTGCAGTGGGTCAACATGGATAACATGAAACACACCATATCCTTTGAGAATGATGCAATATTCGACGAGGAGATAGGCCCTAATGCAAGGATAAGCTTTTCGACAGAAGAGAAGGGAACCTATGATTATTCCTGCACAATCCATCCAGGGATGAGAGGAAGGATAATCGTAAACTAAACTTTTAAGTTTTTTCTTTCATTTTTCTTTTCCCACAGGACATTCTCACATCATATTTAAATAATTTGGGTATTTCATGTCTTTCATGAACCTGTATTCTCATTCAAGATTGAGCTGCTTTGAGCAGTGTCCCCTTCGCTTCAGGTTCAGCTATATCGACAAGATCAAGACAGAGATCGAAGAGACGGTCGAGGCATTTCTTGGAAAAAGAGTCCATGAAGCGCTGGAAAAGATCTACAAAGACCTGAAATTCCAAAAACAAAACGAGCTTAAAGACATCCTTGACTTCTTCAATTCAGAATGGAAAAAGAACTGGAACGACTCTATAATGATCGTAAGAGAAGAATACGACCAGGAAAACTTCCGAAAGATGGGGGAAAGGTTCCTTACTGATTACTACAAGAGATACCACCCTTTCAACCACTCAAAGACTATCGCTCTTGAGACAGAAAAGACCGTCCCCCTTGACGAAGAAGGAAGGTACCACATCCACATAAGGATCGACAGGCTGGCGCTAAGCGATGATAACGTGTATGAGATACATGACTACAAGACCTCTAACTCGCTTCCGACGCAGCAATACCTTGATGAAGACCGGCAGCTTGCAATCTATGCGTACGGGATAAAAAAGATGTATCCTGACGCACGGAAGATAAGACTGATATGGCATTTTTTGGCATTTGACAAGGAGATGAGCTCTGTTAGGACGCAGGAGCAGCTTGAGCAGCTAAAAGGTGAAATCATCGAGCTTATCAAGGAAGTCGAATCAGCAAAAGAATTTCCTGCAAAAGAGTCAGCATTATGCAGATGGTGCGAGTTCATGCCTGCATGCCCTAACTTCAAGCACCTGTACAAGCTCAAGGACGCGCCTGTAAACGAATACCTGGCAGATGACGGAGTCAAGATAGTCAACAAGTATGTGGAAGTCCATGAAAAGCTAAAGGAATACGAAAACGAGCTTGAAAAGCTAAAAGAGGCGCTTGTCAAATACGCAAAAAAGGAGGATGTTGAGGCTGTCTACGGCTCAGACATAAGAGCCACAGTAAAGCAATACCCTAAGCTGTCATTCCCAAAAAAAGGAGATCCGATCCAGAAAGAATTCTTTGAAACAATAAAGAAAATAGGGCTTTGGGACGATCTGGCAACTGTCGACGTCTACGAGCTTGCAAAGATGATAAACTCAAACGGCATGCATAAGGATATCGTGAAACTGCTAGACGAGTTCATAGCAAGAGACACTACTACAAGGATATATTTGAGGAAGAAGTGATTATATCTTCTCGAGGTTAGGTCCCCTTAAACCATACAGCTTCTTTAGGTCCTCAGCTGTTGTAGGCGGATCATCTTTCTTTGCAGGGGTTATGGAATCAGGTGGTTCCCATCCAGGACGCATATACTCCTCATCTACAACCCCGTCCAGGAAACAAACACTTGGATCAAAAGGAGGGTCAGTAGGGTGAGGAGGAGTAAGCGTAGGAGGAGGAAGTTTTCCAGGAGGCCTGTATTTTGGATCGATCGATTTCATGCATATACAATACATTTTTGGGTTTATATGACTAACTGACCATTTCCCGGAATATTTCCTGAGATCCTGTAATAAGTTATATATAAGATCAAGAAATAATCATGATAAATGGCAGCAAAGAAAGACAAAAGGTTATATTATATCAACTGGGCACTGGTGATAATAACAACCATCACTTTCATCACAAGCGTCTTTAGGGCAGTGCAACTCGGCAGCAACCCCTGAATCAGGCTGCTGACAAAGATAATCCTTCTCATACTGATAATTTATTACCTTGCAGGATACAGAAAGGTAGGATACATATTATGCCTTATCAACGGGTATAGCCTTCTGATATTTAAGGCTATCACCACAAAATTATTGCCTGCACTGCTTCAATACCCAGGCATGCTGACACTCTGGATAATAGACCCCCTATTTGTGGGATTTTACGTATTCTTAGGGCATGCAGGATATGTGCTCGCTAAGAAGGTAACCCAAAAGAAAAAGAAAACTAGATATGGCTTCTTCTCTTAAGAAGCTCGCTTATCTCCTTTGCTTTCTCCCTTATCTCGTCTTCTTTTTTGAGAAGTTCGTTTTCTGCCTGCTTGATCCTTGTTACCATTATCCTCCATTCATGCTCCATCTTCTGAAGCGGCCTGATCTTTTCAGCAAGCTCCTTTGCGACAATAGTCTTTTTAACTTCTCGTTCCTTGTTCTCCCAGTTATGCCTTATGCCGTCAAGAAGCTTGTCAGGATCAAGGCTTATGACTTCCTGTTTAGTATCATCATTCCTGTACTTTTCGATTATCTTTGAGCTGAAAAGGTTCTCATCAAGGTTCAGATCTCCAAGATCTGGCTCAGGGATAGGAAGCAATGCGACAGGAGCTGGCGCAACAGGAGCGACCTGCACATGGACTGGCTTAGGAGCAGGAGGCGGCGGAGGCGGAGCAACTGGAACCGGGGCAATAGGGGGGGTTGGCGCAGGAGGGGGTATTGGCGGAGCAACAGGAGCAGGCGCTGGCGCAGGAGTTGGTGCAGGAGCAACTTTAGGCTCTTCCTTTTTAGGCTCAGGAGCAGGAGCTGATGCAGCAGCAGGCACAGGCGCTGGTGCTGCAGGAAGCTCAGCAGGAGCAGCTGCAGGCGCAGCAGCAGGAGCGCTTGCTGCTTCAGATTTCTTTGAATCAGGAAGAGAAGGAAGCTCGTCTGGGGCCTCAGATTTCTGTTCTGCAGGAGCCGCAGCATCAGCAGGCTTTGCATCACCCTTCTTGAACTTACTGAGATCCAAGAGTACCATTTACTTTTATCCCCCTTTTTTTAATACAATAATCTCCAACAAAAAAATATTATCGAACATTTCATTTATATATCTTTCGATTATTTTACCGCCTAAACATCAAAAGCTTTTTATAATGCAAGATTTTGGACATTAACTATCAGTATCATAAATAAAAAAAGGATGGTGATTCTTATGGATCTAAAGCTAAGAAAAAAAGTAACAAATCCGACGATAATCGAGGGATTTCCAGGATTTGGTTTTGTAGGCACGGTAACAACTGAATTTCTGATCAATCATCTAAAAGGTGAGATGATAGGAGAATACTGGTTTGAGGATGCACAGGCCTCAGTCACGATACATGAAGGCAGGGTCATCAAGCCTGTCGAGATATTCTACTCAAAGAAATACAATCTTATCATAGTACACTCGATAACGCTTGCTACAGGGATAGAATGGATCTCTGCAGACGTGATCAATGACATCGCAAGAAAGACAAACGCAAAAGAGATAATATCTGTAGAGGGAGTAGGTACCATGACCCAAGAGGTCAACGAGAATCCCGAAGTTTTCTATTATGCAAGCGACAAAAAATACGCTGACAAGCTGAAAAAGATAGGTGTCAACCCCCTCAAGGAAGGTATAATAATGGGAGTCACTTCTGCAGTCCTGCTTAAGTCAAAGACTCCAATAACCTGCCTTTTTGCTGAAACATACTCAAACATGCCTGACTCAAACGCAGCTGCAAAGGTCATAGAGATACTCGACAAGTACCTAGGGCTTGCAGTAGATACAAAGCCTCTCCTTAAGCAGGCTGAGCAGGTCGAGGCAAAGGTAAAAGAGCTTATAGAGAAGGGTAATGCTGCCTCAAAGGAGATGGAAAAGAAGCAGCTTTCTTATGTAGGGTAAGAATACCCTCACTTTCTTACTTATTTTTTTGAATTTTTGAAGGTTTTGATAGAGTTTTTGATAATTTTTTGCGTTTATTTTTCTATATAGTAATTAAAGATTAATGATTGATTATAATTATTAAAAAATTTAATCAGTTCATTACATATATTATTTAATAATTTATTAAAATATTTAATCATCATATAAATAGTAATATTTGATAAATGATTAAAATATTTAATCAGCGTGGGGCCCCTTCAAAAAAAGGAAAAACGAAGATTTTTAATTCGTTTTTTAACCCTGTAAGATAAATGAACCTCAAGCAATCGGGAAGAAAAGATAAAGGAAGGGTGGTTCTGAACAACCTTCCTCCAGAGATAGCCGAAGGCATTAAAAGGATAATAGGGCATTTAAAACAAGAGGGAATAATTGGCATGGTTGAGCACACAGAGTCCCAGGGGATAAGGGTTTATGTGCTCCCCCAGTATCCCTCATTAGAAGTTAGAGGCTATATCGGTACAGAAGCATTTGGCGGGCATGATTATGTGGTACATAAGTTCAGAGCGAATCTCATGACAGCTTTGTTTGAACAAGCAACTAATAAAGGGCTAATATCCTCTCCAGGATATAAAATCCGCCCAGCAAATAATTATGGATATATAAGGATGTCCTCATCAGAAGTATCAGAAGAACAATTTCTCATAAGAGAAAGTTATTTTTGCCGACACTAAGAGACATCCAAAACCTCCCTTACGGTTCAGATAATGAAGCAGTTAAAGAATGGTTAGAAAAAAAGAAGATAGCAAACTCATCTGATGCATACCTAACGCTTAAAGGTAGGGTTACTCTTGCTTATAGCCAGATGAGACAAGATCTTAGCACAATACAAGTTTGTTGTGGAGTACATATATTTTATAGAGATCAAGTTATATTATTAGAAGACATGGTACATGATGTTCCAAGTTTTATTTTTGCTGGAACCTTATCCCTATAAAATCACAAAAACCACTAAAAACCCCCTATTTTACCTAAAAAGCAGGCCTAAAACAAAGATTTATATAGAAGAACACGCTGGAAGTGCGTATAAGGTACATTACACGAATCAGGATTAATCAAGAAAATAACAAAAATTGGCTAATTACTAATATTAGCTCGCCTATCTCCGACCTAAAGGTCGGAGTATTACGGCTCGCTAATTTTGTTAGCCAATTTTTGGGATAGTAAAGTCGAGCCTGTATCAAAAAA
>JBJKQO010000057.1:0-5037 GCA_046705145.1 Candidatus Woesearchaeota archaeon
GGTATCTTGACAAGCAGAAATATGCAAGCAAGCACCAAACCCTACTATCAACTTATTAGATAATGAATGCCGAAATGCCACCATGTCTATGACTGGTGGATAGGCATTCATCAAAAATTATTTTACAGGGAGATATTTTGTTTTAGGTTATTGGTAGGGGGCGGGTAAAACTACTCCTTTTGGGCCTTCTAAAGCAGGCATCCCTCCAAGAAATCCGCAGCCAACACAATAAACTTCTTCAGCTGTTAATCTTTTAATTAGATCATAGAACTTATTTGCATTTGATAACGATTCAAATCTCTCTATCAAAATAGGTTTTGTCCTTCTGGGGGGTATTATGCTTACTAAGTATCCTAAAACACTCCTGTCTTCAAGAAAATGCACTTCTCTTCCTAAAACCACTGTAACGTCTTGTCCTTGGTAAGCTCTCAAGACATCTTCTGGTTCTTTTGGTACATGGTAATCATCTGGGTGGTCTAACTCTAAAACCTTATCAAACGTATACCCTGGTGTTTGAATTCGGGGATGTAATAAAACTCCATCTCTCACAATATCAGAAAGGTCATCTGTCGAGACTCCTAACTCACTTAACCTATTTTGGAGTGACTGACTCATTTCTTGAGCAATTTTTACTAGTCTTGAATAAGCAGCATGAAGGCTAGAACCTTCAGAAGGAGGATTCACGGGTGCAGGGTTTAATGGACAATAATCTCTTGCTAATTGTGTTGCTAAAGGGGGACTCATTTAATCTCTTCGCCTCTTATATATTTTTTTAAGGAAATCGCACCTTTCTTTTCCCCTAAGTATTACTTTATCATATATTTATGAAAGCAAACCTTTATATATTTAACGTGAATATTACGGTATAAACTTATCAAGATTGTGATTAATATGATACAATTAGACCAGATTGACAAGAGAATACTTAAACAGTTGATCAGGAACCCGAGGGAATCTGATAACGGCATCTCGAAGAAGACAAAGATACCTGTCATGACCGTGAACAGAAGGCGAAAAAGGCTTGAGGAATCAAACATCCTAAGGTATTACACATCGCTTAACAGCACGCCTTCAGGAACCAAGTACTTCCATGTCAGGCAGCTTTACATAATCAAGTTTGCTGCAGGCATAACAAGGGAGATGTACCTTAGCACAAGCGAGTCGATCCATGAGCTGAAGAAGGTGTATGCGAAATATGTCCACACATCATACCTCGGGGAGAGGGATGGCCACCTTGCAGCAGTCATGATAATCGACGCAGAGGATGACAGGGAGCTTGTCGACGTATTCAACGGCTTCATAATACCCCGCCTCAGAAAAAGGCTGGGTAAACATGCGATTATGGAGATCACGACAGTCAAGCTCAACAAGCTTCTTAGAAGCCATCATAACTACAGGCCTGATTACAACATGGAAGAAGGCAAGATATCAAAGGAATATTCAAACGACCTTCTTTTTGTAGAGGATTATGATATTGAGATTTCCGACAAATCTTTTGAAAAGTTTATATAGGAGTAGTGATTACTCTTTTTAAACTTAGAATATGAGGGGTGCATTTTTAATGCTTGACATAAACTTCATAAGGGACAACCCGGAAAAGGTAAAGGAGAACATAAGGAAGAAATTCAAGGATCACCTTCTTGAGTATGTTGACAAGCTGCTTGTTGCAGACAAGAGAAACAGGGAGCTCATGCAGGAATCCCAAACTCTCAGGCATGAGAGAAACAAGCTCAACGAGCAGATCAACAGCGCAAAAAAGGAAGGCAAAGACCCTAAAAAGTACCTTGATTCTGCAAAAGAGATCCCTAAAAAGCTAAAAGACATAGAAGACGAGCAGAAGACGCTTTCTGAAGAGATAAGGGATTACCTTTACAAGATCCCTAACATGATACATCCATCCGTCCCTATAGGGAAGAACGACACTGAAAACGTCGAGATAAAAAAGATAGGGAAGCCAAAGGAATTTGATCATGAGATAATCAACCACGCACAGATAGCAGAGGAGCTTGGCGTCGCAGATTTTGATGCTGCAGCAGCAATATCAGGAAACGGATTTTATGTCCTCAAAGGAGAGCTTGCCATGCTTAACATGGCAATAATCAACTATGCAAGGGACTACATGGTAAAGCAGGGCTATACATATGTTGAGCCGCCTCTCATGATAAGGAAACACGTCCTTACAGGAGTCTATTCCCATGCTGAGATAGAGGACATGGCTTACAAGATCGAAGGAGAAGACCTGTACCTTATCGCTACAAGCGAGCATCCGATGATAGGGATGTTCATAAATAAGACACTTGACAAGAAATCACTTCCTATCAAGATCACAGGCTACAGCGCGTGCTTTCGAAAAGAGATCGGAAGCCACGGCATCGATGAGAAAGGGCTTTACAGGACCCACCAGTTCCACAAGCAGGAGATGATAGTGATATGCGAGCCTGAAGACTCATACGATTTCTATGACGAGATGCTTAGCCACTCGATAAACATATTCAAGGGGCTGGGGCTTCCTGTCAGGGTCCTTGAGTGCTGCTCAGGAGACCTCGCTGATTTAAAGGCAAAAAGCTGCGACCTTGAGGCATGGTCGCCAAGACAGAAGAAATACTTTGAGGTCTGCTCCCTCACAAACATGGAGGAAGCGCAGGCAAGAAGGCTAAACATCAAGATAACAGACGGAGAAAAGAAGTACTTTGCGCATACCCTTAACAACACTGCTATCGCAACATCAAGGGCTATGGTAGCGATACTTGAGAACTACCAGAACAAGGATGGTTCGGTAACAGTCCCTGACGCTCTTGTCCCTTACATGGGGGGCATAAAGAAGATCGGCGGAAACAAGAAAAGCTAAAGTTTATTAGGATTACAAATTACAAAAGAGGTGCAAGATGAAAGGATTAGGCCCTGTCGCTTATGGCGTCTCAGGAGCGATATTTGCTGTCGGCTCCAAGTTCGTGCTGATAAAAAACAGCAAGCTCTACATATTCCACATATTCTTCTGGATAGGCGTGCTTTTCATACTTATCGCTCTTCTTAAGCTTTTTATCAGGTACAAAAGCTCAGACCTCCTTAAAGAGAAGAATCTAAGGAAAAAAGATTATGAAGAGGCAAGAAAAGCGCCAAAGACCATCAACACAAGCTCATATTCAGGACAGCAGCACCCGGGCGCGCAGAGCCATCATGCTTCGCAGGCGCAGCACCCAGCTCAACATCATCAACAACATCATAATAATCCTTATCATCATCAGACAGCACAGGGCCACCAGGCGCAGCAGCAGGCTTCTGCACCATGCCCTTATTGCGGTGCAAGGATTCATCTTAACTTCTCTTTTTGCCCAAGATGCGGAGGCAGACTAAGATAAGATAACTTACATAATTATATTTTTTTCTTACATAGTTATATAAAATTAGAAATATTTATAAACCTGGCTAGTTCTGACCAACTGGAACAAGGGGTATATCCATAAGTTGGCAGCAAAAAAAGCATCTGGGCAGGGTCCTGACCTTAGATCCCTCACAAAAGAGCAGCTCATATCAATAGTATCAGGGCTTGCACAAGATGATACCTCAAAAAGCTCGATATTCATCCCGCTTTCAGTATTCTCAAACAAGAAGCTCAGCGCACTTGAGCTAACAGTAAGATATCTTAAGGAGGAGGCAGAGATGTCAAACAAGGACATAGCAAACATCCTGAAAAGGACCCCCCAAAACATCTGGCTTACATACCGGAACTCCGTTGAAAAACAGGCTCAGAGCCTGAAGATACCCAAGACCAAATTCTTCTTTCCGATTACAATATTCAATGAAAGGCTTAGCATGCTAGAATCCATAATATGTTACGTGCACGATAATTACAGTGTGGGATTCACTGAGATCGGAAATATGATAGGAAGAGACCCAAGGACAGTATGGACAGCCTTCAAGAGGGCACAGCTGAAAAATGAGAAGAAAAGATAAGACAAAAGACAAGATAAGGAAGATAGAGGAAAACATCGCGCTTGCAGAAAGCTACAAGGCGCAGCTTCTTGCTGGAGCGCATCATGATCCGAAGAAGATAAGGTACTACACCCGCTACATAAAGGAATGCAGGAAGATAAAAAAAGAATTATCTGTATCAGAAAAGAAGGACGTTCTGCCTCACATGCTCCTCGGATCGATGATACTTTTCTTCCTTGCTATGATCCTGCTTTCGACACATCCAGGACTGACAGGACTTGTAGTATACGAAGGCGAGACTTCTTTTGAGCCAAACATATCATTAAACGAAAGCTCTGTCTTTGAGCTTATGCTTGACGATGCGCCTTCATCCCTTCGCGTCTCAGGAAGCTATACAGGCAACGGAAGCGCGCAGATATTTGCCTATTCAGCAGGACAGATGCTCCTGCTATATGAGACAGGAGACGATCATGATTTTGAAGACGCATGCATAGCGACATGCTCGCTCTCAAACTTCACAAGGGAAGTTAAGCTTGCGATAACAGCAGAAGGAAATATCACACTAGACATCACCCTGATGAAATATGGCTATTCCAAAGAGCAGACTGTTCCAGAGCTGGCAGAGATAACTGAAAACGAGACAGAAGTTCCTTCTGAGGTGGTTAACCTGACTTCTGCAGAAAACCTAACAGATACACAGCCTATTGAAAATGTGACACTACCAGAATCAGGCGGCGCTAACCTGCCAGAAGATGAAGCGCAGATAGCATCCCCTGAGATAGTGATCGGGGAGCCAGTAAGATGGGTCAAGACAGTTGACTCTGATGAGACGCAGCTCCCTTCAGACGCATTTAACATAACTGTGAAGGATAGCTCAGGAAACATAGTCCTTGATGATGTCATGGTCGAAGATGATGGCCTGACAAAAACACTGGCTCAGTACCAAGAGGTACTAAGAGGAGATGATCAAAACTGAAAAATAAGGTGAGAAAAATGAGACAAAAAACAAAAAAGACTGTTGCGCAAAAAGGATCTAACCATTCCAGCAACAAGCATGCTGGACTATTTTCCAAAGCGCTGATGATAACTTTAACGCTTCTCACC
>JBJKQO010000058.1:0-8559 GCA_046705145.1 Candidatus Woesearchaeota archaeon
TGTCATCCTGCCAGACAATATATATGTTCTTTTCATCAGAGTATATGTCCGGGTACTTTGCGTTATAGATTCCTGACGCGATGTCCATGTCCACTATCTTTGCCTCGCTGTTTTCGCTTATCTTGGAATACCTTACGTTATGATCTTCTCCTACTACCTCTTCCCATACTATCCCTATCTCTTCCTTGCCCCGGATCGATGACAGCGCTGGGTTCAGGACGTTCTTCCTGCTGAGCTTGACAGGAGCTGAGAAGTTGACTGGCATGTTGACCTGGTATCTCTTGTCTACAAGTATCTCGTTTCCAAGGTAATCGCTGGCATATATCCTAAACACGTAATCTCCGTCAAGAAGAGGAAGGCTTCCTTTCCAGCTTGACGGCGAGAGGCCTATCATTTTTATGAAGCTGTTGAACGCTCCGTTCTTGAAGAGCGTGACAGATGGCGAGTTCCGGTACTTGAGGTGGACTATGTTCGATTCGTGAAGCCAGTTTCCGTCCCATTCTGTATAATAATAATCATCAAAGGCAAGGTGGATGTTTCTTAGTGAGTCTTGTTCCATGTCGTTAGTGTGGACGCTCTTGCTCTGCCTTATGCTTTTTTCAGCAGACCATTCGCCTGTCTTTAGGTCGTGTTTGGTGTAAAGCAATAGCGTGTCATATCTGCCGTCTGGTGTGGGAACCCTAACGCTCAGTATAACATGGGCGAAATCTCCATCAGAGATTATCTTATCATAAGATAATCCTACATATTCAGGGTAAAGCTCAAACCTGTGGTCTTCTATCATCGATGGTGTCCCTGACGCCAAATCGAACTGGGCATAGAACAGGAAGTTGTAATAATCGCTTCCGCTCTCTGATCTCGTGTCCTTTATGTATAGCGTGTGAAGCTTGTTATCGGGTCCTATGTATGACCTTGCAGGGCCTGAATTGTCAAGCAGGACATAAGGTGATGACCAGGCTTTTTGTGAAGGATAATACCAGGCCATCTTTATCTGGTTGTAATATGTTGACGTGTCTGCGTCATACACAAATACAAGATTATCATCCTTGTCCACCATGACATCATAATACTCCGCTACATCTTTCACGTAGCTGTCTCTTGAAAGAAGGTTTCCTAAAGGATCTGCCTTGAGTATAATGACTGAAGACTGCTCCTTGTACGCGACATATATATTGTCATCTTTAGATATCATGGCTGTGATCTTTGTAGAATACACCTTGTCAAGCACTGCGAGTGCCTGCTTCTCGCTGTAAGAGCCGGTCTTCACATCATAGAGCTTGTGGAACAGTATCTTCTGGTATGCCCCGTCTATATAATCATATTCGTCATAGATGAAGTGCACATTGCCTGCGCTGTCTACAAGAAGCTTTGGGTCGTGCGCATTATAGTTCGGGTCTGACACCATAACAGGAGAAGACCATGATCTTGTGACCGGAGAATATATAGAGTGAAATATCCTGTTTCCTCCGAGAACATATCCGTCGCTGTGCCATGCCAGGTGCATAGTGTCATCTTTTGATATTGCAAGGTTTGATGAGACGCTGTCATAATCTGTTATCCTGTCAGCATCAGCTACTGATGGTGTTATGTCCTTGTTTGCGACAAGTGATATCTCATCGTCAGATATCCTTATGTCAAGGCTCACTGCAGAAGAGTCTATATAAAATTTTGTCTGGCCGTAAAGCGTGACATCTCCCTGGCCTATGACAAGCACCTGGTAAGTGCCGTTAAGAGAACCGTCATAAGATGCCTGCCATGAACTGCCGCTTCCTACTGCAGGAATACCTGTCCACTGATGGTCCGGAGTGAATACCTGCACGCTTACGCTGTCAAGAGGTATTGGCGCGCTTATCATAAGTGTAGTGTGCCCGCTTGAAAGCAGCGGGATAGGTGTGACAGAGATGTTTGACTTTCCATACATCACGCCAAGAGTCAGCTGCTTGCCTGGAGCGTTCATCACGACCTGTCCTGTGTAGTCGCCATCAGCAAGCACATCGTTGTTATAGTTGAGCGATATCTCAAATGTAATGTTTGAATGGGAAGGCACGTTTACTGAAGGAGGGTATACTATCGTGATCCCCGGCGTGTCTATGTTGTCTGCAAGGCTAAATGAGTAACTCCTGTCTTCCTTGTTTATGATCGTGATCTCTTTTGTGGAAGAATATATGACCTGGTCCATGTCAGAATATCCGAAATCGATAGTTGATGGCTTGGCATATACTTTTCCTGATGATGCAGCAAAGATGTCCATCCTTCCTGACCCCTGCGTGTTTGGCTCATAGCCTATGTCTATTGCTGATCCCATCAGCATGTTCTTTATCTCATCAGGAGAACTTTGGGGGTAAAGCTGCTTAAGAAGGGCTGCTGCTCCTGCAACATGCGGTGTTGCCATCGATGTTCCTGATATGCTGACGTGCTTCGTGTCCACGCACCTGTAAGATGACCATGCGCTGTCCCATTCAGCTGCGCAGATGTTGCTTCCAGGAGCTGCAAGGTCTGGCTTGATTATTGGCCTGCCGTCATAGTATGCTGGGCCTCTTGAAGAGAATGATGATATCTGGTCTGTCTTTGTTGACGACCCTACTGTTATTGCGCGCTCATCACATCCTGGAAATCCTATGGTCTCGTCGCCAAGGGTAGGGCATTGTGAGGGATTTCCTCCTGGTCCGCAGTTTCCTGCAGCTATCACTACTACTATACCTTCATTTATTATCCTGTTTATCACCTGTATCTCAGGGTCTGAGCTCCTGCAGTCAACCCCTGCTGCGCCAAGGCTCATGCTTATGACATCTGCCTTGTCTGAGTAGTCTCCATCCTGGTTAGGGTCAAGTGATCGCTCGATAGCTGCAAGTATCGCAGCAAAAGATCCTGATCCTCCTGAATCAAGTACTTTGTATGCGAGTATCTTTGCATCAGGAGCCACTCCTTTTAGGATTCCGTTTCCTGCAGCGGTTGCTGCGCAGTGGGTTCCGTGGCCGTGATCATCCATGGGGTTTGAATCGAAATTGACGAAATCATATCCTCCTATGACCTTGCAGTTCTGTCCGATGCATCCCCCAAGGTCTGAGTGGGTATAGTCGACGCCTGTGTCAATTATGGATATGACTGTGCCTTGTCCTGTTGCCGGAACTCCTTGTCCGTCTGACATCGACCATACGTCGTTGGCCCTGACAAGAGGGACAGACTCGTATGTGTCAGCAAAAACTATCCTGTTTGGATAGACTGCCTTGACGTCTGGGAGGAGCTCTATCTTTCTTGCTGTCTCCTCTGATACGTTGATTGCAATTCCGTTGATTATGTCAGTGAATTCCTCGGTGATTATCTCTGATGGCTCTTTTACTGCGTTTCCTGTTATCAGGTTTGTTGTGCCTTCTATATATTCTATCGTCTCTTTCAGCGACTCATGCTTTGCCTTCAGGTCTTCCTTGTGGGATTCAAGAGTGTCATCCAGGGATTCGTTTTGCCTTTCAGATATCGCTTTAAGCGAGGCTGCCTGCGCTGTCTTTAATGCCTTGACAGGGTACTTGTATACTGCTGAGAATCCGCTTATCTGCATGGAGTCTGCTTCGCCTTTCAGCTCTTCACTTTTTCTTAGGTTCTCGTTTATCCCTTCCTCAAGCTCGTGTTTCAGGTCAAGCACTGGCTTGTCCTTGAACTCAACTATGTATCCGTCTGATGATTCTCCTGATATTCTCCTGTACTGTTCTTCAGAGATCGAGAATGTCTTGCTTTCTGCAGGTTCTGATGTTACGGTTGATGTCGTCTTCTCTGTGATGCTGCCATCTTCAGAGTATATGATCACTTTCTGCTCGCTTACGAACAGGGGCTCATCCTTCTCAGCAGAAGCAAGTATGGTCGATAAAGCGAATATCAAGCTGACTATCAAGACAGAAATGACAATTAGTGATTTGCCTGTTTTTTTCTTCCCAGCCATTACACCACAAACCCACGCGCCTCTTTTTTATTGATTTTTATGATTAAAGTTTTTAAATGTTTGGGTTGGGATGGAACAAACAGATTTATTAACCATAAGATAATTTGTTGTGTTTATGACTTATAAGATCATAGCAGAAGATGAGAAGACTGGCGCTCGCATCGGGAAGCTTAAGACCCCTCATGGCTGGCTTGAGACTCCGTTTTACATGCCTGTCGCTACCAAGGCAGGCGTGAAGCTTATAGACTCGACTGAACTTAAGGAGATGAAAGCAGAATGCATAATATCAAATTCACTCGTGCTTTATTTCAATCCTGGGCTTGAGTTCTTGGGAAAAGCAGGTGGAATCCATAAGTTCATGAACTGGAACAAGGGCATATTCACAGATTCTGGCGGGTTTCAGACGCTAAATGAGTATTTCAGGCAGAAGACTGATGACAGGGGCGCATATTTCAAGTCGCCTTATGATGGGAAGATGCATCTTATCACCCCTGAAAGAGCCATGTTCATACAAGATCAGATAGGCTCTGATGTTGCCATGGTAATTGATGACGTGCCGCATTACGGCAGGAGCAAGAAGGAGAATGTTGACATGCTGAAAAGGACGCATGACTGGGCAGCAAGATGCAAGGTCGCCCATGATGAGCTTAAGACTAAGCAGCTGCTTTTCGGGATAGGCCAGGGAGGAACCTATAAGGATCTTCGGAAGAAAAGCATAGAGTATCTTGAGACTTTGGATTTTGACGGGCTTGCTCTTGGCGGCCTTGCGATAGGCGAGCCGATATCGAAGATGTTTGACATGATAACTTATTCTGTGAACCTTAAGCCTAAAGACAAGCCGCGCTACCTCATGGGAGTCGGCTCTCCCGATGATATCGTTAACTCTATCGCGCTTGGCGTCGACTGTTTTGATTCGACTTTTCCGACGCAAAACGCGAGGCATGGGACACTTTTCAGTTTCGGCGGGAAGATCAAGATCACGAACAGGAAGTACAGGGAGGACTTTGGTCCTATAGACAGCGAATGCAACTGCAAGGTGTGCAAGAACTTTTCTCGCGCTTATATCCATCACCTTATGAGAAACGGCGAGTATCTTGGGATGAGGCTTGCATCCTATCATAATGTCTGGTTCATGCATGACCTTATCAGGAAGGTGAAGACAGCGATCAAGGAAAACTCGCTTGCAAAGTTCCAGAAAACGTTTGTCAAGAGCTTCTCAACATCAGGTGAAAGGATAGTCGGAAGCGGGGTCGCGAGGAAAGGATGAGCAGATCAAGACAGTGAAATTGAAATATGATAAGGCATATGAGATGGTGATGCAAAGCGGGATAACTCACGGACCCAGCTGTGTGCTTATTCTGAAGGCGAAAAAGATAATTGATATGTGAAAGATATAAATATATCTTCGATTATTTTAGTACCAGATGAAGGCCAAAAAGAAGGATATTGTGGAAGAGATCAAGCAAAAGCAGAAAGCTCTTATCCCTAAGGATATCAAAGAGGTAATCTCTAAATCCTTCAAGAGTTCTTTTAAGGTTGCCATGATGATGATAAAGGTGTATATCCCTGTTTTTCTGGCGACAACCGTGCTAAAACAAGTAGGGTTCTTTCATTTTATCGCACCATTATTTGCGCCATTGATGAAATTGCTGGGCTTGCCAGGGGAAGCGGCAATAGCTGTGATTCTCGGATTTATGGACATGTTTAGCGGGTTAGCGACCGTAGCCGCATTAGGCCTTACGTTCAGACAGGTAACGATACTGGGCGTTATGATAGGGATAGCTCATGGTCTGTTCGTTGAGACAGCAATATTGATGAAACTGAAGATGGCAAGGTTAAGGATCGCTTTTTTCAGGGCTATATTGGCGATAACAACGGGTGTGATGATGAACATTTTCCTTCCTGATAATATTAAAGGTGCAATATTAAACCCTTATGTGGGTGCAGCAGAGTTTTCTTGGATAACAACGATAAAAGGGATGATGCTTACGTGTGTGCAGATCATAGTTGTCTTGTTCCTGATAACCTTGGCTTATGATCTTATCATGTTATGGAAAGGAAAAAAGATGATAACAAAAAGGGTGAGTTTTATCCCAAGACTATTTGGCCTGAGCGAAAATGCGTTTGTGCCTTGGGTGATCGGACTGTTTATAGGCATAGCATATGCTGCAGGAATATTGTTCCAGCTTATGGAAAAACATAAGCTTTCCCATAAAGATACGTGCCTTACTACAATGTTTCTTATCTTATCGCATGCCATAATAGAAGATGTCATGCTGTTTGCTGTGCTTGGCGGAAATTTCTGGTGGATATTTGGGATAAGGGTAGGCCTGGCAATATTAATAGTAAGGATACTGTCCCTAGGCGATCTGTACAAGAAAATGTTGTGGGTAGGACTGCCAAAACAGACAGAGGACTAACCAAAATTATAGCCTACCGTATCTTCAAATAAGTCTATCCATATTACAGTATCAAAATACTATCTGGTCATGATACAAGAAAAGAACTCCTGGTCAATATGTACAGACAGAAATATTTTCAAAAGATTTCCGGATTATCTGCCCTACTTAGGTTAAAGAATTGATCAAGAAATTAAACGTCTAAAAAATCCTTTTCTTTTTGGTTCAGGTGCCCGGTATATTTCCAGTTTGCCCCAACTATCCTCATTTTTTGGTTCGTATCTATGAATAAAAACCATACCCCTTACTTCTGTTGGTATTGGAAAAAATACACTTACTCTGTGACGATCATTAAGCTCATAAAAAAGATGCCTGTGATGATCAAGACCTTGAAAATTAAGCTCACTTCCATCTAATTTAATTCCCCACCTATCAGATGTTGATACTACATTAGCCAAACCTGGTTGTTGGTAAATATTCACTTTAGGAGAGCTACTGGGAACACTTACAAATGAAGTCCCGCCTAAAGAAGCATAAAGATTTACTTTAGAATACGAATGAAAGTATCCTCCTGCACGCGCATTTACCCACACGGAGCCAGTCTCATGTCTTCTTGAATCATGCACATCCATAATTAACACAATTGGTTCATGTGCATCAACATATGTATCATTTCCTTTCCTGGACTTTCTGACATTTATTATTGATCTTGCACCGCTTAGGTCACCTATCCTGATAATCCCCCCATTACAATCTACATATGTTGGTGCAACAATATCCAACGATGCAGATCTGATACCTTCAGCTTCCGCAACCAAGCGTTCTGCAGATGTTACCAATGGTTCAGGCACCTTATACCACCCATCAACAAGTCGTACTTGATTCACGTCAAAAGGTAGTTTTCCTGGATCCAAAGCAGCATAGCGACATCGTTGGTCAGGATCTTGCCCTAACTCAAAAGACTGATGAAACATCAATAAATTATTTTGCAGTGTTGCAAGCAATTGTTCAAGTTGAGGTATAGCTTTTTTAAAATCAACATTCCTTGTGTTGATCCTGTCAAAATCAATTGTACCCAAAGCCCTTTTTAGAGTATCTCCAATTATTGTGTTTGTTGCAGCTTCAACTGCATTTATCTCGATAGAATCTTGACTTGGTATCTGGCTCATAGACAAGTGGAAATATGTAACAATTTATAAGATTTTCTAAATTTTTTACGTTAAAGTAGTGAAGAAATGGCCATTGATGCCTACTCAAATCTCTAACAAAAAAGAACCTGTACATCAGTTAAAATTGCTAATACAAAACCTTAACGTCGCACTTGCAGAGCTTTGCAAAGTCCTGCGCGTCTTTTTCTGAGCCGACTATCTTTCCGTAATGTATCGGGACTGCAATTTTTGCCTTGACATCTGCTGCTGCACCTGCTGCCTCTTCAGGATCCATAGTGTAAGTGCCCCCTACAGGAAGCAGCGCTATATCGCAGGATATCTCTTTCATCTCAGGTATCCTGTCTGTGTCTCCTGCCTGGTATATCTTCACTCCATCGATCTCGATAATATATCCTTCCCAGTTGTTCTCCTTGGGATGGAACTTCTTGCCTATGTTATAAGCTGGGACTGCTGTTATTTTCACACCATCCTCCTGGGTGGACTCGTACATCCCAAGAGACTGCGTGTTCTCTGAAAGCTTTTCTGCACAGTCTGGTGTAGCTATCACTATAGTCTCTTCTTTCGTGACCTTGGAAAGGTCATCAGGTGAGCAGTGGTCGTAGTGGCTGTGCGTGATAAGCACTATGTCTGCATCCTTGTATTCCTGCTGTATATCATATGGGTCAACATATATTATGGCAGAGCCTTTTATCCTTGTAGCAGCATGTCCAAGCGCTTCTATCTTCACGTTCTGGTATTCAAACATATGATCTTGGTTTTCGGTCATTTTAGTACCTTCATCTACTAATTTATACATATCTGCCCCATTACTGCACCCAAAAGCAAGTAATGCAATAATGATGCATGAAGCTGATATTAGCTTCTTTTCCATACCTACCATGATATTAAGCTTATATTAAAGATTTTCTGTCTGACCATGATTCTTAGAAGAAATAACAAAAATTGGCTAATTACTAATATTAGCTCGCCTATCTCCGACCTAAAGGTCGGAGTATTACGGCTCGCTAATTTTGTTAGCCAATTTTTGGGATAGTAAAGTCGAGCCTGTATCAAAAAA
>JBJKQO010000059.1:0-5578 GCA_046705145.1 Candidatus Woesearchaeota archaeon
AAAACCCTAAAAGAATTCATCACCCACTACAACCAACAAAGACCCCACATGAGCCTACACTACAAAACACCCCAACAAGTATGGGACGAACTAGTTTCGTGATGCGAACCAGTTTCGGGATAACACATGGGTTTTTGTGACCCATAACATTTATAAATAGGGGGAGATTCGTTTCTGTATTATGGTAACACAACTTAGAGCAGGGCATGTTTATGCTGGAAGGAGACCTGATGAGTTCTATGTTTGCATTTTAGGAGACGAAGGAGTGTCTTTTGACCGATACCATGATACTCTTATTTTCGGACAAGGATGCAGTTATGCTACTCCTTCACCTAGAGATCATGTTGGGCAAGTTTTTGATTCCTCTGAAGGATTAGTAGTAATATTAGATGATGGGAAAAGCTTACAAATGGGTTGTCCTGATAATTTAAGAAGGGCTTTTGCAGTAAATGGTGTTGATTTAAGTGTGCTTTTTGGAACCCAACACCCTTTGTTTAAAGGTCTAAAAACTGGAACAGATTTAGCTGGTACTGCCAATAATCCTCCTGCTGGATCTTATGATAAACCAGCCCATCCAAAATTAAGACATGATACCCAAACTAGTTTTAAATTCTGATTATTTTTTAATAAGAAATCATTTCTCCACTTCTTTTATCCCGTCTGCGATTATCTGGGCGTGGTCAAATGCCAGTTCTGGAAGATCATCTACTGGGAACCATTTTGCTTTTGCAGCATCATCTCCTGCCTTGATGTCAAGCGAATCAGGGTCTACAACAGCCCAGTATGCTACTGCAACTGTCCTTCCTCTAGGATCCCTTCCCGGATCCCCATACACCCCAAACCTTGTGAGCTTAACACCTCTTGCGTTAGTCTCTTCATAAAGTTCCCTCTTGACAGTATCATCAAACTTCTCGCCATCATCGACCCTGCCGCCAGGTATGGCATACATTCCCTTAAAAGGGTCATGCTTTCGCTCTATAAGAAGTATCTTAAGGCCAGAATCACCTTTTGCAAACAAAAGCGCGTCAACAGTAAGTATTACTTTTTCTGACATCTTCAATAATCACTGATCCTTCTTGAGGATGATTCTGCCTCTGCTTCAGTTATGAACTCATCCAGTTTCTTGGTCCCGATTATCTTGTTGTCCCTTCTTCTTATCGTGACAGTACCGTCTGCTTCTTCTTTTTCGCCTATGACCAGGATGTAGTTGATCTTTTGCATCTGCGCATCCCTTACCTTCTTGCTTACAGATTCAGCCCTGTCATCAAACTCTGCCCTTAATCCTGCATCCTGCATCTTTTCCATCACCTTGAGGGCATAATCGTTGAACCTGTCAGCTACAGTAAGCACTTTTACCTGCACAGGAGACAGCCACATAGGGAACTTTCCTGCAAAATGCTCTATCAGTATCCCAAGGAACCTTTCGACAGAGCCATATATAGCCCTGTGGACCATGACAGGCCTGTGCTTCCTTCCGTCCTTGCCGTCATATTCGAGGTCAAACTTTTCAGGCATCGAAAAATCGACCTGGATAGTACCGCACTGCCACGTCCTTCCAAGAGTGTCCTTAAGGTGGTAGTCTATCTTTGGCCCGTAGAACGCTCCGTCACCAGGATTGATCTTAAAGTCCATCTTCTTTTTCTTAAGCGCTTTTTCAAGCGCGCCTTCTGCCTTGTCCCATATCTCCTTGCTGCCCATAGCCTTTTGCGGCCTGGTGCTTAGCTCAACTGCATAGCTGAACCCAAAAGACTTGTAAATGTGATCTATGAAGTCTATAAGGCTGATTATCTCTTCTTCAAGCTGCTCTTCCATGCAGAATATGTGCGCATCATCCTGGGTGAACACCCTCACCCTAAAAAGCCCGCTTAGGACCCCGCTCATCTCATGCCTGTGGACGAGGCCAAACTCTCCTGCCTTAAGAGGAAGCTCCTTGTAGGAATGGACCTTTGTCTTGTAAACCAGGAGGTTTCCTGGGCAGTTCATCGGCTTGACTGCATAATCATTACCATCTATCTTAGTGAAGTACATGTTTTCCTTGTAATGGTCCCAGTGGCCTGACTGAAGCCACAGTGACTTGTTAAGGATCATAGGCGTCCTGTTTTCCTCATAGCCTCTCTTCATCATCTCAGAGCGCATGAATGTTACAAGAGAGTTCCAGATGAATGTTCCTTTGCTGTGAAAGAATGGGAATCCTGGCCCCTCATCATGGAAGCTGAACAGGTCAAGAGCCTTTCCAAGCTTCCTGTGGTCGCGCTTCTCTGCCTCTTCAAGAAGCGTAAGGTATGCCTTAAGCTCATCACTTGTCGGAAACGCAACGCCATATATCCTTTGAAGCTGCTTGTTTTTTGCGTCTCCTCGCCAGTATGCTCCAGCTATCTTTGTCAGCTTGAAAGCCTTGATCTTTCCTGTGTGAGGGACATGAGGCCCTCTGCAAAGGTCAAGAAAATCATCATTCTTATACATCGTACATGTGTCGTCGCCAAGCTCGTCTATCATCTCAAGCTTGTAAGGCTCATCGCTCTGCAGCTCCTTTGCCTTGTTCCTGCCGACATCAAGCCTCTCAAAGACTATCTTCTTGTCGACTATCTTCTTCATCTCTTCCTCTATCTTTGCAAGGTCATCTTTGGTGAAGTTTTGCTCAACATCAAAATCATAGTAGAACCCGTCTTCAACGCTTGGTCCTATGGTAAGTTTTGCCTTTGGAAACAGCTTTTTTACAGCCATCGCAAGGACATGTGCTGCGCTGTGCTTGAATATCTCTTTTCCTTCCTTGTCATCATATGTTAGGACTGTGAATGTGGCATCTGTAGTTATCTTTGCGCTCAGGTCAGTGACCTTGCCGCTGATCTTTGCTGCTATCGCTTTTTCCTGAAGTTTCTGCGGCAACTCCTTAACTATCTCTGCTGCAACAACTCCGCTGTCATACTCTTTTTTCTTTCCGTCTGGAAAGCTTACCGTCACTTTGTTTTTTGATGCCATTTTTGTCTTAACAAAAAAGGAAGCTAAGGCAGTTATATAAACTTTGTGGGAGATATAGCTCAGTAGAAAGTTTTGAGGCATCAATATTGCGAGCTTCTTCACGCTTCTGAATTAAGGCTGACGAGGGGGTTGTCCCTTTGAAAAGCACAGCTTTTCAAAGTCCGTTAAGCTTGCTTAACGATACCTACGGGGAAGTCAGCCTATATGATTCATATAGCACAAGCGAGCCGATGCCTCCGAAGCGTAAGCGAGACTTTCTGCTGAGCTAGACTGGTCAGGATATATTAGAGAGAACGATAAATTAAAGAATATGTAACTACGAGTTGATGATAAATATAGAAATAATTATAAAAGAAGCACGATTACCTTGACTTATGTCAGATATATCAATCCAACCTGAAAGGAATGTTAAGATTTATGGAAGTATTGAGGATGGATTAGCAGAACTTGTTGATTCTGCAATCACTAGAGATAACAAAATAGAGCCTACTAAAGAGATGAGTTCTTTTCATGGGTTTTTTCCTGCCTATCTTGTTTTTGCAGGGAGAAGAAATTATGTGGTCTTTATATCTGAAAATGAGCCTATGAATCTTGATGAGACTACAGTAACCCTTACAGAATTAAGCCATGCAGAAAAATTTCTTAAGGCGTATCATCCAGAAATCACACTTTTTGATAAATGTAGATTTGCATACTCTGAAGATGGAGGAAATCAGATAGCATTAGTGAAACCTTCACTTTCAGGACTATTGGGATTTTATGATATGGAAGTCCCTTCTTCAAAAACCCATAGGAAGATAAGGAAAATGGCTAGGAAAAAGTTTGCCGAATATATGCTTTCTCTGCTTGAGAATACAAAAAAAGCTTGGGATGATGGAAAGCTCCTTACCCCTAACATCAATCCTGAATTTTTGGTATTGTCTGGAGGGGCAGTAATGAATATAGATACTGTAAATCTAGCAGCCTATGGTACGTCTACAACTCCAGGAGATAAGCTTATAGAGCAGATCAAAACAAATTTTAAAGAGAAACATTTTGGATATTATGAAGGGATGAAAGTAGCCAGACTATTACGTTCTCTTAAATCTGCCTTTCCAGCTTATTTTAGCAAGACATCAACCCTGTGAATATTAATTTACTACTCATTAATACTAAATTCTTAGAAATATTTATATACCTAAAACCACTCCCTTACAGCATATCCATGGGGGTGGAACTATCAGAGCGATAAACCTGTCAATAATCTCATTTGTAGTCATCGTCACGTTTAGCCTTGGCTGGATGTGCTCATCCGCATATGAGAGGATGAATCCGAGTGTTCCAGACACAGTCTATGTCATAGGAGCAGATGAGTTTCACAGCTATTCAGAGATAGAAGACGGGACAGCAGAGACCAACAAGCCTGCATTCTTAAGCATATTTGACACCACTGCAGACGAGCTTCCAAGCCCATCAGACTGGGTGAAAGAAAGCCAGATACACATATACAACGACAAGATAATAATCGACATCGACAGCCCTCAGTGGTCTGAGTTCACAGATACAAACTCCATGGACCCAGTGATAGACACAGGAGCAAATGCGATAGAGATAGTGCCAAGCTCACCAGGCCAGATCCATGTCGGAGACATAATATCATACGAGAGCCAGTACGCAGAGGGCACGATAATCCACAGGGTAGTCGAGACAGGCACAGACAGCAGCGGATGGTACTGCTTTGTCAAAGGAGACAACCTTCCGACACAAGACCCAGGCAAGATAAGATTTGACCAGATCAGAAGGGTCGTTGTTGCTGTCGTGTATTAGGCATATCCCCCATAATATCCACAAATTATATAAGATAAAACAGATTCTCGAAGGATATGGCAGCTCCTCAACCAGCAGAACAAGTTATAGGTTTTGACCCTTTTTATAGATTAGGAAGAGCTGAGGTTGAAGGTGTCCATAGATTTTATGTCCATGTTATAGAACCACAAAATCTGCATGTTCCCAGACAGAAATCAAGACGGTTTGATTGGTTAAGAGCGGACAGCGAGTTTAGATATGCAAAGAAGCATACTACAGAGTCCGACCAAGATTATCTTAGGAGAATGTTTTTAACAGGCGATATCTGGACAGATAGATCCAAATTAGTAGTATTAAAGGGTGTTATAGGCTTAGAATTTGGAGTTCAAGATAGTACATCGTCACAAACACAAAAAAAAGTATGTTTTTGGGGCTATAATTCAGATTGTGTTGAAGGGCCTTCAGGTATAGTAAATGTTGTTTCTGCGATAGTACCTGTCAGAACACAAAGTGATACTGTGGTTTATCAAAGGTGTGAATTAAGAAAAGAACTAACCACAACAGGCATGGGCCAACTTCCCAGGCCATATAAGGTAGTTTTTCATGAGAACAGGCCATAGACTATTTCTTATATCTGCTTACATACCCAAATGCTTTTCCATGAATGTGATCCTCATGAGGATCTATCCCTCTGACCACAATAGGCCAGTAAGCATTTTTTTGAGGTTGTTTTTGTGTATATCTTAAGCTTAGTTTAGGTCTGGTGCCAGAAGCACTGTCAATTCCATTATTAGGAGGAGAATACTTATATGGG
>JBJKQO010000060.1:0-4966 GCA_046705145.1 Candidatus Woesearchaeota archaeon
CTCGCAATCAGGGCTTAACCCCATCTCGGATGCGACATCTGGCTTTAGAGGGAAGCTTGACTCTGCGGGCTTGGTATCAGGAAGCTCGTCTTCCCTGAGTCCTGCAACAGAAATTGCTCTTTTCGACCAGCTTTTGGTTGTTATGTTAAAGAGTCCTGTTGTGGATGCATAAGATCTTGAAGTTGCTTTCTTTCCTGTCAGTTCCAATGTTATGTATTCTGGCAATGTAAGAAAAGAGGCATTGTGCCTTGTCGCCTGCTCTTTGTGTTTTGCGATCTGCCATATCGTGTAAGATGGATTGACAGGGCATCCGGTGAGGTTGTACAGCTCGTTTGCAAGAATATCGTTCATGTAGTATTCATCAAGCTTCCTGCAGGTGTCTTTGGCATCCCACTTCACAAGCGGAAACAGCGGTTTTCCGTCGGGCCCTATTACGAGAAGTGTTGGAAAAAATGAAGATATGCATATCCTTTTTATTATCATCCCTACCTGCGAGCCTGCTGTTCTTGCAATCTCTTGCTTGATCAGCCCAAGAATCTCATAGCAGTCCCTATTGGTCTGGCCTAGCGAGTATTCTTTCTTGCTTATTGAGATAATTCCTCTTTCTTTTGAGTAAAGGCAGCACTTGACAGATGATGTGCCAAGATCCACCCCTATCACTGCTTCTTCCACTCCTGATGCCCCCCAAACACGTTTCTTATCGCGTTGATGATCTTTCCGGTTTTTGTAGGTTTTTTTTGAGATAAGATCCTTGCCTTTACTGCGTTTTCACAAGAAAAAAGATCTATACCTGTATCTTTAGCGATATTGACAAGAGTTTCCATCTCCTTATGAGTTTGACCAAAAACTGCTCCACTAATACCCTGTAAAGTGGGGTTGGTCTTAAGAGCTGTTTCCGCATCTCTGGTTATTCTTGATTCTGCAATGCTCCCTCTGTTCCAGATACTACAAACATCAATAATGTTTATATGTATGTCTTCCTTTTTTGAGATTTCATCTATGCATACAAGACCTTCTGCTAACGCCTGCAAGTAACCATATTCCACAAGGTTATGATATCCTTTAACCAGATGTCCTGCCCCGCTTTCTCCAAGATAGACATAAGAATTGTTTTTTGATATTGCTTTAAAAAGCCATTCAGTTTTTAGGAATGTTTCTTTTTTCCCTCCAATCATGAGGCAGCCTCCACCTCTCGCACCGCTAAGCCCCCCGCTTGTACCAACATCTAGAAATTCGATGTTTTTTTCTTTTAGCTCTTTTGCCCTCCTTATGGAATCCTTAAAAAATGAGTTCCCCATGTCTATTATGATGTCTCCTTCTTTTAGGAAAGGCTTGATCTCTGCTATCGCGTCATCAACTACTGGAGATGGCACCAAAAGCCCTACGATGTAAGGGTGTGAGGCTGCTCCAAACAGTTCTTTTAGCGAGCCAAACGCATTTATCTCCCTTTTTTTTGCTTCGATGACAAGATCATCTGACTTGTCTGTGGCAAGCAGGTCTATTCCCTTTTCGGTCAGGTTCTCCGCTACTGCCATGCCCATCTTTCCAAGGCCTAACAGAACAAACTCTTTTTTCATTTCTTTTCCCTCTTAATCTCTGTATATTGCGTGTGCGACCACCTGTGTCCCTGTCGCGCCTTCCACACCTATGTATGGCGTGGCAAGGGTAAAATCGTTGTGTTTGTCTTTAGGAATCCCCCACAATCCGACACAGGATTCTAAGATCAGCAAACCTCTAAATGCAGGGTGGGAAACCTTTGTCTTGTAGTAATCGACAGTCCTTGAATCTATACCCACCACCCTTATGTTTTTCAGGCCTGCTATCATCTTTGCTGCTTCTTCAGTAATATAAGGGAGCTCTTCAAGTCCTGCCTTGATGTTCGCTTCGATAACCTTATCAAAACCAGTCCTTATTATCACTGCCTGTTTTTCAGCCATCATCGCAATAGATTCTTTTGTGAAGTGCTCTGGCCTGATCTCCCTGACATACTTCACATCAGGCGCGTCATTTGAGTGCGCAACAGCATCTTTTGAATCACTGAGGTCTATGATGACAGCATTATGATAGAACAGCTCTGACCTGCAATTATCCCCTAGCCCTTTGCCTTTTCTCCAATGATGAACGTCAAAATCACAATGGGGCGTGCCTGCATGATCAAGTATGCTGTGCCTGAAATGAAGCCATTCAGCTTTCGGGTCATCTGCAATCGTCTCTCTTGTTACAATAGGGTGTGGGTCAGTTGGGTACCCAACAGAATCCAACCTTAGGATCATAAACAAGTCAACAGACATGTGTTTCTGACCGCATATCTTAATGTTATAAGTTTGTCCTACTGCCATAATATCCCCTCCTTTAAAAGAGAAAGAAAAGTAATTCATTTAAATAATTTGGGGCGAGGAAGATTGATCCCCCCACAACCTTTATAAATCATGTTATATTTTTCTCTTGCAGTGGGCCCGTAGCCTAGCCTGGATAGGGCGACAGCCTTCTACGCGCTGGAACCGGAGATCTCAGATCTTCGTAAGCTGCAAAGAGAGCTGTAGATCGAGGGTTCGAACAGCCTTTTCCGCCATAATGCGGAATCGCTTCGAAAGTCCCTCCGGGCTCATTTTTTATAGAAAAAATAGGGATCAGGGTGTTTAGATTCTCAAGCCCGATTAAGCTGGTTTCTTAAGACATAATCTTGGATCATATCCTGCCTGCCTGAAGGAATTATTTCTGGAGAAGATTTACTATTTTGGTATGAAGATGGATCGATAGAACCTAATCTTCCGGAATCTCGGACTATTGCCTTGATGATCCCTGCAGCACCCATATCAGAAACCTGGCCTGTCCTCCCTTTATAACTGTAAAGCATTTTAGTTTGTGTGGATTCTTTGACCCAGTTTGATACCTCCCCTGGTGTTTTGATTTCCCTGCCTGCTATTAAGGATACTTTATTAAACAGTCCTGTTTCAGCATCAACTAGATCCATAAATCCTTCCTGGCCCATACTTTCAGTCTCTTTCGGACCTGATTGGTTAAGCTTATCCAAAGGTATAGGGCCGTTATCACTTTTATAAAACCCAACCTGTCCTTTAGCAATATAGCTTAACGCTTTAAGTTTTTTTCCATCTACTTTTATCGTAAATGCGGCCATCTCATAGTTTGGCTCGCTTTTGGTCAAAGCATCTAATTGATTTTTCGTCACCCATATTACGCCGACATCCATCTGTGCATCTGGCTCAGGCTTAAGCACTGCAAATGCGTATGCGCCTTGAGATGAGTATAATGACCATACTGCAAGATGATCCTCTAGTTTAGCTGTTGTGACAGGCATGACAAAATCATCATATTGCCATCCGCTGATCCCATCCTCATTTTGAGGGGGGATAAAATCTTCCATCTTTTTTCTTAACTGGTCTGGAACCCAGTTGCTCCCATAAGTGATGACAGGTATCCTCCCTTCTAAGCAGGGTAGCTTGTATTCTTTTAAGAACTGTTTTAGCGAGATTGTATGATTGCCTTCTGGTGATTGTAGATGAGCTGTAAACTTAGAACCATCAAATGAGCTTTTCATAGGTATGACGCCATATGGTGTCAGCAGATAATCTGTATCAGGGATATCCCCCGGATAACTCAATCTATCTTCAACTGATTCAGATCTTGGTTTTCTCCAGAGTGATTTAGGTAAAACCTTTAGTAAATCTATCAATCCGCTCATTTTATCTGATCTTATTCCTTATTATATATAAATGTTTGCATTTATTGCTACTATATAGTAGTAATATAACAAACTATGGTGATACTTTTTCCACACGAAACCTCTTTCAAACCCTTAAGAACTCTTAAAATGGCGTTATAAGCCCTGTACTGTGCGTATTTCCATTTGTTCCACAGGAAATGATGGGGGTATATCAAAAACATTATCGATTTTCCGAAAATTCTATTTATAAATGGAAGTATTTATAAAGGATAGCTCATTTATATACTAAAAATCATCAGTTTTGGGGGTAATGAACAATGGCAACCAAAGGAGATGTTCCTTCTTCAAAAGGGACCAAAAAAGATATAGTAGTGGTCAATATCGTAGTTTCAACGTCGCTTGAGCATGATATTCCGCTGGAAAAGATGGCTGCAACTCTTTCAAATACAGAGTACAATCCTGAGCAGTTCCCAGGCCTCGTGATGAGGATAAAAGACCCAAAGACATCGGCATTGATATTTTCTTCAGGAAAGGTCGTCTGCACTGGCGCAAGGACCATGGATCAGGTCGACGAGTCAATAAAGAAGATCATCAAGAGCCTTGAAAAGATCAATGTCAAGATAACTGTCAAGCCTGTGATAAACATCCAGAACATCGTCGCATCTGGAAATGTCGGCATGGACCTAAACCTTAACACTCTTGCTATGAAGCTTGAGAACACAGAGTACGAGCCTGAGCAGTTCCCAGGGCTTGTTTACAAGCTTGCTAAGGCAAAGGCAACATTTTTGCTTTTCAGCAACGGGAAAGTTGTCTGTACAGGTACCAAATCACAGGAAGAAGTGCATAAAGCGCTTGATATGCTTATCGAGAACTTAAAGAAAGTTAAGTAGGGGTGAAAACCTTTCTTTTTAATTAAGCATGATAGCGTCAGCTATGCTAAAGAGGCAACCAAGCAGAGCGATCCCGGAAAGTCCACTGGACAAGTATCCGTCAGGCTTATTAATGATTAAAGCCATATGATATATCCCTACTAACAGGTACTGGCCGGAAAGTGCGTCGGTGCCATGAATGCCGTGGATGTCTTTGAGACATCCATGGCAGCGCAAATCGTAGATTTGCTGGCGTTTGGCTAAGCCAAACACATGGCCCGACGGAGCTGACAAGGCTTGTATACGTGAGTATACTCACAAGTTTGCCTATCTAAGAGACATTGTCGTCTCGCAAACTTTTGAGTCCGCCAACCCAAAAGAGTTGGCGACACTGACATTGTCAGCGAAGTAG
>JBJKQO010000061.1:0-10527 GCA_046705145.1 Candidatus Woesearchaeota archaeon
GAGTAATACTAAAATAACAAAAATTGGCTAATCCATGAAAATCAAAGATTTTTGTATCCCAGAAAACTTTGTTTTCTGAGATATCTACAACCTAAAGGAAATAGTATTAGGCTCGACTTTTCTATAAGTTCATGAGAAAACTCATCAAATCTACTTCTCCCCGCATCCTTTCACTTCAGTACTATACTTTGTCCTATAAGCATAATATTCCTTCAGGCTGACTTTCTTTCCGGTCTTTATCATTGCTGATCTTCCGAAGTCTTTTAGCTTCCTGAGCTTTTCTGAAGGGATTACTGGTCCGTCCTGGCATATCCTTAGGTTGTCGCACATGCACTGGCCGCATATCCCTATGCCGCAGATCATGAACCTTTCAAGTGATGCTTCCATTGGGATCTTGTGCTTTTCGCAGATGTCAAACACCGCTTTCATCATCATCTCAGGGCCGCAGGCGTATACAAAGTCAAATTTCTCTTTTGAAAGCAATTCCTCAAATTTTTGTGTCGTAAAACCTTTAAAGCCAGCGCTTCCGTCGTCTGTGCATACGTGATACTTCTTTATCTTGTCATGAAACATCAGCCTGTCCTTGTTTTGGCAGCCAAGGATCACTGTTGGATCGTCAAGTCTTTGGACAAGGGGCATTATTGGTGCTATGCCGCATCCTCCTCCTATGACGCAGGTCTTACCTTTCTTTATGGTGAATGGGTTTCCGTAAGGCCCTCTTATCCCTATCTTGTCTCCTGCCTTAAGGTTGTGCATAGCTTCTGTAAACCCCCCTTTTTTTTCTACTGTCACTGCAAATCCTTTATCATCTATCTGGGAGACTGAAAATGGTTTTTCATCAACTCCAGGCACCCATATCATGAGGAACTGTCCTGGCTTGTAGTCTATCTTGTGCCTGAAGTAGAAAGTCTTTACAGTAGGGTTTTCATCTGCTACCTTGTCAATGCGTATTATTTTTGGCATTTCTGTCTTATCTGTCATGGATTATCCCTATTATCTCTTTTACTGATCCGTAATCTGACTGCTTTAGCCAGTCTTCCATCTCTTTTGTTATCTTTGAAAAGCAATCGATCCCGCGGTAGTATGCTGCAGTCCCTATCCCAACAGCTGTCGCTCCTGCCATCATAAGCTCTATTGCGTCCTTGCCGTAGGTCACTCCGCCTGTCCCTATTATAGGGATGTCAACTGCCTTGTAGATATCATGTATGCATCTTACTGCAATAGGCCTTATCGCTGGGCCGCTTAGGCCTCCTGTCTTAAATGAGAGCACTGGCTTTGCAACGTCGATGTTGATGAACATGCCCGGGCCTACAGTGTTGATCGCAGTTATCGCGTCTGCTCCTGCATCCTCGCATGCTTTTGCTATCTCCCCTATGTTAAGTGCCTGGGGTGTGAGTTTTGCACAGACAG
The DNA here is from genome assembly GCA_046705145.1 of Candidatus Woesearchaeota archaeon. Lineage (GTDB taxonomy): Archaea > Nanobdellota > Nanobdellia > Woesearchaeales > JBJKQO01 > JBJKQO01. The sequence continues at coordinate 1,411 of JBJKQO010000061.1, forward strand.
GAACTTTTCCAGATACTTTCTTTATGGCTTTTATCACGTCGTAGCATGCGTCTTTTCTTACTCCGAAGGCCATGCCATGCTCTTTCGTGTTTGGGCATGATAGGTTGACTTCTATCATAGCTGTCTTCTTCTTTGCCATGTATTCAGAGACTTCTACAAATTCTGCTATGTTTGCGCCAAAGACGCTTGCGATCACAGGCACTTTTATGGTCTTTAGCTCTTCCCACTCGGTGTCCATGTCCTTGTAGCCTGGGTTTGTCAGGCCGTAGCAGTTTGCCATGCCTGCTTCCCACACTATGACTTTTGGGTTGGGGTGGCCTTCCCTGACCTCTGTTCCGGTAGACTTGGTCGTGACTGCTCCGGCTCCGTTTCTTGCTGCCTCTTTGAGTATGTCAGCGTTCATGCCAAGGATTCCTGAAGCGAGAACTGTAGGATTGTTCAGTTTTGTTCCGCAAAGATCAACTTTTAGCATTTCAAAGCAACTCTATGTCCTCTTTCTTCATCAGGCGCTCGCAATAATGGCACTTGACAATAAGCGGATCTTTCAGCTGCGTGTAGAATTTAGTGCTCACTTTTTCCTTGTTTGTTATGCAGTTAGGGTTGAAGCACCTGAGTATGTCTTCTGTGATGTCTGGCACGTCTATCTTTACCTTCTTTGAGACCTTTGAGTTCTTGATTATGCTGACAGACGCTTCAGGAGCTACTATCGCTATCTTGTTAAGCTCCTTTTGGCTGAGGAACTTGTCGCTTATCTTGATTATCCCTTTTGTCCCCATCTTGCTGCTCTTAAGCCCTGTGCCAAGGGATATGTTGCGGTTTAAGCCCTTAAGGCCAAGTATCTTCACCACGTCAAAGGTCTTGTCAGACGGAAGATGATCTATGACTGTCCCGTTCTTGATCGGATTGATTATTATCTCTTTTTTCATTTCATTACACCTAACACTAGCGCAAGCAATGCCTGCCTTACTATCACGCCGTTTGCAGACTGCTGGAAGTAATATGCATGTTTTGTGCTGTCTATCTCTGTCGATATCTCGTTGACCCTTGGAAGTGGGTGGAGTATCTTCATGTTAGGCTTGGCATTCTTTATGTCCTGCGGGCCTATTATATATACGTCCTTCACCTTCTCGTATTCGGTCGGGTCAGGAAACCTTTCTTTTTGTATCCTTGTTGAGTATATTATGTCTGCTTCGCCTATTATCTCGTCTATCTCCTCGTGTACGCTGAACTCTATCTTCTTCTTTGATAGCTCGTCAAGTATGTACCTTGGCATCTTAAGTGATTTGGGCGACACGAAGTACAGCCTGCAGTCAAAGTGTGACAGGGCTATCGCAAGCGAGTGCACTGTCCTGCCGTACTTCAGGTCTCCGACCATGGCTATCTTTAGCCCTGTAAGCTTTTTCTGTGATTGTTTTATCGTGTAAAGGTCAAGAAGTGTCTGTGTAGGGTGCTGGTTTGCTCCGTCGCCTCCGTTTATGACAGGTATCTGCGCCCTTTCGCTTGCAAGCCTTGCGCTCCCTTCAAAAGGATGTCTCATCACTATCACATCTGCATAGTTCTCGACTATGCCTATGGTGTCGCTAAGCGACTCCCCTTTGGCAACAGAGGTCATCTTATCGTCGGCAAACCCAAGGACTGTTCCCCCTATCCTGGTCATCGCTGATTCAAAGCTTAACCTTGTCCTTGTGGATGGCTCAAAGAATAGGGTTGCAAGGACCTTGCCTTTCAGTAGGCTGCCTTTGTTTTTCATTGATTCTATGATCTTTGCTGTCTCAAGGACCTTTATGAGGTCAGCCTTTGAGAGATCGTTGATAGAAATGATGTCCCTACCGACAAAAGAGCTCTTCGCTCCTGCAGAACTGCTGGTTTTAGCTTTCACCCCCATTAAGAATAGATAAGAGTAACGGGTTATTTATAAGTTTTTTGGAAATTAAAAGCTTCTCGTCTATCTACTCAAAGAAATCCTATAAGCGCTGCAACCAGGATTATCGAAAAAGGTATCGCTATTGAGAGAAGGTTTGCAGCATATTCTGTGTCAAGGCCGTTTTGCTCGGAGAAGGCGATGACAAGTATGCTTGGAGCCAAAGAAGACATGACAAGGACTGCGGCCCTCTCAACTCCTGTGAACCCAAAAATTATGGACACTATATATCCTAATGAAAGCCCGACCACGGTCTTAAGTAATATTGTTATTGCGGGAAGCTTGAAATGAGACAGGACAGGCTGGAACTCAAGCCCCAGCATCACCATGACTGCGAAAAGAAGGGCTCCTGAAGTGACATCAAAAAAATTGTTTACAAAAGCGTTGTCAAATCCTATCATGTTCAGTATGAGCCCTATCACAATAGACCAGATAAGAGGGGATCTTATCGTTTTTTTGATCGACTCTGATACTTTTGCGTTGCTGTTTCCGAAACGGCATGCGATGAAGTACACCAATGTGAAAGCGATGATTATCTGGCCAAAATCAAATATGACTATCCTTGAAAGTCCTGCTTCTCCAAAAGCTGCCAGCATGAATGAGTATCCTATCGTGCCGCCTTCAAATGTCGCGAAGGATATTATGAATACTCCTTTTGTCTTTGTCCTGAGGTTAAGAAATCTTGCGATAAGGAATCCAGACAGTATAAGGCAGATTACTATTATGACAGCAGAGACTGGCAGTAGCAAGAGGTCTTTTGTTATGTTTGCTTTTGATACTGCGTTGATTATCACGATAGGGACTATCAGGTATATGAGCAGGTTTGTCAGCACCTTAGCGTCTTTTTTCTCAAGTATCCCTAGCCTCTTCAAGATATAGCCTGCAAAAAAGAGCAGGATCATGGGTAGTATCTTCGCAAGCACCATTTTATTGTCATCAGGTTTCTGCGCTTAAATAAATTTCGTTTTGATTACAAATTGGGTCGCATACCATTAAGTTTGCTGCGGTTGAAACCCCATTTGTAACGCCAAGATTGGCGAACTCAAAAGTTCGCTCAAAAAAAGCAAGGCGTTATTCTGGAGGGACTTTTGAGTAATCTCGAAAATTATGGTCGCGTAGCGACGAAATTGCCGCATACCGCGGAGCTTGCTCCGTTTAGCTAGGCAATTTCGAATCATTTTCGTTGATTAAGATCATTTGTCAGGGCTGCAACAATGATGTTTGGCGCAATAATCAAAAATCGAAAGATTAATATACTCTTAAGTTAATGAACCTTTATCAAATCATAAGAGGTGCACGCTATGGCTGCAAAAAAAACAAAAGCAAAAACCGCAAAAAAATCATCAAAGAAGAAGTAATTTGTAGCATCAGTTGCTATATAGCTTTTCTTTTTTTTATTTTTTCTCCTAAAAAAAGACATTTTCTCTTCTAAGTGACACACAACATTTAATAATTACGCGTCTTGAAAAAATCACTATGGCCCAACCTATGCTTACAGAGCAACAGACAGAAAGCGTGCATGAGATCCCTCTGAAAAGCCTGTTTTCGATGTTAGGATCAGAAAGCACTGGCCTCTCATCGAATGAAGCAGAGTCAAGGATAGGGAAATATGGCCAAAACAAGCTGACTGAAAAGAAGGAGACCCCTATTATCATAAGGTTTATCCTGCAGTTCAACAATTTTTTCTCTTACCTGCTGCTTTTCGGAGCACTACTCTCATTTATCAGCGAGTGGCTGATGCCAGGAGAAGGCTCCATATTCATCGCATGGGCTCTCGTGGGAGTTACTGTCCTTAACGCAGTCTTTACATTCATCCAGGAATACAAGGCAGAAAAGGCAATGAAGTCATTTCGCAACCTCATGACATCAAAGGACGTCGTGCTAAGGTATGTCAGGAAGCACCAGATAGACTCAAGCGACCTTGCAATTGGTGATGTCATGCTGCTTTCAGAAGGGGATAAGATAACTGCAGATGCCAGGCTTATTGAAGAATCTATCCTTAAGGTGGATCACTCGGCGCTGACAGGAGAAAGCGAGCCTCAGCTCAGGAGCATCTCAGCGACAAGCAAGAACCCCCTTCTTAGCAGGAACATGGTGTTTTCAGGAACCCTTGTCCAGTCAGGATCAGGAAAAGCGATAGTCATAGCTACTGGCGACAGCACGCAGATAGGAAAGATCGCTAAGGTGACAAACGAGGTCAAGGCTCCTGTCTCGCTTCTGCAAAAAAAGATAGCGCATTTCATCAAGATAATATCATACATAGCGATATTTCTGGGAGTTGTGTTCTTCGGTATGGGGATGTTTGTCACAAAAAATCCCTTCTGGACGAATATGGTCTTTGCGATAGGCATAATCGTTGCAAACGTGCCTGAGGGCTTGCTCCCGACGGTTACGCTGACGCTTTCTATCGCTGCTCAGAGGATGGCAAAAAGAAACGTGCTGATAAAGAACATGGATGCTATAGAGACTCTTGGGAGCGTGACTGTGATATGCTCTGACAAGACAGGAACCCTTACTGAGAACGATCTTCATGTCCATGGGTTTTTCATGAACAGGAAATTCTATTCTTTTGATCATTAGCAAGGCCTGATATCAGAAGGCAGGTCTACTGTAAGGCTTAGCTCTATCAAGGGGTCTAATTTTTTCAACGACATCGTATTGCTCTGTAACAACAGCACTTTCCACCAGGAGACAGGTAAGAGCTTCGGTGACCCGACTGAGATCTGCCTGAAGAGGTTTGTTGGAACGTTCGATAACATAAAGTATGTCCAGACACTGCACCCAAGGACGCATGAGGTGCCTTTCTCATCTGAGACAAAGTACATGATAACTGTCAACAAGTTTGATAAGAAGGAAAGGGCGCACCTAAAAGGGGCTCCTGAGGTGGTGCTGAAAAAGTGCAGCCGCATCTTCCAAGAAGGTAAGGTTATCAGGATAGATGAGAGCCACAAGAAAGATATCCTCAGGCAGAACGATAAGTACTCAAGGCAGGGCTTTAGAGTGCTTGGCTGCGCTCTCAAAGATATTGCTCCATCAAGAAGGAAAAATGAGAGTGAAGGGTCTGACTACTGCTTTTATGGTCTTGTCATAATGCAGGATCCTCCAAGGGCTGAGGTTCCGGAGGCAGTAAGCCTGTGCCATCAGGCAGGGATAAGGATAATCGTCATATCAGGTGACCAGTCAACAACTGTCGAAAGCATTGCAAGGCAGGTGGGTATAGTAAGCGGAAACAGTCCTATCGTCATAAACGGAAGCGATCTTGGAAAGTATGATGATGAGAGGCTTAAGGACTTGCTGAAGAAGGAAGAGGTGATATTCGCAAGGTCTATGCCTCAGGATAAGCTAAGGATAGTAAGCCTGCTAAAGGACATGGGCGAGATAGTGGCAGTAACCGGAGATGGGGTCAATGATGCTCCTGCGATAAGGAAGGCTGATGTGGGCATATCGATGGGAAAGTCAGGGACAGAGGTCGCAAAGGAAGCATCAGACATAATCCTCCTTGATGATAATTTTGCTTCGATAGTCGAGGCTATAAAGTCAGGAAGGACAGTCTATGATAACATCAAGAGCTTCATAACATACATCCTCACGAGCAACACTCCTGAGATAATCCCTTTCCTGGTTTTCATACTTTTTGGTTGGCCTCTTGCTCTTCCCGTGCTTCTGATACTTGCGATAGATTTGGGAACTGACATGCTTCCTGCCATAGGGCTGGGCGTTGAGCCTTCCTCTAAAGAGATTATGAAAAGGAAGCCGCGAGATCCTAACTCTAAGCTTTTGAACTGGAAGATGATAGCAAGATCTTATGGTTTTATCGGCCCTTTGCAGACTTTTTTTGCTTATGTGATATTTTTCAGGATACTTTTCGCTGGGGGATGGTCTTTTGGGGCTGAAATCAGCCTGACTAGCCCGCTTTACTTTTCTGTTGTCACGGGTTTCTTTGCAACTGTTGTCATAACGCAGATATTTAACGTGTTTGCCTGCAGGACGACCCGTGCTTCCGTGTTTTCCAAGAAGCTGTTCTCAAACAAGTTCATAATATTCGGGATATTGACTGAGATTGTCCTTCTTACGCTGATCGCGACTGCGCCGCCTTTCCAGAGGGTGTTCGGTACGTACTTCTTTCCATGGCAATACGTCCCGTGGATGGTAGGGTTTGGAGCCATAATACTCCTTTGTGAAGAGCTAAGGAAGCTGATATTTCGCAGGTATGGAGTTCTTGGGATGAATTAGTACGCTGTTGAAATTATCGGTAGCATCAATATGCGAGCTTCTTAACTGATTTCATTCAGGCTGACTAGGGGGGAAGGCCCCTACGGGGAAGTCAGCCCATCAACTATGAGGTGCACAAGCGAGCTCGATGCTACCCGAAGCGAAGCTGAGAATTTCAACAGCGTCTAAAATTAAGGCCTATATCCTTATACTATATCTCTTCAAATCTTTCTTAAGCTGCGTGTAGTTCTTGTAAAGTATTGCGTTCATGCCTGTCTTTTTTGGGGCTGAGAAATCATCTGTCCTGTTGTCTCCGATCATCAGGGCTTCCTCTGGCCTGTATCCTGTTGCCTTTAGCACTTTCCTGTAAAATGCAGGATTCGGCTTGATCATGCCGTGATCAAAAGAGAAGAACTTATAGTCAACATGCCTTGTCAGGTGCGTCCTTTGCTCCATGTATCTTGCATCAAAGCACGTGCTGTTTGACATTATGGCGACCTTATAGCCTTGCTTTTTCAGCTGTCTTATCATGGGGAGGGTGTGCTTGTAAAGCTTTGTCTGTGTCAAAGAATAGTCTCTTATGCCGCGAAGAAGCATGACTGCCTCTTTTGTCGGTGGGATCTTCAGTGCCTTGCATAGGCTTGCAAACATCTTGTCTTCTGAGTCCCACACTTTTCTTTGCGTGGTGTGCTCAAATATCTTCGTGATCTGCCTTCTTGACAGCCTTATCCGAAATATCCTCTTTATCTCTTCTGAGATCCGAAATCCTGTCTCCCTATAGATGAGGGTCCACCACATGTCGAAGATGATAACTTTTATCATGTTTGTTTTTATGGGGCTGATCAATATAAATTTTTGGTTTTTGAATTTTATGCTCTAGTTATTAGAACTTCGCTGTAAAATGAGCCTTTCTGCCCCTTCTTTTTGATGATACAACATACATATGAAACGCGTTTTCTTTAGCCTTATCTATGTCTTGATGCATCTTTAAAAACTCCTGAAGAAAAAATGCTGCTTTGTCATACTCCTTTTTATTAAAAAATATAGTCCCTAAATTGTAAAGACAGCCTTTATACTCTGGGATTCGTATATGTGATTCAATAACCTGCATATATGCTTCAATTGCACTATCCCATTCACTGAGCCCCCAAAAAGCATCACCCATTTTAGCACATAAACTAGGGAGATCCATTCCCTTGATCCCGTTCTTGATGCTTTCCCTATAAGCAACTATAGCTTTATGATCTTCCCCTACAAGATGGTAAGCTGTACCTAAATAAAAAAGTGCATCCGCATTCTTCGGAAATATCCTTAATGCATGTTCTAAAATAGAAACCGCTGTTCTATAATGGTTCTTTTCGGCAAAAACATTAGCTAAGTCTCCATAATCATATACTGTTGGAGGTATACGTTTATAGTTTGGGTTTTGTTTTCTTTTATTTCTATTTTCAAGCAAAAAGGGTCCAATGCCCTTGAATAAGATATTTCTCATAGAGTCAACAGGCTTTCTTTTTATCCTAGCTATACTTCCAAAACCTCCAACAAGACCATGGTTTATCTCAATTACAAAATACCCTGATGCATTTGGAATTATGTCTACTCCTACAAACCCTGCAGGTAATCTGTTGCCAGTGCGCAAAACTTCATCATATATTGATCTAGCTGCAGCGATTGCTGTTTCTTTGATTCTTCCAAAAGAGGCTCCAGTAATAGAACAGATGGACTCTAAATTAGCTCTATCTGCTCCATGGCTGACATTAACATTTTCAAGACCCATCTTTGAATATCTTACCAGTCCATCAATCCATTGAGGGTGGGGGGAGACTGTAACCAAGGCTCTTACGTTCCAGTCAACTAAGTCGTTATCTTGGTCCTTCAATCCAAAAGGAAAAATCCTTTTTTCCAAAAAAACCCTTTTAACATGTGTTGACAGCTGATTTGCATAATTGGCTGCTTCTTCAACTTGGTTGCCAGGAAACATTTTTACATAGTATCCTGCATCTCCTATAGCTCCCTTAACTACAAAATATGTTGCGTGAGTAGTTTGTTGAAACTTTCTTATAACTCTAGGAAGTTTTTTATGATCTGTGGGTGTTAATGTATAATAAGCAGGGATTTCTATTCCTGCCTTTTCAAGAAGGGGCTTAGTAAGTAATTTATCTCTGCATATTTCACTCAATTTAGAGTCTGGAACCCCTTGTATAAGAACACTTTCTGGACCCTTGTATCCATCAAGACAGGATGATGGGCCATTATCTCCCCAAAGCCAATAAGGGAAAAAACCATCGAGAGGTACGGGTTTGTTTGTATGAACAAGTTTTACTTGATTACCAAAAAATGCATAAAAAAAATCAGTTGCTGTAGCATTAGAACTCTCATCAGCCCATAATCCTCCTTCCATAGATGGGGGGATCAAAAAGCATTTTATAGGTATCCCACCATAAGAAGCACCATCAGAAGAGACAAACATCAGAGACCTGTCACTATCCATAAAGTCCCCTTCAAGACCAACAGTTAGGCATCCTTCAAAAATGGAGGCATCAACAAACTCCGGATTATTGCTTACTTGAACATCCCCCATACCTACAATTTCCAATGCGTCTTTAATTGTTCTTGAGTAACCTTTGAAAATTGATTCTAAATCTGCTGCGTCTAACACAAAGTCAGATGCAGCTATAGCTGTATGCCCCCCTAATCTAGTTTTTAGTGCAGATACCATCTTTTATCAGTTATTCATCTAAGTTTGAAGAAGGATAAAAAAAGAGTATATAAATGTTTCGTTTTTTACAACTTAATAGTAGTGATTTATATTGGCAAGATTGATCTAGTATTATCCTTAACAATCAAAATTCAAACCTGTGTTATCCCGAAACTGGTTCGCATCACGAAACTAGTTCGTCCCATACTTGTTGGGGTGTTTTGTAGTGTAGGCTCATGTGGGGTCTTTGTTGGTTGTAGTGGGTGATGAATTCTTTTAGGGTTTT
>JBJKQO010000062.1:0-17279 GCA_046705145.1 Candidatus Woesearchaeota archaeon
TAAGCGTGATAAGTTGGTTGAGCAGTATAAGGTGAAGATGGAGGAGGCGAAGAATCCTCCGAAGAAGGATGAGAAGAAGGAGGGTGGGCAGGATGGCGCAGCACCACCAGCAACACCACCAGCAACATGATGCTAGGTAGGTAATTAAAGAAGATGAGGGGAAAAACGTTAAGATGGTCCTAGTTAAGCGTGAGGAAAACGATAGCATAGAGTCTGAGATATCCTCTTTTGAGGACAAGCTCAACGAGCTAAAGCAAAAGCTTAGCGAACTGACAAAGTTAGGAAAAGACACGATGATAGCAAGGATAAAGATAACAGACATAGCTCCATCCATAAAGATGGCGAGGCTGACCTATGACGAGAAAGATAGGGAGAGAGTCAAGGCAAGCCTTGAAGACCTGGAAAAGGAGCTTGAGATAGCTGATAAGGGAAGCGATTTTGACAATGCTCTGAAACTGATAAAAGGTGCGTATGAGGATATCCGTAATGGAGACAGGAATTCTGCGATAAAGAAATATGACGAGCTGACACAAAGGTACAAGGTCCTTTCAGGTGACCTTAAGCATATGGTGTATATAGCCTGTCTTGACATCCATGGAAAGATATCAGAGCCTGATGATGAGTTTAAGGGAGAAAAGGAGGTCACCCTAGGCAAGGCCGAGCCTGAAAAGAGAAGGAAAAAGGAAGATGAAGCTTGATGAATCAGATATAGAATCCTGGTTTGAAGATCAGAAAGAAAAGCTGACCAAAGAATACAATAGGAAGACAAAGCTTCTTTTTGATACGACAGGCGATTTTGCAGCAGAAGAGGAGGCTGCAAAAAAGAAAAAGAACACTTTTGAAAATGAGGAAGAAGAAGCTCCACGGCCGAAGAAACCCCAGATGACAGACGATCAGCTTGCAAAAGCCAACGAGACAAGAGAGACCTACAAGAAGGAGTATGAAGCAAAGATCATCGCCCTCAGGAAGGAATATGATGCAAGGTATTCCAGGCTTTGGGCTACGCAGAGATCCAGAAAAAAACGTAAGGAACGGATCAAGATATTCATAATAGGGCCGTTCCTGTTATTATGGAAAGGGATATCTTTTATTTTCAGGATGATAGGCAAGCTAAAGCCGCTTTCTGTAAAGGTGATAAATGCTTTTCACATGAGAATAGGCCTGAAGATCGGAACTTTTTTCTATAGGATCTTCAAGGTGCATATCTCTCTTAGCATGTTTAGGTATAAGAGGTGGCATGCAAAGAAGATAATGCCTTATACTGAAGTGTACATGAGACCGTCAAGAAGGATGGTTAGGGGAGGCGCCAAGTTCTTTACGAAATCAAAGGACTTTGTCAAGAAAACCATCAAGTCAATCATTGAGGATTTACAGAAACTGCTCAAATCCGTTCTTGAGAAACTGATGAAGCCTTTAAAGGCAGTCATGAAAGGAGTAACAGGTGGTGTAAAAGGAGTCACTGACAGGGTCAAGAAGACAAAAGACAAGTACAAAGAGATGAAGACAAAGGTGTTTGGGGGAGGAGGTGATGAGTTTAGCTGAGTGATCATAAGCCCCCCAATCAGTTTAGCATTATATAATAATAACAAAACTTTATAAAGCGAAAAGAGGGTTTTTTATCTCGGGGGTGCTGACAAGGAAATTTTTTGTGTCAACACATTTTGGTAGAACACAGCTTAGCAGGCCGTGGTAGCATCAGGCATGCATGCAAAATATATTGAAATTCATTGATCAAGGTTTTGCGATGGGAAAAAAAGAGGTAAATGCTAGTCAAAAAAAGGCGAAAGGGGCTGCCAATAAGCAAAAAGCGCAGCCTGCGCAGGCAAGCAAGAGTCTTATCAGGTTCAAGTCTGCGCAGAGGAAGATCCTTGAATCTCAAAGGGATGTTGAGATCAGCTCTACGCTCGCTTCTGAATATAAGAAGAGATACGAGCAGCTGACGCTTGAGATAGAAACTCTTAAGCAGCAGCTTTCAGGGTACAAGCCCATTGAGAAGAAGCTTCTTGAGGCAAGAAGGGATTCTGAGGTCCAGTCAAAGCTCGCTTCTGAGTATAAGAAAAGATATGCGGATCTTGAAAAGCGCGCAGGATCAAGCAAAAACATAATAGAGAACCAGAACTCGACGATAGATTCTTATGAGGATGATATGGTCAAGCTTTCTGATGAGATTGAGCGATATAAGAAAAAGATAAAGGAACTTTCTTCTCAGACTTCCTCACTTCAAAAGAGCGTCGACAGCGAGAAGAAGGACCTGCAAAAAGAGAGGAAGGAGATCGAGAGGACCAAAAGAAGGATCCTTTCCAAGGAAGAGAATGTAGTCAAGCAGCAAAAGGAGCTTGATTCAAAGACAAGGCTTGTTATCAAGGAAAAGACAGACCTTCTGAAGCAGATAAGCTCCCTTAAGAAGCAGATAAAAGATAAAGAGTCAGAAATGTCTTCTGTCGCAAGAAAGCTTGAAGAGAAGGTAAAGGAGCACGCGAAGGACAGGATGCAGAAAAAAGGCCTTTATGATGAGATAGAATCCCTCAAAAAAGCAAGGGCCAGATTTGAGGAGACGATAAGCGCCAAGGATGCAGTCATATCAAGGCTTGAAAAGGAAAAGAAGAAGGCATCCTATGAGGCAAGTTCAGAGAGAAAGAAGGTAATAAGAAAAAGCATTGAGAACACAAGGCTTCTTGAGAGGCTTAAAAAACGCGAGAAAAAGATAGATGAGTCTGAAGCTGCTATCTCTGAAAGGCGTTCTGAGCTTATCAAGAGGGAGACGATGCAGGAAACTAAGGAGAAGAGGCACGCTTCTGACCTTAAGGACCTGAAGAAAAAAGAGAAGGAGATAAATGACAAGTATCTTGCTACTATGGAGAACCTTGCGCAGATAAAGAATCTTGAGTCTGAGGCAAGGGAACATAAGATCTCTGCTAGGGAAAAAGAGGTAAGCCTAAGCAGGAGGGCAAAGGAGCTCTCCCTTTTTGAAAGAAAGCTGCAGGAGAAATCTGAGGCGCTCTCAAAAGAGGAGAAAAGGATAACAGACAAGAAGGATGAGCTTGAGGTCAGGGAAAGAGAGATCTCCCAAAAAGAAGGAGAGATGGATGTCAAGTCCAAGGCCATGAATGCATCTGAAAGGATGGTACGCGAAAGGGAGTCAAGGATAGAAGATATGCTAAAGAAGGTCAATGAGACGCACGAGCAGATTAAGACGAGGGAGCACAACATCAAGCATGCTCTTGAAGACATATCCTCTCAGAAGCAGCATCTCAAGGATGAGGAGGGTCGTCTTGAAGTGTTAAGGAAGAGGATAGATGAGAAAAATGAGGAGATAATACGGCGTTCTGAGAAGCTTGCAAAAAAAGAGAATGACTTCAAGCTGCAAAAGGATGTTTCTGAGCAGAAGATAGCTGAGATGAAGGCCGAAGCTGAAGAGAAAGTGAAGAAAGCTGAGCTTGAAGAGCAGGTGGCTTTGCGCAAGAAAAAGGAGCTTTCTGATCTTGAGCATGATCTTGAGCGCAGGAAGCAGAATCTTGATGAGATGGAGTCTTTGGTAAGGGAAAGAGAGTCAAAGATCAGTGTTATGAGAGAGGCTATAACAAAAAAAGAAAGTGTCTTAAAAAAAGACGAGAAGGCGCTTCTTGACGCAAAAACAAGGATAAAGGCAGAGATAGACGAGCTTATCAAGAAAAGACATGACAACCTGAACAAGATAAGGCAACAGCAGAACATGATAACTGATCTTGAGGCGCTTGTCCGCAGGAACAGGGACGAGTTGAAGGTAAAGATGGAAGTCCTTCACAGGAAGGAAGACGAGCTAAACCATCAGAAGATGCAGATCGATAAGAGGCATAATGAGATAAAACAGATGGAAAAAGACGTTTTTTCTGCCAAGTCTTTCATAGAGTCAAAGGACAAGCATATGGGGTCCATGATGACAGCTATAGATAAGGAGAAGGATGCGCTGAAGAAAAGGGAGGACAAGCTTGTAGAGGAGAAACTGAAGGTTGATGAAGATCGCAAGCAGGCTGAGAAGATCCTAAGAGATCTCAAGGAAAAAGAGATGGAGGTAAGAAAGGCCCGGGAGCTAAAGCTTGATGTCTCAGAGCTTGAGATCGAGAAAAGCGGCCTTTCTGCTGAGATAGACAAGCTTAAGCTTGATGTAGAGGACCTTGCAAGGGAAGCAGGAAAGCTTCCGATCTTCCACGCGTCAAAGATCACTTCTGTGAGGACGCAGATAAGAAAGATCGAGCAGGTGCTGGTATCAAAAGATATGTCAAAGGTGAATATGCTTTACGACAATCTAAAATCCACCTATGAGGGTATACCTGACGCTTACAAGTCTGAAGTATATGGGGAGCTTGTCCAGATATACGAAAAGATAAAAAATGCCTTAAGTTCAGGAAATATCAGCTGATCTGTTCAGGTCCTGTGTCAAATTTTTCCATCCTTATGACTTCCCCGCTCTTGCTGTCGATCTTTACAAGAAGCCCTGACTTCTTTGTCTCATCCTCGAAGTCTGATTGGGCAAGTATGTATACGTTGTACATGCCTGTTATCTTGTCGACCTTAAATACTGTCAGCTTGACCTTGCCCACACCCTGGGCTGTCGTGCCGTTTTCACCTTGTTCTGTAGAATAAAACCTTACATTCTGGTTGACAAAGTCCTGCGCTACGCTTATCGCTTCCTTTTCTGAGATATCCCCGCAAGAGGTGACGAATACCAATGTAACAGCAAGAATGAATATGCCAATAGTGAATCTGCCCATTATCCTTCCCCCTTTATTTGGTTTTGGTCAATATTAATTATAGGTATTATATATATTTATTGATAAAATTTATGCTAACAGCATCAAAAGGTTTAGGCTTTGCACGAGTTAGCAGCACAGAGGTCAGGGGGTTGTCCCTTACGGGGCTTGACCGATACTGACTGTTGCACACGCACAAGCCTAAAAGATGCTGTTAGCATTTCGATAAAAAAACAAAAAGTATAAATCCTAAAAGATTATTATTAAGGCTATGGAAGTGTCAAGAGCGCTAACCTGCAACAAATGCAAGAAATCTGTGGACATATCAAGGATCAGGTATGTCCCTAAATCTGAAGGAGGCTATTATGCTGTCTGCCAGAGCTGCGTGGATGGAGGCAGGAACCAGGCTTCATCAGCTGCCATGTCCAGGAAGGAAAGGCAGGAGAGGCAGGCTACAGATGACATGGACATAAGAAAGTTCTTCTGCGGGAAATGCGGGTACAAGTTCAACTACAATTTTGCGAAAAGGGCAAGGTTTAACCTGAAGTGCCCTTACTGCGGCGAGTCAAGCAGGCTTGAGCCTGACAGGACAGATGCCGCTTCGATAGTTGATGACGCCTCAAGGGATGATTTTGATGACAGGTCGATAGGCCCTTCTGCCAGGTTCTACGGCAAGAGATTCTGAAAATAGATACCTGTTGAAATTGTAGGTAGCATCAATTTGCGAGCTTCTTTTCTTTCTATATCAAGGCTGACGTGGGGGAAGGCCCCTACGGGGAAGTCAGCCTATAATGTGTTAGAAGTGCAAGCGAGCCTGATGCTACCCGGAGCGTTAGCGAGAATTTCAACAGTAGCTTTAAAATAAAAACTTTTTTATACCCTAAGCATTGCCTCTTTCTTAAGATGGACAATAAGAAGATCATTATCGCTTTTTTGGGCCTTTTGCTGTTCTCATCTTTTGTTTATGCTGAGGACTGCCCGCAAGGCCAAAAGTACGACAGCTACTGGCAGCGCTGCCAAAACATCTGCAACAGCTATCAGGAATGGGATCCTTCAGGCCAGAGATGCGTGAACAAGGTCGTTGTTGAGGACAAGCCCTTGAAGCCTTTGCTTAAGGGCAAGATTATAAATTATACTGGAAGGGTCTTTATTGAGAGAGGGATAGATCTTATTAAGCCAGCATACAATGAGCCGCTTTATTCTGCAGATACAGTGATTGTCGAGGAGGGTGCAAGAGCTGTCATTGAGATGGATGACGGGCAAAAGATCGTGATAGAAAAGAAGATGAGGTATACGCTTTCGGCATCAGAGCTTGCTGCAAGCAGGACTTCTAAGATAACTCTTTTTTTTGGAGGCATCTGGGTGAAGATGAAAAAAATGTTCCATAATGAGGAATTTGAGATCAAGACACCTACAGATTCAGGAAGGAGAGGGTGATTGCAGAGCAGGATTAGGATATGCCGCTGCAAACCATAATATATTTATAATCAAAGCGTTCTCCTATCAGTCTATGGATGATAAAGACTTATCAAGGTTTATCTTTGAGATCGGAGCTCTAAGAAGAGTCAGAAGCGAAGGATGGATGCTTGTCGGGATGAAAAGCCCGCACAGCGTGGCAGAGCATTCGCTTCGCGCAGCACAGATAGGTTTCGTTCTTGCAAAGCTTGAGGATCATGAGGATCCTTACAAGGTGTGTTCCATGCTCGCTTTCCATGATATAGGGGAGTGCAGGGTTGGTGACATACACAAGCTTGCAAACCGTTACATATCGGTCGATGAGAGAAGGGCTGTAAAGGAGCAGACTGGAAAGATCGGAGATATAGGAAAAGACATATTTTCCATGTGGGATGAGGTCGAGGGAAAGTCAACGAAAGCTGGCATCATAGCAAAAGATGCAGACCTTCTTGAGCACGCGTTTTCGGCAAAAGAGCTAATAGAGATAGGATACACCCATGCTGATGACTGGATTCAGAACATAGGAAAGATACTTAAGACAGGATCTGCAAAGAGGCTTCATGAGTCATTGAAACAATCATGTTCTTATGACTGGTGGAACGGGCTTAAGAAGCTAGATTAGAAATACTATTTTCAATTTTTTCTACTCTTCAGGAATTTGCGCTTCTTTATATTCTTTTTCCAAAAGAGTTATAAATCATGATTCATTACCTTTATTCATGAGAGTCGTTACGAAAGACGAATTTGAGATGAAAAATCATCAGTTCGCCCAGATGGTCAGGGACGGCGAGATCTTTGTTTATCCTACAGACACGATTTACGGTATAGGTTGCGATGCCACAAACCATGAATGCGTTAAGAAGGTGAGGGAGATAAAACAGCGGCCAGACATGCCTTTTTCTATCATTGCGCCGTCGAAGGAGTGGATAAGGGACAATTGCGAGGTCGATTCTATCGCAGAGGAATGGATAGGCAAGCTTCCTGGACCTTACACGCTTGTCCTTAAGCTCAGGAACAAGAAGGCAGTGTCAAGACATGTGAACAACGGGCTTGATACGATAGGGGTAAGGATACCAGACCATTGGATCTCCGGTTTTGTAAGCAGCCTGAACAAGCCTATAGTGACTACTTCTGCAAATGTCAGCGGAAACGAGTTTATGACATCTATAGATGATCTTGACTCAAAGGTCCATTCAAAGCTTAACTTCGTGCTGTACGAAGGCGAGAAGAAAGGAAAGCCGTCACAGGTAGTCATGCTTGATGCAGGCGTGATACAGATAAAAAGGAAGCATTAGTATAAGGCTTTTTTTTGTTTACTTCTTTTGGTTCTTATGTAATAAATGTGTGTGTCCCAAGTAGGTTAGCATCAATATGCGAGGCTCTTCTTTTAATCGTGCTCAGAGCTAAGGGGGTTGTCCCTTTGAAAAGTATAGCTTTTCAAAGTCCGTTAAGCTTGCTTAACGACACTTACGGGGCTTTAGCGATAGAATCTCAATCCTAAACACAGCCGAGCCGATGCTAACCGAAGCGTTAGCGAGTCTTGGGACACACACAAAAGAAGAGATAGTTTTTTATATTGAGTTTGATTTGTCATGTTCATGGCAGAAGTCAAAGAAGAAGCAGGAAGCGACAGGCTCAAGATACTTGCAGCAGGCGACATACACGGTGATATAGGTATCGCTGAGAAGCTTGCGAAGAAGGCTGAGAAGGAGAAGGTCGATCTTGTGATCCTTTGCGGGGACATAACCCATTTTGACTCGTCGACTGAGAACCTTATCAGGCCTTTTGTCGAGAGAAAAGAGAAGCTGCTTCTTATCCCTGGAAACCATGAGACTACTGCGACTGCTGATTTTCTTGCTGAGTTCTACAATGTGAAGAACATCCATGGGAAGGCTGTAAGGTATAAGAACGTAGGGGTGTTTGGCTGCGGCGGAGCAAACATAGGGATATTTCAGCTTGAAGAGGATGAGATCTATGACAAGCTGAAAGAGGGCTTTGACAAGATAAAGTACCTCAAGAAGAAGCTGATGGTCTCTCACGTGCACCCTCAGGGATCGAAGATGGAGAAGTTCACCGCATTCTTCAAGGGTTCAGAAGGCGTCAAGAGAGCTATAGAAAGGCTTAAGCCTGATGTTGTATTATGCAGCCACGTGCACGAGGCTGAAGGCATAGAAGAGATGATAGGCAAGACAAAAGTGATAAACGTCGGCAAGAAAGGAAAGATACTGCTGCTGTGATTGTTTTTCTGTAGGTGATATACTTTTGAAATTGTAGGTAGCATCAATTATGCGAGCTTCTTTTCTTTCTATATCAAGGCTGACGTGGGGGTTGTCCCTTACGGGGAAGTCAGCCTAGAATGTTCCAGAAGTACAAGCGAGCCTGATGCTACCCGAGCGTAAGCGAGAATTTCAAAAGTATTAACCTATAATAAAAAAAATAAAAATTGTTTCAGAAGGCCTATTCTTTTTTCTCCTCTGCTGGAGGAGCAGCGTTTGCATCTGCGGGTGCAGCTGCTGGCTGTGCGCTTGGTTCAGCAGGCTTGTCTTCTGCCGGAGCGCTCTCTTTTGGAGGATCTGCTGGATTTTCTGCAGGTGCAGGCGCCGGATCTGCAGGCTTGCTTTCCTTCATCTCTTGTTTTTCATCCTTTGGATTCTGCTCTGGATGGTCCTGCACGTTTTCCTGATGCTTGTCCTTTATCGCGTTAAGCTTTAGGATCTCATCAGAGGCGATGACCTTTGCAAGGTCCAAAAGTATGATTATCCTGTCTTTTATTGTTGCAACTCCTGTTATGATGTCGCTTTTTACCTTGCTTGATATCGCAGCAGGAGCTGGCTTTGTCTGGTCTGAACCAAGCCTAAGCACTTCTGTTGCTGAGTCTACGACAATACCTACAGTATTGTTGTCTCCGATTTCGATTATTATTATCCTCGTGTCCTTGTCAGAGTTCTTTTCAGGAAGGTTTAGCTTCCTTTCAATGTCGATTATCACGACTATGCTTCCTCTCAGGTTGATTATGCCGTCGACATAATGGGGGACGTCAGGGACTGCTGTTATGTCCTCCATCTTTATTATCTCCTTGACTTCGCTTATGTCAACTCCGAACTCTTCTCCAGAAAGCCTAAAGACAACGATCTGTTTCTCATCACTCATGTTATACACCTCATGTTTTGAATATGACACTTAACCAGGATTTATTTTTCGCAGGATCATCTAGACATTGTTTGAGAACAACCCACCTGTTAATGCTTCTATATCTGCAAAAGGACAAAATCTTTTAAAAAATTTATTAATCATTGATTAGTGGGGATATTCCTTATTAAATTTCGGGCATGTAAGTTATCTTGTAGTTTTTTAGCACCCTAAAATATGATATCTCCCTTATGAATTCAAATCTTATCTGTAGTTCAGAGATGATCTTATGATATTGTTCGGAGTTCTCGACTTCAAGATCAAATTCAAAGTCAAAAGAGCCAACAGCTTCTGTGATATTTGTGAGCTCGGGTATTGTTTTTGTGTAATTTTCAAGTTTTTTTATGTTTGACATATCATTTAAGTTTATCTTCACAGAATAAAACTCTCTTTTTAGCAAATTGAAGTCCAAGTCGACTTTATACCCTTGGATAATCCCCTTTTCTTCCATCTTTCTTATCCTGTTGTGGATTGTCATACTGTCGAGCTTCACTTCTTTTGCAATGCTTATCAGTTGGGCTCTTGCGTTATTAGATATTATCTTCAGAATCTCTAAGTCGATATTGTCATGGTGCTCTTTTTCTCCACCTCCTACAATTTCTGTTTTTTGGGCTTTTTCTTTTTCTAATATGTATGATCTTCCTAAATGGAAATATGATGTTACGGGACAGATCAGCCTATCTTTGATATATCGCTTGAATCCGAGCATCAGCTTATTATTGTAGAACTCCCGGAACTCCTTATTTGACTTGACCCATATAGTGAATATGAAGTTCCATTGGCCATCTACTTTCGCAATCCAGCATACATTTGGCTCTTTTTTCAGGATTTCTACGAACTCATCAAGAATTTTGGGGGTTGTGTCCATAAGGTTAAGATAGGCCCTATACCAGATATATCCAAGTTTTGCGCTGTCAATTATTGTGGTATAACCTCTTATTAGGCCTGCCTTTTCCATGTTTTTTATCCTATATCCGACAGCATCCTTGCTGAGCTTTACTTTTCTTGCAATTTCGCTGTTGTGCTGTCTTGCGTCAACATCAAGGAGATATAGGATTTGCTTGTCTTTCTGGTCTAATCTCACTTCCATATTTAGATATTATATATTATTTTATTTAAAATTATCTATTTTGTGGCAAAATTATGTAATAAGTTTAATATATAAAATTATTATCCTTAAGTAGTAACAAACAATGTTGGAAGTAATTAAAATGGCCCATCAAACGATTGATTCAGAACTTGACTCGGGATCAAAACCTGAAGAAAAGGAGATAAGAGATTTATCTGACTTAGAGTCTGCGATAGCTATTAGAACATCAGATTACAGAATTACAGATTCTACGCCAGGTGATTATATGACTAGGGGTGTTTTGTTATCAGTGGTCTCCGTAGGACTCTTTTGTGGGGATGCGCCGGCACTAAAGAGTGAAACTGAGGCAATTGCTTATGGGATCATTAATGGGATTTTGGGTGTCGCGGCTGCGGTATTGGGTACGGCTTATTTTTTATCAAGTGTAGCGGCCCGCAGAAGAATCAAGAAAATAAAAAGAAGGCATACAGACGAAGCGCTCCGACTTATGGAAATGTACATGGGGCAAGCAGAAGCAGAAAGCGAATCTCCTGGAGGTGACACATATAATTTAGAAAGATATCTTGCTTCGGCCAAACAATGCTTGGTAGTTGTGGGTTTACCTCAAGACACATATTACCCTCATGAAAGAGAAGGATTAATTCGTGAACAGTTAAAATCGATTTAAACATTGTAACCATGACCTCTCTTTTATTTTTCTTTTATAAACCGAAACCTTTTTAATTAAGGTTGTGCCTCACATCCGTTTATGGCCAAAAAAAGCATTATATCAAGCTTATTTTATCAGTTGAAGAAGGGCTGGAAATTCATATGGGAAGATGATTCGCCCCTAAGCTGGGCCTTAAGCATAATACTGGCTTTTATCCTTATCAAGTTTATAGTATATCCAGGACTTGGTTTTGTCTTCTCGACAACCCATCCGATAGTTGCGGTAGTGTCAGGAAGCATGGAGCATCCTTATGATTATGATGAATGGTGGAACATACACCAATCTCAATATGATAAGGCGGGGATAACAAAGGAGCAGTTCTCTGATTTTAGGTTCAGCAACGGGTTTAATAAGGGAGATATAATTGTTCTTCGCGGTAAGAAACCTGAAAATATAGAGGTAGGGGACATAATCGTCTATTACAGCCCGCGCAGGTCAGATCCTATTATCCACAGGGTCGTTCGTGAGTGGCAGAAAGATGGAGTGTACTATTACACTACCAAGGGAGACAACAACCTTGGATCCAATCCGGATGAGCTTGCGATCCCTGCTGACATGATAGTTGGCTATAACAAGTACGGGAAGGGAAGCACTGCCCTTATGAGAGTGCCTTATCTTGGCTGGATCAAGATATGGTTTGTGGACCTATTAAGATTTGTGGGGTTGATGAAATAATGTTTTGCTCAAAATGCGGGTCACTTTTGATGCCCAAGCAGGTAAACGGAAAGATGGTAGTATGCTGCTCGTCTTGCAAGCATGTCGACAAGAAGTTCAAGGAAGAGAAGCTTAAGGATGAGGTCAAAGGACAGGAAGAGGTAGGCGTAGTCGAGGATGAGAAAGACAACCTTCCTGAGACTGAGGTAGAATGCCCTAAATGCGGCAACAAGAAGGCAGGGTACTGGCTTGTGCAGACAAGGGCAAGTGACGAGCCTGAGACAAAGTTCCTTAAGTGCACAAAGTGCAAGCACATCTGGCGGGATTACAGTTAATTTTTTCTTTTGATATTATGACATCTCCTTTCTGAACAGACAGTTCTTGATTTGGAAAGTCCATAAAAGGAGATACACTCAGAGATTTGGTCTTGAATCTATAAAAGATATATTTTTTTGTTGACAATCACAGAAAAAAATAAATTAAAAAAAAGAAATAAGATTTCTTATTTTCTTGGTGCAAGAAGCCTTGCGAACATGAACAGCACAAGTGCTGCAACTATCACAACTCCTGCTATAAGCAGTATGTTGTAGGTCTCTGTGTCTCTTACTGAGCTGACCCTTGTTGTTGCGACAACACCTGAGGTTGTTGTTCCTGTTGTTGGCTGTACTACTGGCTCCTGGACAACTTCGACTTCCTCTGTAGGCTTCTGTGTTGTCGTTCCTGTGCTTGAGGATCCGCTTGTGCTTGTCCCTGAACTTGTTGAGCCGCTTGTTGTCTCTGGCTCGCACGCCTTGACAAGTATCGTTATCTGCTTCGTGTCTGTCCTGTCTCCGTCCTCAAAAGCTGTGTAGTCGAAGAAGGTGTCAACATCTATGTAGTATGTTCCAGCCTTAACAGTGCTTGCTACAGTGAAAGGAAGGCTTGCTGTGTAGTCGTCTCCTGACTGTAGGTCAAGGCCTATCTTCCTGTAGTCTATCCCAAGAGCTGAGCTTTTTACTGTGAAAACGACCTCGTCTGAGTCGTCGTTTCCTGTGTTCTCGACTCTCATGCTCATGGTAAATGTCCTGTCGCATGACAGCTCTGACTTTGATGGCTCAGCGCTCTTTATCAGGATTTCTTGATCTTCCTTTTCGACTTTTATCCTTATAGTCCTCTGCTCTCCATGTGTTGCGCCGTAATCATCATCGCCTTGAAGGGTTATCTTGACCTCATATGTTCCGTCAGCGTCATCATCTACTGTGAACTCGATGCTGTCAGTCTTCTTTGATGCTTCATTTACAGTGCCGATTGTTGTTGACTCATCCACATTGAAGTCGCTGTCATCGCTTTCAGCTGTGAACTCGACATCTTTAATCCTTACGTTTGAGCTGCTTGAGAACTTGTTTGATGCTGTCACTTCTATCTTAATCTTGTCTCCTGGCTTGACACTCTCATAGGTCTCGCCGTCATCAAGGCTTTTTGATGAAGCATCATTCTTGTATACTCTTACCCTGTCTATCTCAAGCTTGTTCTCTGTCTGTACCTGCAGGTTTCCTGTTCCTGTCACGCTCTGTGATCCTGCAGTTCCTGTCGCTACAACATCCCCTATGTCAAGCTTCCTGTCATCCTGAGGATCATCCCTTGATGGGAAGAATGCGTCAGTCTCCTCATTGATCTCTATGGTCATGGTTATTGACTGGCTTGCTCCAGGAGCAAGGCTTACGATGGTGCTTGGTTCAAATGTTACGTTGTATTTTTCATTTGCAGTTGAGGTTATAGTAATGCTTGTTACTGTCTCTGATCCTGTGTTGCTGACTGTGAAAGCCTTTGATGCTCTAACTATCTCGTCTTCGTCAGGGTTGCTCTTCTCCTGGTTGTCTCCGCCTACAAAGACGTCGCTTACAGTAAGCTTTGCAGTTGAAGTTGTGAGGGTCACTGTGTTTGATGTTGCTTCGGTTGAGTTTACCTTTCCGTCGCTTGCCTTGAACTTGCAGACTACAGGAGCTCCTGCTACGCATGCTGCGTTGTTGCATGTGTATGTGCTTGTCGCTGACCAGTCCTTCTGGACAATACCATTTACAAGGAACTGATGATACCTTGATATTATTGAGTCTCCGTCAGGGTCTGTTGCTGTTCCTGCGCATGAAAATGTTGAGTTAGGATAAGCTGTTGTTGGCGTCAGTGCAGCAGTGACTACTGGTGCCCTGTTGACGTTTGTAACGTTTATCTCGACTGTCCTGTTGTCTGTTGAGTCGCTGTCCCTTACACCGACAAGTATCGTGAAAAGCTTTGAGCCCTGTGCTGTTGTCACAGTGTCATAGCCTGGAGTCCATGTGAATACTCCTGTCGCGGTGTTAAGCGTTCCGAATGTCGCGTTTGTGTAAAATACCCTTACTCCGTTGTCAGCAGCGGTTGCATAGCCTGAAAGGTCTAGCGTAAGAGCTGAGTTTTCAGCTACTGTCTGCTGGGGTATAGGGTTCAACACTGGATTTGCCATCGCTGTAACTGAAAGCAAAACCATAATTATCAAAGCAGATATTGTCAGCTTTTTCATTTTTTTACCCCCATGTATATTTTCAATTATAGTAATTTGACTATATTTATTCCAGAGTAGTATCAATTCCTATATAAAGTTTTTGGTTCTAGAGGATATAATATTGTCGGGTGAATAGGATTTTGATAAAATTGCTACTTTATTGGGGTGAATTATAGAGGAGAAAGGGTTTGTTCTGCGTTAGGTTTTCATGCAAGAAATGAAAGATCGGCAAGGAAGAATGATATATTATTACTCTACAGTAGTTAAATTAGAAAGGTTTATATAGTAGTTGTGGGTATAGGTAACTATTAAATAGGTGTTATAAAATGGGTTATGATGATAAGGTTGTAGATTTTGGAACAAGTCTTCCTGTCAGGTCAAGGCAAATGCCTTATAATGTGATGGCTGAATTAGATAGGCTTCCTTCTGCAAGACGACCTCAGCCGGATTATTCTGCTTCTGAACAGGAAAAAAAAGTAAGGCAAAAACTATGGGCTGCAGCAAAACTTTCTCAGGCTGAATTAGATGCATTAGGGATGAAATCTTTAGATTCCTT
This sequence comes from Candidatus Woesearchaeota archaeon, assembly GCA_046705145.1. Lineage (GTDB taxonomy): Archaea > Nanobdellota > Nanobdellia > Woesearchaeales > JBJKQO01 > JBJKQO01. The sequence continues at coordinate 14,899 of JBJKQO010000062.1, forward strand.
ATTGTCCCCAAGGGAACTTGAGGACCTACAAGGTAGAGTAGATGTATTTGGATTAAGCATTGATGTTCCTGATAAATGATCATCTGCTGATATTCTAATGATTCTTTTCTTATGTTACTATTATATAGTAGTTATAAAACGAAAAGTTTATATACTAGTTGTGTTTTGGTGTTTGAAAACAAGGTAATTTAAGATGAGATGGCCAAAATTTATCGGAAGAAGACTGAACCATAGGGTCAGGGGAGACCCCATGTTCCAAGATCTATTCAGGAGCACGTTTGGTAAAAGATACACTCTTAGAGTTTCTCCTAGCACAGGACTTAATGACGTTCCTGATAGGGTCGGAATAACGATTCTAGGCAATCCTAATCCTATATTTGATTTTGCTACTTTGCCTACAGATTATAATACTCTTTGCGGACCAAGAATAGCAACATATTTAGGTGCACCTTATTCTGGCACTCCCGATTTTCAGGATGTAGAGCCTAAAGGCCCTATAATTCAAAAAGCTAATACCTTAAGAACACAGTTTGATACTCATGAACCTCATCTTTTGGAGGATCTTGAGGCAAGGCTTAAAAAAATCAAGAGGGCGCCTGATACTGCAACTTCTGTCGCTATGGTAGGTGCAAGAACAGTCGATCTTAATCCTGAGTATGGCATAAGATCAAGAAATATAATGGCTTACCTTGAAGAGACAGAGACATGGTTGAGAGAAGTAGCAACAAATACTTTTGTCCCTGTACCTCATCCTCTCCCAACCGCTCCAGTAAGATTTATGTATAGAATTTTAAGAATTACTCCAAATGTTGCACCGGTTGGCGCTATCGATACAGATTTTGTTTTGGAGAATCCAGAATTTCCTGATGACGATTTAGAAGTATCTAATGAAAGGATCAAAAGAAGATCGATCCAGCTTGTTCAATCAGTAGTTGGCAGAAGAGCGATCAAAGGATATGTCAAATCAGTGAGAAATCAGGAGAAAGATCTTAGAAAAGAGTTTTCACGCTCAGATAATTTCACAAGCAAACAGATAAAAAGTCTTTTTGGGATACTTGGAAATGATACTCTTACAGAACCTCAAAAAATAGCAGGTATTACAGCAGATCCTGCTTTGGCAGGACTAGAGGCTATGCTTCCTCATGTAGGGATTGTAAGAGACAACGACGGTCCACTGTTATACCAAACATCAATACCTGGGGGGCCACCTGTGACCAAAAGGGTTATAGAAAAATATGGTGACCTAGTTAATTATCACACTCGCCTGCGTGCAAATACTGATGAGGCTAAGAAGCTGCTTCCTAAGACTATGTCGCTTCCTGAAAGGATAAATGATCTTTTGGATACTGCGCTTACTGACACAGCAACAGTCCTTTCTCCTAGAGATGATTATGACAGGATAAGAGACCATTATTTCGGTGCTGCTGCTTTTGGTGCTGATGTGGCTCCTATCCTGGACAAGCCAAGGAAGGAAGCTCTAAAAGTGCTTAGGAAGAGAGCAGATGAAACGTTTAACTGGTTATATCTTCAGTTCCATTATCTTGGAGCAGTCCCTACGATGGCTGCAGTTCCAAATATAATCAAGAACTATAACCTCGGTCAGAAGGCAGAGGAGCTTGCAAGGCTAAACCCTCTTGTTGCAGATGGCTCTGCGCAAAGGCCTGAGATAGACCAGAATATGAAACAGTTCACAGGTTACACAAAGCTTATAGGTCTTGTAAGCCAAGTCAAAAACAACTATGTGCCTTTACATAAGAAGGTGTATTCGAAGATAGTCAAGATGTTTAAGCCTTGACCTTACCTTCTTGCTGCTGCATATCTCATGAGATGGTATGACTTGTTGTAAAGAATATTCTTGAATCCTTTTATGTTGTTTTCTGCTGTGCCTACTTCCTGTCTTAGCTTGCTAAGGAGCTCGTTTTTTCTTTCTACAAGATTCATGCCTTCAAGCTTAAGCTCTGTCTCAAACCCTCTTGAGCCAAGCCATTCAATTATCTTCTTCGCTTCATCTATCTCTGTGTTTACTCCTACCATAAGGATGTTGAAATCATGGACTATCTGTTTTGTTTCGCTAAGCTCCTGTTTTATCTCTTTGATCATCTTTTCCTCGTCTCTTTCGAGGTTCTTGAACATAGCCTCTGCATCTTTTGGTGATTTGCCCCCTTTTGTGCCTTTCTTGAGCACCCCCATGACTTTTTCAAGGCCTTTTCTTATCGCTTTTTTCTCTTTCTTCTCACCTTTGAGCATGCGCCTTTCCTTTCTTGCCATCTTCTTTACATTTCTTATGAAATGCTTCTCTCCCCACATGCTTCTGAGGCCTGCTCCCTTGACTCCTGCTGCAACATGCCTTTCTTCGCTGAAAATGTCAGATATGGCACTGT
>JBJKQO010000063.1:0-50543 GCA_046705145.1 Candidatus Woesearchaeota archaeon
AAAAGGTTCGTTTTTTCTTGAGCGCGGTCAACGCGCTCAATTTTTCACTATAGAACTCGAAAAAACATAAACTTTTCTACGTTTTATCTGCGGACTAAAGTCCACAGTACTATACTATCCCCATAGATAGGGTATTGACCAAATGTCCGGATACCTTTAAATCCTGCACTTGCAACCATATGGTAGATCTCTTTTGGGTGGAATGAGTGCACATGATAAGGGTTTTCAGATCTGCCCTCTCTGTCTTTTCTTTCAAAGATTCCGTTTGGAACAGAGATCATCAAAGAACCGCCTTCCTTTAAGATATCATAGAAGTTCCTTAACACAGTATCTGGATTGCAACAATGCTCCAGAGTCTCAAAAGAGGCTACCGCATCAAAAGATGTGCAGCTAAGCGCATCCCACAAAGAAGAAGATTCAAGGTCTCCTTGAAAAAAATTAGCACCTCCATATCTGGATCTTGAATGTAATATAAGCTCAAGAGTGATATCAATACCAATAGCATTACATACTCTTGAAAGGATGCTGGTCCCATAACCTGTACCAGAAGCAGCATCTAAAACAAGACCGTTTGGATGGAGCTTATTGATATTAGAAGCAGCCCAAAAATATCTTTGCATCGATGCGTCTGCTACAAAAGAAGATTTTTGTCTGCATAGAGTATCCTGGTGGACTCCGCCTTTAAGATGTGTACAATTTCTATTGAGCATGAGTCTTCTATTTGTTTCTGGATTTAACCCAATTTTAGGAACTACCATAAAATAGTAAAATCAGCATTTGTTTATAAATCTATTTGGTAAGGATCAAAGCCTCCCGTATTTTAGGTAATCGTCAACATCGTCTTTTGTTAGCTCGATCACTGTATCCTGCCTTTGCGGCTGCTTTTTCTTTTTCGGTTCTACAGTGAATCTTTTATGGAACTTGCCTTTCTGTTTCAGCAGGTAATAGCCGTATGCAAGGCCGCATCCAAGACCTACAAGGTGCGCTATGTTTGCTATTCCGTGTATGCCTATGCCAAAAACGCCTAAAAGGTCTATCAGCGCAAAAATTATCCCTGCTGTCCTAAGGGACATGGGTATTATGAAAAAGAAAAGTACCTTGAGGTCTGGCATGAGCATTATGGTCACTCCAAGCATGCCCATTATGGCTCCGCTTGCTCCAAGCGCCCTGTCATAGAAGAATGTTGAGGCGACTGCTGCAAGTATGCCTGAAGCGAAATATATGAACAGGAACCTGTTCCTCCCTATCCTCTGTTCGAGCAGAAGCCCGAATATGAAAAGCGCGTACATGTTAAATAGCAGGTGGGTTACGCTGCCATGCAGGAACATTGACGTGAGAAGTATCCACGGCCTTGACCATACGTCAGCAGATACGAGTATGAATGATTCCGTAAAGCTGTCCTTAAGGACTACCTGCAGTATGAACACTACTACGTTCACAAGTATTATAGGTATTACAGCGCTCTGAAGGAATATGCTGCTCTTACTCCTGATTGATTGAGGCATAACACCTCAGAACAGCCCAAACTTTTTAAAGTTAATTATTTTTTGATATCAATATTTCTTATGGGGTTGTTTTGACAGTTTTCTCAAGAATGATTCTGGTTCGATTATGGGGATAGGGAAACTTAGGTTAAGCAGGTGCTTGTCTTTTGTGATTATGTAATCTGCTTTTCCTTCAACTGCACATTCAAGTATCTTGTTGTCATCAGGGTCATCCTCTACAAGAAAAAACCTTTTTTTGGGATCAACAATCTCTGAGATTGAGACAATCTTTTCAACTGTCCTTTTGAGAGCAAGATTTTGGCCTTTTATTTTTTCTTTTATCTCTTGATATTCTAATACTTCTAAAAATTCCTTGATTATCTCTTTTGAAAGGACTAATATTATCTCTTTTTCTTCCGCCTTTGCTATTATCTTTTCAGAAGCTCCAGACCAAAAAGAGGCAGATATCAGTATGTTGGTATCAAGGGTTACCCTCATTTTTGCTTTTTCTTACCTTGTGTACTATCTCGACTGCGTCCTTCTCTTTTAGGGAAGATCTGCTTATAGCCTCCTTTAATGGCCTTGTTATCTGGGTGAATGTCCTGGGTGTGACTTTCTTTATCATGATTATGTCATCTTCTGCAAAGAAAAGCACTTTGGAACCTTCTTTAAGCCCGAAGCTTTCCCTTATGCTTGAAGGGATAGCTACCTGGCCGCGAGAGCTGACCTTTCCGATCTCGATTATAGCATCCATCTTCATACCTCCAATAAGATAAGTAAGACGTATCTTATATATAAGATTTTCTATAATTTTTGACAAAATATATAAATCAAATATCCAAATATGCTGGTATGGATGCAAAAAGAGGTATCATAACCCTGTTACTTATACTTATAGTCGTATTCTCATCAGGCTGCATCAACATAAAGAAGATATATACTCCAAAAAGCAAGCTTTATGTCGGGGTTGCAAACGAGCAGCAGGGAAAAAGGATATCTGTAACAAAAAATGAGACAAGATTCATCGCTCCTTTTAACTACACTTCAAAATATCCTTATGAAGAGCTAAAGCTTAAGGCTGGAAGATATGAGGTGATACTTTCTGATGAGCTTGGAAGGCCCCTTGATATCAAATCTATTGATGTGAAGGAAAAGTCGATAAGCACTGTCTTGTTTGTCTACGCGTATCCTGACGTGATAAATGCCTCTTCATATGGGAAGGAAAGAAGCCTGTTTGGCGATTTTTTGACTGGAGCAGTCAACATGACAGTGCAAAGCAACATGACAAAAGAGTGGCTGTCATTCAAAGAGGAGCCTGACAAGAAGGCTTTTAAGCAGACAAGCAAGGCTGTGAAAAAAGCATGGAAAGCGAAGTAGCAAAGCTATTCTCTCAAGTTCACAAATTGTTTCGGAGTCAATATCTTTATTCCCCTAAACTCTTTTAAGCCAAGCAAGTGGCTGTCTCCTGAGATCATATAATCTGCCTTCCCTTCAGCTGCACACTCAAGCACGATGTTGTCAGAGGGGTCTTCTTTTATTATATTTAGCTTATGCTTTATTTCTATGAGGTCACAAACTTTCATCAGGTAGAACAGTATCTCTCTTTTCTCCATACCTGAGATGAAATCAAATTTAGGCCGCTCTATGACATCTATAAACTCCTGCAGCAGGTCCTGACTTTCAATAACGCAAAGTCGCTAATTACCAATAAGCTTGCCCTATCCCCTGCCTAAAGGCAGGGGTATTACGGGCTCGCAATATTGCTTAGCGACTTTGCGGGATAGAAAATTTCGACATGAATGTCGGGGTATTAAACCCCCTGAAAATTTCTAGTCGAAATTTTCTATAAGCTTATGATTTCCTGCCAAACACTGATCAAGTATCATTCTGGGAAGGCTATCCTTCCACCCTATAGCCGAGATAAGGACATTCGTATCCAACACTAGCCTACTCATTTTCTTGATCTTTTTATCTCTGTCTGGACATCTTCAGCTGTAAGCCCTGCTTTCTCAAACTTGTCTGATATTGTATCAAGCAGCTTGGCTGCTTTCTTGCTGATCTCTTCATGCTTTATCCTTTTTAGGATTATGCTGTCTTTATCATTTACAAGGATGAACTTATCTTGTTTTCTCAACCCCATGCTTTCCCTTATATCTCGGGGGATAACAAGCTGGCCTTTGCTTGACATAGTTACGACGTCTAACATTTCTTAGCACCTCCGTAAGTTCTATCTTACAGTAAGGTGGAACTTACATATAAATGTTTCGTTTCTTGATAAAACATTACAAAATCGAAACCATAACCTTTAAATAATACCGTTATTCTTTGGTTATATGCGCAGCGGAAAGATAAAGTACATTTTTGTCACCGGCGGAGTTCTCTCAGGCCTTGGAAAAGGAGTAGTTACAGCGTCTATAGGAAACCTTATCGCTTCTCAGGGATTTAAGGTCACTGCAGTCAAGATAGACCCTTATATCAACCTTGATGCTGGTACAATGAGGCCTACTGAGCATGGAGAGGTCTGGGTCACTGATGATGGCGGTGAGACAGACCAGGACCTTGGAAACTATGAGAGGTTCATGGATACTGATATCTCAAGAGATCATAATATCACGACAGGCCAGGTGTATGCTAAGGTCATCCAGAGCGAAAGGAACCTTGAGTACGGCGGCAAGTGTGTCGAGGTCATACCTCACATTCCAAACGAGGTCATAAGAAGGATAAAAGATGCTGGAAAGGCAGAAAACGCTGATTTTGTGGTTGTTGAGATAGGCGGGACTGTAGGGGATTACCAGAACGTGCTTTTCCTTGAGGCTGCAAGGCAGATGAAGTATTCAGGGGAAAAGATTGCTTTTGTCCATGTGGTCTATCTTCCCATACCCAACAATATAGGTGAGATGAAGACCAAGCCTGCGCAAAACTCAGTAAGGCAGCTTCTTGGGACTGGTATCCAGCCTGACTTCATAATTTGCAGGGCGCAAAAGGCGATAGATAATGTCAGGAAGGAGAAGATTGCTCTTTTTTGCAACGTTCCTAAGGATAACATAATCTCCGCTCCTAATCTCAAGTATATCTATGAGTCACCTATCAAGTTTGATGAGCAGTCCATTACTACAAAGCTTCTTGCTATGTTCGGCCATGAGAGGAAGGACACGAAAAAGCTTGAGGAGTGGAAGAGCTTTGTCGCAAAGATCAAGAGCGCGAAGAAAAAGATCAAGATAGGCATTGTCGGAAAGTACTTTGACATAGGCGACTTCACGCTTGATGATTCTTATATCTCTGTCATCGAGTCTGTCAAGCATGCAGCCTGGAACAACGGCTGCGAGCCTGAGATAGTGTGGATTAACTCGAAGAAGTATGAGGAAGACAGCTCTTCACTTTCTGAGCTTTCCTCGCTTAATGGTGTCATAGTCCCTGGAGGATTCGGAAGCTCAGGAGTTGAAGGCAAGATCATGGCCATAAGGTACTGCAGGGAGAACAAGATTCCTTTCTTGGGATTATGTTTAGGGCTGCAGCTTGCAGTCGTTGAGTTCTCACGAAATGTGTGCGGCCTTTCAGGAGCCCACACGACAGAGATAGATCCTAAGACAAAGTATCCTGTCATATGTATCCTGCCTGAGCAGCAGAAAAACATAGATGAGTGCAATTATGGGGCTACTATGAGATTAGGGGCTTGCAAGGCAGTGCTTAAGAAAGGATCGCAGGTGTATAAGCTCTACGGAAAGGAAAATGTTTCTGAAAGGCACAGGCACAGGTACGAGGTAAATCCTGAGTTCATAGAGACCATAGAGAAGAAAGGCCTTGTGTTTTCCGGCAGGAGCCCTGACAGGAAGCTGATGGAGTTCATCGAGCTGCCAGGCCACCCGTACTTCGTAGCGACACAAGCGCACCCAGAGTTCAAGTCAAGGCCACTTAGCCCAGCACCACTCTTTGACGGGCTGGTGAAGGCTGGGATAAGGGAGTAGAGTTTATTTTATTTCTAGTTCTAAAAGATGGAAATGAGTAGGCCTCACTTTATGATCGGGCGTAACCCAAACATATAGCCTATAAATCCCTCTTTTTGCTTTTTCGGATAGATGTATTGTCAAATCAAAACCCGAACTAGGGAATAATCTTTGAAACACATTTTTTCTTTTAAGAGTAACTTCGAAGATAAACCTGCCTGAGGTTGATTGAAGGCGTTTAGCCGCCTTAATAAGAAAAAACCAACCTTGGAAATTATTTAAGTTAAGGTTAATATCCTCATAATTTCTTTCATCATGATTTAGCTTTTCTAATTGGAGGACTATAAAGAATTTATCTTCGCCCCTCTTTCTTGTTTTATTCACTAGGGGCACTTTTACATTTAGTTCATATCGATCTAATTTATCGATTTGTTCTTTCTTGATTACAAATTTCTCCTTTGCCAATTTAGGAAGGTCAAATGCGACATTAATAGGGGACGGATTTTGTGTTTTTGACGTAGTTTCAGCATTCAAAACAGGATTGGTTGTCGCCGAAGATGTTCTCTTGGGGATCAATGCCCTATCAGATTTGTCTTCAGTGCCAACCTGGGTTTTTGCCGCTATATTATTTCCTCCAAATTCTGCTTTAATACCACCAGGATATTTCAGGAGGTTAACTAAACGAGAATGATCTAATTGGTCCTTAAATTCATTTATCTCATTCTTAAGTTCTTCTACTAATTTATTAAAAGATTGTAATGACTTTAAGGATAATATAAGATGACGATTGATTTCTTTAATTCGTTCATCATGTACTTCCATTAAGGTCGGTTTGTTTACTAGTTCCTTTATACTTTGAATCAGACCATCATGTTTTTCGGCAACCTGTGAATTGAAAGAAGACCATAACTCTTTGATCTTTGCCTCTTTTGCCTTAATTGAAAGAAATCTCTGATTAAGAACAGGATACTGTTTAGATTCTTTCATTTTATCCAAGGCTTTCTCAAGATCGGTTAAGGTTATTCTAAATTGGTTTATAAGAGAAATAGAAGGTTTATGTCTATTTATGAAAGTAAAAATGTGTTTAGTTGAATTATTTAATATTTCAATCAGATTTTGTTCAGGAAATATTTCTCCATTTTTTTTGTAAAACTGGATATATGGAATTACCTGATTTACTTGAAACAAATAATTTTTTAATTCTTTTATGTAATCATCAAAATTATCAATTTTTTGTTGAAGTATATTATTTGACTTATTAATCGTCTCTATTATCTTTCTTGTATCTTCTTGGCTCTGCTTATAATTATCATCCCCTAAGTTAACAATATAATAACCTGTTCCGCTTGCTAATCGTTTACGGCCTTGCATGGTATTGTAGTGGTATACTTCTTTAGTCTTGTCAGATGTATGGACTAGCTCTGCATGCAAAGCAATAATAACGTGATTATGGCCTTTTTGTGGATGGAATTTTACTCTGACAAGTTTTATACTCTTACTTGCTCTGACCAATTTCGGCTTAAATCCTTTCCATTCAACTCTTGTATATACCCTACCTAAGCCTTCCTTCTGGTTTGTTTGTTCTTTGGCATTTGTCTGTCCTACGATTTGGAAATCCCAAGAACTCATCATCTCTGATGTAAATCTGGTATATTGAGTAGAATTATTGAAAACATCAAAATAAAGAGCATATACCTTATAATAAAAGTTAAGAGCACCTTTTTGAGACCCTTCAACATCATAACTGACATCAAAAGTCAGCTCCTTCTCTTCCTCGTTAATCGGTCTATCTAGACGAGTTTCAGCATAATATCTTATCGATTTTCCCTCTTCTCTATCTTTTTTGATTTTGGTTATATTGAAAGAAGTAGGAATGATCTTTATGAGATATTTAGGTTCTATAACCCCTTCACCAGTACCTTCAGGAGGCGCAGGCATCGGAGCAGTGATTGTGATTCCGTCAAGAGTTTGTGTGATGACAACATTGGTGTCACCATTTCTCATCACTATCTGTGCCTGTATAATTATTTCAGTTCCTTCTTGCCACTCATTTGGTACTGTAACGTTAGCACGAATATCATCCTCCAGACGAACAGTTATATTAGCCTGTTGACTTGCTCCTGTTGCTGTGTTGATTATCCTGATAACATGGTTTCCATTAGGGACAAATTGGCTGTTGGGAGTCAGCCTTATGTTCAGGTTGCTTCCCCTAGCTACTTGATTGTTGGGAGGAGGTATAATGTTAAACGATGGCTGTCCAGGTTGCGGCTGCGGACCCGGCGGTGTCGGTGTATTAGGGGGCACAGGTGGAGCAGGATTCGGACCAGGAGCAGGCGGAGCAGGACCTGGCTGCGGCTGATTAGGCTGCGGCTGCCCATTAGGATTATTTGGATCTGGTGGTTGTGTTTGGTCTCCATTGGGTTGCTGTCCGTCTGGTTGTGGAGGCTGTTCTCCATTAGGAGCAGGTGGTTGCTCTCCATTAGGTTGTGGTGGTTGCTGTCCGTCTGGGGCTGGTGGCTGGTTTGCCTGCGGCTGTGCAGGAGGTGCTCTTGGTGCTTCTTCTCCCCCTCCAAGCTCTCTTATGAACATGACAATGCCTGCGACAAGCATCATCAATATCGCCCATGCAAGCGCACCGTTGTCTTTCATTATCTGGCCGTAGACAAATAATCCAAATCCTGCTGCAAATATCGCTGCCCAGACATCTCTTTCTCCGTTTCTTTTGATGTGGGTGTATGTTATCGCAAATGGTATCGCTGAGAATGCTATGACTCCAAACCATCCTGTTGTCTTTAGGAACCTTCCGAGAGCTTCCGCGTATCCGCCGAACTTGTAGATTATGCCTAAAGAGGATAGTCCTGAAAGCGATATGCAAATGGTCTTGCCCTGCTTGCTTAGCCCTTGCGGCCCTTTTCCTGCAAACACTCCTGATCTTCCGAGGCCTGCTGCAAACGCTGCGTAAAGCAGCATGAACAACAAGATGAATGAGACAAAGTACATGACATATGTTGTCTGTATGAATGTGAGAGCGTTCTGGCTGACATTAGCAAGAGAATTGACAAATGCAGGTGCAGCAGATACCAAAGGCAATATCAATAGGGCTAAGACGACATAAACGATGATGCTTCTTGTCTTGTTTCTCATCTTTGGCCTCTTTTGGAAAATATTTCCATTATTAGTATTTAAATTTCTCCGTAAGTTTGCCATCGGGCTCGCCTTTTTCTTTACTACAAAAGGCGCTGCGTCCCCGTAGGGGGCCTCCCCCCGCGACGCGCCTGATACGATTCGTGATTAAGGCTCGCGAATTGATGGCAAACTTATTACAAACCATCTATTTCTCCTCCGGAAAGCAGTTCCTGCAGTTCTGGCTGCAGCATACCTGGTTCTTGTTTTCATAGTCTATGTTCAAAGGCAGCACGAAGTCTTTTGCTGTGGATATCACTATGTCCATCTGCACCTCTTTCACTTTTGGGTTGCCTCGAAGATGAAAGTTCACTATCCCTTCAAGCCGTTTTAGGTCTGTTGCCATGAAAAGGAGCGTGAGGTTGTGCCTGCCTGACGTGACAAATGCATTAAGAAAAAAAGGGCAGTCAGAGAACTCGTCTATGACTGCCCTTGTGTCTGTCGCATTGACATCCACTTTTGCAAGGTTTAAGGCAACTGTTCTGAAATTGAATCCTGTGATGTTGTGCAGTATCCCTTTTTCCTGCAGCTTTCGTATCCTGGCGCCGACAGATGGCTGGGAGAGCTTGACTTTTTTCGCTATCTCATCCTGGGAGACGTCTGGCGTCTTCTGAAGTATAGATATTATCTGGTTGTCGCGGTCGTCAAGCCCCAGTTTCTCATTTATGTGTATGTTGCGCTTGAACTCTTCTATCTTCTCAAAATTACTGTTTTTGCTTGGCATTTACTTATAATTTATAGTAAAAAGGTGCTGCATATATAAATGTTTCTTTTATAATATAAGCAATAATTAACATTAACTTATAATCAAAAGTGGTTAAATATATATTAATGGACGATATAAAAAATACTCCGAGGTGATCGAGATGAAAGAAGAAGTATCATGCAACAAAGGAAAATGCGTGAGGACCGCAAGAAGCCCGTGGGACTTCCTCACTGAGGAGCTTCCTACAGACAATATCGCAAAAAAGATCGAAAAGGACATTTTAAGGCAGATGATGACATAGATCTAAGCAAAAACAAGAGGTGAGAAAAATTGGCAGAAACATGTGCAGAGTGCAAGAAAAAGCTTGAGAAAGATGAGGGGTTCGTTTCAACAACAGGTATATTAGTATGCGGGAAGGAGTGCATGGACGCTTACTTAAAAAAGCTGCCAAACAATGGGAAGGCGGCACTTACAAGCTATTCAAGGGTCACAGGATACCTGACTCCTGTAAACTCATGGAATGCAGGCAAGCTAAAGGAGTTCAACGACAGGAAAAGATATGCCCTGGGTGAATAAGATGGCCTCATGCTTCATATGCGAAAAACACCTTGGCGAAAATGAAGGCTTTTGCGCAGGTGTCGACAAGAACTGCAAGGCGACAGATGATCCGAAAGAGATGATCGTTGTCTGCGGAGACAAGTGCAAGGGCGCTTTTGAAAAAAAGTTTGACCACGGAGGAAAAGCACTGAGCCATTACAGCAGGATAACCGGGTATGTCCAATCTATCGATAACTGGAACAAAGGCAAGCGCCAGGAGTTCCTTGACAGGAAACGCTACACCATATGACTGACAAAAACCCAAAACACCTCCCCCTGCCAGCGGAAGGCAGGGGATTCTTTCCTTAAGTGCGTTTTCTAAAAAGGATTTGCTTGGAAAGTACGTCGGTGCCATGTTTGCCATTGTTTGTCTTAAGACAAACATGGCATGGCCCGACGGAGCTGACAAGGCTTGTATACCAGGGTATACTGACATTGTCAGCGGAGTAGTACTTTCCAAGCAAAGCCTCTCAAAAAAAGATTAGGTGATAACCGTTAATTTTATATAACCAGAAGATATAGAACGATTCGGGGTGAACAAAAAATATGACTAAGACAGAAGAGAACCTAAAGGAGGCTTTCGCAGGAGAGAGCCAGGCAAGAAACAAGTATACTTATTTCGCAAAGGTTGCAAGAAAGGAAGGCTACCTTTACATCGCAAAGATATTTGAGGAGACTGCAGAAAACGAGATGCAGCACGCAAAAGATGAGTTTAAGCTTCTCAAGGGGATGGGCGACACAAAGGCCAACCTTAAGGCAGCGATAGATGGAGAGCATTATGAGCACAAGGAGATGTACCCTAAATTTGAGAAGGAAGCGACTGAAGAAGGCAACAAGGAAGCAGCAATGCTTTTTCGTCAGATAGCGAAAGTCGAGGTCGCTCATGAGAAAAGGTACAAGAAGCTTCTTGACATGGTGGAAAAAGGCACTGTGTACAAGAGAGACAAGCCTATCAAGTGGAAGTGCAGCAAGTGCGGGTATATCTATGAAGGGACAGAACCTCCTGAAAAGTGCCCAAGCTGCAAGCACCCTAAAGAATATTATGAGCCTGAGTGCATGTGCTTCTCTGAAGACTGCACCTGCGGATGCTGCAATTAAAAGTAAGATGGGATACAGCCAAAAATATCATGGAAACGGGATAGCATACAGCTCTGCAGTTTACAGCAGCTCGCATGATTACTCGCCAAACGTATCATATAGCAACAGTTCTTCGCAGGACAATTACCATAGGAGGTGCTGCTAAAGATGTGCGAATACTGCTCGTCAAGCTACAGCTCAAGCTCTTCGGGGGATTATATAAGCGTAAGCAAGACCGCTGATTATAGTTCCCCTGCAAAGAAATGCAACCCCTGTATAGGTTGCGGATACTGCAAAGTTTAACCAGAGGTGAAAAATATGGTCAGGCTATGGAGATGCCAGATATGTGGAGATCCTTACATTGGAGAAAGCGCTCCTGACAACTGCCCTTTCTGCGGAGCGCACAAGAAGCACATTAAGGAATATAAGGATGCAAAGGTCAATTTCGATGTCGCCTTAAACGACAAGGACAGGAAGAACGTCGAGCATGCATTGCAGGTTGAGCTCAGCAACGCCTCATTTTATTTCTGCGCTGCAGAAAAGACCGATAATCCTGAAGGAAAGCTTATGTTTAAGGCCCTTGGAAAAGTTGAGGCAGAGCACGCAAGCATATGGAAAAAGATCCTCAAGAACCCAAAAGCTGATCCGTTAAGTGAGACCTGCAGCACAAAAAACCATGATAACCTGCAGGAATCTCATGACAGGGAAACAAGGGCTATACAGTTTTACAGGACAGCGGCAAAAGAATCGGCTGAGGCAAGGATCAAGCAGATATTTGAAGCTCTGGTCGAAGTTGAGACAGACCACCTGCAGCTGTCGGAGGAAAGGTTAAGATGAGAAAGACACTCAAGCAGATAGTCGCATTTGCGATAAGGCAGGAAGAGCATTTCTACAAGCTATACTCAAAAGGTGCGAAGCAGACAGATGTCATATCTGCAAGACAGCTTCTTGTGAAGCTTGCAGACCAAGAAAAGAAGCATAAGGAAAGGTTAAAGGCGCTTGACACAAAAAAAGCGGCTGAGACAGCATTCCAGAAGAAGCTTGACAGCATAAGGACAGAAGAGCTCATGCTTACGCCTCTTAACGAGATCAAGGCGCTAAAGGACATATTTTCCTATGCCATAAGAAGCGAGGTGAACGCGAAGACGATGTATGCGAAGCTTGCAGCATCTGTCTCTGACAAGAAGGCAAAGCAGCTTTTCCTGGCGCTTTCAAAAGAAGAGAAGAAGCATGAGGATCTTCTGAAAAAAGAGATCAAGAAACTAAGCCTGTAAGAGGAGGATGAACATGAGCGAGATAACAGTATATTCCACGCCGACATGTCCGTGGTGCCACAAGGTGAAGGAGTTCCTTAAGGAGAAAGGTGTGAAGTACAAGGACATAGACGTGTCAAAAGACAGGGATTCGGCGATGAAGATGATAGAAAAATCAGGGCAGATGGGCGTGCCTCAGATTGAGATAAACGGCAAGATGATAATAGGATTTAACAAGGAAGCCCTCGAAAAAGAATTAGGGGAGAATAAGAACTAAACTCAAAAAAGATGTATGACACCGCAATAATAGGGGCAGGGCCTGCAGGGATAAGCGCGGCAGTGTATGCCGCAAGAAAGAAGCTGAAGACATTAGTGATAACCAAAGACATTGGAGGCCAAGCGCAGTGGTCAGGAACAATAGAAAACTTCACAAGCTACCAGTTCATAACAGGTCCTGACCTGGCAAAAAAGTTTGAGGAGCACATAAAAAGCTTTGACCTCGACCTAAAGGAAGGTGAAGAAGAGATAGGTATCGAGAAAAAGCAGGACTATTTCATAATAAGGACTGACAGGTCCGAGTACGAAGCAAGGACAGTGATAATAGCTAAAGGCAGGAAAAGAAGGGAGCTTGGGATCCCAGGCGAGCAGGAGTACAAGAACAAGGGAGTCACGTACTGCGCAACATGCGACGGCCCTCTTTTTTCAGGCATGGACGTTGCAGTTATAGGCGGAGGAAACGCCGCTCTTGACGCAGCCATACAGATGATAGACATCGCAAGCAAGGTCTACCTTGTAAACGTGAACGAGAAGCTTAGCGGCGAGGACATGAGGATTGAGAAAGTAGAGGGTTCTGACAAGGTAAAGATAATTAACAGCGCCAAGATAACTGAGATAAGAGGGGACAAGTTCGTAAGGTCGATAGTTGTCAGGGAGAAGAACGGATCTGACAGGGAGATTATGGTAAGCGGCGTGCTGATCGAGATAGGTTCGCTTCCTGCAGGAGACCCAAGCAGCAACGCTAAGACAAATGAGGGTGGGGAGATAATAGTCAATGAAAGATGTGAGACAAGTGTCCCTGGCCTTTTTGCAGCAGGTGATGTGACAAACATCCCTTACAAGCAGATAATAATCGCTGCGGGCCACGGAAGCACTGCAACGCTTGGCGCGTATGAATACTTAACAAGACATGGGCTTAAGTCCGGAGGAGACAAAATGACGAAGATAAACCAGATATACAAGTGCAACGTATGCGGAAACGTTGTTGAGGTCCTTGAAGCAGGAGGGGGGACTCTTGTATGCTGCGGACAGGACATGGACCTTCTTGAGGAGAAGACAGCTGCAAAAGAAGGGAAGGAAAAGCATGTTCCTGTGATAAAGAAGGACGGAAATAAGATAACCGTGACAGTAGGATCGATCCCTCATCCTATGGAAGAGAAACACTTTATAGAGATGATCGAGCTGTATGATGGAGACCACCTTATCGCAAGCGCAAGGCTAAGCCCTGGAGAAAAGCCTGTCGCAGAATTTGCTCCTGAAAAGATAAGTGATCCAAGAGCAAGGGCGCTATGCAACATCCACGGGCTATGGAAGAGCTGAGATACAGATATATCTGATATTGCGGTATCATGAAAAAGAAAAAAGTAAGAGGCAGCAAAGAAGAGACTGTAATTGCAGCAGCAGGAGCAACATCAACTGTGCTTGGAGGCACAGGAGCAGCAATCGCAGCATTCGGGCTTTGCCCATGCGTGCTTGCCCCAACACTTTCATTGTTAGGCATGCTCATGATCGTGACAAGCTTCCTTGCAAAAGAAAGATGGATACTGCTAATAATAGGAGCAGCACTTATTGCAGCAAGCATAATAGTACACAAAAAGAAGAAAACCTGCAGGATTCACAAGAAGAAAGATGGACAATAAGAAGATTGGGTTGATACTGGTAAGCGTCTCTATAATACTTTTAGTGCTTTTGCTTTTTGTGCGCGCAAACACCATAAGGGCATATCAGGCAGAGATTGACAGGTATGTCGATGCAGGTCTGGCTTGCCCTTCAGACCCAAACATCTGTCCTCACGAGCAAAGAGCAAGGGCGCAGATACCGATCTACATCGCGGGAGCCATACTGTTTGGAGTCATAAGCCTTGGCATATACATAATGCTTTTTGACAAGTCGCAAAAGGAGATAATATCGACTCTTGAGAACCAGAAGAAGATCCAGGTCGGAGAAGAGAAGTTCTCAATACTCCTTAAGGGCTTAAGCGATGATGAGAAAAAGGTGATAAGCGCAGTAAAAGATCAGGATGGGATAACCCAGGCTACACTTAGGATAAGGACTGACCTGCACAAGTCAAAGCTGAGCATAATCCTTGACAGCCTTGAGAAGAAAGGCCTTATAAAGAGAGAGCAGGAAAAAAAGACTAAAAAAGTGTATCTTAACATGCAGTTATTAACGTTTTAAGCGTCTAATTCTTAGGTTTCAGCCGTTTTTATGCTGTCAGTTTCAGCGCTAAAATATATCATGTTGCTTGATATCCCACATATCACAAACCAGGGAGGTCATAAGATGAAAAAGGTTAAAGTCAAAGTAAGCGGGATGCACTGCCGCTCATGTGAGATGCTTGTAAAGGATGTTCTTGAAGAACATGAAGGCATAATCAAGGCAGAAGCATCCCATGCAAAAGGCATAGTGGATGTGGAATATGATGAAAAGAAAGTTGACATGAAAACAATAAAAAGCATGATCCGGGGTGAAGGTTATGAACCCGAATGAAAACCTCACGACCCAGGAGTTCACTGCGAAAGGAACAACATGCGAAAGCTGTGCAAGGATCATCGAAAAGCAGGCGCTTAAGGTTGAAGGGGTGAAAAAGGTAAGGTTCAGCTACGCAAAAGAGAAAGGAAATGTCGAATTTGACAAGAACAAGACAAACATTGACGAGATACTTTCAAAGATAGAGGAAAAGGGCTACGAATGCATGATACTTGAAGAGAACAGGACAAACAAGGCTCTAGCATGGGTATTTGGGATACTCGGAATAGCAATAGTGGGCTATTTCATCATGAAGATCGCGCATAGCGCAACTCTTCCGCAGATAAGCCAGAACATGGGTTATGGGCTGTTGTTTGTTGTAGGATTGCTCACAGGGTTTCATTGCGTGAGCATGTGCGGAGGATTTGTCGTCAGCTACACTGCAAGGCATGCGCAGAAAGGTGAAAAGGCGCACAAATCCCATATGATGTACGGGCTTGGAAAAATAATATCGTATACTATCATAGGTGCGGCATTCGGGCTGCTTGGATCTATAATCGCCTTCACGCCGATGATCAGGGGTGTTGCGGGCATACTGGCAGGACTGTTCCTTGTGATATTCGGGCTAAACATGCTTAACATTTTCCCTTGGCTAAGAAACATAAGGATAAGGACGCCAAGATTCATGAGCAGGTTCATAGGAAAAGAATCAAGCAAGCACAGGCAGCCGTTCGTTATCGGCCTGCTCAACGGGCTGATGATTGCATGCGGGCCTCTTCAGGCGATATACATAATGGCAGCAGGCACAGGAAGCATGCTCGAAGGAGCAAAACTATTGTTCGTATTCGCATTAGGAACACTCCCAGTAATGCTTGGCTTCGGATTTTTGACAAGCCTCATATCAGGCAAGGCAACACGCAGGATACTCAAGGCATCAGGGGTCATAGTAATAGTGCTTGGGCTGATAATGATAAACAGGGGTGTTTCGCTGACAGGGACAGGTCTTGACACAAGCTCTATTGTATCATCAGTCACTGCAGACAGCAACGAGCTTGCAGGAAACGCTGCAGAGATATCAGGAGATTACCAGGTGATAAGGATGGACGTGACAAGCGAAGGATGGGAGCCTGACAGGTTCGTCCTGAAAAAGGGAGTCCCTGTAAGATGGATAATAAACGGGAAGGAGATAAACGGATGCAACAACGCGATACAGGTCCCAAGATACGGGTTAAGCTTTGACATCAAGCCAGGAGAGCAGGTTATAGAGTTCACGCCAGATGAAGAAGGTGTGGTATCATGGAGCTGCTGGATGGGCATGATCCCCGGAACGTTCATAGTCAAGGAAGATATAAATCTTGATGATGCGAAGCAGATACAAAAGGAGCTTGAAAGCGCGCCTGAGCCAGTAGGCGGAAGCTGCGGTTGCGGAGGATAGGATTATATACCAAAAGGTCCTAAGAGTAAAAAATGAAGAAGGTAGAGATAGACGTAGGAGGCATGCACTGCCAAAGCTGTGTGTCGCTGGTAGAAAGGTCCCTGAAAAAGCTTGACGGCGTAAATGATGCTGTGGTCAACCTTGCTACTGAAAAGGCGACAGTGAGCTTTGATGAGAGCAAGCTTGATCACCTGAAGATAGTTGATGCCATAAACAAGAAAGGGTATAAGGCAACACTTCCAAAAGAAGATGCAGGATCTGGTGGCGAAAAAGGAAGACTGAAAGATGAGATAAGTCTCCTTAAGAAAAAGTTTGTATTCAGCCTTGTTTTTGCGGTCCCTGCTTTTGTGATAGGCATGGTCTTCATGTGGATCGGGATAAAACTGCCATATGAAGGATATGTCCTGTGGTTTCTTGCAACACCTGTCCAGTTCATAGTGGGCTGGCAGTTCTACAAGGGAGCTTTTGCAGCTCTTAAGAACAAGAGCGCAAACATGGATACTCTTGTCGCGCTTGGGACAAGCGTAGCATATTTTTACAGCGTGTACGTCGTGCTGTTCTCTCCTGGATCAGGCCAGTATTTTGAGGCATCTGCAGTACTTATAACGTTCATCATGCTCGGAAAGCTTCTTGAGGCGATAGCAAAAGGTAAGACTTCAGAAGCGATAAGAAGCCTCATGAGCATATCACCTAAGAAAGCGAAGGTGATAAGAAAAGGGAAGGAGATGGAGATATCAGTAGATGACGTGATGAAAGGCGACATCATAATCGTAAGGCCTGGAGAGAAGATCCCTGTCGATGGCGTGATAAAAGAAGGAAGCTCTGCAGTTGATGAGAGCATGATAACAGGTGAGTCTATCCCTGTTGAGAAAAAGAAAGGGGATAGGGTTGTAGGAGCTACCATAAACAAGACAGGGTCATTTAAGTTTGTGGCTGAAAAGGTAGGTTCTGAGACTACGCTTTCACAGATAATAAGGCTGATAGAAGAAGCGCAGGGAAAGAAAGCGCCTATACAGAGGTTTGCTGACGTGGTCTCAGCATATTTCGTGCCGACAGTAATAATCATTGCATTTGTGTCTTTTGCGATGTGGTATCTTGTTTTTGGTAAGGTGTTTTCATCTGCGCTGATCTCAGCGGTCGCTGTGCTTGTGATAGCATGTCCCTGTGCTCTTGGGCTTGCGACTCCAACAGCAATAATGGTCGGTACAGGCAAAGGTGCAAAGAAGGGTATACTGATTAAAGGAGGTGATGCTCTTGAGACTGCGCACAAGATAAGGTATGTCGTGTTTGACAAGACAGGGACCATAACAGAAGGATCACCTAAGGTGACTGACATAATAGCGATAGGAGGAAACACGAAAAAGGCGCAGGATAAGATTGTTCAGGTAGCTGCGTCGATCGAGAACCTTTCTGAACATCCTCTTGCAGAAGCGATAGTGAAAGAAGCAAGGTCAAGGAAGATAAGGATCCTTAAGGCCAAGGAATTTAAGGCCCTACCTGGATATGGTGTGAGTTCAGCAATAGGAAAAGAGAGGTATCTTCTTGGTAACGCCAGGCTTATGGCAAAGAACAGGATAGACCTGTCAAGACTGAAGGAACAGGTGCGAACGCTTGAAGGGCAGGGAAAGACTGCGATAATTGTTGCAGGAAAAAAGCGCGTAGAGGGCGTGATCGCTGTCGCTGACCCTATCAAGAAAAATTCCAGGTCAGCGGTCGACTCCTTGGAGGGGATGGGGATCACAGTCTATATGATAACAGGGGATAATGAAAGGACTGCGAGGGGGATAGCAGGACAGGCAGGGATCAAAGAGGTATTTTCAGAGGTGCTTCCTAAGGACAAGGCAGATTATGTAAGAAGGCTGCAAAAGAAGGGGAAAGTCGCTATGGTAGGAGATGGCATAAACGATGCTCCTGCGCTCGCACAGGCAGATATAGGGATAGCGATGGGCTCTGGGACGGATGTCGCTATGGAGACTGGAAATATTGTGCTGATGAGAGATGATCTTGCTGATATCCCTAAAGCGATCAAGCTTAGCAGGATGACGATGTCAAAGATAAGGCAGAACATGTTTTGGGCGATGATATACAACACGATAGGGATACCGATAGCTGCTCTTGGGATGCTGAACCCTATGATTGCGGGAGCTGCTATGGCTATGAGCTCAGTGTCTGTGGTGAGCAACTCTTTGATTTTAAGGTTAAAAAAGATATGAAATAAAGATGGAGGTTGAAGGAAGATGGTATACGAAGACTGTCCTATGTTTGGAGGAGGTATGATGGGCTACGGAGGGTTTTACCTGAACTGGATACTTGCAGCGATAGTATTCGCCCTGATATTCTGGGGAACGTATTACCTTCTGATAAAGGGAAACGTCCAGAAAAATAAGAGAAAGAAGTGATCCTGGTTTCTGGTCATCAAACTTTTTTTCCCTGGCTTTTTGCTATGACATACAGGTAAGCAGGAGTTACGATGACTGCAAGTATGAGTGTGAGTATCAGGAACAGCGTGGAAAGCCCGAGCTTTAGTGCGACAAGGCCTGCAAGCGGCATCATTATGATATATGGCAGGACGCCTATTATCGATGATATGCTGAAATATGACTTCTTCTTTTCTTCAGGTATCATGCTTGAGGCAAGAAGTCCTGATGCGAATCCGCTTATAGAGAAGCCGAGTGTTCCAAGTATCACCCCCATCGAGACTGAGAGGATTGTCGGCTTGTAATAGAAAGAGAGAGGCATTATCGCGGTAAGCAGCGTCCCGAACACGAGCATAGGGAACTTGCCGTATGCAAAGACGTTTCTTTTGGTTATGCTTGGTGCGACAACTGATGCTATGGCTGCCATTATGAAGACAAATGCCACGTTCTTAAATCCTGTGAAGCCTGAGTTGTACAGGCTGTCATATATGAATATGCCATAAAATGCGTTTCCTACAGTGTAGACAAGCACGCTAAGAGAGCTTGCCAAAAAGAAGAGGAGGATCGTAGGGTTTTTGATTAGGTCCTTGAAGTCATGGTACATCGAAAGGAACCTGTGTCTTATCTCCTCTAAAAATGGCTTTTTTGGGGCGATCTTCTCCTCTGTGTAGAAATGGTATGAGAACGCTGAGGATATCACCATCATAAGCGCTGCTAAGACAAATACCAAGATGAGCGTGTTGATGCCAAAAAGGTATCCTGAGTCCAGGAGGAATGCCGAGCATACAAGGCCTGCTATCACGAAGAATATCCCTAATGCTGATGCCTTGGATATCACTTCTCTTCTTTTTGTCTCGTTGAACATGAGTAGTATGCTTTTCTTGTAGCTTTCAGAATAGGCCATGACAAAAAAGAAGCTTGCTGCGATGAACAGTCCCATTATGAGCAGCCGTCGCGTGGCGATGGAATATGCTATTCCCAGAAAGCAAAAAGCGAGGTATATCCCTGCGTACTTGAACATGATTATCCTGCCTCTCATCTCCTGGTAGGCTCGTGTGAAGAACTCGCCTATTATCCCGAAAAGAGATCTTGCTCCTGCAAGGAGCGGTATGAAAAAGATGGAAGCTCCAAGCTGGTTAAGGATTATGTAGAGGAACTGGTGGCTTGTGAAACTGTACGTGAACCTGTCTACCATCTCTTTTGTGTAGACCTCTTTTTCTATCGCTGAGCTTTTTGCTGCTGGAAGCGCAGAGAACTGATTTTTTTTGGGGGCAAATCTTGCGCCCAGCTTGCGCTCAAAGTGCGTGTCTATCTCCTTTTGGCTTATGCCCTGGGAGAACAGTTTTGCCTTTATCTTCTTCTCGTCACTGCCTTCAGAAAAAGCTTCCTCTATCTTGTCAGATACCTCTTTTTTCATGATTAGATAAAAATTATGATTTGAATATTTAAGGTTTTTGATAATACTATAGTCCAAAAACCAAAACATTTAAATCCGGCCCTCTTCTAAAAAGGGTTATGAAGCTCTTAAGCTCGCTTAAGAGGGCTGCAGGTATCATCAGCGGCTCTATAGAAAAGGGGTGGACTTTCAAGGCCGGGTCTAACATAGTCGGAGGGATAAGCATAGGGGATCTTGAGGCTAAGGGCAGGGAGTCTATTGTCTTTGGCACTTCAGACGGCATAATGCATGCTATCGACTCGAGGTCCATGCTGAAATGGACGTTTAAGGTCGAAAGCAAGCTTTCTGAGAAGGAAAAGCTTTTTTTGGAAGCCAAGACACCTTCTGCGATAACACAGGCTCCTCTCCTGCATGACATCAACAAGGACGGAAAGCTTGAGGTCGTGTTCGGATGCGATGACGGGTTTGTTTACTGCCTTGACTGTATGGGAAAATTCTTATGGTCTTTTTATGCAGGCTCTCCTGTGAGAAGCAGGCCTGAGGCTGCAGATATAGACGGCCATACCACTATAATCATAGGGGCTGACAGCTGCAAGCTTCACATGCTGGATTATAAGGGAAAAGAGATGTCTTCATTTGATGCTGAATCTGAGATAAGGGGAAGCCCGTCTGTCCTTCATACCAAATCTGAGCATAGGATCGTGTTTGGGACTGAAAAGGGCTACCTGTACTGCATCAACATAAAGGGTGTTTTAAGATGGAAGTTTAAGGCAGCACATGCTATCGAGACCAAGCCTCTTATTGCTGACTTTCTTGGACATGGCAATGACAGCATAGCTGTTGGCTCTTTTGATGGTCATGTCTACATGATTGACAGCAACGGAAACCTTGAGTGGAAGTACGGCATAGAGGGAAGCATCACGTCAGATGTTGCTGCAGCAGACATTAACCATGACGGCATGAAAGAGATAGTATTCGGCGGATCAGACGGGTCGGTGCATGCGCTTTCTCCCAACGGCAATAAGATATGGAGCTTTAGTTCCGGCATGTGGGTGGTTGCGCAGCCAGAGATAGGTGACATGAACGATGATAAGAGGTATGAGGTCATATTCGGGTCTTTTGACCATAATGTTTACTTCCTTGATGCAGAAGGGAAGTTTTTGACAAATTACACCCCTGGATTTTCAAGCTTCACTTCCGAGCTTGATAATTATTCCGAGATGCTGACAGAGGACCCTGGCACCCTTGCCGGGAAGATGATCTGGTCTGCGCAGGTCGACGGGAAGGTCACAGGAGTCAGGTTCTTGAAGGAGAAGGATGAGAATAAGATTATAGTGTCTACGCTAAACGGAGCGGTAAATGAGCTTAGGTTCAGGGATTAGGCACGTTTTGGGTGATAGGGTCTTATGAATATAATAA
The DNA here is from genome assembly GCA_046705145.1 of Candidatus Woesearchaeota archaeon. Classification (GTDB taxonomy): domain Archaea; phylum Nanobdellota; class Nanobdellia; order Woesearchaeales; family JBJKQO01; genus JBJKQO01. The sequence goes on from JBJKQO010000063.1 coordinate 21,657, forward strand.
TCACTGTTGCATTGATATTAGGAGCATCATATCTTGCTAGCCTTGCAGCAAAAAAGGTTAATATGCCTTCTGTTGTTGCGCTTATAATTTTAGGCCTCCTGATAAATATCCCTGTGATAAAAGGCATAATAATCGAGCCAAATACTGAGATTCTTGTCAGGCTTGGTGATTTTGCCATTCTTGGCCTTATGTTTCTTGCTGGGCTTGAAAGCTCATGGAGGATGCTGAAGATCGAGAGGAGGGATTCTTTTATTGTGAGTGTGACAGCAGCTCTCACGCCTTTCCTTATAGGGTTTCTCTGCTTCATGAAGCTGGGATATAGCTTTTCTGTCTCAGCTATAATGGGTGTCTGCCTTAGCATAACTGCAGAAGGCACTACAGTTAAGATGCTTATGGAGATGAAAAAGCTTAAGACTAAGATAGGCACGCTGATAACTGAAGCAGGACTGTTTGATGATATGCTTGGTTTCTTTATCTTTTTCCTCATCACTTATTTCCTTAAGGAGGCTTATATCAAGGAGGATCTTCTTTTGGCAGGCGCTATCCTCGCATTTTTTGCCGGAGTCTCCATAAAGAGGGAGATCGGTAAAAAGAGAAAAGCGATCCATAAGATAGAGGATTTCATATCATATGCAATAATACCCTTCTTTTTTGTGTCAATATGCCTGCCTTTTGATTACGGGCTTCTGAAGCTTGACCCTTTCCTTGTGCTTTTCGTGATAGTCATCGGGCTTTTTGGGAAGATCGCAGGCACTACTATAACAAAGGCTTTCACAAGGCTTAAGTGGAACCAGATCCATCTTGTAGGCTGGGCCATGAACAGCAGGGGGGGCGTGGATCTTGCGCTTGCGATAATCGCTGTCCGGGCAGGGCTTCTTCCGACTGAGCTTTATTCAAGCCTTATCATAACCGCGCTTGTGACGACGCTGATATTCCCGTTCGTGATGATCCGTATAATGAAAAAGAACCCTAAGGTGATGGGGTAGGCAATTCTACGCTCAGTAGAAAGTTTAGGGGCATCAATTCTGCGAGATTCTTTAAATTATAGTTTAAGGCTGACGTGGGGGAATGTCCCTTTGAAAAGTGCAACTTTTCAAAGTCCGCCAATTATAATTGGCGATACTTACGGGGAAGCTTGTGAACTTGTTCACAAGTCCGCCAAGCTCTGCTTGGCGATATCAGCCATGATGATTTCAGAAGTACAAGCCAGCCTGATGCCCCCGAAGCGTTAGCGAGACTTTCTACTGAGCAGAAACGCTGCTAAAATGAAAATCATGTATAGGAAAAGAAAACCCCTAGCAGTACCTTATCGCTTTTATCTCGACAGACTTGTCAAAGCACACGAATGTCTTTTTTGACTGCTTGTCAACGATTTTTGGTATGAACTTTATCTGTTTCGGTATCCCTATCGATATGTCATAATCGACCACTCCATCAATGGGGTATGCAGGGTCTGCTGAGCTGTCTGGGAGCTCGGATACGTATATCTTTGTTCCAAGAGCCCACATCTGGACAGCAGATATCGATTCGCTGCCTGAGTTCACAAGAAGGTATCTTATCTGGCTTCCTGCTATGCATACGTCGTCGCTGCCGTCTGTGGAATGCACCTCGAGGTTGACTTCAGAGCACAGGAGGCTTGCATTCAGCGTGCTTTTCTTCTGGCTTTCCTCATAATATGCGCTTCCGTATGTCATGACTACAGCGCCAAGAGAAACTGCAAAAGCTATAAGCAAGAAAGTCGCTATTATCGGAGATAGTCCCTCTTTGTTCATTTTTTGATCCAAAACAGTTACAATATGATTAGCTTCAGTTTGATTTCTCCCTTATGAGCCCGTACTTGATAGAGATATCCTTAAATCTCCTGAATTCCTTGGAGTCCTTGTACTTGGCAAGCTCTTTCTTGTCAAGCTTCTTTATCAGTTCAAGAGATATCTTTCCTAGCTCTTTTATCTCAGACTCCATCTCTGTGAACTTTTGCATGTCGTCTTTTGTGAACCCATATTCTTCAAGCTCAACCTGGTCGTCATATGATTGGGATTTTCCAAAGAGGTTCCCGAAGAAACCTTTCTTTAGCCTGCTCTTTCCTTTCTTGTTCATTTCTCCTTCCCCTCCAAGGTTCTTCTCGCCCTCAATTCTTTCCACAGGTGTGGGGCTTGTGTCGTACTCTTCTTTGACAACCTCAAACCTGGCCCTGCTAAAAAAGTTTTTTATCCTCTTGAAAAAAGAAGGGGTTTCTTCCTTTTCGATCTCTTTTTCTTCTGCTTCAAATTCAGAATCAGATACTGTTTCAGAGACCTCCTCATATCCTTGTGATTCGCTGAAGCTGTCTTCTTCATAAACCTGGACTTTAGGCCTGAAGAGACCCTTGATCCTGGCGATTATGCCAGTGCTTTGCTTCTTAGGTCCGCCTTCTTGGTCTGCAAAAAGTGGGGCCTTGGCCTCAGCTGCTTTTCTCTGCTGTCTAAGTCTTGACTTTTCCATAAGTTTCCTCTTTTTTATATAATCGTTCATTGACTTGTTAAAATCGTCTGCCATTAAACCACCATTAAATACTAAAAATCAGCAATATTTATAATTTTTGGTTTTGACTGCAGTTTTTTGAATGGTTTTAGGGTCAGCATCAATTTGTGAGGCAAGTCTAGTAAATGTGCTCAGAGTTTGGGGGGACGCTTGCGAACTTGTTCGCAAGTCCGCCAAACTTGTTTGGCGATACCCCATCCGGGGCTCAAACGATAGAAGCTCTTAAACAAACACAGCCGAACCCACCTTTTACAAAAGCTGGACCAAAAGAAGCATGACATAAAGTCATGCATCGCGGCTAGCTGTTTTAGAGGAAAGCCGCGACAACGGGCTTCACGCCCGTTATGTTTTCGCCAGCCTTTTCTTAAAAGGCTGATGCTGACCCTAAAAAATTGTTATGGGGGATAAAAACAGGAAGCATCAGCTCTCATTAAGGTATTTCTTGCTCTTAAAGAGATTTAGCGATGAAAACACGCTGAAAAGTGATATCGCGAACATGACCATAAAAAGCACCCGAAACCCGAAGATGGAAGCTACGTAACCTCCTATCAGGGCGGCTATTGCCGTGACTATGTAGTTTAACGATTCAACATCCCCCCATTCTGAAGCCTCTTCTTTCTTTTCTGTGTAGTCTGAGTAAAGTGCGTCAAATGCGGGTATCATCACTGCCTCCGCAACTCCAAGGATTATCTGCGTGAGAACAAGCCCTGTCTGGCTTGAGACAAATATATAAGAGAAACATCCGACTGAACAAAGGCAGTATCCTGCAAAGATAAGCTTTTCCCTGTGCTTGACGCGGTTCTCCCACTTGCCCATCAGGTATATGAGGGCACCTGAGGTTATCAGGAAGGCAAAATATGCCCAGCTGGCATCAAGTATGTCTCCTCCTATGCCCTGCACGAACAGTGCATAGATCGGACCTAAAAGCCCCAAAGCTAATGTTATCCATGCATCAGACAGGAGCAGTACCTTGATCCCTCTTTTCATAAGAAGAAGCTGTATGCACAATATAATATAAAGTTATCGGAAAGGTAGGGCACTGTTGAAATTAGGGGTAGTATCAATTTGTGAGCTCTACGCCCTAAAATATGAGGATGAATCGAAAGTTATATAAACAAATAATTGTCCTTGTTATGGAAAAGAGATGGTGGTTATATGTTAAAGAAGATAAAGAAGTTTTATGCCAAGTTTTTCAAAAACCTTTTCAAGAAAAAAAGACACATAAAACTGGGCCTTTACGGTCCGCCAAACGGCGGTAAGACTACGCTTGCCAACAGGATCTGCCAGGACTGGCTGGGTGAGGAGATGGGGACCTCATCTGCAGTAGCTCATGAGACAAGGGAGATCCAGATAAAAGAGCAGGTGAACATTAAGAACAAGGATGGAAAAGAGCTTTCTTTTAACCTGGTAGACACTCCAGGCATCGCTACAAAGATCGATTATGAGGACTTTTTGAAGTTTGGCATCTCTGAAGGCCAGGCAAAGAAGCGGGCTAAGGAAGCCACAAAGGGTGTTATCGACGCTATCAAATGGCTTGATGAGATGGACACTGTGATAATAGTCCTTGACTCTACCCTTGACCCATATTCGCAGGTGAACATCACGATAATAGGCAACCTTGCCGCAAGGAACATCCCTGTACTTATAGTGGCAAACAAGGTTGATCTTAAGAAATCCAACATAAAGAAGATCGAGGCCGCATTCCCCCAGTACGAGGTGCTTGGGATATCTGCAAAGTACGGCCAGGGTGTAGAGGAGTTTTATGAGAAGCTCTTTGATTTTGTAAAATAAAAAAAGAGGATGGAAAATGCTGACGCTGCAATTCGTGCCATACAGCGAGATTGAGGAATTAAGTTCAGTCGGAAGGATAAGGAAGCTTCTGAACATAACGAAAGAGAACAAGATAGCGATACTTCAGGGAAGGCTCAAAAAAGAGGAAGAAAAAGAGCTGATCAAGGCTACTATGGAAGAGATCAACAACGATTTTAAGGGTATCGAGCTTGCGGTGATAGATCACGGGGAGAACAGCAACGGGATCAAGAAGTTTCTCGCAGACATGCTTCTGGGAGACAGGCAGGGCCTTACTGTTATCGGACCTGCGTCTGTCGTCAAAGAGATCAAGAAAGACCCTTCAAAGATTGAGCTTCTTACAGAGGAAGTAAGGGGAAGATCTGAAAGCGGAAAAAAAGCAAAGAAAAAAGGTAAATAGAATATAATAATAAAAACATCAAGAAGGTAACCAAACAATGCCACACCAGTGCGTAAGATGCAACCAGTTCAGCCTTTTTTGCTTCGCAAAAAACCCTGGGACCGCGCAAATCTAAAGATTTGCGGAACCTTATACTAAAAAATAAAAAACATCAAGAAGGTAAACAAACAATGCCACACCAGTGCGTAAGATGCAACCAGTTCTTCGAGGACGGAGATGAAAGGATAATCAAGGGTTGCGATTGCGGAGGCAAGCTTTTCTTCTACATAAAACAGTCAAAGCTGGAAAGGATAAAAAAAGAGTCCAGCGCAATAAACCTGAGCGACAAGGACAAGAAGCAGATAGAAAAGGACGTCTATGAGCTTATCGGCTCTGAGATTGACAAGAACCTTCCTGTCGTCCTTGATCTTGAGGCAATAAGGATACTTAAGCCCGGGAAGTATGAGCTTGACCTGGTACACCTCTTCAGGGGAGAGCCTCTTGTCTTCAAGCTTGAAGAAGGCAAATACATGATAGATCTTGTCCAGAGCTTCAAGAAGTTCCGGAAGTGAGAGGTTATCAAAAATATTTCTTCATGCTGTTTATAAGGATCATGATAGAATTGTACTTTTCTCTTGCCATCTCTTTTGCTAAAGGCAATGTCAGTTTATTTTCCCAATCCCTTTCAATCTTTTTTTCTACAAAAAGAACCGCCTTCTCAAAAGATCCTAAAGATAAGGTGAAATATCTGACAAGATCTATAAACGCATCAAAATGGGACATCGCATCTGCATTAGCAACTATCTCAGCCTCTATTGTTTCAGGAGATGGACCTTTTCTTGCACGATGAGATAATACGCAATGCGCTACTCTTTCTATGAATTCCCTGTTATAGCCTAACTTTTCTAAAAGGTCTGATGCTATCTTCGCGCCATGCTCATGATGGATGTTATCGATATCACGATAGCCTTCAACAGTGCATCCTATATCATGCAGGAAAGCTGCTGCTTCAACAACTTCCTTGTCTGCATCAAGATTTTCTGCAAGAACAAGAGCATTTTTAACAACAGGGAGTATATGATATTTGAAATCATCCGGTTTATGATTTTCCTTAACATAATCCTTTATCTTATCAATCATTTTCCGCTGACTATCTCAACCACGTCCCTATGCTGGAGCAGGTGTTCTTTTCCAACAGTCCTCTTTGACTTAACGTCTATCGCCCTTATGAACTTGTCCCCAAGGTCTGAATGGATCTTATATGCGAAATCAAGCGCTGTGGAGTTGTGCGGTATGAGGAAGCAGTCTGGCAGGATGTTTCCGTACTGATCTTCGAGCTTACTTACACCACCTGGAAATATCGCTATGTATCTGAGTAGGTCAAACACTGCAGAGTCTATGACTTTCTGCACTCCTGTCGACCCATTCTTTTCGAGTATGTTCATCTTTATGAAATCAAGCGCTGACTTTTGCTTAGGATTAAGTTTTGAATCGTCCTTGACGCTAAAATCGGCTTCTCCAGGAACATAATCGATGATCCCGTGCTTTGCAGCCTCTTTTAATGCCAGCTCTGACTCAGCGCTGCATGGGACAAGCATGTAATCCTTAAACTCATCTTTTACCCTCTCAAAATTCTGCCTTGCTGACTGCATGTCTATCTTGTTGCATGCTATTATCATCGGCTTTGTCATCTTCCTAAGCTCTGTCGCTATGTGAAGAAGGTCATCATCAGACCAGCTGCTTGGCTTTTCGACATCAAGACTAAGCTTCCTTATCACTTCCTTGACCATCTCTTCATCGACCCTGAGTCCTGAAAGCTGTTTTGCAAGCGCTCTTGCGATGTCTGATTTCTCCTGCATTATCTGCCTTGCGAACTTGACCCATCCTTTTTTCAGTATCCCAAGATACCACATGTCAAGCTCAACCTCAAGAAATCTTATGTCGTTTGCAGGATCATATGATCCTGGCGTGATTGGCTCGCCTTTCTCGTTCGTCGAGCCTGAGCAGTCTATCACATGTATTAGCGCGTCAGCCTGCCTGAGATCGTCGAGAAACTGGTTTCCCATGCCTTTTCCTTCATGCGCTCCGGGGACAAGCCCTGCAACATCAATGACCTGTACAGGAACAAACCTTATCTTCTTTATGCAAAATCCTTCTCTGGGATTGCACTGCACCCCGAATTCTCCGCACACGCATGGCACTCTTGCGTATGCAACTCCTGAATTCGGCTTGATAGTTGCGAACGGATAGTTTGCTATCTCTACATCTGCAAGTGTCAACGCCTTGAAGAAAGTTGACTTGCCTACATTCGCTTTTCCTACAACACCTATCAGCATAACTATAAGGAGTTATCAACACTTTATAAAAATTGTGATTGGAAATGGTCTGTCCTAAATAAGGTCAGCATCAATTTGGCTAATTAGAAAACAATCAAACCCTAATTTTAAGTGTTTTCCCGTCAGAAACAGAAAATAAAAAAAATAAATATAAAAAAAGCCTCATAAGAGGCTAAAGAACTTACTTCTTCTTTGCAGCTTTCTTCTTTGTTGCTTTCTTCTTCACTGTTTTCTTAGCTGCTTTCTTTGCTTTTTTCTTAGCCATTTGATCACCTCTTAGATTTTAAGTGCAAAATATAACACTTAAAATTATTTTATTGAAACTTTCATATATAAATGTTTCGGAAGAATTCACGATATCAGAAAAAATTTTGTTGAAAAAAATATTTTTTGTTTACAAAAAAAATATTTCTCGAATTTTTTTCAAGAAAAAATATCAAGAATAAAAAAGAAAAATGTAGTACTAAAAATGTTTGAGATATCATTCCATCGGTGTCTGTGACCAGAATCTCCAGTCTTCTGAAGGGGCATAAGAACCGACGATGTGAAGAGGGGGCATGGTGTATCCGAAATATCCGTGATGCACGCCAGACCACTGCGGGCCTAGAGCTGTCGGCATCCCAGGAGCCCATCTCCTGTATATCGGGCTTCCAAGCGCTCTCCATGTTTCTGTCATTATCCTCATGTGGCCGAATGATTCCTCGCCATGCGCTTCAGATACTATCGATCCTCCTTTGTCAAGATATCCTTTCTTCTTAAGATAGCTCAGAGCATCAGTGAGCGGAAGGTCTCCCTGGCCCATCGCAAGATGATGGTGGCCTGCACCTATAGTGTCAACAAGATGTATGTGTCCTATTATGTTCTCATCTGCAAGCTTTTTTGCCTGCTCAGTATACCACTGCTTGAATCTTGCATCAGTATCCTCTTTTGATTCTCCAGGCTTGGGGACAAAATACTGGCGCCACATTCCGAGATGCTGCGTGTCAAATGTTGCCTTGATATGCTTTTCAGCAAGCTTTTCAGCCTCGTGCCTGCTAAGGCCAGGCATGAAGTTAGGATTTTCAACCTGTTGGATATCCCCATTGCTGTTAAGCTTCATCTCAGGATCCTTTATCTTTTTGGATGTCAGAAACTCCACCATCTTTTCCCTTCCTTTCTTGACAAGCTCGATAAGCTCTTCAGGATGAGAGCCGTATCCCATCTCAGGAAATATGTTTTCAGGAGCCACAAATACATCTTTTCTTACATGAGGGTTGTTCTGAGTCTGCTTCCATGCATGGATCCCTGCTTCAGCGTAAGATTTTAGGCTCTGCTCTTTCGCATAATCTCCTGCTGTCGCTGCGTGTTTTATCTGGTCCATTATCTCATCAGCTCTTACTTCAAATGATGTTGATGCTTCGTGAGTGTGTTTAAGATGCCTCTCTATGTCTATGAGCTGGTTTCTTATACCTACAGAAGGAAGGATCTTTTCTCCTGCCAATCCCATCCTCTTCAATTGTTCATCTTCCTGTTTTATCTTTTCAAGCTCTTCAGGTTTCATCCTTCCTTCCACTTCTTCATAGAATTTTAACCTCTCCCTCAACCCTTTTCTTAGCTTGCTATATTCTTCAAAATGCGCTTGGTAATAAAGTGTTGTTCCTTTATATTGGAGCATCTCGTTTTCTTTCTGTATCCTAAATGCCATCTCTTGAGGGGTTATGTGCTTGTCTGGATTCTGTCGGTTGAACTCGTCTGCTCTTTCTTCTATCTGGTTCCATGCCAAGGCTCTTGTCTCAAATTGCTTTTTATCTTCGTTCCACATAGGAAGCCTTCTTGTCAGCTGGTTAACATCAAAAGGATCGACTTTATTGTGGTCCCAGTCTATATAATCTCCTTTTCTGACCTGAACCCCTTTTTCATCGACGTAATCATGATCTGCAGTTACGTAGACAGGCTCCCTTATGAGCTGGCTTTTCCTTACATGGCCTGCCTGCGGGACTATCTCTCCTGTTCTCCTGTCGACTATGTAAAATGTCGCTCTTCCTGGTTCCTCGTCAAATCCTCTGAACCTAAGGTCGCCGTTCTCATCCCTTGACCATTCCTGCTCTGATATAGGCCTTGCGTATTCTCCAGTGTGAACAACTACTGCTCCTCCCTGCGCTGCATCAGCTGCAAAGTTGATCGCTTTTTTCACCTCTTCAAGACCTTGCTTCCTCTGGTTCTCATCAAATCCCCTCTGAGGGTTCCATCCGGAAAGGTTTCCTACCTGGGTTGGCGTGTGTGTCGATACAAACTCGACTTCTGATGCCCTTGCCATCTCCCTTAATGTCTGCCTGTGCTCTTTTCCATAAGACTCGACTCCTACAGCTTCCTGGCCTCCACCCATCTGAGTAGAAAGTTCTATCTTTGAGACTCCTGATCTCAGGTAAGGCTGCGCTGACTGGATGAAGTTGCCAAATCTTGCGCCTTCAGTTATCGTCGCGCCTACATCAGAAGTTTTCATCAGAGGCTCGATAGGCTGCTCTATGTCTGGCTTGAGTATCTGGTCGCCATAAAACTGCGGCGTACTGCCGTCAGATGGGTTCATGTATCTTGAAAATCCGCTTGCATATGATTCATTGAAAACTACCATATGGACTATCTCTGATGCTTCAGCTTTATTAATTTTTCTTAAAAAAGAAAGGATATCATCCCCTATAGAATCCCATTATCTTGTCAAATATCTCTTTTGCCTGGTTTATCCTCTCAGTCACGTTCTCCCCTCCGTTATACTCTCCCTGCTGGTATGCTTCCTGCCTCTGCTCCAAAGTATATTGTATCACCTGGGCCTGGTAAATGCTTTGCTCGGAAAGCTCGCCTTCCCTCCTCACAAAAGAATAAAGGTCAGAAAGCCTTTGTCTTAGCTCATCGATCGGAGCCTGCCTTATCCTGAGCAGGTATTCTTCCTGATCCACGTCAGAGGATTGTTCTGATGACAAGAAAGAATCTATCGAAAAAGAGCGCTGCTCCGGATCAGCACCTTCTTTTGGATCATCTCCAAAAGAGTCGCTTATATCCTTCTCATCCACAAGGACCTTCCCTTTCAGCTTGGTAAGCGGATTGTCACCCTTGTCTGCACTATCCTTGCTGCTCTTTTTGCCGTCTTCCTTGCTTTCACCCTTTTTTGCAGGCTTGACCGCAGGTTGTGCACGGACGATATACTTCTCCTTATCATCCTTTTCCTTTGGTGCTTCAACAAGATATTTTTTCTCTACCATGTTAGAAGGCGGTGTGCTTTCTTATAGTTCTTGTAGATCAGCCACATCCTTTTTGAGTTATATGCTGCTGCCTTCGATTTCTCTTTCTCTGCTGCAAATTTTGTGTAGCTTTGCTTTGGTTTTGCAGACCCCCTTTTTGGGACAAATGGGTCTGCAACCTCTTTTAGCCCCTTGAATATCGCGCTGAAAGGCTCAAATATGGTTTGCTTTGGCTTTTGAGGCTTCTTCAGCTCATCTTTTTTCTCTAAAGGTTCTCCTGCCTCTTCAAGATATCTTACTAGCTCATCACCAAGCGCGTCCATTGCAGCCTTAAGGGATTCGTCTATGCTTCCGATAAGCTCAAAGTTCTCAAGCTCTCTCATGCGTTTGTATTTTTTTATGTCCTCTTCAGTCCAGGTATATCCTCTTACAGACCATGTGACCTCTCCGACATGTATCGGACCGCGCTGGTAGCCTTCAGCATTGTAGTTCATCTGAGGCATCGTCCTCTGGTAGAAGTTTGCGACGACGCATGATAGGAAGTGCTTGTTCCCTTCAGGAATGTTTATCGCTAGAAATTCTATCTCGACAGCAGAGCTTTCAAAAGCAGCTATCAGGTCAACGCCTTCTGTCCTTGAAGCATCCATGGTTAACCTGTTTATGTTCCGAAGGTAAGGCTTGACCCATGCTATGTACATCTTTATTATGTTGAAGTGCTGCCTCAGGTATTTGAGCATGAATATTCTCCTGTTGTATATCTCCTTATGCGTCTCTTCCTTCCATCTCATGAAGGCAAAAAGCTTCCTCTTAAGAACGTTCTTGAGAGGGACGTTAAAGTCAAGTGCGTCAACCTTTCCCCCTATCTCATCTGAGCTTTGGGCCGTGACTGAAAAGAAAAGGTCTGGAAGCGTAGTGAACTGGAGCTCTTTTGCAAGGCCGTACACAGAAGCAGGATTTTTTGTAGCTCCTTCAGCCATGTCTATGTATATTCCCTTAAGCGTTATCTCTGCAGGCTCGGCAACGCTTCTCACATGGGACATGCTCTTCTCATAGTATCCAAGTCTCTCATCGATAAACCTGAGCTCTCTTACCATCTGGAACATGTCTTTTATCAGCTTTCCGATGGTTGCAAGAAACCCTGAGATCTTGTCCTGCTGTATGCCCAGTTTCTGCTGGATAGAGCCAAAGAATGCAGATCCTTCAGATGCTGAGAAAAGGTCTGTGATCTTTTCGAACCTGAAGTAGCCCATGTCATATTTCATGTAGTTATACACCCAGAAATATGCCGCTTCTATCGATGATGAGAACGAGTCATAGGTTATTATGTACCTTTTGGATGTCTTGGGGAAGTCGACTTCCATCATCTGGTCGCGGCTTGCGAGAACCTCATCTTTGCCGTATTCCTTGTAATAGTCATCCTTGTTCTTTATCTTCTGGTCGACCTTGATAGGAGTCTTGTCCCCTTCCTCCATCTTTTTTCCGATTGCATCAGCAATCTTTTTTCCCATGCTCATATTTTATATGCCTGTATCTTGGATTATTTATGCTTTTCCTTTGTTTTTGGATTTAGCAGGTTAAACCCTGCGCTTGGATCACTTTATCTTATCCTTCCTTGAAATGGTGACAGTAAACCCTATTGAGTCTACAATCACAGCTCCTGTAAGTGAAGCGATCTTCTGCTGCGCACCTTTGGACTCTCCCCCCGCAATAAAGCTCCGAAGGTATTTTATCTTTACAAGCTGCCTTGCCTTGAGCTGTTTTTTTATCTCCAGGACAAGGACATCAGTAAGGCCGTTCTTGCCTATCCTTACTGTAGGCTCTATCCCCTTTGATCTTTCCTTTGCTTCTTTTTTGGTAAGTCTTGTTTCTGCCATATGGATCTTCTTTGTCTTATATCAATGGTTGTCTTTCGTGTCGCTGTGGGTGTGCACGTTGTGGTGACCAAGCTCCTTTCTCTGCTTAAGCTCTTTTATGTGCTCTACCTTGTTTGTTATGAGCTTGTTTATGTCAGATGATATGTCTTCAAGTATCAGCGAAACATGGTCTCCTCCAAGGAAGTGAGGAAGGATGACATAATCTGCTCCCCTGTCATAAAGTGAGAGCGCTTCGTCAACCCAGAGCGCTGTGACAAATATCGTTGCTTTTGGGTTTTCGCGCTTCACCTTGTTTATCAGCATGATGTTCTCCTTCTCTTCAGGTATTGTGGATATGATAAATTCTGCGGCCTTGAAATTCAGCCTTTCAAGTATCTCCGCATCTCCGATATCCCCATATATGCAGGGGATCTTCTCGTTCATCATGCGTTTTATGAGGTCTGGGTTGAAATCTACTACGATTATGCTCTTTTCAACTTTCTTCAGGTACTTGTGTATGCTGTATCCTATCCTGTCATATCCTATCAGGATAACATCATAGTTCTGTTGTTTTGGCACGTACTCGAGATGTCTTGTGTTCTTACCAAAAACCTCAAGGAACCCCATCTTGACACCTATCTTGTAGTAGAGACCTTTTTCGAACTTGATAAAATAGGAGCTTATGGTTATCGTTGCTGTCGCAAGTATTATGGTAACTGACAGGACCTCCTGGCTTATGTGGCCAAGAAGCATTCCCTGCGCCACTATTATCAGGGAGAACTCTGATATCTGGGTAAGGGATATAGCAGTAAGAAATCCCGGACGTTTGGAGTACCCGAAAAACATGGCTACCAAGAATATTATCAGGGGCTTGATGAGTGTTATGAAAAGGACTAGAAGGATTATTGGCGCTATAAATTTAGTTACAGGTATGCCTACAAGCTCCATACCTAGTGAGACAAAGAACAGCGTTGAGAAAAAATCGCGAAGCGGCTTGACTTTCCCTATTATCTCATAGTTGTAAGGAAGGTTTGCTATAGCGACTCCTGCTGCAAAAGCGCCTATCGCTATCGAGAAGCCGAGGTAGTGGGCGCCAAAAGCGAATATGAAACACATTGTTATTGATACGAGGAAAAGGAGCTCCTGCGACTTTGCAGCATACTTGAAAAGCGGCCTGAACATGAACTTTCCTGCAAGCACTGTAGCAAGTATGAGTATGATAACCTTGGCGACTGATGCGAGGCCTGTCATAAGCGTGAAGTCAGAGATCGTTGTGAGGGTTGACAGCGCAAAAACTGCCATTATGTCTTCCATGAGGAGTATCCCTATTATCATCCTTCCGTGCAGGGTGTCAAGCTCTTTCCTGTCTGAAAGAAGCTTTATCACAAGCATAGTAGAACTGAAAGCGACGACAAGCGCAATGTAAAAAGACTCAGTCTTTGAAAGGACGCCAAGACCGTAAGCCAGCATGAATCCAAGGGTTGCAAGGACTGTTGAGTTTATAAGCCCTCCAAAAGTGGCTATAAGCCCTACATTCTTGAGCTTCTTGAGCTCAAGCTCCATGCCTACAACGAAAAGGAGAAAAGCTATGCCTATCTCTGAAAGCGTCTTTATGACCTCAACATCGTTTATCAGCCCAAGACCTAGAGGGCCTATCAGGGCTCCTGCAAATATGTATGCAGGGACAAGAGGCTGCCTCAGAAATCTTGCAATGTAGCCAAGGACTGTTGCTACTATTATTATCAGCCCAATGTCAAAAAATATGTTCTGCATCGAATCTACCTCTTTCTGAATATTTTGACTGTTGTGTTTTATATGTTTTTGGGTTTTTTGACAGGGATTTCCTTTGCGATCTTCCACAGCATCTCAAAGTGCTTCCTGTAGGTGTCTGCAAGCTGCCTGTTTTTGATGAGTATGTTTGTCATAGGGTCAAATATGGTGATCCAGATCTTATCTCCATAGATCAGAGTTGGGATGTGGCCGAAATATTCGACGGGGATAAACCTGTAGGATACATGCTTCTTCTTGTATATGTATTTAGCTTTTTCATGAGTAAGGTAGCGTTCAGAGTAGCCTGCTTTTTCCGCTTTCTTGTAATAATTCTCTATGATGACCGGAAATTGGGTTTGGAAGATCTCCTCATCTATCCCGAATCCTACAACATCCTTCTTTTCCTTAAGAACATCATTAAGAAGAGACTTCATGCCTTCAAGCCCTTTATACGACTCGACCAGGGTTTCCTCTTTTGGCAGGTTCTTGATCTTGTTTAGCTCAGGAAGGATAACCTCAACTGCTTCAACTTTTTCTAATAGGTATTCCTTCAGTTTTTTTGGCTCAGCAGCGATGAAATACTTCTTGTTCTTCTCAACAGAATATGCTACGAGCCCTTTTTCCTTGAGCTTTTCAAGGATGTCATAGATGTAAGTTCTGTGTATGCCTGTGTGCTGTGTCAAGGATGTTACAGTTGACTTACCAAGGGAAAGAAGAGCTAAGTAGATTTCTGCCTCGTTCTTGCCAAGGCCTATCTTCATCAACTGCGATGCATCCATGTATATATAGAATAAACTCTTGTTTATAATATTTTCGTCTTTTTTAAGACTACATAGATATTTATAAGATACGATACTACCTGAAAGTAATTATATTGTGGTGGTGAAAGTGGGAGAAACAAAACCAACTTGGTTATATGACCGGATGAAGGAAGGATTTGACTTTAATAATTTACTGCAATACAGAGAAGTTCTGAAGATGGTAGTAGATCATCTTGGAGAGGGAAGTTATTTAAAAGATACAACTGCTTTAGAAGCAATCGCCCATATTGTATCAGAACAAATTAAAAAAAATGCCCCCCCCATCATCGAAAGCACGCTTGAGCAACATGCAAGAGAAGCCGGAGCAGATGAGGGAATAATAGAACAGTTGATATCAGGTGAAACAACATGCGAAGTCATAGCAAACCCCATCATTCTTGCTCTCAATGATCTAATTGCCTATTACCATAGGAACATAACTGGGACTGTGCCATTTTCTGCAAGATTTCTTCGAGGATACTCAGATGAAGTTAGGGAAGCAATAACAACGCTAGAAAAAAACAAAATCATAGACCCAAATGAATCCTTCACTGATAGAATCATTTTTCCAGCAGACAAGTTAAGATTAGAAGATTATAAGGTAGGAAGATATTTGCAAAAAAGGTATGATATTATTTGTGAATCTCTATTCAAAAATATTGTTTTAGATTATGGGTTAAAGGTAGCTATCATAACTGACTTTGTTATTGCAACAATGTTTAAAGGAACAATATCTGAATTATTGCTAGGAGGAGCTATGGGAGGGATAGCTGGTATGACAGGTGGATTGATTCAAGCTATGTGGATCGAATCAAAATTAGAATCAAAGAAAAAAGGTCTTCTTAGCCATAATCCATCACAAATAGGGCTAGAACGCGACAGATTTCTTGAAGATTTATGGTACATAGACCAAAGAATAGCGTTTTATCACAAACATAGGGGGTAACTAAAATGGACACTTCAATACAAGCCATGATGCATATGGACCAGGCCATATCACACCAGCAAGCAGTTGAATGGGACAGACAAAGAGTTCCGATAGTGCAGCAAGCGCCAAGGCGATTGACACTAACCCAGTTGCTGCAAAATAAGGGTGAAAAAATTGTAAAGATAACTCAACCTGATGATGGGTTAAAAGTAAGCGGAAACGTTGAAACAGTTGTTGAAAGCGCTTACATCCCTTGGGGGGAGAGGGTTTCTTTGAAGGGCCATCCTGTAATTACAACAAGAGGTAAGGTGAATCTTGCAAAAGGAGATTATTCACTTACATTTAGCCTTTCAGGCATGAGATATAAGGATACATCAGGCTATGCAGTAAATGACTTTATGGCAACACTTGCTGCAAGCGGGATGATAGGAAAAAGAGTAGGTGTTGAAGTAGGGACAAACCTCATCAAGATAACTAACCTAAAGTTAAATGATCTCCATACGATAATTGAAGCATATGCACTGTGCTTTGTCAACCCGACAGACAGGCTGGAAATAAGCGGACTGTTAGTAAGGGATATCATAGCAAGATTATGGAGGGGGGAATCAACAATAAAATACAATGTTTTAGGGGAGAGTCCATCTCTATCTTTCGGGTTTACAGTAGGGTCAGAACTAAGCGGGCCAGGAAGGTTCAGGCCTTACGCAAGAGCAGATGGAACAATTGAATATCCTATTGGAGGGAAATCACCATTTTCTGTCGGGTTCAAATCAGGAGTAACCCAGACAACAAACAGAAGGCATATATTTCACGGCGGAGCTTTTGTCAAGTATAGTTTTTAGGAAGTTAAGATGAATAAGGAAGGATGGTTTGGAAAAGATGTATGGGCGGAACTACAACAAAATTTAGCCCTTTACCCACCTGAACTTCTTGCCCTTGGTTACTTTCAAGAATTTACAAAAAGGATACAATGGAAAGGACTAAAATTAATTGAATTTGGGTGCGGAACCGGCAGATATGGCTTATTTGTTCAGGAAAGAGGAGGGATCGTATTAAGCACAGATATTTCAGACAATTTATTAGATGAAGCATCAAAGCACTTAGATACAGAAGTAGCTGATATAACTGACTTAAGAAAATACCATGGGGCAGATTATGATTGTGCTCTTTCGATGATGGTGTTTCATACGCTGACAGATCCCCAATTAGAACAAGCATTATCTGAAGTATCAAAGGTGATAAACCCAGAAACTGGAAGATATATTATTTCAATAATCTATCCTGGAGTAGAAAAATTCGCTACAAAAACAGGAAAGATGGTCAGAGATATGTCAACTTATCACAGGACTGAAAGAAGAGATTGGGTATTCAACCTGACAGATGGAAGAAGAATCCCCTTGGGTTATATCCATAGGCCCTGGGAAAAATATAAACATATGATAACAAAGCATTTTATTATTGAAAGGATATATGTACCAGAATTAGACCAAAGAATTCAGGAGATGTACCCTGGATTCTACCCAAAAAGAGAATTCTTGTTTGTAGAATGTGCTCCTAAATCCCTCACTTCCCCACCCCCAATCCACCGCTCGGAAGCGCCCTTATTATGTCATCCACATCCCCGCCAGTTTTTGACTTGACCTTCTTCGCTATGACGCTTGGCTTGTCATCTCCCTGAATGATAACGACGAACTTCTTGCAGTGCTTCTTCACTGCTTCAAATGGTCCTGCCATGACCTTTCCGTCAAGATCGCCTATAGCCATGTTTATCTTGTTTCTCATGTAGTTTGTCTTTCCTCTTATGACAAAAGCGCCTTTTGCGAGGTATTCTCCTGGATTTGGCTCTTTTGTGACCTGGTCAGGGTTTACATAAAAGACGTTTGTAGTTGCAAGCCCCATCTTCCATGCACGAGAAAAAGAGCAGGTAGCATCAGCTGCCTCCTGCATAGTAGCTTCACTTGGATTTTTGCCTTCTGTCTTTATCACGAAAAATGGGGATCCTGCCATGTCTGTATGAAACACGATATCGTCCTTTTGGGCGTGCTTCTTGATTATTATCTCGTTTGACGTGGCGTCTCTTCCTCCTATGCAGAGGAACCCTTCTGAGGAATAGAACCATCTGAACTTCTCATACCATTCTTTCTTTGATTCCTCTTTTTGGGATGACTGGTCATGCTTCTGCTCTGCAAGATCCTTTTTCTTCAGCTCCTGCTCGAGCTGCTTCTTTATCTTGGCAAGGGCTTCTTCTGCTCCTTTGATCTTCTTCTTGAGCTTTTTGGCCCTCTCAAAATAGACCTGTGCGTTCTCAGTCACTGACTTGGTTATGTCGATTTCTATCTCCATGATGCAAAAAGATGTTTCCAGGTTTAAATGGTTTATGGTATTAAGTATGTTCCAAATGAGGTCAGCATCAATATGTGAGGCTCTTCTGGTAAATGTGCTCAAAGTTGAGGGGGACGCTTGCGATCTTGTTCGCAAGTCCGCCAAGATATTCTTGGCGACACCCCATCCGGGGCTTCAACGATGCTCATACTCATATAAGCACAGCCGAGCCGATGCTGACCTTGCGAAGCAAAATTTGGAACATACTGGTTAAGAGCCCCAAAAAGTATTTAAATGGAGAAGCAGTTACTCATGCTTATATGATATCGTCATGGAAGATAGAGAAGGTTGGCAACTCTCCTAAGCTGAATAATCCTGTGCTGATAGAGGGCCTTCCAGGTATAGGTAATGTAGGGAAGGTGGCTGTCGACTTTCTTGTTGATGAGCTTAAGGCAAAAAAGATCTATGAATTTTTCTCTTATAGTTTTCCGCACACTGTCTTTGTCAATGAGGATAACCTTGTTGAGCTTCCAAAGATTGAGCTTTACTTCAAGAAGATGAAAAAGCAGGACCTTCTGTTCCTTGCAGGGGACCTGCAGCCTACAGATGAGGTAAGCTGTTTTGAGTTTTCAGAGGTAGTCCTTGACCTGTGCAAAAAGTTGGGATGCAGGGAAGTGATAACCCTTGGGGGGATAGGCCTTGGTGAGGCTCCAAAAGAGCCAAAGGTCTACTGCACGGCAAACAACAAGAAGATAATCAGCAAGTACATGAAAGGCACAAAGGTAAGGAACGATATCTATGGTGTCGTGGGCCCGATAATCGGCGTCAGCGGCGTGATGGTCGGCCTTGCCACAAAAAAAGATATGGAAGGTATAGCTCTTCTTGCAGAGACGCTAGGCCACCCTATGTATCTGGGGATAACTGGCGCAAAAGAGATACTGACTGTCCTTAACAGCAAGCTTTCACTTTCTCTTGACCTAAAAGAGATAGAAAATGAGATAATGCAGATAGAAAAGGAGCTTCTGAAGAAGGTAAGCGACCTTGGAGAGGCTGCAAAGGCTGCCGCTATCAAGAAAGGTGGGATAGTGGAAAAAGAGACAAGCTATATCGGATGATGATGGAAAAGGAAAAAAACAATAAAGACAAGGGTGAAAAAGGCCTTGAAGACGGTGTGAAAAGCAAGTGGGGAAGCCCGCTTGAGGAACTGTCTGAAAAGGAAGATAGCCCTTCAAAAAAGAAAAAAGAGAGGTTGAGAAGGATTGCAGAGGCGCTTGGCGTGAAAGGTGATGACTATTATTCTTCTGTCGAGAAGATGGGCAAGCCAAATGATGGCATGGATGAAGAGTCATCTCCTGCAGTAGGCAATTCTTCAGGAACAAGATGAAGATAAAAAATATCAAGGCAAGAGAAGTTTTGGATTCAAGAGGGAATCCGACTGTTGAGGTTGACATCCTTACACAAAAAGGGCTGAGCAGGGCTATAGTCCCAAGCGGAGCATCAACAGGCATACATGAGGCTCTTGAGCTTCGGGACAAGGAGCAGAGGTATGGCGGGAAAGGGGTCCTTAAGGCTGTTTCTAACGTCAATGACAGGATCGCCAAGAAGATAAAGGGGATGGATGTCTCAAAGCAAAAAGATATCGACAAGGTGATGATAGACCTCGACGGGACTGACAACAAGTCTGTTCTCGGAGCTAACGCTATACTTGGAGCGAGCATGGCAGCATGCAAGGCTGCAGCGCTTGAGAAAGGAGTTCCTCTTTACAGGCACATAGCTGATATTGCAGGAGTGAAAGAGACTGTCATGCCCGTGCCTTCGATGAATGTCATAAACGGTGGCGTGCATGCAGGAAACGCGCTTGACGTCCAGGAATACATGATACTTCCAGTAGGGGCTAAGAGCTTCTCTGAAGCGCTTCAGATGTGCGCCGAGACATATCACGTCCTAAAGGATATACTCAAGAAAAAGTATGGTGTGGATGCGGTAAATGTGGGAGATGAAGGCGGTTTTGCCCCTCCGCTTAAGAATGCTGAAGAGCCTTTGAAGATACTTGTCAAGGCGATTGAGCAGGCAGGATACACCGGCAGGATAAAGCTGGGCATGGATGTTGCTGCAAGCGAGTTTTTCAATAATGGAAAGTACAAGTTTGAGGGAAAGTCCCTTAGCGCAAAAAAGCTTGCTGATGTCTATGAGGGTTTCACCAAGAAGTATCCTCTCATAAGCATAGAGGACCCTTTCTCTCAGGATGATTTTGAGGCATATGCAGAGCTTAACAAGAGAGTGGGAAAGAACGTCCAGATAGTTGGTGATGACCTTCTTGTCACGAACATAAAAAGGATCCAAAGGGCGATAGACTTTAACGCATGCAACTCGCTTCTCCTGAAGGTCAACCAGATAGGTTCTGTTACAGAGAGCATCGAGGCATGCCAGCTCTCTCAGAGAAACGGCATGGGCGTCATGGTAAGCCATCGTTCAGGCGAGACTGAGGATACGTTCATCGCAGACCTTGTCGTAGGCTTAAGGACTGGGCAGATAAAGTCAGGAGCGCCATGCAGGAGCGAAAGGGTTGCAAAGTACAACCAGCTTCTCAGGATCGAAGAGGAGCTTGGCAAGGTAGGGTATGCTGGCGAGGGTTTCAGGAAGCCTTAGAAGTATATGAACTTGTATTCTTTTTTTATCGTTATTATGTCAACAGTCTTGATTATGTCTAAGAACCTGTCTTTCATGTCTGTAAGGATGTCATCAAACTCATTTTCTGAAAATGTCTCGAATTCAGGCTCGAGGTCCCAGTTGCCGAGAACCTTAACGTGGTGTATGACGTTCTTGTGCGCCTTGAGGTAGGATATCAGGGCAGCCACCCTTTCTTTTTTTGGGTTGTCTACTGATATCAATGTTTTATAGAAATTTATTCCCAGCTTTTCATAGTTAAGCGCTACCTTTGTTCCTTCAATAACTCTTCGTTTTATCATCTGCTTAAGGTGATAGTTTATTATCCTTGGTGTGGTCTTAATGTTTCTTGCTATGTCTACTACAGAACATTTTCCATTCTTTACAAGCTCTTTTAAGATTCTATAGTCGATGTCATCAATCTCAAGAGAGGGGATGTATTTCATGACCATTCTTTTTCTTCCTGTAATGTTCTTGTCATAGGATATGTAGTCTCTACTGTAGGTTTCTGCTTCAACAAGTATCGACAAGGCTTTCCGGTCTATAAAACCGCTAAAAAGGCTGAGAACGTGCTCTTTAACTCTATCAACTTCCTCAAGGGTTTGCACTTCCATCGCCATTACAAGATCCCAACTGCCTTTTGTAGAAACGATCCACTTGACAGCATGATTCTTTTTAAGCTCTTCAATCAGTTCATCTAGCTTTGCTGAACCAATATGCTGCAAAGACAACCACATCTTAAATTGGATCACTCCTAACCCCAGAAAGTTCACCATGACCTGGTAATGTGTTATTATGTTATCTTGCTCAAGCTTCTTTATCCTGTAGTTGATAACTTCAGGCGAAGTCTTTAGCTTTTTTGCAATCCTTGATGCAGGCTGCCTGCAGTCGCTGTCGAGTTCATAAAGTATCTTTCTGTCCTTTGCATCAAGATAGTAAGTTGTTTTTCCCATTATTTTTTGGGTATAATTACAGTATATATATAAATTTTGTTAATTTTATAAAAATAATAGTGGAAAGATTTAATAAAAATAAATAATACCACTATGTAATGGCAAAAGCACTATTTGTGAATCCGGCATTTGAAACAACATTAGCTTGGGATATCTTTAGGACTGGAAGGCCTCTTGGTCAGGGATTCCTGGCTTCGAAATTAAGGGAAAATGGGCATTCTGCTTCAGTTATCAATGAGATGATAAGAGGAGGGGGATTCGATAACAAATATACTTTCAGAAGAGTTCTTGACGGAGACAGAGTAACTGAGATCCCTCTCGAAATAAGAGCAGATGAATATTTTAATCAAAAGATGCAAGATTTTGATTCATTGAGTCCTGAAGACTTTGTAGAAAAATACACTGCATTCAGAGATGACGGAAGCATAGTAAGAGACATGGTAAGGATAGGCCGGCCTCTTGAAGAAACACTTGCAGAGATAGAAAGAGAAAGACCTGACTTGGTTTGTATACCTATCATCGCAACAGCAAATTACCCTTCTGCAATAAAGCTTGGCGAAGCAATAAAAAGAATATTTCCTCATATCAGGATCGTGACTGGAGGCCAACATATAACGGCAGATCCTGAAGGATTTTTGAAAGAAAATCCCTGGGCAGATATTGCAGTAAAAGATGACGGGATAAGCAGCATTGTTGACATTGTAGAGGGCAGGGAAAAGGGGCCGATAGTAAGGGGGGGATTTGTGCCTTTCAATGAATTTCCTTTGCTTGATCCAAGAGTATACGATGATGAATATCCAATTCCCCCATTACACTCGATGCCGACTGATGGAAGAAAATACATGGATTGGATGTTCACAAAAGGCTGCTTCAGACACTGTAATTTTTGCATGGCAGGAAGTCAAAAGGGGAATCGTGTTTCACCTTTTGATTACGACAAATTAGATGAGCAAATGAGAATATTCCGGGAACAGGGTTATAGAGAGTTGATATTGCAGGATGATGCATTGTTATGGGATCCTAAACATATGAAGGATCATCTTCCAAAAATATTTGGGATAATGAAAAAATATGGCTTTTTCTGGCATGATTCTGGAGGAGTAGACTTCAGGGTGCTTACTGATTTTGCTACAGAACAAATACTTGATTATAATAAGGGTGGAGAAGGGAGAGTTACATCTCTGTACGTGCCATTCAACCCGGAAGGAGGAAACGTAAGCGCCAGCGGAAGCCAGATAAGGGAACACAGAAGAAACTTTGAAAACATTCAGCGCTTGATTGCTAATGGCCTATATATAGTAACAAGCGAGATAATAGGAACTCCTGAACATACTCCAGAAGTGATTGAGCAGGACATTGAATTACACAAGCAGCTGCTTATAAACAGAGAGGTTCATTTTGTCCTAACGCTTATAGCAACAACGCTTCCAGGCACAGAATGGTATAAAGAAAACAGCCATAATATAATTAACAAACTGGATCATCCCGGCTATTCCTTATTTGTTCCCAATAGCAGGACAGAACATATTCCAGATCCAAGGATGATAGAGTATTATGCCATAAAGCGGATGCAGGCGCTAGACCCACACCAAGTAACATTTTCATGGTGCACTGGATATTCTAACTTTCCTGGTAAAAACACACATATAGAGCAATGTTTGAGAAAAAGGTAAAAGTAGTTATAATTAATACAAAATTAACAATATTCTTGTAATAATTATAAAAAAATTAATAAAAACATTTATTAATATATAATCCCTACTAAGAAGTAACAAATTTCATAAAGGTGAAAAGATGATACAAGAAAACAAGATCAATAAAATACTGACAGAGCTTGCAAAGCAGTTCGGACATGAGCCTGATAAATATTATTCAGCTGCACAGAAGATATGCAGATGCAGCGATGGCACCAAAGAAGAATCATGCCCCGCTATGGGAAATATATGAGGAAGGTGAAAAAAATGACACTATGTGAAAAACTAAGAAAATATGGAAAAGGAATTACTGCGGGAGTAGCCCTTGCAGCTCTTGTTGGATGTTCGGAGGAGGTAATTATTACTTCCTCACCCTCAAGAAAGGTAGAAGCAAACTACTCAGTCAGCGGTGTTCCAGTAAGCGTCGTCAAAACCAGAAAAAAAGGAGGATATAATTGTTTATTTACTATAATGAGATCAGGAAAAAATTATGGCCTTACAAGAATCTGTTTCAAAAATTTTTCATTGGTTGGTGAGGGAAACAAAGATATGATGAGGCTTATGCTTTAATTACTGCCGCAATAAAAGACGGAGTACCTCTAACCGCCTATGGGAAACAAGAAGGTTCTATTTTTGAGGCTAAAGTATTAGATGGCGTTTTAGGAAACTGCAGAATAGAAGGAAGCTATAGATAGAAAATACAAAATGGATATCTGAAATAGTACAGATGAACCCTCTAATAATAATATAACGGATCTATTTCAAAGCTGATGTAATATGACTTTAAACCCCACAACAGAAGAAGCGTTAAGGATTCTTGTAAGATCAGGAGTAGTTACGTTTGAAGGAAAAGACCTGGCAGGACTAGTTGAAGTCCATCGTACCATTAGCAAAAACAATCTCCTGCTAGTGCCTGCAGTTGGGGGTTTAGAAATATGCGTATCACCTCAAAAGATATTTACTCCCGGGACTACGGAGTGGTTTAGTGATGCTGAAATAGAATTTTATACAAAATGGATTTATACCAAGACCCACACCCCTACTTTTGAATCGCCTGACGGATTTGAAAGATACTATGTTGAGATATATGACAGGATGTCGACGACAATCCACCACTTGAGACTAAAAAGAATCCGGTGGTCTGGAATGAATAATCAAACAGTTCTGGAATATGGAAATTATGTTATAGGGAAAAAAAGCAGAACAAAAATCCCCCTAAAAAAAGAGCTAGCTGAGAGAGATGTCCTGGAAGTAGTAAGCAAAGGAGAATTGGATAATCTAAATGAATACACTCCCAAAGAACTAGAAATTATGTCTAATCATCATAGATACTTAAAACAAGTAAAAAAGTGGAATACTGGGATAAGGAAGTGGATTCCAAGGCGATTTAAGCCTTACTAACCTAGAAAGAAGAAAACATCTATATTATTAGTAGATTCCTTCACCCAAGCAGCCCCTTCACAGCTTCCTCTGCCTTAAGGATGATATCATACTCTCCTTCTATCTTCCTGTTGAGCATGAGTATCTTTCCGTCGCAGATCGTGGTGTCAACGCATGATGGGACTGCAGAATATACCAGGTTTGCCTTTAGGTCGTTGTTTGGCACGAGGAAGTTGTCTTTAAGGTTGACAAGTATAAGGTCTGCAAGAGCCCCTCTTTCAATCACGCCGGAATTAAGGCCAAAGGCCTCTGCTCCGCTTCTTGTGGCTATCCTGAATATTTCAGATGCAGGCATTGCCTCTGCTCCGTTCTCATGCTTCTGAAGAAGCGATGCGAACTTCATCTCTTCTATCATGGAAAGGTTGTTGTTTGAGGAGCATCCGTCAGTTCCGAGAGCAACCTTCACTTTTGCCTCCTTAAACTTAGGGTATGGAAAGACGTTTCCGACTGCAAGCTTCATGTTAGATACTGGGTTGTGGACGACCTTGACTTCGTTTCTTTTCAGTATCATTATCTCCTTGTCTGAAAGCCATACGCTGTGTGCGCAGATAAGCTTGTCATGCAGGAACCCTATCTTTTCAAGATACTCGACAGGCCTTGCATTGTGCTTTTCCATGCAGTCAGATACTTCCTGTCTTGTCTCTGAAAGATGGAAGTGGACAGGGACCTTGTGCTTTTCAGAAAACTCTGAGCAAAACTTAAGGAATTCCTCTGAGCACGTATATATCGCGTGAGGTCCTAAAGAGAATATGAGCCTTTGAGGCCAGTCTTTTGATTCGCTGTGCTGTCTTTTTGCCAGCCTTACCTGTTCAGCTGTCTTTTCAGGGTCAAAAAGGTCAAGATAGACCTGGCTAAGGGAAGCTCTTATGCCCATCTCTTCTGCAGCCTTTGCTGTTGTGTCAAGATGCCAGTACATGTCATTAAAAAATGTGGTTCCTGACTTGATCATCTCAAGTATCCCAAGCCTTGCTCCTGCGTACACCTGCTCTTTTGTCATCTTTGCTTCAGCAGGCCAGATCTTGGTCTCAAGCCACTGCTGTAATGGAAGGTCGCTTCCGTAGCTCCTAAAAAGGGTCATCGCAGCGTGCGTGTGACAGTTAAAGAATGATGGGAGTGCAGCCATCCCTTTTGCATATATCTTGTGGTCAGCTTCTATGCTTATCGAATCTGAGATCTGCTGGATGGTGTTTCCGTCTATGAATATGTCTTTTAGTTCTCCGTTTAGGAGGGCCTTTTTGATCAGGATGCTCATAAGGCGTAAGAATGAATGCGGATTTATATTGGTTACGGTTATTCAGGCTCAATAAAAATTGAAGAAGCTCGCAAATTGATACCCTCTCCTTTCTACTGATCCTGTTATTCACTGGCTCTTATCGCAGATGCCGTTATCATCGTTATCGTCGTAAAGCCCGCAGTCTCCAGGAGCAGGGTCATCTTGTTCTCCCCATGGGCAGGACACATCTTCGTCTGAAGAGCAGCCTTCCTGGTGGTCCTTAAGGTATTCTCTCACGTTTTCAGTGTCAAAATCAACCGAATACTTTGCAGCTATATCTTTTAGGGGTGTTGCGGAGTCTATGTCTTGTGGCAGGCCAAGTGCAGGCACCATCTCATCAAGGGGTATCCCTGAAGCTTCTGACACTTCTGCAAGAGTCATCCACCCTTTTATATCATCAACGTTTATGGTTCCTGCATGCTCATCTGCTATGTCTGATACTTCCGGAACGCTTTGCCAATAGCCTAAAGCCATCGATATCATTATCACTGAAAAGAATGCTATTATCAGAAGAGACGCAAAAAGGTAGGCCCCTATCTTCTTTTTTCCGATGTTTATCGAAAGTGAGTTTTTCGGGCAGGCGTTTACGCATCTTGTGCAGCCTATGCATTCTGCGCTTTTGACCTCCTCAACAGTTGAGGGTTTCAATAAGGAGGGGCAGACCTTGTCACATGCCTTGCAGTTTATGCAGGTCTTCTTATCACGTTTGATCTTTGATATCCTCAATCTTGAGAAGAGTGCTGTAACAGCGCCAAGAGGGCACAGATACCTGCACCAGAACCTCTCGATAAATACTGACGCAGCAAGCACAGCTGCTGTTATTATTATCCCTGGGAGCAGGACCGGAAGCTCGTCAGGGCTGTATTCCCAGATAAGGCCTTTTCCGAAGTGAAAAAAGGTCATGAATGGGTCGTAGCCCCTAAAGATGAGGGTTCCTGTTATCGCAGTCCCTACTATTATCACTGCAAGGACGAGGTACTTGAGGTATCTTAGGTAAGAGTCAGTTTTTTCAGGGATCCTTACCTTCCTTTTTGAGAGTTTTCCAAGAAATTCCTGGACTGTTCCAAAAGGGCAAATCCACCCGCAAAATCCTCTGCTGAATATTATCGAGACAAGTATTATCGCAAGAGCAAGTATCATGCTGCTTGCCATTATCCTTGGTACGAGAAGCCCAGTGGTTATGAACGTGAAAAAGCTCTCAAAGCCCCCAAATGGACATAACGCGTCAACTGATGCTGCGCTTCCTCCTCCCAAGACAAAGTGTTTTACTGAAAAAAATGAGAACAGGACTAAAAAAGATGCCAGGATAAGGTATCTGAAATATTCTTGTCTTCTCATAGGTATCTCTCCTAAGGCAAGTTTTTCAGGTTAGTTTATAAAAATTTTTGTCTACTTCAGGATATTGACATTATCTTGCAGTTCTCACTTGAGCTTGCTCTTGACTGCTTTCTCAGAGATGATAGCAGAATTCCCCGAAGGGTCCTCTATTGCGATCTTAAGCTTTTCCTGACCCCACATGACGCGCTGGAGCTTCTTGAGTATGTTTTTTGCCTTCTTCTTCACTTCAGGGTCTTCATCGTTGTCGCGTGTGTCCTCGACAATCTTCTTTACCCTGCTAAGTATGCCTTCTATGTTCGTGACAAACCCGTTTGATGCAGGCCCGGGTGTTATTGTTGTTATGTGAGGAAGCTTGACTGTAGCTTCTGAAGACTTGACAACTCTCACTTTCATGTCTTCTTCGGAAGATATCTCAAACGTGTACTTGACAGGCTCCTGGGTCTCAGCGACCTCGACATCTGCCTTGTGCGCATGACAGCTTGTGCATGTCATCGAAAACAAGAAGACTTTTCCAAAATAAGGTATGTCCCGGTCTATCTCTGTAAGTGTCAACGTGCTCTTGCCGCAGAATGGGCAAGGCTGGTTCTCCATCTCATTCACTTCGTCTGACATGACCTGGAAAAGTACAAGTAAATATAAATAGTTTTTGGTTTGGATATTGTACTGTTGAAATTGTAGGTAGCATCAATTCTGCGAGCTTCTTTTCTTTCTATATCAAGGCTGACGTGGGGGTTGTCCCTTACGGGGAAGTCAGCCTTACCCGGTTAAGAATTCCATGCGAGCTCGATGCTACCCAAAGCGTTAGCGAGAATTTCAACAGTAATTGGTTAGGTACAGAATAAATAAGAAAAAAAGTGAGAAATCACTCCTCTTTTATCTCTTTGACCTGCTGTGACTTGTATATCTGGGCAAAAGATGGCACGACTACTATGTAATCTTCGCCAAATCCTGCGATCTCCCCTTCTATAGCGTCACACGTCTTCTTTATCTTGTTTACTGCCCTCTTAAGCTCGATAAGGTCCTTGTCCTTAAGAGGCCTGATGTTTATAAGCGCTATCGTCTGGCCTTTTCTCAGGGAGTCAAGTATGTCTTTTATGTCCTCAAACTCCTTTATCATGAAAGGTCTGACTATTATCTTTGATTTTGAATCTTCAACGTGGTGATCAAGCTCAACGTAACCTGACTCTTCTGAGAGCTCTTCTTCTGGCTCTCCCATGCCCAGTTTGGACTTAATTCCTGAAAAAAACTTCTTCATTTTCGTTACCCTCACTATTTGATGATGATGATTCACACTAAATATACAGAACAAAGTAATCTAATACATATATAAAGTTTTTGTTTTAAAAGCTCTGTCCGGAAAGTTCGTCGGTGCCGTGTATGCCATCGAATGGCGTATGCCATTCATGGCAGCGCAAATCATAGATTTGCTGGCGTTTGGCAAAGCCAAACACATGGCCCGACGTAGCTGACAAGGCTTGTATACGTGAGTATACTCACAAGTTTGCCTATCTAAGAGACATTGTCGTCTCGCAAACTTTTGAGTCCGCCAACCCAAAAGAGTTGGCGACACTGACATTGTCAGCGAAGTAG